>NZ_QAYL01000004.1 GCF_003408705.1 Mycobacterium uberis
CAACTCACACAACCCATCGACCCACACCACAACCCACACCACCACACCCCACATAAAACAAAACCACACAACACCAGACCAGGGTGGGCAGAAGCCCTGGCAGAGAGGCATCAAGGATGCTTTTTCGCATTGTTTGTACAGCCATAGGTACAAAGCTAGCAATCCGATTTCGCTGAGCCGACAAAGCCGGGAAAATCAGCGACGGTGCGTCCCTTCAGCGATCGGTTTTCGCGGCAAAAAATTCAGCCATCGTGTTCCTGGACCGGCCGATTTCCTAACACCCACTTGCGCAGCCCTTCCGTCGCGGCATCCAACACAATCTTGGTCGCACGTTTAACAACGAAACCTGGAATTAGCCCCGACGGCTCGACGGTGATATCGAAACGCACCCGCGTCTGATCGACACCCTCAGGTTTGACGCTGTACTCGACATGCTGTCCATGCTGCTGGAACGTCTCTTTAGCGTCCCATACCACCCAGTCAGGACCCCAGTGATATTCCAGGATCTCAGTATCGACTAAACCAAGAACTTTGACGATGGTCTTCACATAGCGGGGCTGACCATCCGGGTAGCAGTCAAGGATTTCAACCCATCTGTGGACCGGAGACCACACCGACAAGACGCTAACATCGCTAAGCGCCTCCATGACCAGATCTGGCGGCGCATCGATCACAAATTCCCGAGATGCTTGTACAGCCACTACTTCTAAGCTAGCAATGCGGTCCCCGTCCGTGTGCGGCGAATGAGCAACGACTTTGTTACCACCTGATTCCAGCAATCAATGTGGTTGCCGCAGACGGGGGACTGACCGGGCCAACAGGTGTTCGAGAAAACCACAGAGCCGGCACAGCCTAGTCAACATTGTAACAGGTGATTATCGTAGACCAGCCTCTCAGGGGGTCGTTGTTTGCTGCCTTACTCCACGTCAACACCGGGGTGACGAATACATCGATGCCGGCAAAAAACCTGTGTTAACTGTTCTTGGGTCTGACTGGCGAACCGCTGCGCGAAGATCGCGCGCATCTAGAGGATACAAAGCGATATCAAGCTGGCTCGACACCTCCTTGGCCAACAGACCAAGCCCGGTCAACAACGCGGCGAAAAACTGCGGATTGATGGCGCCGACAGACATATGTTTGCCATCGGCGGTCTCATAACAACGACAAAAAATACCACCATCGATCAGGAACAACTCGCGTTCGTCGCGCAGCGCACCGGTCGACTTCATGGTCCACATCATCTGGGCAAGCACACTGATCCCGTCTACCATCGCGGCGTCGACAATCTTCCCCTTGCCAGAACGTTCCCGTTCATACAGCGCGAACACTATGCCCAGCAGCATCAGCATCGAGCCGTGGCCAAAATCGGCGACCAGGTTCAGCGGTGGCCTCGACGACTGGTCGCGGTAGCCCAGCTCTAAAAGTGCACCGGTCTGCGATAGGCTAGTTAATAGTTGATAGCGTGACCCGCCATCGAGGCCAGCTACCCGTCCTGTCCCTAACCGGTAATACGTGCAAAGAGCAGTCAGCGGTTGATCGCTGCGCAGTCCCTGGGGCCGATACCAAATCGCTCGCAGGTACCGGGCCGGAAACAGCTCCAACAACACATCGGCTTTGGCCGCGAGCCCCCAATAGCGCCCCCGACTACGTCTTTAGGTCCAAGTCTACGATCCGCTTTCCGCAATACAGCAGATCGCGGTCCTAGGACGGCATCGTCACGCCCACCTGATGGCGACTCGCTTCGCCCGGCTTCACCGCGCTTATGATCGCCACACCGCCAGGACAGCGTACTCGCATCACGTCAACGCCGAGTTCGACCAAACACCACCCCCGCATAAGGTTCCGGTCCGATGCCACCAAGTTAGATGACCTTGACCCGGCCAGAGAACCCCAAAGGTAAGGTAATTATGTTACCTTACCTTCACCTGCAGCACTCGCTTACGCAGCTCCTCGACCGCTGTCTCAATCGACCCGCTGACCAAGCGTTTGAGTACGACGTGGGACAACGGTACCATCGGCTCGGTGCTGAATTTCAAACTTGACGACAGTGCTATCACCTTTGGAGATCGAACCATACTTCCCATACTGCGAGCGTTCTGCTAAGGATCTGTCCAGTGCACCATGTTGCCGCTCCAGAGGTAGATGTCACCATCTGTTCGTCGGTCATACACACGACCTTGATGTTCATTTTCGCTTTGCTGGGCCGCCCGTTTCAAGCACCTCAGCGCTCTGATGCGCAGCTAACCGCCTGGGCATCGCTTCGATATTGGCGGTAACGTCGAGAACCTCCTCAAGGCTGGCTTCGACGATAATCTTACGGGATTCATTGGCTACTATAGCCTAATGCGATAGCACGATAGAAAACCGGTGCCCGGTCGATAGTGGTTTCCGCCCAGCGTACCGTCGTCTTCGTGACCGCCTCCAAGAGTGAAGCCACGACCGATGCCGTCTATACAGTCAGTGACTACCTGCTTGACCGCCTCGCCGAGCTTGGCGTGACCGATATCTTCGGCGTCCCCGGTGACTACAACCTGGAATTTCTCGACCATATCGTCGCCCATCCAACGATTAGCTGGGTGGGCAGCGCCAACGAACTGAACGCCGGCTACGCCGCCGACGGGTATGGACGCTTGCGCGGAATATCCGCTCTAGTAACGACATTCGGAGTTGGTGAACTCTCGGCCGCTAACGCGATCGCGGGAAGCTATGCCGAGCATGTACCTGTCGTACACATTGTCGGCGGCCCTTCCAAAGACGCGCAAGGCACCCGCCAAGCACTACACCACTCGCTCGGCGATGGGGACTTCGAGCACTTCTTCCGGATCAGCAGCGAAATCACCTGCGCGCAAGCCAATCTCATACCAGCGACAGCGTACAGAGAGATTGACCGGGTGCTCAGTGAGGTGCGTGAGCACAAACGGCCCGGATACATATTGTTGTCCACCGACGTGGCCCGCTTCCCCGCCGAACCACCCGGTGCCCTATTGCCGCACTATATCGGAGGCACCAGTCCGCGAGCGTTGTCACTATTCATCGACGCCGCCACCAAACTCATTTCCGATCACCAGATAACGGTACTCGCGGATGTGCTGGTCCATCGGTTGCAAGTGATCAAAGAGCTCGAGACGTTGCTGGCGGCCGATGTGGTACCACACGCCACATTGATGTGGGGAAAAAGTCTACTCGACGAAAGCTCGCCTAACTTTCTCGGGATCTATGCCGGGGCGGCCAGCACCGAAACGGTCCGTGCAGGGATTGAGCAGGCACCTGTGCTGGTTACCGCCGGGATGGTGTTTACCGACATAGTCAGTGGTTTCTTCAGCCAACGGATCGACCCAGTCCGGACCATCGACGTGGGACAGTACCAGAGCAGTGTGGCCGGTGAGGTGTTCGCGCCGCTGGAAATGGGTACAGCACTCAAGGCATTAGCGTCAATCTTGGTGCACCGCGGCATCAACTCACCGCCAGTGAACTTACCACCTGGCAACCCACCTGCGGACCCACCATCACCCGATCAACCGCTGACCCAACAGATCCTATGGGACAGGCTCTGTGTAGAGTTCACACCGGGAAACGTGGTACTAGCCGATCAGGGAACCGCATTTTACGGCATAGCGGACCATCGGTTGCCGCGAGGAGTTACGTTCATCGGTCAACCTCTCTGGGGCTCAATTGGTTACACGCTACCCGCGGCGCTCGGCGCGGGATTGGCGTATCGCGACCGCAGGACAGTATTGCTGATTGGCGACGGCGCTGCGCAACTGACGGTCCAGGAACTCGGTGTCTTCTTTCGCGAGAGATTGGCACCGGTCATCGTAGTAATCAACAACGACGGCTACACAATCGAACGAGCGATCCACGGAGAGACAGCCCCCTACAACGACATTGTGCGCTGGTGTTGGACCGACATCCCGAGCGCACTGGGGGTGACCAATCACTCGGCCTTCCGGACAGAGACCTATGGCGAGCTCAATGAAGCATTCACCGTCGCCGCCGCACGTAAGGATCAGATGGTTCTCATCGAAGTCGTAGTGCCAAGGCTTGATCTTCCTGACCTGCTGATTGCATTAACCCAGTCAGCACGGGACAACAGCCAGATACTTCGGCTGTCTAGCCCAAGAAGGGGCCACTGAAACAGGCTCAGTTATATCGGTAGGCAAGCATCGCGTGATGCGTTCACTTTGCCGTCCCAATGCGCATCACGTCGAACAACCGGTCGACGAACAGTAAAGGGTAGGGTCATACTCCCACTTTGGATAACCATTAGACCACAGCGTCGGGATGATCAATCCTATACCATGCCTCATAATTTAATCAGGAAGCTCCTACACGCTCAAGCTTTAATGATAATCGTCAAAAGATTGAAAAAGCAATATATTTCGGATATCAGCTGCGTTTAATCTGTCTATCGCACAACAAACCTCCGCGGTTAGGGTTGGCACGTCGTGGACAGCTGCGATCACAGCCACCACTACCCCGGGTGCGGTGGGAGCTAATCCAGAGATCGGAGTCACTGCGACAAATCTGTCGATGATATCGCCGGTAGTCACCAAAGCCAGTCTTTCATCAATTTTTCCGGCAGCATTTCACAGTAGCTCGTCGAGAAATGTTATAAATTCTGATACTTTACATGCTGCCATACACTCTCGGCACCATGCAATCAAGTCAGCTTCGGACAACGAGGTCTTCGGCACCACAAACACTCTACCTACCTGGCCTAAGTCGTTCGTCGGGAATTCCGATGATCGCGGTCTTCACGACCGCTAGGTGGATCGAGTAGGACACCCTCGATCTCCGCCGAGTACGCGTTGAAGTCGCCTACGATGAAAATGTCCTTTTTGCGGCCGTTAATCCTCAGCCGTCCCGCCGCATCCAGGCTACTCAGATCGCCAGTGTGCAAACAACCCTCGACATCAATCGCCTTCGCGGTGTCATGTAGAGTTATCACAATACCCCTGTATGACACAGTATTCTTGGATCAAGAACTATCCGTCATCGGCAATGCGCTGCGCATTCCACTGGGTAAGTTGCACAGGTATGTTGGCCGAGCCCGCCCACTATCGACAGCAGTGGCGGCAGGTCATGGTTCCCCTAGGTCAGTAACAGCGAACGGTACAGCGTCGACGCCCTGGTCAGCATATTAGTCTATTTACACTTAAATCAGCTCCAGCACACTATTGATCTCGAAGACGGCAACCAGGACGACGGTGAATCCTCGGATCATCGAAACGATACAGCCCGTTTTGTAACCGAAGGTGTGGAAAAACAGGTTTACGATCAGATAGCGGTCACCTTCACGTAGGTCAGCGAGATAACACCAATCAGCTTAGAACCGCAGGTTCTTCAGGTGATTTATCATCACCCTTTTGGGCCGTCCAGTGATGACCGAGGTGTAGATGACATCCGCGATGTCGATGCCGCTGGTCCGCCGCTCGAATTACGAATCACTGGCCAAAAAGTCCGACTTGAGATAGATGGCGGCTACATCGGCAGAATCAGAGAAACCCTTTCCCAAGAAGCATTTTTCAACCAACATACTTTTCGCTATACTGCGAAATATAATGCCGGTAGCGTAGGCGGCCTTGAGCCTGGTATTGAACGGAACCAGCACCACGTCAGCGGTCAGCAAAACGAATGCTGCGACGATCCATGCGCCGGAATTTGATTCCCAGATGGCGACCTGATCGCCTTTGCCAGTACCATATAACGCGAAACATCCAGCAGTACAATGAATCCGGCCTATAATCCGAACGAGTATCGGGAACATGAAGCTGTCGACGACGGCTCTTAGCCGTAACCGAAGCGATCCGTCGCACTCAACACCATCGCAGAGATAGTCGTCCAACTTTGCGGACCCGGCTAATCGCTGCGGGCCACGAGAGTAATACCGACATAAGACGAGCGAGACTGCCGCCCACGACCTGTGCTTGACCATTTACGCTCAAATACTGCAACGTATCCGTATACTACAGGAGCTATACGAGCCCCTGCGAGTGCAGAAAGTCCGAGCCATAGAGGAACCTGTTCACCCCAATGAGGCCAACCAAGTCGCTGGCGCTATCTTCATATAATAAACTGCTGTGGATATGGTTCTTGCTCTTTTCGACCTAGTCACCGCCAGGAAAACTGTCCAACGTTTTCTTGTAAACACCGGTCAGCTAATCCAGCAACGGGAATAACCACTTCGATCCGGACTCGATGACCGCGACCTTCAGTCGTGGGAAGCAATACAAAGCGCCGTGAATCATCCAGGATACCACAGCATCCTGGACCGACCGTCACTTGTTGAGCATGGCCAATACATTCGTTTGGAATGGGAGTATATCCTTGTCGCCACCGTCCCATTCGGCGGTGTATTGAGCGTAGCCACTGTTCGACGAATGCATCGCCATCAGTACGTTATGGTCGACACATCGCTGCCAGAATGAGTCGAACTCCGGTACCGCGAACGAGCGTGGACCGCTGTAACCGGAAACGGAGACCGGCCGCACCAGAATCGTCCGCGCGCCACGTCACACCCACCCAGTCCAGCTCCTCGATCGCATTCTCGACGATCGGCAAGCTGACCACTAGGACGATGAAAATAGGATCATGGTAGCTGACACCCCACACCTGATCGAGCCACTGGTGTAGCGCATGCACCATCAACGCTGGGTCGTCACACATTCGCTTCTCAACCAGACTGGCCAGCGTCGGTAATATCACTGAACGGTCGACACCTAGCCTATTCATCAGCTCCAGTCAGAGGCCGGGCTCGCTAAAGGCCGGGATCGAGTGTCTCGGCTCACCAAATATTTGCCGGCGACTCTTGATTTCCGGATTGCCATTTTGAATTACTCCTCCCATCGTTCCAGAACGGGCGACCATCTCAAACGTGGAATTTAGAATAAAATCACTGATGTGACCGCAAACTGCAATACTCGTTCGGCTATTAACCTGGAGACATACTGGATCGCTTCGCTATAGCGCTTCAGCAGCTACTTGGTGAGCGAACCTTGCGTCTCGTAGCGAGTTTCGTGTCGGCGTCTCACAGTGAATACATCGAGTCAGCTACTGACATAATATACTCTATTTCTATGTATGAGAATCGTGATTTTCGTACATAGCACACTTCAACACCTGACCACACGAGCTATCACGCATGGATTCGGAGCGGCACAAGCAGGAACACAGAAATTCTTAGGCAATGTTATTCTCTTTTCACGAAAATGCGAATATAGCAAGAGCCGCACATAGTGTACTTATATTTTTGATCACGGACTTGCGGTACTCACCATCGACCGTCCCCACGTACGCAATGCCATTTCGCTGGGGACGATATATGTAGCACGACACCGTGCAAGGCGCCCAAGTCGTGATCATCAAGGATGCCGGCGATCGGGCATTTATTTTGGGCTGTAACCTCAAAGAACTCGGCACGATCCGAACCTAAGCAGGTGCCGCAGCGATGGCCTGTCAGATGCGGACGATCTGTGATCAACTGGCGGGGGCACTCGACCCGATGATCGCCGTGCTCAACGGTCACGCGCCCGGTGAAAGCGTCGGAGGTCGCTGTGACCTCCAAGGACATTGAGATTGGCTTCAATCAAGTGGCGTGCGAAGATCACACCAGTCTGGAGAGGAACGGAGCGGTTGACAGCATTGGTCGGCAAGAGCCGGACGCTGCTGCTGGCGGGCACTGGCACTGTTGTCCTCGACGCGACGGACACCGAAGGCATTGGACTCGCCGACCAGGTGTTCCCGCAACGGTCCTTCGAGCAGACCTGGCTCGAAATCGCCACAGCGTTCGCGAGTCAGGCAAATCGCGATATCAAACGCGTCATCAGAAGAACATCCACCGAAGAAGCGGTTGCGCGGTTCGCGCGATTGAGGGTCGACGATCAGCACTGGCTCACCACCGATCGCGTGCTAAACCAGCAGTAGCGCCAGTAACCAAACAAGCGGAGAGCCGACATGACGACCACCAAAAATAGCACGACCGTTACTGTGGCAAGAGCAACTACAGCAACGCTTTTCGCGGTGCTGCCGGTGCTGTTCCTAAGCTCTGGTACGTCACGCGTCGACGACCCGATGATGCATCACGTTACATACACCATCACCGCGTCTAAAACGATCTAGACCGACATCCACTTACCTGGATCAAGATCCGCCGATCTTCTCTGACTACAGCCACAATCCCTACCAGTTTGTCCCACACATAAACTTTGACACCGTCCAGGACAGTCCGTGAGTGTACGAACTCAATTTGGCAAACCCCAACGAGTGAGTAATAGTTTCAGTCAGCAATGACCCGGTCCAGGCTTGCAACATATCCGGAACAGGCTGCGGCTCGCCTTCTAGGCCGCATAGATAATTTTAAACCAGCTCAAAGGTTTCGGCGTGACCAATAGACATCCCAACCACCTGCTCGAGCATCAGTAACCGCGGCAAGCTGGCCATAAACACCGTTCATACCACCAGTGGTATGTCACAAGTACCCACTCCATAGCGCTGCCGTGCAGTCGTCACTGCATGGCACTGTTCATCGCGGAAACATGCAACTTAGTAGGCTGTTTCAGCCCGTATTTCCTTGCGACGATTCGCCGAGGTCATGAATTCCATCAAAATCCGAGTGCATGCGATATTGGTGCCAAACCTCCACAATGTCAACAACAGCCAAGGCGATTGCAGCGCTTTGACTTAACATCTGAAGACTTTCTTCGGCGCAACAGCGGAAGACCTCCAGGAACAGCTCCTTCCACGGTGCGGAAGTAATAATGCACGAGCTGAGATTTCAGCCCCGCCCTGTTCACGAGGCATCGCGACGTAACCCTCTTCAAGCATCAATTGCTTGGCCATATCGAGCAGTAAGCCGCGATTCTTAGCGTCGATGCCATGCCCTCACTCCATGCTGTTGACATCTGCTCAAAGGTTTATTGGCCTGTCAAGTCGACCACGCTGGTGGTAACCACGTCACGTTACAGCTTAGGTTGTCTACCTTTACCACATACATTATCGGCCATGCTGAACTAATGTTCAGCACTTTATAGATTTCGAACACGCGCGACGGAGAGCTCTCATCATCTACGCACCTGTCGGACAACATCAGTTTCTAGAAGAACGCACAACATGAACAACTACGAATCGATCAACTTCTTCAACGATCCGTCTTTCGTTCCGGGCCAGCACACCTAACTTGAACCGGCTGCGCAGCAAAAGCTACGTCATACAGCTACTGCACTACACGGTTTTTGCCGCCACCGGATAGGATAAAGCCGCCACCATCTATAAAAACACCGATACTCTACTCGAACTGCGCCGCGCTCGGTAGGCCCTTGCCGCCGTTGCTACTTCAGCCTGATGGAAACGACATCAACGCCCAGACCAACCAGAATCACCACAAATTCCCAATGTACGAACAGATGGTCACTATGGAACCTGTAGATCACAGCCGCGTGCAATCGCTGCTCAGCCAACTGCTGACACCGAGCAGGATCAAGCAGAATGAGTAGTTAGTATGACATCTTGTTGATCGTCAGCTTGACGAATTCTCAACTACCGGCGAATGTGCGTTCATCAACGAATACGTCTAGCCCTTCAACACTTTGATGATCCCCGACCTGCTCGGCGTCCCAGAAGACGACCGCAAGGAGTTCTGCGTTGTTTTGGATGCCGAACGCCTAGGCTCACAGGGGAGGAACGCTGGACCACGAATCGATTGGGGTCAACCCGTTAGAGTGGCGCGACAAACGCACTACTGTTCCTACATCGAGGACCAGCGGCGTAAAAAACCATGCAACGGCGTGCTGGCTGCCCTGGCGACCACCAGGTATCCGGATGGATCGACGTTCAGGGTTATCGACATAGTCCGTTCGGCCACCTTCTCCTGTTCCCGGCCGGCCAGGAAAAATACCGCCAGACTGCTCTCGGTTGCCTTACAGGTCCTCAGCAACCGAGCCCGATATCCAGCTACAGGCTACATCAGAACCCCACCGTAATTCCGCTATTCATCGAATGAGTCGCTTCGCATGAAAAGCCCTGTCAAAACCAATTCCTGGCTAGCCCGCAATGTAATCTCGATTATAGTCTAGCCATGCAAAGCATAAGCATATCCGCTCTGAAAGCACAGCGGGGACTAGCCGTTAACATGCGGAGGTCCACGCACGGATTCGGTTTACTCATTAACCCGTTGTATTGCTGCCTGGATGATGAAGATCGCTAGCTGGCACTGGGTGTTCCAGGTGGCCATGCCGCTCACAACGCCGGTTATTACTGTCACCCTCGAGAATGCCAAAGCGTGATAGCTGCGGGAAAGTTATGAGTGGCTTGGGACGGCACCGCCGTTAAATACATGTCTTTAGACTGCAGCACCTTTCACTGAACTGAACTTCCCGGAGGACCCGGAGCTCCCTGGTAACGGGCATCATCCTACCGATACTGTCCAACCTGTGGATGCAACGCTTGTTTTCCGGCGGGTCTTTCGCCCAAAGTGCTGTAAGTTTAATCTACACTACCATTATTGACATCTGCCGAATCGTTGTTATTCATCAATGTCCTGAGCTACTCGCCGGACAATGCCAGCTGGGTCATCGTGATAATGACCGCCAGCTGTATCGTCGTCCAACCGTCGACCAAACGAGAGGCCGACACAGTCGGTCCCCGCTCCCATGACAGTTACCCTTGCGATGCAAGCCGCGGCCCTGGCTAGGATCAGACTTGTCTTCAACTCGGAAACGACGCTGGCAAAATACTAATTCCGTTTACTATCATGGATATTGGTGTAGGAATCATACTTTCATCATGCAATATTTTGGCCATGTCGGCCGTGGGTACCGAACCGAGGCTCATCCAAATGATCTTCAACATCCCTGTTGCACTCGGCGTGGCACTTGCGAAGCCGGTAATCGGCGCCCTCACGGCATCGAAGATCGCCGCTGGTTTCGATCAACCGGAACTGCGGCAGGTGAGTGTATAACACGTCGGTTCGGGATCAGTCTAGGACGGTCATCTCTTGCAGGACAACAACATCCTGGTAACATAACCCAACGACACCGTCGCGGCTATCCAACGGGACGAGGTGAGTGCTTCATCAGCGGCAATCACGAACTCGATGTTGGTGCTTGGTGGCCGTCGCGCTAGTGGGCACGCTCTTCGCCTGGGCGTGGACACACTCTTCGAACCACAAGTCCACGGATTTCCTTGCCAGAAACTAAGGCTCTAAACACGAACCTCTTTGTTCTGTAAATCCACTGACATCATTGAGCGATGGTGGATGATGTCCCAGACAAACTACAGATGGTGGCCGGTTCCATCGACGACCCCGGCGCAGTCGAACTACTGGCCTTTGCAATCGGCGACGGTCATGAGCGACTTCATTAGGCGATCGAGCTATACCACAGTGACAAAACCACTATGGGTCTTCTCCTCGCAATCGCCGGGCAACATCCGTGCTGTTCTTGGTTTCGCGTTGACCGATGCCGAGGTGATCGTGTTTTATATTGCTACGATGCCCCTGGTCCGATATCGGCCAAGCTAGTTCTTTCTGGGCTCGGCACCTATCTGCCTATTGTTGGTTTGTTCGGGAGTTGGGGTGTTAGGTGATTGGTGTGGCGACTGGGGTGATGGGGTCGTGTTGTTGAGCGAAGACGGGGTCCAGTAGGCAGATGGTGCGGGTTCTTACGCCATGTGGACCTATTTACTGGGGAGTTGTGTGGCTGATCTTATGTCGTTTCCTGCTGCTGTCTATACGATCGTGCGTAGGTTGGAGTTGGGGGACGATTACCGGCGCGACTATTGATGGCGATGTCATGGTGTTGTTTTGTGGCCTTCTCGATGGTGGCCAGCGTTGTTGTCTGGGTTGTGGTGGTGAGGAGAGGGGATTTACCGCGATAGCGTTGTGCGTAAGGTGACTGATGTGCCCGTTGTCGGGTATCCGTTGCGGGTGTGGGTATCTCGCGGTACTGCTGCCTAGTTAGTGACTGTGATCGGGAAGTGTTTATCCACAACATCTCCTGGCTCGTCGGATCGGGCTGGTTAACTACGCTGTGGTGTGTGCGCTGCATTTTGCGGCCACTCATGATCAACCGCACCCCCAACAGGCCCACCAAAGCTATCAACGGCTTCCTAGGAGCCCTATGTCGAAACGTCCTCGAATTCCCCAACCTCGCCTACTACTGAATCCTATCCCTACCACACTGCGGCAACCTCACCCAACAAATCGACGCTTGGCAAAGTCAGCAATTGGCTGCGTGCACTTTCCCAATCGCAGCCGACGTCCAAGAAACAGTTCTGTCGTCGATACCGGTAGGAGACCAATGCGCTCAGCGTCCTTTGTCGGGCTTTGGGGGCCGCCAGATGGATCGGATCGACGTCAACGAGCTACTCAAACCGACGGGAAGGTGTCGGCCAATGCACGGTCGACATCGTGGACCAGCCGCCCGTAGGCAGTGACCAGCCGGCCCAGGTGGATTCTCAAGCGCTGTTAAACTAGTATCACTGTTAAACTAGTATCATATGGGTGGTGAGTTCGTTCTCGTTAGCGTGGAATATTTTGTCCGGGAGATTGTTGCACCACCGGGGCCAGCTTGGGGTCACGACTCAACTTATTGACCACCTTTACGGGATTGGCATCGGGGTCCAGTAGCTGTCAACAGCGTGTGATCGTGGTCGTCAGGTCGCCCAAGTCGTCGAGCACCAGTTGGCAGCACACGTGATCGGCGGCCGGTGTCAGGGTGACCACGGCGCTATTGGTAGGGAAGCCGCAGGCTGCGTCCGTACACGCCGGCCCGGACCTCCTCGCATCCGGGCACGGTGCCAATGGCGAGATGACCGAAAACACCCTGGTAGGCAAAATGGTGTGCGGACTGGGAGTCACAGTGACATGGTGCCCGGTGAAGTAGCTGCAGATTTCAAACCTCTGGACCGGACCGCTACGCGCTGGCGCAGCATCGTCGGAGTGCTCTTGAACATTAGGCACGCGGTGTCGTTGAACTGGTCAGATACTAGAAAACCCGGCAGCGAATGCGACATCACCAAAGGGCAGGACCGTGGTTTCGATCAGCAGCCAGGCTGGCTTGGGGTGTGTTGCGTACGAGCCAGTGTGAGCGGCCAAGACACTAATGTCCTTGCGGTCCACTATACTGTCCGTGATGAGCCGCATTGACGCTACCACGTCACCATGCACGTTCCAGTCCAGGGAACCCCGGGAAGTGTCGGGACGGCAGCGCTTGCACGCGCGAAAGCCCGCTTGTTGGACGGCTCTATAGCAGCGTTCGAAATCTTTATGCACGCCTTTAACATTTACACTTAGCCGCCAACAAAACTAGCGAGAGAACAACATCATAGTGAGCTCATGCGACGGCCTCGGTTTGGCCGGGCGGATAATAGTTTGGGCACGTTTCACGTTGTCTCCGTCGCGTCACGTGGTACCGCGATTCGGGTAATTGACAATGTGAGACATGATATAATCGTAGAAGCCCAATGTTGGCGCGTGAAATCTCGCGCCAGATGTTTCTGCTGGTTGCCGCTGAAAAAGGTTAGCCTCCAGCATAGTTTTTGGATCGAGCAATGTTGGTTCAGGCTAGACTCTCGCCGCTCCGAACAGCTTCGGTTTGGGGTGTTCTTCCTGCTGTTCTAGGTGGGAAAGTGTTGCGATTCGGAGACGATACCAACTCGCAACGGCTAAAAAGGTTTCCAACACTAAATACAACGGCTCGACGCCGGCAGTAATCGTTGCCCTGACATCGATGGCGGACGTGTAAAAGACGATGGCGTTCACCGTTGCTCATCAACTCGAGATCGCTGCGCGCAGTGGTGGGCACTCTTATGTGGGCGCGTCTACGGTGACCGACACCATGGTGCTTGATTTGCCTCAGCTGCTAGGAGGAATCAATTGCGACGTCACCACCGGGACAGGTCACGGTGACACTGGCTACCGGTTTGTATGCAATGCGCTAGGTTATGGCCGGCTCCGGTCGGGACATCTAACTGACACCTGCCCGTCGGTCAGTTCAACAGGGAATGTCCCAGGTGGCTAGGTGGGTGCCGATTTCCGATATGCTGCTTTGCTCTGTGATCGTGATCAATTGATGTCGGCATTGGTGGTGCTGCCTCAGTGGCTAGCTAGTCATCGGGTTTGCCACCAACCATCCCGACTTGTTCTGGGCGTGGGTGTTGCGCTGCGGTGGTGGCGGCAATGCCGGGGTGACAACCTCGCTGACCTTTGCCGCGTTCCCCGCCAAGGACCTAGACGTGGTAAACCTTAATTTCGGTCCGCAGGAGCTCGCCCAGGTTTTGCTCGGTTGGCAGAACTGATTACGTATCGTCGACCAAAGTTGCTGGGTACTGGTGGACGCCACCGTCGACCTGCTGGGTACGCATTGTCGTATCCTCATGACCTACCCGGTCCGGTCGGGCAACAACGTGGCGGGCGCTATCATTTCAGCTGTTGGGGTGCAACCGAAAGGGGCGGAGAATCACACCTTCAATTATTTGGAGCCGGTGAAGTATCTGGCTGTTGGCAACCTCAATCCGTCGTCGCTGTGATTACTATGAATTCGTTTTATGCCTTTTCCTCCGTCAACACGGCTGCCACCCCAGGGGTTGCCTCGGCTGTCGACGCTTTTTCGCGCGGCGTAGTCTGTGCGTTAGCGGTCCTGCATGCCTTCGATGGCGCGCTCGCCGATATGGCTTCTAGGAGGCTACTTTTTTGTGGTGTCGGTCGCCTGAGCTGATCCAGTAGTATGTGGAAACTTTTAGTGACTCAGCGGAAGTGACTACCTGGATCAATACGACACACCAAGCAATGCAATCGTATTTGGTAGACAGCCATGCTAACTATATCGAAGCAAACCAGCTGGCGTCGCGGTCCTTTGACACGAATTTCTTCCAAATGAGCGCGGTGTGGCAGAAGTTATGACCCCGGCTGAGTCATGTGCTTCGAACTGAATTTATAGTCGTCGAATGTCATCCAGGCTTGGCAGCTTACACGCACCACGCCAGTTGGGTGGGATGCTTGTGCCCGCAAAGCGCGCATGATTTCACCTAAAAACAAACGAGTGCAATCGTTTTCGCTTACGTCTTGCAGTGTTGTTGTCGTCGCTAACACCCGTCCTGGGTATGACTTGGCTAGTTCACACAGTTGGGTTGTCTCGTTGGCCGGCTTGCCGATCACGATGTACTCGAACTGTTTTTTGGTGGCTACATTGCCGACCACGACCTGGCTCATCACCACATCGGTGCTGGCTTGGCACTCGGGCGTTTCGGTGGTCAGGCGGTCGGCGATGGCGCAAGCGGTGGCCAGCGTTTCGTCCTCGGGATGGTCAAGGTGATTTGGGACCCTAAGGTTTGCCAGCGATGTGTCACCATCGAATTTGTTGACCAGTCCATGGTGTCCGGTCCACTTCTTCGATGCCGATCGCGAAAAACTAGTTGAGGAAAGGCAACCACATTGACCGCAGGCCGGTTGTTCACTAACTGGGTGGAGCCGACGATATCGAGGAATACGATAGCGACATGGCGTTCTTCCCCGCCCAGCTTCGGTCGCTCGCGTTCCGCGGCGGCGGTGACTTTTCGCCCCATGTGTCTGCCAAAAGATCGCGTACGAGTTCACGCTCCCGCAGTCCATCGACCATCGAATTGAACCTGACCTGTAGCTCACCGAGTTCTATACCGTCGAACACCACCAAGTTGTCCTGCAAATCGCCCTGCTCGACGCGCTTGAATGTGGTACGCACAATTCTGTGCCGGGGTCGCGGTCAGTCAGGCCGTGATCCACATCAGCAGGAAGCGGAAGATCAATGTTGCTGTTAATACGATCAGCACGCTCGTTACGAACTGGATCCGGGTTCGATTACGCAGCAACATTTCGAAAATCGCTAGCAGGCCGACGCTGATGATGGGCACGCCCAAGTCGAGCAGCCACATCATTAATATAGTTCGGCCTACGATGCCTGGTGCGAACCGCCGCGGAGGCGATCTGGCTTCAAGTGCCTAGAGAGGCCATTGGGCGCAACGTGAACTTGATGAGTAGGTAGTTTCCGGTGCTGACCAACGCGCCGCAGAAGCTCATTGCGAACAAGAAGCGCGGGATGAACCTAGTGTTTGCCAGGTGATAGTTAGAGTCGTCAACAGCGCCGTGCCGACTTCCCACAGGATGAGGTCGACGATAGCGACTCACCAGGGCAGCCAGAATGTGTTGCGTGTGTCGTTGCAGCTGGGTTTGCGTTTTTCGATTGCCTAATGCAGGGCCAGTAAGGTCCGTCGGTTAACAATATAGGCGCCGAAAGCCAAGGCGACCACGAAGTAGGCGGGTCTGACCACGAACTTGACCCACGCCAGCGCGTTCGCGAACACACTGTTAGCTGGGATGGCAAGTGTGACCAAGAGCATGGCGACGCCGATCCCGATCAGGTGCACGGTCCCCACCAGGACGGTCAAGATGGTCTGGATGCGCATCCGCCGACGTTGCTGGCTTTCCAACACCTGGCTAAGCAGCCAGGAGTCATACGCGGGAATTTTCTCCAACCAGCCGCTTTGACGAGTCAACGTCTCAGACACCCGGCCCAACCGGTGCGCCATGCTTTTCGTGGGGTCCAGGTGGTCGACATGGCGGTGACAGCCTAATTTGTCGGCCACGCCCTAAAGTGAATCGGATGCGTCTAGTGGTTGCCCAGTGTACTGTCGACTACCTTGGCCGTCTTAGCGCTCACCTGCCGTCCGCGCGCAGGTTGTTGCTGTTTAAGGCTGATGGGTCGGTGAGTGTACACGCCGACGACCGCGCCTACAAGCCGTTGAACTGGATGAGTCCGCCGTGCTGGTTGACCGAAGATGCTGCTGGTGCCTCGCCGATTTGGGTGGTCGAGAACAAGGCCGGCGAACAGCTGCGCATTACCGTTGAGAAGATCGAGCATGACTCTTGTCACGATCTGGGTGTGGACCCCGGGCTAGTCAAAGATGGCGTTGAGGCCCACTTACAGGCGTTGCTCGCTGAGCATATTGGGTTGCTGGGCAAAGGATACATGCTGGTCCGCCGTGAGTACATGACCGCGATCGGGCCCGTCGATCTGCTCTGCCGTGATGAACGGGGTGGCTCAGTCGCGGTGGAAATCAAACGGCGTGGTGAGATCGAAGGTGTCGAGCAGCTCACCCGCTATCTCGAGTTACTCAATCGGGACAGTGTTCTTGCGCCGGTGAAGGGGGTGTTCGCCGCTCAACAGATCAAGCCGCAGGCGCGCACTCTTGCCATTGACCGCGGTATTCGCTGCTTAACATTGGATTACGACAAGATGCGGGATATGGAGAGCGATGAGTACCGGCTGTTCTAAAGTCTCCCGATTAGACTGACGCTATGACTCAGCACCGCACATCGCCACGTAGGCAACGCCCGCTATCGTTATCCTGGGTTCTGCGCCGGGTGGAAGTGGGATCCGACGGCCGTGAGTATGAAGTGCGCCCGATTGCTGCAGTTCGCGCCGTCAAGATTTATCGCTGCCCTGGATGTGATCACGAAATCCGTTCTGGCACTATGCATGTGGTGGTATGGCCTGCTGACTCGCCGCAAGCGGGAGCCGAAGATCGGCGACATTGGCACACCCTGTGCTGGGCTCATCGTGCTACCCGCGGTCCGACCAGAAAATGGTCTTGAGTCTCTCCGCGTCAGGAAGCTGGCTCGACCAACTCGATCAGGACGCCGCCAGCATCTTTCGGGTGGATGAAGTTGATTCGCGCGTTCGACGTTCCCCGTCTAGGTGTGTCGTACATTAGTCGAACTCCTTGGGAGCGGAGTTGGTTGGCAAGGTTGTCGAGATCGCTGACCCGACAAGCCAATTGCTGAATGCCCGGTCCGCGTTTATTCAAGAACTTCGCGATCGGCGACGATTCGTCGGTCGGGGCCATCAATTGAATCTGTGCTGTGTCGATCGGGGCGCCGCATGCCGACAGCATGGCCTCACGGATGCCCTGGTCGTCGTTGACTTCCTCGTGGACGAGGGTCATACCCAGGTGGTCCTGATACCAGGCGATGGCCGCATCTAGGTCGGCAACCGCGATGCCGACGTGATGGATCGCTGTTACCAGAGGGGTGGTCAATGGCTTAGGGATGTCGACTTGATCGGTTGTCACCGCACAACGGTAGCCTTAAGGAAAGGATTGCGCTTCTCCGGCAGGTTGAATCGGCCTGTAGATGAGGACCCGAGAGCAGGCCCAGGAGGTAGTCTTGACGACATCGGTGATTGTTGCTGGGGCACGGACACCCATCGGCAAGTTGATGGGGTCATTGAAGGATTTTTCGGCTAGCGATCTGGGCGCGATCGCTATTGCCGCCGCGTTGCAGAAGGCTTACGTGGCGCCGTTGGCGGTGCAGTACGTGATCATGGGCCAGGTGTTAACCGCGGGAGCCGGTCAGATGCCGGCGCGACAGGCGGCAGTAGCGGCCGGCATCGGTTGGGATGTTCCGGCGCTGACGATCAACAAGATGTGCCTGTCCGGTCTTGACGCCATCGCGCTCGCTGACCAGCTCATTCGCGCTGGAGAATTCGATGTGGTGGTGGCCGGTGGCCAAGAGTCCATGACGAAGGCCCCGCATTTGTTGCTAGACAGCCGATCGGGCTACAAATATGGCGACGTTACGATTTTGGACCACATGGCTTACGACGGCCTGCACGATGTGTTCACCGATCAACCGATGGGCGCGCTCACCGAGCAGCGCAACGATATCGACAAATTCACGCGCCAAGAACAGGATGAGTTTGCTGCCCGGTCACACCAAAAGGCGGCCGCGGCATGGAAGAGCGGCGTCTTCACCGACGAAGTAGTGCCAGTGAATATTCCGCAGCGAAAAGGTGATCCGTTGCAGTTCACCAAGGATGAGGGGATCCGCGCCAACACAACGGCTGAGTCGTTAGCCGGTCTGAAACCGGCGTTTCGTCACGACGGTACCATTACCCCAGGCTCTGCGTCGCAGATCTCCGATGGTGCAGCCGCCGTTGTGGTGATGAATAAGGAAAAGGCGCAGCAGCTGGGGCTGACGTGGCTGGTCGAGGTCGGTGCCCACGGTATTGTGGCCGGCCCAAATTCCACACTGCAGTCCCAGCCGGCTAACGCAATCAAGAAGGCAGTAGGTCGCGAAGGGATCACCACCGACCAGCTCGACGTCGTAGAGATCAACGAGGCGTTTGCGGTGGTAGGGTTGGCCTCGATGCGTGAACTTGGCATCACTCCCGAGCTAGTCAACGTCAACGGTGGCGCGATCGCTGTTGGGCACCCTCTCGGGATGTCGGGGGCCAGAATCACGTTGCATGTCGCGCTGGAGTTGGCACGTCGCGGTTCGGGCTACGGCGTTGCGGCTCTATGTGGCGCTGGTGGCCAGGGTGACGCGCTGATTCTGCGGGCTGGTTAGTCGTCGTGCCCGGTGCGCTATGATTTTTGGCACAGTGATGGTTAGGGGTATCGAAACCCGGTTTTCGAGCCGGTTTTGCGAATACGTAAACGTGGACGCTACCGGGTGGATCGGTGCCCGATACGACGTGAGAGACTTGATAACGTGACGCGTCCGCGATCCCCTATCGTGCCTGCTATGGCCGGTGCGGTTGACCTTTCCGGTCTGAAGCAGCGAGCTCAGCAGAAAGCTTCAGCAACTGCCTCCGCCAGCAGAGCAACATCAGCAGCGCGCGGCACGGATGGTCCCGAAAACACCTCGGTCACTGAGATCACAGAGGTCAACTTCGAAGATGAGGTGCTGGTCCGATCGAACGAAGTGCCGGTTGTGGTGCTGGTGTGGTCACCGCGCAGTGATGCATGCGTAAAGCTGTTCGAGACACTGTCCGGCTTGGCGGCCGCTGACGGTGCCTGGTCGTTGGCGACGGTCAACGTCGACGAGGCGCCCCAGGTGGCGCAGATCTTTGGTGTTGATGCGGTTCCGACCGTGGTCGCGCTGGCTGCCGGGCAGCCGCTATCTAGCTTTCAGGGCGTACAGCCCGCCGATCAGCTGCGACGTTGGATAAACTCGCTGCTTTCGGTGACAGCCAGCAAGCTGAGGCGGTCACCAGCTGGTTCCGAAGACTCGGCGGAAATAGATCCCGCCGTTGCCCAGGCTCGTCAGCAACTGGAGGCCGGCGACTTCGTCGCTGCGAAGCGGTCATATCAAGCGATAGTAGATGCCAATCCGGCCAGCGTCGAAGCTAAGGCCGCGATCCGGCAGATCGATTTCCTGACGCGTGCAACCGCGCAACGCTCCGACGCGGTCGCTGTCGCCGATGCCGCGCCGGGTGACATTGCGGCGGCGTTCGCGGCCGCCGATGTGCAAATTCTCAACCGAGATATGACAGCAGCGTTCGATCGTCTGATTGCGTTGTTGCGCAGTACATCTGGAGACGAGCGAAGTTCGATACGTACTAGGCTGATTGAGCTGTTCGAGCTCTTCGATCCTGCTGATCCCGACGTCATCGCTAGTAGGCGCAATCTTGCTAACGCACTGTACTGAGTTTTGCGTTATTGTGGTTCTAACCACAATGCTGATATCGGCGGCAGCACCAGAGTCGCCGAGGCAGGGAAGCCGTGCCACGGGTCGTCGTTAGCGTTCACGCCGCCGAGGTTGCCGATTCCGGAGCCATTGTAGGCGGTAGCATCAGTGTTCAATATCTCGCGCCAGCGTCCGGCCAACGGCAGGCCGAGCCTGTAGTTATTGTGTTCTGAGCCAGCGAAATTGAACACACAGGCAAGGACCGAGCCGTCGTGGGCATAGCGGAGGAAACCCAGTACGTTGTTAGCAGAATCGTTGGTGTCGATCCAGGAATAGCCCTCGGAAGTGGTGTCTTGACTCCACAGCGCCGGGTGTTTGCGGTAGAGGACGTTGAGGTCACGCACGAGTCGTAGAATCCCGTTGGAGAAACCGTTTTCGTCAAGTTGGAACCAATCTAGGCCGCGCTGCTCTGACCATTCAGCGCGCTGGCCGAATTCCTGACCCATGAACAACAGTTGTTTGCCCGGGTGCGCCCACTGGTAGGCGAGCAGGCTGCGTAGTCCGGAGGCTTTGGCGTGGTTATTGCCCGGCATCCGTCCCCACAGCGTACCCTTGCCGTGCACCACCTCGTCGTGGCTGAGCGGCAACACGTAGTTCTCACTGAATGCGTACAGCATGGAGAACGTAATTTGGTTGTGGTGGTAACTGCGGTGCACTGGATCACGGCTGATGTAGTCGAGTGTGTCGTGCATCCATCCCATGTCCCACTTCATCGAGAACCCCAGTCCGCCAATGTTGGTCGGTCGTGTCACGCCGGGCCACGACGTTGACTCCTCGGCGATGGTGACGATGCCTGGCGCGGCCTTGTGTGCTGTGGCGTTCATCTCCTGCAGAAATTGCACTGCTTCTAAGTTCTCCCGCCCACCATATATATTCGGAGTCCAGCCTCCCTCGGGACGTGAGTAATCTAGGTATAACATCGACGCTACTGCGTCCACCCGGAATCCGTCGACATGGAACTCTTCGAGCCAGTACAACGCATTGGCCACTAAAAAGTTCCGGACTTCCGGACGTCCGAAATCGAATACGTAAGTGCCCCAGTCTAATTGTTCACCGCGCATAGGATCGGAATGCTCGTAGAGGGGTGTCCCATCAAATCGCCCCAGCGCCCATGCGTCCTTTGGAAAGTGTGCCGGTACCCAATCCACGATGACACCGATGTCGGCTTGGTGCAACGCGTCGACCAACGCTCGGAAGTCGTCGGGAGTGCCAAATCGTGACGACGGCGCGTAGTAGGACGTGACCTGGTATCCCCACGATCCAGCGAACGGATGCTCCGCAACAGGAAGCATCTCAATGTGGGTAAATTGATTTTTTGCAACGTAATCCGTCAATTCATAGGACATTTGACGATAACTGAGTCCGGGACGCCAGGAGCCGAGATGGACCTCGTAGATGCTCATAGGCTCAAACACTGGGTTGCGCTGCGCACGCTGTGCCATCCACTTGTCGTCGCTCCAAGTGTAGTTACTCGATGTGACCCGCGATGCTGTCTGCGGTGCCACCTCGGTACCGAAGGCGAGCGGGTCGGCCCGATCGGTGATCACACCGTCGGCGCCGTGCACCCGGAATTTGTACAGGCCATCGACAGGGAAGTCGGGCCAGAACAATTCCCATACACCGGAGGAGCCCAGTACTCGCATGGGCGCGTCATTGCTACTCCAGCCGTTGAACTCGCCGATCAAACTGACGCCTTCGGCGTTAGGTGCCCATACGGCGAACGATACCCCGTCCACCACGCCGTCAGCTGTGGTGAACGAGCGTCGTTGAGCACCAAGGACTTTCCATATCCGCTCATGTCGGCCCTCGGCGAATAGATGAAGGTCGACTTCGCCCAGGGTGGGTAGAAAATGGTAGGCGTCAGCGACGATTACTGGGTCGCAGTAGCCATAGTTCACCTGCAGTCGGTAGTCGATGAGGTCGACGAACGGTATCGCCACAGCGAATAAGCCAGATTCGAGGTGCTGCAGTGGGAACCGGTCATCACCCACCACCGCGACAATATCAACCGCGTGCGGTCGAAACACTCGGATAACAGTGTGATCGGCATATTCGTGAGCGCCTAGGATGCTATGCGGATTGTGGTGTGCGCCGGCCAGTAAGCGTGTCATGTCGGCTGGCTCGGGCTTCAGGTAGCTCTCGGTGAGTCGGTCGGTTCGGCTCATACGTTCTTTCCCTCCGTTTCCTTTCACCTCCTGCGTAGCAGCGCGATTCCTGATTCGTATGGTAGAAGTGGCATGTTGATGATGTGAGCGACTTCCTGTTTCGGATCGATGCGGATGTAATTCGCTTGCCCCCATTGGTATTGCTGGCCAGTTATCTCATCGCGCACCCAAAACCTTTCGTAGGTATCCATACCCAATGCGGGCATGTCTAACCACAGTGTCGCTTCTTCAGGGCCAAATGCGTTAAGTGTCACCACTACCAGTACACAGTCTCCGGTGGCCGGATCGAACTTGCTATATGCTAGTAAGGCCTCATTGTCCACATGGTGGAAATGAATGGTGCGTAACTGCTGTAGTGCGGGATGTAGCCGTCGAATTTCGTTGATCTGCTTAATGAATGGTTCTAATGATTTGCCTTCGGCGAGTGCGCCAGCATAGTCGCGCGGACGCAATTCATATTTTTCCGAATCCAGATATTCTTCGCTGCCCTCCCGTACCGGACGATGCTCGAACAGCTCATAACCAGAGTACACTCCCCAAGTCGGACTCATAGTTGCCGCCAGCACAGCGCGGATCGCGAACATGCCCGGGCCATCATGTTGGAGTACCGCGTGCAGGATGTCAGGGGTGTTGACGAACAGGTTCGGCCGGTGGTAGTCGGCGAGTTTGGCTATTTCGTTACCGAATTCGATGAGCTCCCACTTAGCTGTACGCCAGGTGAAATGGGTATAGGATTGCGTGAAGCCGATCTTGGCCAACCCGTACTGGCGTGCCGGCGGCGTAAAGGCTTCGGATAAGAAGAGTACGTCGGGGTTGGTAGTCTTGATCTGACCGATCAGCCAGGACCAGAAGTTGGGTGGCTTGGTGTGTGGATTGTCAACTCGAAAGAACCTGACGCCGTGGTCGATCCAGTGTCGCGCTACGCGCAGCACTTCGTCGTAGAGGCCAGCAGGATCGTTGTCGAAATTCAAGGGATAGATGTCCTGGTATTTCTTCGGAGGATTTTCCGCGTAAGCGATTGTACCGTCAGGTAATTCGGTGAACCAATGTCGATGTTCTCTGGCCCATGGATGATCCGGAGCACATTGCAGCGCCAGGTCCAGAGCCACCTCCATGCCCAGGTTACGTGCCGCGGCGACGAAGTCGTCAAAGTCATCGATAGTGCCCAGGCTTGGATGAACCGCATCGTGGCCGCCCTCGTCACTACCGATCGCCCATGGAGATCCGATATCTGTCGGTGTGGCGGTAGGGGAGTTGTTGCGTCCTTTGCGATGTATCTTGCCGATCGGATGGATCGGTGGCAGGTACACCACATCGAATCCCATGTTGGCGATACGCGGAAGTGCTGCGGCTGCGGTGGCGAAGGTGCCGTGCACCGGGTTTCCGTCGATGTCCCAGCCGCCGGTCGAGCGTGGAAACATTTCGTACCAGGAGCCGAAGCGGGCCAACGGCCGATCCACCCATACTTCGAACTGTTCGCCGTGTGTAACCAGTTCCCGTAGCGGGTAGTTTGTCAAAAGTTCATCGATTTCGGGTGCCAGTGCCAGCGCGGTGCGAGTCACTGGATTTCCGGGGGTCCGTAACGTTGCCGCGGCCGTCAGCAGCGGACTGCGCAGCGCGCGCGGCACACCGGTTGCGGCACGTTCGAACAGCGCGGCTCCGATCAAAAGATCGTTGGACAATTCCGTCTCACCCTGACCAGCGTCCAACTTGGCAATCAACCTATGTCGCCAAGTGTGCATTGGGTCGGCCCAGCCGTCGACTCGGAAAGTCCACAATCCGACGCGATCGGGGGTGAACTGACCGTGAAAAACATAGGGTTCTTGACCCATTGTCATGTGAATCAGTAGCGGTTCTACTCGTTGGGTCTGTGCGGGTGTGGTTGTCGGGCTTGCTTCGGGGGACTGGGCCGCTTTGATCCGGCGGGTTTCTGTCGTGAGCGGATAGCGCAGCCCGAGATAGCGGACGACTAGGGTGGCTGCGACGGCTTCGTGGCCTTCTCGCCATACCGTGGCGCTGACCGGGACTATCTCGCTGACTACGGCTTTGGCGGGATAAACGCCGCAGGAGACGACCGGTGCGACATTATCGATCTCGACCCGACCGGGCACCATCACTCCTTCTACTCCGTGGCTGACCCGCACGAGGGCGACCCCATGTACTCTGCCGGAGAATGCCCCACTAGCCATCGGATACCCACCCTAGTGGCTAGTCATACTCCCGCGGACAAACGGTTGCTAAGTAGTCATGCGTACACCGGAATCCTCAGTAAGGTGATGACGTGTGAAAGCCCTTCGCCGCTTTACCGTCCGCGCTCACCTCCCCGACCGCCTCGCAGCCCTAGAACAGCTATCGACCAACCTGCGGTGGTCGTGGGACAAGCCGACGCAAGATCTGTTCGCAGCCATCGACCCAACGCTGTGGGCGCAGTGCGGCAATGATCCGGTGGCGCTACTAGGGGTGGTGAATTCGTCACGGCTCGACGAGTTGGCATTCGACGAAGGGTTTCTGAACCAACTTGATGAGTCAGCTGCCGCCTTGAACAACTATCTAAGCCGTTCGCGATGGTATCGGCACCAGCAGGCAGGTGTTGCGATGCCGACCGCCATTGCGTACTTTTCAATGGAGTTCGGCGTTGCTGAGGTGCTACCCAATTACTCGGGTGGCCTCGGCATCTTGGCCGGCGACCATCTGAAGGCCGCTTCCGATCTAGGGGTGCCGCTTATTGCGGTGGGCCTCTACTATCGCTCCGGGTACTTCCGGCAGTCTTTGACCGTGGATGGCTGGCAACACGAGACCTATCCGTCGCTAGATCCGCAAGGGCTGCCGTTGCGGCTGCTCATTGCTGACAACGGCGATCCTGTGCTGGTGGAGCTGGCCTTGCCTGACTCTGCACAGCTGCGGGCTCGGATTTGGGTTGCGCAGGTGGGCCGTGTTCCGTTGCTCTTGCTGGACTCCGACATCCCGGAAAACGAGCACGATCTGCGGGGTGTCACCGACCGTCTCTACGGAGGCGATCAGGAGCATCGCATCAAGCAAGAAGTTCTGGTCGGTATTGGTGGTGTGCGGGCGATCCGCGCGTTTACCGCCATCGAGGGGTTGCCCGCCCCTGAAGTATTTCACATGAATGAGGGCCACGCCGGATTTCTCGGAGCCGAACGCATTCGCGAATTGGTCACCGATTCGGGACTGGACTTCGACACCGCACTGACAGTCGTGCGATCCAGCACGGTGTTTACCACGCACACCCCGGTTCCTGCCGGTATCGACCGGTTCCCGGTAGAGCTGGTGCGACGCTATTTCGATGGCAATCCTAATGGGTCCGATGGGCCGGGGGCGTCGGCGCTGCTGCCGGGTGTGCCTGTGCAGCGAATTCTCGCACTTGGCGCCGAGGACGATCCGACCAAATTCAACATGGCCCATATGGGTCTGCGGCTGGCGCAACGGGCTAACGGCGTCTCACAGCTGCACGGCCGCGTGAGCCGGGCCATGTTCCGCGAGCTGTGGCGCGGATTCGACCAAGACGAAGTGCCGATTGGGTCGATCACCAACGGCGTTCATGCACATACTTGGGCGGCGCCCCAGTGGTTACAGCTGGGACGCGAACTGACTGGATCGGATTCGTTCAGTGACTCCGGTGTCTGGCTACGATTGCAACAAGTCGATCCCGGCCATCTGTGGTGGATACGCTCGCGACTTCGCTCGCAGCTGATCGATGACATTCGGGTTTGGCTGCGTCGCTCCTGGTTGGAACGCGGCGCGTCGGACGCCGAACTGGGCTGGATCGAAGCGGCCTTTGATCCGAATGTGTTGACCATTGGCTTCGCCCGCCGCGTTCCCACGTATAAGCGCCTCACCCTGATACTGCGTGATCCGGATCGGTTAGAACGGCTGCTGCTCGACGACAACAAGCCGATTCAGCTGATCGTCGCCGGTAAGTCGCACCCCGCTGATAACGGTGGCAAGGCGCTGATCCAGCAGGTGGTGCGGTTCGCTGACCGGCCGCAGGTACGCCACCGTATCGCCTTCCTATCCGATTACGATATGTCGATGGCCCGAAAGTTATATTGGGGCTGTGATGTTTGGCTAAACAATCCGCTGCGACCGTTGGAGGCGTGCGGTACCTCAGGGATGAAGAGCGCTCTGAATGGCGGATTGAATCTGTCCATCCGCGACGGCTGGTGGGACGAGTGGTATGACGGCGAAAACGGTTGGGAGATACCGTCTGCCAGCAACGTGGCGGACGAGGATCGTCGCGACAATCTGGAGGCCAGCGTGCTCTACGATCTCCTAGAACATGCGGTGGTACCGAAGTTCTATGAACGTAACGAACGCGGGGTCCCGCTGCGGTGGATCGAGATGGTGCGGCACACCTTGCAAACACTTGGGCCGAAAGTGTTGGCTTCCCGCATGGTGCGTGAC
Source organism: Mycobacterium uberis (assembly GCF_003408705.1). Taxonomy (GTDB): domain Bacteria; phylum Actinomycetota; class Actinomycetes; order Mycobacteriales; family Mycobacteriaceae; genus Mycobacterium; species Mycobacterium uberis. The sequence continues at coordinate 27,085 of NZ_QAYL01000004.1, forward strand.
TATGTCGAACACTACTATCTGCCCGCGGCGCAGTCGCTGCGCAGGACGGTCGCGGCGCCTGAGGGCGACGATACGGCGGGCGAGGTGTTCAGCGCGGCCCGTGAGCTGGCTGCCTATCGGCGGCGCGTAGAAGAAGCATGGCCAATGATTGACATCACCGATGTCGACAGCACCGGTTTGCCCGACACCCCAGTGCTTGGGTTGAAGCTGACCTTGACCGCCACCGTGCAGCTGGCCGGGTTAGATCCCGGCGAGGTGACGGTGCAGGCGGTGCTCGGCAGGGTGGACAGCAGTGACATGTTGCTGGATCCGGTCACTGTCGAGATGGCGCACACAGATACTGCCGAGGGCGGCAACGAGATCTTTTCGACGACTACGTTGCTGCCACTGGCGGGAGTGGTCGGATACACGGTGCGCGTGCTGCCGCGCCATCCGATGCTCGCGGCCAGCAACGAGTTCGGTCTGGTCACCCTCGCCTAGCAGGTGGTCTCCACCACACCTTATGGACTTGCTGCGGATCCTGCAGCCGCTTGCGCCGCTCCTCGTGTGCGTCACCGAACTGAAACTCCTGATTTCCGGCGATTAGTTTGCGCAGCACCGACGAAACAAGGATCTTGTCGTTCTTTGCCTTCACCGCGATTCGTGCCGCGAAGATCACATTGTGAACAAAGAAGTCCTCCTGCTCGCGGATCACTTCGCCAGCGTGCAGTCCGATCCAGACATGTGGTAACCGGCTACCGGTACGATCGCGACGCTCAGCGAAGTCGTGCTGGATCACTATCGCACAGCGGACCGCGCTGCTGGCGCTGCCGAAAGCAGCTCTAGATCCATCGCCCTGCGATGTGACCGCAAAGCTGCGGTGCACTGTCAGGTGATGACGGATGACCGCGTTGTGGTTGTGTAGCAGCTTGAGCCACCGCTCGTAACCGAGCTGCTCAGTAAGTACCGTTGAGCCTTCGGTGTCGGAGAACATGATCGTGATCATTCCGTCGGGCACCGCTACCGTGCGCAGGTCGGGCCGGTTCAGTTCGACGGATTGCGCAACGCTATCCAGTCTTGTTCAGTCGTACACCGGCTTCGGTTCTAGAGGCCGCTTGATGCTCCTGGTGCAGTCGCGTGAGTCGTTCGACTCCGACGTGCATGCCAATTACGTCGCACCAGCGCAAGCTTGTGGTCTATCAGATCTATCGTCTTCTGTTGATCCGCGTGGTCAGTTCTGTCGAGCAGCGTGCTGCGCGTACTCGTAGGGTCACATAGATCGAGCCGATCTCGACGTTGTGCGCCAGCGGGAGTTCAAGGTGGCGCACGGTATCCTTGCTGCGGCCGGGTCGCCGCGACGGCGAAGCCCAGGAACGCCTGCTTGGAGCCGAGGCAGCGGCTCCTGTGAGAAATAGTGTGCAGGTGATCCGCATAGGGTGAGCAACAGGCCGTACAGTCGGTTTGCGGCGACGCTGTCGCCGACTGCAAGCGACATAATGGTGCAGCCCATAGACCGACGTCAACCCACTGGTGTGCACGAACGCCGCGAAGCCGTCGGCCGCAAGCGCGGAGAACCTAACACTGTGGCCTCGTCGAGCTGGTCTGTTTCGGTGAGCATCCACACATGCGCCGGCAGCCATGCCTGATTGTAGCGTGGTGGCCTTGCGGCCGACATCGGTGAGCTGAGCTAGGCTGTCATCCACTAACCGGGTCAGAATGACTGCGCAGTAAAAGTGACTCTGGCATCAGGGCCCGCATGGTGCAGAACACCGCCTCCTTCCGTACGTGGCGTGGTTGGTGCAGTTCGTCCGCAAACCGGTCACATATCTGGGTACTCTGCATCAAACGCTTGAAAGTCGCCAAGTTGTGCGCGATGAACGGCAGGTGTTAACCCTAGAACTCCATGTCGCGGTCATCTGCGATGCGGGCGATCCATACCACCTCCTTGCCGGCCGCGACCGCCTTCTCAATCTGGTCGGGGCCTAACGTTGACCACTGGCGGCTGTTCATGGCCAACAACAAGCTCTTCGGGGCGCTGACCATGCGCAGCTATTTCTTATTCCTGCACGCTGATCTGGTTGGCTGCTGCCAGCACCCCTTTACAGCAAAGCTCGAGCGTAAGCCGAGCCGGCACTTGCATGGGCAACGTGCTGTCACACGCCAGCAACGCCTCGAGTGCCTCATTAACTATTGTCACTAGCTGGTCATCGGCACGAACAGTACTCGAGAAGCCGTCCTAAATTGCCGGCTCCGTATCTCAGCGCGGTTTGGGTGTAGTGGTCATTCAGAGTCAGGTCACACATCGCCACCGCCTCGCCGCACGTCTCCCGAGCCGCCATCGGTGTCACCGCGCTGGTTCGCAAACGGGCGCTTCCAAGAGCCACTAGCAGAGCGCACCAACGCCGTGGCACCACCTCCGAGAGCGTGTCGAACAGCCGCAGCGTCTCTTTGCCGGCCCACCGCGGGATTCCTTGTAGCTACTGCGCTTCTGTACCGGCATGCCGTCAACTTCAACCAGTTTGTAGACTATGCTTGCCATTGGTGCGCCCGAGCCGGTGGCCAGCGACGTGCCGACGCCGTAGCTGTCCACAGGCTAGGTACGCAACGCGGCGATAGAGAACTCGTCGAGATCGCCGGACACCACGATGCGGGTTTCGGTAGCGCCTAATTGATCGAGCTGTTTGCGAATCTGGCGACTCAGTACCCTCAGCTTGCCGGAGTCGATATGGACCGGCACCCAGCGTCGGACTGGCGGCGGCTGCCATATTGGCCACACCGGTCGTCACGTCATAGGTGTCCACCAGCAGTGTGGTGCTGACGCCCAGCGCGTTGACCTGGGTACGAACGCAGCGAGTTTCGTTGATTCGGGTGGGGCGTCGTCACGACTGTGTAGCGTTGCAAACGCGTGGGCGGCGGTGCCTCCGGTCGGTACTCCGTAGCGCCGCTGGGCGTCGAGGGTAGATTGTTACGGCGAAGCCGGCAGAGCGCGCCGCTGCGACGACGGCGTGCTCGTGGGTCCGTCGTGATCCCATTTCGATTAGCAGGTGTTCCTTGCCAGCACCAACCATGTGAACAGCCGCAGACACGATCGCAGTGTTGTGGTTGAAAACCAACAATACTAGCGTTTTGATCACCATGTATTCGGCGAAGGTTTCGCGCACCGATAAAAATTTGAGTGACTCTGGAAAGCAGAGCTCAATCCTTGGCGTATCCGTCGATGTCACCGCCGAAACGAAAACCGCGTGTAGGTAGATAGTTCAACGTGCCGGAGTCGAGAAAGTAGGACAGCAACTGGCAGGCGTTGTCGTCGAACCGGAACTGTGGCAAAGCTTCTAAATAATCGGCTGATTCCGGCGACCACTCCGTAACGGCGGCCCTCCGGGAGTCGGTGGGCGAACACTTCGAATATGATCCGGCGGTGAGCGGTGCCCTCGCGCAACGTTGCCGCCAACATGGTCAACTCGTGCCTGTCGGTCAGCAACCCGGCTAAGACCGAGTCGTTCATCCCGCAAAGGTAACGGCTGGCAGCACAAGTTCGGTATCGTGTATGCCATGGTTGTTACATCAGCGCCGACAGAGCCGAAGGTGAGGCCGGGCATAACCTCGCAACGCGAGTCCGCTCTGGTAGACGTCACGGCCTGTCCATGGGTCACGATTGTCTGGGATGACCCCGTCAACCTTATGACGTACGTGACGTATGTGTTCCAGAAATTGTTTGGCTACAGCGAGCCGCATGCCACTAAGTTGATGCTGCAGGTACACAACGAAGGTAAGGCAGTGGTGTCGGCTGGCAGCCGGGAGTCCATGGAGGTCGATGTGTCCAAGCTGCATGCCGCCGGTTTATGTGCGACGTTGCAGCAGGATCGGTGAGATCCGAGGGTATCCTCCAGTATCCGGGCTAGTTCGTGCATAAATGGAAGCGCGTCGAGACCGCCGGCGGTCTCCGTTTTCGGTCTGCCTTGACGCCGCACGAGGCTGCTGTGCTCAAGAACCTCGTCGCCAAGATGCTTGGTTTGCTGAACGAGCGCGAATCTTCCTCGCCGTCAGGAGAACTCGAGGCACTAACCGGTATCAAAGTCGGGAATGAGCAGCGCCCAGGGGATCCGACGCTGTGTCGGTTGCTGCCAGATTTCTACAAGCCAGAGGATAAGGACCGCTTAGACCCCTTGGCTCTCGATGCCGCTGATAACCTGAACGCCGCGTTACGCGGTCTGCACGAACCCGAGATCATCGATGCCAAACGCGTTGCTGCACAGCAGTTGTTGGACACGGTTCCGGAAAGCGGCGGCCGGCTGGAACTGACCGAAGAAAGTGCTAACGCCTGGATTGTTGCGGTCAACGACCTTCGATTGGCGCTGGGAGTCATGCTCGAGATCAGTCCCCAGAGACCCGAGCGTGCGCCAGCCGGCCATACGCTGTCCGCGCATTTTGACGTCTACCAGTGGCTAACGGTGTTGCAGGAATACCTAGTCTTGGCGCTGATGGAGACCCGATGATCTTGACGGCAGCGCCGATGAACTCCATCACCGACGTTGCAGGTATCCAGGTTGGTCATTATCAAAGGCTTGATCCCGACGCGTCCCTCGGTGCAGGCTGGGCCTGCGGTGTGACCGTCGTGTTGACACCGCCCGGGACGGTTGGTGCGGTCGATTGCCGGGGTGGGGCGCCGGGCACCCGGGAGACCGATCTGCTCGACCCGACCAACAGTGTGCGGTTCGTTGACGCGGTGTTGCTTGCCGGCGGCAGCGCCTACGGTCTGGCAGCCGCTGACGGTGTCATGCGCTGGTTGGAGAAACACGATCGCGGCGTGGTGATGCGTGGCGGAGTGGTGCCCATCGTGCCGGGCGCTGTGATTTTCGATTTGTCGGTCGGAGACTTCCACTGCCGGCCGACGGCGGAATTCGGCTACCAAGCGGCTGCGGCGGCCTTCGACGGCCCTATCGCGGTCGGAACGGTTGGCGCCGGGGTCGGGGCGCGAGCTGGTGCGCTCAAGGGAGGTGTTGGCACCGCGTCGATCACGCTGGAGTTGGGAGTGACAGTGGGCGCGGTGGTGGTGGTGAACTCGGCTGGCGACGTTGTTAATCGGACCACCGGCCTGCCCTGGATGACGGATCTAGTCGACGAGTTCGGTCTGCGGCCACCGTCGTCCGAGCAGATCGCTAGGTTTGCGCAGCTAACTTCCCCGTTAAGCGCGTTGAACACGACGATCGGAGTGGTAGCGACCGACGCTGCGCTGTGCCCGGCGGCGTGCCGGAGTGTCGCCATTGCTGCCCACGACGGCCTGGCCCGAACTATTCGGCCGGCACACACTGCGCTGGACGGCGACGCAGTGTTTACGCTCGCCACCGGGGCAGTTGAGGCCGCCGCGACGGCTGATCTACCTGCCGCGATGTCACCGGAGACGGGCCTGATCAATGCGGTCAGCGCGGCTGCGGCCGACTGCTTGGCTCGTGCGGTGTTGGTTGCGGTGCTGGCCGCCGAGTCGGTTGCTGGAATACCGACTTACCGCGGCGTGTTTCCCGGAGCGTTCGGGACTATAAGTGGAGAAGGCAATCGTTGTTGGTGACTAGTGATAACTTGGTGGATGTGATAAGGACTCTCACACATGTCAGGATCACCCTGCCGAAGCGTGCAGGGTGCTGGCCGGTCCATAGGGTTCCGATCACCCTGAGCGTCACATCCCGCTGGTTAACGCCGAGCGGTCGCTGACGTTCTACCAATTCGACGCGTAAGAACAGTTCCACGTGTGACTGTCGATGGACGATGCGGGTGGGGAACACCATTATCTTTTACCGCCCGCATGCCGCGACCGAGGTGTATCCTAACCGTACGCATATCGACCTGGCCGTTGAATTGGACGTACACTATGTGACGGCTTCCATTCGCAACCCAGACGGTTATGAGCTGCGCAATTATCGTATCATCGATGATGTTGTCACCGAAAAACCCATCACTGTCCACTATACATGTAACAAGCACTGAACAGACCCTAAAGAAAATTTCCCAAGAGTCCGAGAAAGGCTCGCATGAGTGGGGCCGTTTCTGCCTCGACTGTTGTGCAGCCCGCTACCGGTGGTCAGAAGCCTGTACCTGCCAGCAGCCACACACTGGGTGCGGTCGTTAGCGATTTAGAGTGCAATTACTCGGGTATCTTCGAGCGCCTGATCGATAATGGCACGCTACACTGTCTTGTAGGCATTTATGTGTCAATGATGTGGACGTGCGGTTTTTCGGAGGTTTAGACACCGGAGTAACTGACGGTGACTCGGTTAGCATCTTGCCCGCCGTGGCGGGTGGGTGAGCGGAGAGCATGACTCTATGACGATTCACCGTTGGCCGCCCCGAGCAACACGCCGCAGGTCAGCCTGCAGAGGCTATCCCCATGATGGGGAGATGACTTGCACGTGCGGCTGTGGACTAAGCCCAAGGAACGCAATCCGACCGTGTCGATCAAGGTACCGGCTCGCGTTACGGATGATCAAGCAGGCCGAGGCCGACAAGGTTGCTGGCGCCGAATGCGACGGTCCGCGAGCCCGTCAGCCGTAACACTGGTATCTCGTTGGCAATGGAAGTTCGGCTCAAGGGTTATCAGCTGATCGGCCTGATGCCCGAGAACACGTCAGTAGAGCGGTGCCAGCTGCTAGAGTTTTATGGTGCGTAGATCGCTTTCTCGCCGGCCGAAGGTGGAGTGAACACTGCGGTAGCTACCGCCAAAGATCTGGTCGCTGCCAATCCGTCGTTGGCGATGCTGTATAGGTTATGACAGCCTAGCTAACACTGAAGCGTACTGCCATGGCACCGGGCCCCGAGTTGCTTGCCAGCCTGCCCAATATTACGCACTTCGTAGCTGGTTTTCGGCACACGGGCATACTGGTGGGCACTGGCCGATTTCTGTGTCAGCGTGCTCCCGACGTTAAAATCGTGGCCGCCGAACTCCGCTATGGCTAAGGGGAGCATGCGCTGTGCAACATCAATGAAGGATTTGTGCCCGAGCTGTATGACTCGGACGTGCTGACCATCCTATACCGCCGACGCTGTGCGTTGTATCCGAGAGCGTGCGGCTTCCGAGGGCATCTTTGCTGGCATCTCAGTCTGTGCGTTGCTGTATGCAGCCCTCATGATGGGATAGCGGCCGGTGAGCGAGCTGACATTGCGTTGGTGGTCGCCGACGTCGGCTGAAAAGTATCTGTTTGCCGGCGCCTACACCGGTAGCCTGGATGATGTCGAGAACGCTTTGGAGGGGCAGTTATGGGGATGACCCGCGCCGGCGACGATGCAGAGTGAAGTGATGATGAGGAGGAGTGGCTCTCATGACCCAGCCGGCCAAAGGCCCCAAGCCGATGGTAGAAACTAAAAAGCGATCCCAGTGGGTGGTGAGCGGGGTCACGATCCTCACCTTCGTGGCGTTAGGCTATCTCGTCGAGGTGATTGATCAACTGACCTGGCATTCCTTGGACACCAATAGGGCCAGGCCGCTGAAAACTGACGGCCTATGGGAGCCTCTTCGTCTCCATACTGTACGCCAATTGGCAATACCTGATAGCCAGTACGATTCCGCTGCTAACACTTGGGTTTCTGATGATACTGGCTGGATCGCCCCGATTCGTTTGGGCCACCGCGATGGTATGGGTCCTCGGCGGCTTCGGCACCTGGCTTGTCGGCAATGTGGGCAGCAGCTGTGGCACGATCGAGCACATCGGGACCTCCGGTCTGATCTTCGGCTGGTTGGTTTTCTTTCTGACGTTCGGGCTGTTTGTTCGCAGAGTGGCAGACATCATCATGGGGCGCGTGGTCTTATTCACCACCAGTGGTGTGCTGTTGGTTGCTATGCTGGTTCTCGGTAGATGCGGTGGCGTGTCGTGGCAAGTCTATTTGTGTGGCCTGATCGTAGGTGTTGTGATCACGTATCTGTTATCTGCGCCGAAACGTAAGAACCACGTACTCAAAAAAGTCGGCACCAGTTCTCCGTGCTTGAAGATATGAGCTCGCCGCTGTTGTCCATCGGGATCTTCGACTCCGGTGTTGGCGGATTGACGGTCGCGCGGGCGATCATCGACCAGCTTCCCGACGAGGACATTGTGTATGTGGGCGACACCGGCCACGGCCCGTACGGACCGCTATCTATCCCCGAGATTCGTGCGCACGCGCTTGCCATCGGTGACGACCTGGTCGGCCATGGTGTTAAGATCTTGGTGATTGCATGCAACACTGCGTCTGCGGCATGCCTGCGCGATGCTCGTGAGCGCTACGATGTGCCTGTCGTCGAGGTCATTTTGCCGGCAGTGCGCCGGGCGGTTGCCGCCACCCGTAACGGCCGCATTGGGGTCATCGGTACCCGAGCCACTATCACCTCGCACGCGTACCAAGATGCGTTCGCCGCTGCCCGCGACACTGAGATCACCGCGGTGGCGTGCCCACGTTTTGTCGACTTCGTCGAACGCGGCGTGACCAGCGGTCGTCAGGTGCTTGGACTGGCTGAGGGCTATCTGGAGCCGCTACAGCGCGCCGGAGTTGACACTCTAGTGCTGGGTTGCACGCACTACCCACTGCTGTCGGGACTGATTCAACTGGCGATGGGCGAAGACGTCACGCTGGTCTCTAGCGCCGAGGAGACCGCCAAGGAAGTGCTGCGGGTGCTCACCGAAAGGGATCTGCTTCGTCCGCATGATGCACCGCCCGCCACCCGAATCTTCGAAGCCACCGGTGACCCCGAGGCTTTCATTCGGTTGGCTGCGCGATTTCTCGGTACCGCAGTGAGTGGCATTCAACCGGTGCAGCCTCATTCTCGTGTCCACTAGGTCGGTGCAAGAGATTCTGATCACCTTAATGGGCAATGTTTTCCGCATCCTGGCATCGAGCATGGCACAGTAGTGACCGTGCGAATAACCGTGCTCGGCTGCTCCGGCAGTGTTGTGGGTCCGGACTCGCCCGCGTCGGGTTATCTGCTCCGAGCACCGGACACCCCGCCACTGGTTCTTGACTTCGGCGGGGGAGTGCTTGGTGCACTGCAACGGCACGCGGATCCCGGCTCGGTGCATGTGCTGTTGTCGCACCTACACGCCGACCATTGCTTGGACATGCCCGGACTGTTCGTGTGGCGTCGCTATCACCCGTCGCGCCCCGTCGGCAAGGCATTGCTGTACGGCCCAAGCGATACCTGGTCGCGGTTGGGTGCTGCGTCGTCACCGTACGGTGGCGAGATCGACGATTGCTCTGACATCTTCGATATGCACCACTGGGTTGACGGCGAACCGGTGACTCTGGGAGCGCTGACGATAATGCCGAGGTTGGTAGCGCACCTGATGGAGTCTTACGGCTTGCGCATTACCGATCCCAGCGGTGCATCATTGGTCTATAGCGGTGACACTGGTCGCTGTGATCAGCTCGTCGAACTGGCTCGAGGTGCGGATGTCTTCCTCTGCGAAGCATCTTGGACGCATGCGTCGAACAGGCCACCGAATCTGCATCTGTCGGGCACCGAGGCCGGCAAGGTCGCGGCACAGGCAGGTGTCCGCGAGCTGCTGCTGACGCATATCCCGCCGTGGACTTCACGTGAGGGCGTGATCAGCGAGGCCAAAGCGGAGTTCGATGGCCCGGTTCATGCGGTGGTGTCCGGTGAGACATTCGATATTCAAGCTCCCGAACGACTCTGAGCCGTCCTAAGATCTCGTCCCAGGTTGGTTGCCTGCTTTTCTATACCCACGCCGTGCCGGCGCGCATCGCCGACGGGCTAGGGTTGCTGCGTGTCCAAACGAGAAGACGGTCGCCTTGACGACGAGCTTCGTGCGGTGGTTATCACCCGCGGGTTTACCGAACACCCGGCGGGTTCGGTGCTTATTGAATTCGGCAAAACCAAGGTCATGTGTACCGCCAGTGTCGTCGAGGGAGTGCCGCGCTGGCGGAAAGGATCCGGAAAAGGGTGGCTCACCGCGGAGTATGCGATGCTGCCGTCAGCCACCCATACTCGTTCAGAACGCGAATCGGTGAAAGGTCGGCTAAGCGGGCGTACCCAGGAAATCAGTCGGTTGATTGGACGGTCATTGCGGGCGTGTATCGACCTGGCGGCGCTTGGAGAGAACACCATCGCCGTCGACTGCGATGTGTTACAGGCCGACGGTGGCACTCGCACAGCGGCCGTCACCGGCGCTTACGTGGCGTTGGCCGACGCGGTGACTTACCTGTCGGTGGCGGGTAGGCTATTAGATCCCAGGCCGTTATCGTGTGCTATCGCCGCGGTCAGCGTCGGCGTGGTCGACGGTAGGATTCGGGTGGACCTGCCCTACGGGGAAGACTCGCGGGCAGAGGTTGATATGAACATCATTGCGACTGACACCGGGACGTTGGTGGAGATTCAGGGGACCGGTGAGGGTGCTACGTTCCCGCGTTCGACGCTGGACAAGCTGCTCGACATGGCATTGGGTGCTTGCGACAAGTTGTTTACCGCACAGCGCGATGCGTTGGTGTTGCCGTACCCGGGTGTGCTGCCCGATGGACCGCCACCACCGAAGGCGTTCGGAAGTTGACCCGGCTGTTGCTTGCCAGCCGCAACCGGAAAAAGCTGGCAGAATTGCGCCGCGTGCTCGACGGTGGCGGGTTGTCGGGGTTGACGCTTGTATCGATGAACGACGTGGAATCTTTCGATGAGGCATCCGAAGTTGGCGCAACTTTAGAGGACAACGCTCTGGCCAAGGCGCGCGATGCATTCGCAGCGACAGGTCTGGCGAGTGTGGCTGACGATTCCGGTTTAGAGGTGGCCGTACTGGGCGGCATGCCGGGGGTGCTGTCGGCGCGTTGGTCGGGTAGCCACGGCGACGATGCCGGAAACACCAGGCTACTGCTGGCGCAGTTGCGTGATGTGCCTGACGAGCGGCGCGGCGCGGCATTCGTGTCGGTCTGCGCGCTGGTGTCGGAGTCCGACGAAGTCGTCGTTCGAGGTGTGTGGCCGGGCACGATCGCTAGGGAGCCGCGTGGTGACGGTGGGTTCGGCTATGACCCGGTCTTCATTCCTGATGGTCCTGAGCTGGAAGGCCGCACCGCGGCTCAATTAAGTCCGGTGGAGAAGGACGCGGTCTCGCATCGCGGTCGTGCGTTGGCGCTGCTGGTGCCTGCGCTGCGGGCGCTTGTCGCGCAAACGTGACGCTGTTCGTATGTTCGCACAGCCCGAGTGTGCAGCCGGCTTCACGTTTGACTGTGCCTAAAGCGCGAAGCGCGTCTTGATGTCCTTGGTTTGGAAATGCTCGACGATTATGCCTAGCAACGGGATGGTGCCGGCCAGCAGTACACCGATCGTTTTGCCGATCGGCCATATGACCTTGACTGCGAGATTGAACGCCGTTAACACATAGACAAAATACACCCAGCCGTGTACTACTTCGATCCACCGGATTTCGTGGTGGAAGGCGAGGTGTGAGACGATCTCGTAGCACAGTGCGATGAGCCAGGTACCCGTTGTCCAAGCCATAATTCGGTAACCGAGTAGGGCGGTGCGGATCTTCTTAACAGGAAAAACGGGCGTTTGGGGTGCCTCGGGCGTGGTCATGCGGTGGTCCTATTCTGCTTTTTGGTGTCTTGCTTCGCTAGTTCGGCTAGGTAGGCATTGTATTCTCGTAGAGCGGGATCGTAGGGTGGCTGCTGTGCAGGCTCGGGGCGAGCGGGCAGCAGTTCAGGTGGAATTTCGGTTACATAGTTTGCGTTTCGTGGCTGCGGGGGTGACTCTTCATAGCGCACGAAGTTGTGGTACGCGTAGAGGAAAAACCCGGCGAACAGAGGCCACTGTAACGCATAGCCGAGATTCTGGAAGGTACCCGAGGCTGACTGAAACCTGGTCCATTGCCACCAGCCCAAGGCCAGACAGCCACAGGCAGTAATGATGACTAAAGCTATCAGTGCGGGCCTGCGACGACGTATGGCGGACACTCCTTGACGGTACCGCTCATGGTTTGGGGTCGACGAATTCATCAAGGAGCGTCACCGCGGCCTTGCGGTAGAGTGGCGACGCCGTACTTGTATGGTCGCGTCCACGGGACTCCAAAGGTTGTTGAGCGCCGCGCAGAACAGTTCATGGGTACTGTCTCGGATCGGTTTGAAAACGTAGTATTGCATGCTTTGGACGCCATGGTCATGGCGACCACATAGCACCCGTCGTTATCGATCAAGCCGAAAATATTCTCTCGTTGCTTGTGTGACGAGCCGCTCCTGTCAAGGTTCCAACCGAATCGACCTTGAGTGTTGCTTACCAGGACCACGCTGAGGCAGCAGACATGGCTAATACTTTGAGTATAATGAGGCAACTGCTATAGATTAATCAATTAGACTACCTGCAAGGTGTGCGCTGATTGGCCATCAACGACATGTCGATGGCGGTGCGAGTGATCATCAGACGCCACAGGCGGCGGCATCGTGAGATGGAGGCCGAGAATATGTACAGTATGTCGCGGTCGGAAGTGCGAAAAAGTCATGACCGACTCCGCAGCTCGGTCCGTTCGCTAACCTCGGGTCGAATCTGTGGTCGGCGTCGTCAGTCCCGTATCCATCGGTCGCGGCACATTGAGCTGATACGCAATCGCACATTGTTTACATCAGTTGCGAAGAGGTGCCTAGCCGCCTCTAACTCCTCTGCAGACCGCACGTTGCTCCCTTTGGTCGGTCACTGAGAGCCATGCTATGCCGCACCACCGACAAAGCAAGCGATAGGATCGCGAGGTTCCGCGGGCGTGGCGAAACGGTATACGCGCCGGCTTTAGGTGCCGGTGCTCGAAAGAGCATGTGGGTTCGACTCCCTCCGCCCGCACTTCTCAGCTAAACAGATCGCGGTGTTGTTCGACGTAGCGCTGTACCGTCTGTGCGATGTGGTGGGTGGATGCCTTCAACATCGCGGGTTGAGCGGTTGTAGTGGTTTTTGCGGTCCAGCCTGACCATGGTAGCGATGTGTTGTTGAATATGCGGGGCCCAGGCCCACCTCCTCGAATACCTCGAGCCAATTGTTATAAGGTGGCCGAACCGCGGTGACGGGCCGCCTCAGGGCTTGTGCGTATTGCTCGGCGAGTTCGTTGGGGTCCAGTGTCGGCCCGAGCCATTTAGTTCATAAACCGCACTCAGATGATTTTGGAGTGCGCACAGCGCCTTAGTGACGACATGGGCGAAGTCTTTGGATGCTACAGGCGAAATGCGGACGTTGCCGAACGGTAGGGATCCGGTCAGTATCCCTAATTTCTTTCATAGAATGCCCTATATGAAATAAGGTATTTGATTGATGAGCGCCTGAAGCTAGGGCACTAGTGGCTAGGGGTGTATGATCCAGGTGGCATTATTGAGCGGTCCGATCGCGGTGCTCATAGGCGGTGCACAAGGTTCTGGGTCTGGGCATTGCCGAGCAGTTCATCGCAGAGGGTGCGAATGGTGCTCGGCGACGTGAGCCTTGAGGTGACTGGAGTTGCGGCGGAGCAATTGGGTGGCACAAGATATGACCCTTGGCAATGCAATGTGATGTGATGTGGCCTGTGCCGCTGCCTCGTTTGAACGGCTTTCGAACAATTCGATGGGCTGAACATCATGGTCAAACAACGCCGAGATTACCCGTGATGTGACGATGTGCAAGATGACCAAAGAACTATTGTGACGAGTTCATTGTGGTGTACCTGAAGGAGACGTGAAACAGTACTAGGACGTCGGCGACAATCATTCAGGCTAACAGACATGGCGCGATTGTGAACATGCTTTCGGCGTCGAGGCAAGATTAGTATGGTCGGTCAGACCAACTATTCGGTGGCCAAGGCCGAGATTGTGAGGCTGACCAAGGCCGACGCTAAAGAGCTTGCCTAACTAGGTATTCGGATAAACATGATCGCTCCTGGGTTGATTCGTTCAGCCATGACCGAAGCAATACCGCGACGCATTTGGGACGTAAAGGTAGTGGAAGGTCCCGATGAGGCGAGTCAGGGGACTTAGCCAAGTGGCTAGCTTCGCATTGTTTTTCGCTTCAGATCTGTCATCGTAGGTGGTCGGAACCGTTATAGAAGTCACTAGCGGTCGATACATCTGCAGCCAGTAGAGCGACCATGCCCCAAGCTGTTATTTGCGAGCAGGTCTGTAATGGCTCTGAGTTGCCGCTGACCGGTGTCAGTGTTGTTGAGATGTCCAGTTTTGTCGCCGTACCGTTGTGTAGTATAACGCTAAGTCAGCTTGGCGCGCAGGTGATCCGCATTGATCTGGTCAGCGTTGCCTTAGCAAGTACAATGCTGGCGGCTGATGGCACATCGATCTGTTGAACCGTTCTGAACAAGGGAAAGTTTTCGACCATTGTCTATTTGCACTGGGCCGAAGGATAACAGCTCGTCCAACTGCTGATCTTCGATGGCGACAGCGTCGTCATCATTAACGTAGCTGGCTTGGCTGGGCCAAGTTATGATCATTTGGTTGTCAAGATTGCCGAATGTTATTCATGTTCAGCTGCTTGGGTATGACGACAGTTTCACCGGCGTGGATTACGTTGTGAATACGAGTGTCGGATTCGCACTCGTCACCTGGTCCGGCCAATCATGGAGCGCTGATCAACCATGTGTTGTCGACCTGGGATGTGTGTTGTGGCCTCATATGTCGTGCTGGCCATGACGGGAAACCTCGGGTTATTGACTGAGTCGCAGGTAAATGGGATGCAATGCCAGTGTCTGGGTAATGCTATCTGCGGCCAGTACAGGCCAGGATTTCTCCACTCTTGATGAGGCTGCGTTCATGGTTGTGGTGTTGACGGTAAGGCACTTTCGCTACTGGATTGAGGTGACAGGCATCGGGACAGCGGTAACTGCGCTCACCGCGGCGCTCGGTATTGGCTTTGGCGACGAAGGTGTCCGGTATCAGTATCGTGACATGTTCTCCGGGTTGTTTGCTTGCTGGTTAGCTCATTACACGACCGACGAGACCACAAATCACCGTTTTTTGAGCGATACCGCACGTTCGAATAGGTTGCCGATGACGAACAGGCAACTGGCAATCCATTGTTCTTGCTCGGTTTCGGATGGTATTTCACCTTCGGTATGTCGGCATTGCTCGACGGCACTCATATCGTCAGCGCACCCGCTCCCATACTGGGATAAGACACCGTGGACGTCCTAATCCAGTGTTTGGGCTTGACCATCGCCTATCAGAACTATATCACTGCTACAGTTAAGACAATTCGTCGACAAAGAAGTCATTTCCAACATGCTACAACTGGAACGCAGTGATACCTATGCACAGGGCATTGTAGACCGGATGCGGGATATTGGGTCTGTTCGGATTGATGATTCCGCAGACTTATGGTGGCTAGCGGCCTGGAGGAGTCACTATTGACCTATGCATTGTGAGTCGAGGACGCTAGCGCGGCTGGACAAGTGTATCCTGAGTGGTCAATACCCATTTCGCCGTAGTGGCATATCTGTTGCGCCAGTATGACACCGAGACGCAGTAGCATTGTTCCCTGCCGCGCATGGCTGCCAGTGAGTACCGTGGCGTGTTTTCGACGTCAGAACCGAAACCGGGTTCTGGTGTGGCGGCGATCTGAACCCGGGTGGCGCGTAGCCCGGGTGGCGCTTACACCATCAACGGCCATAAGACGTGGCTGACTAACGGCGCTAATGCCACGCTAGTTTCTGTATGGTACGCATCGACGAATGCACTGAGAAGTAGCATCGCAGCCTCGTCGTGTTTCTGGTAAAAAAGCTAGCTGATTTCGATGAAGTAGTTTCAGAGACAACAGGATCCGGCGAAATCGACAAGCTGGGAAAGGCATCGAAACCAGCAGACTCATCTTCGATGGCTATCTGACAAGGGTAGACGACATCCTTGGCGGTGTCCCAGGGACGAGTCTTGGTCTAGATGATGGGTGGTATCGAAGTCGGCCGCGTCAACGTGTCGGCAAGAGCTTGTGGTGTGCTATGCTCAACAACGCTGCATATTCGGTAAGACGATTGCAGAGCACCAAGCCATCGCGTTCCAATCCGTCGAAATGACGACCAAAGCTCAAGTCGTGTATTTTATGCTGGTCAACACGGCATGGCTGAAGGATTCAGGCGAATGCAACGACCTTGCTGCGGATATGGCTAAATACCTTGCCAGCGAATTCTGTTCCGAGATCACCCAGCAGGGTTTCCGGATGCACGGCGGCGATTGCAAGGATGATGCAATCGAGCAGCTGATATGCCATGCGCCGTTCTTGTTCATCGGTGAAGGAACCAGCGAAGTCCAGGAGTCTACCACCGGTAAACGGCTGCTTAACGAGTAGCAGCTTCTACCGGCTAGTATTCCATAATTTCATTGCGCAACAACAACTTCCCGAGGACATTGCACGCGTTGTCTGCAACAGGATCTTGGATGCCATCTATGAAGCAGGACGGTATGCTCGTCTAGAACAATTGGCAGCAGATTTGGGGAGCAGCGTCACACCGTTTTGTGAAATACTGTTCGTCCTCAGCGTACAAGATCTGCTGGTCCAGTAGCACTGCGGCTTTATGATCCTATCGGTGACTTAGCAAGATCTCACCGACGTCGCGAACGTGCAGAGATCCGTCGGTTGCCAGCTTGCTGCGTGGTCCGCGGCTAACAACACTATCGACCAAATGCTGGAACTCAAACATATCTAAGCCCAGCGGGAAGACGCTTGTGCCAGAAGCGACGACGAGCGAACGGTTCGCCTCAACTATGAGTTGTATAGGGCCATTTGTGTTGTAGCGGAATCGCTAAAGTTCGTCCAGCTGATGTCACAGATGACCCACTACACACCTGGGTGGATGTTCCTCGCGACCGGGGGCTAGTCCGATCAGTCGCTATAGGACCATCTGCGGGGTACTATCTGCTCTCAAGAAACACGACGATGAACTCGACTGGGCTGCGATATCGGAACACTTTGCTGACGCAGCTATTCCGTTGATCGATCACTTGGTCGTGCGTGTCGCGGTTGCTGAAGCGAGTTGTCCGCGATCTCGACAGTGTCAGCACAATACGGCGGGCTGAAGGTTCTTATGCGCATCAACTAGCCCCGGTCACCTTAGTTCACCGGCGTTGACCGGTTGACTTGGCTGCATGTGTGCTTCGTCGATCACCCGGCTAACGTCGTCGAGAATGCGGTTGAGGCCGTATTCGAAATTGTTTTCATCAAGGTTCTCAATGCGATCTCCCTTTCTGATCACTCAATTGATCAGCGGAGAGTAGTTGTGGGATTGACGGCCACGACGTCCTCGATGGCATGTGAACCGCTATCTATCGGCTGGTTCTTTCGCACAGTTGGGACAGAACTACTGATCCGCGGACGTGGACCGAAGACGAGGAATAGGCTTCAAAGGCGTCTTCAGATGACAAGTCGGCCTGAATCAGATTGGCGATCACCCGTTCCATCTTTTGCGCACTCAATAGTGCCGCTTTGGGAGTAAGAGCGGCTTGAATCAAAATCAGATCGCACAGTATTTGGTTGCCCACGAACGTTTTACGCATCAGACGTGCATGGCTTCGCAACGTCTCGCGCCCGTTGCTGGTTTCCGCATAGGGGGTGGTAAACACATACTTGGTTCAAGTGCGGTCGATCATCGTGTTTAGCAGAGTATTCTTCTTGTAGAAATATCAGTAGATCTTCGTGATGCCGATGCCAAGATATTTTCCGAGTAGCGGCAAGCTCAGGCTGAACTGGCAGTGACCACCAGCGCTTCCTGAGTAGGTGTAACGGTAATTGGTGAGGCTGCCAAGTTACTGGCAGATCCGTTGACGTAA
This sequence comes from Mycobacterium uberis, assembly GCF_003408705.1. Classification (GTDB taxonomy): domain Bacteria; phylum Actinomycetota; class Actinomycetes; order Mycobacteriales; family Mycobacteriaceae; genus Mycobacterium; species Mycobacterium uberis. The sequence continues at coordinate 44,800 of NZ_QAYL01000004.1, forward strand.
CAACGAAGACTAGCGATTGTACGCGGCGTTAGTTCATTTGTGCGCTCGTGCTTTAGTATCCCTGGGTCGATATGCCAAACTACCGCCCGTTCTAGGTGATTACCAAGAATGCCGAGATTATGGACATCGAATGTGATAGCCCTGCTATTCACCAACTGGCCACGTCCGGTCTTGCTGACCGACGTGGCCGACTAGCTGTAGGCTGCCATGAGTGTACGCAGACTGATTCACCTGGACATCCGCGGCACTGGGTGGTACGGCGATTGGTACGGAATGGCTTCGCCCGAAGGCAATGTGGGCACTAAAAGTGCGCATCAACGAACTAGCCAAGAGTTATGTCAATAAGATGATGGCCGCCCGGACCGGAGTGCGATTTCCCACGCATGGTCAAGCTGACCCAGGAGTGGTTCGGTAACGATGAGAGTCAGTTCAGGCGTGGCTACACGAACGAGGGTAGGCTGCCGGCATTGCAAGGCACGTTCGGTTACTTCAATGGTGTGAACGCTTCGCACCGCAAGCATCCAATCGAGGATTTCGCGTCGACAATCGCCAACGATCCGTATCGACGGTGCACTGCTGTCAGATATTGACATCGTGTCCTACTCTCGCATCGAGACTACCGCAGGGCACGACACCACTAGTAGCGAAACCATCTCCGGAGTCCTGCACGCACTTATCGAGAATGCGGACCAACTTGCGCGTCTGTGCGAAAATCTCGGCTTGATGCCAATAGCCACCGAGGAGATAACTCGTTGGGTTATTCCGGTCAAGCAGTTCATGCGCATTGCTGCAGAAGACACCGCTGTGCATGGAATATCCATCGCAGCAGGAGAATCGGTACTGTTACCTGATGTATCGGCCAACCACGGTGAGGATGTGTTCTGCTCCGACATCGAGTGTGGAGTCCAACAAGGATCTGGTCTTCGGCCACGCTGTGCATTTATGTTTGGGCGCGATCCTGGCTCGTATGGAGGTCAATAGCTTCCTCACCGAGTGAATGTCCAGGCTGAAATTCATTGAGCTGGAGGGTGATCCGGAACCTATTGCCATGAAATTCGTCGCGGCACCCTCGACTACCTGCCGGTTTGCTACTCAATTGCTTTAAGCGGGTAGTGAGGATGCCGATGGGCTGCCCGGTGTCGACTTTGGTAGGAGCGGCGCTGAGGTGACTCTAGGTTAGGCCCAACTGGAACCGACAGAGCGGTCCGTGTCAGCCATGTTGTTACCGGCAGCTTGCACCTTTCGGCCGTGAGCGTTGGCCTGCTCATAAATCATCTGAAAGTTGCGACCCAAATCACTGACGAACTGCTCACATGCCACCGAACCCTGTCCACCCCAAAAGTCAGCGGCATCACGCACACTCGCCAAGATGGCCTGGTGCGTGGCCTCCAACGATGCCGCTTGTACGCGGATCGTTGCACCATGCGCATCAATATCCCCGAACTGGTAGTTAATACTGGGCATAAACTATCGTCCTCCTGAATTAGTAAAGTAAATGAGAAAGTAGTGGGACAGCAGCGGTTTTCGGAGCTAGCTACCCTGCAGGATCTGCTGAGAAGTCTGCTCTTGCTGCTCATAGCGGGTGGCAGCAGCACCCAACCCATCACGAACCTCGTGCAGCATGGTCACGATGTTGCGAAACGCCTGATTCATCTGCCCCATGACGTCAAAGGACGTCGCCTGAGCCGCCCCACTCCAGCCCGCACCCGCGATGTTCAGCGTCGACGCCCACATCTTGTGAGACTCGTCCTCCACGGTCTGAGCATGCACTTCAAAACGGCGCGCCATATCCCGCATCGACTGCGGATCGGTCATAAAACGTGCTGTCATTATTTGCTGTCTCCTTCGATTGGTTTCGTTGCCTTGCAAGTGAAACAACCCGAGCCGCAGCGGTTACCCGCCCGCCAGGTTGCGTGGCATCGTAAACGGACGCGGTGGCAGA
>NZ_QAYL01000005.1 GCF_003408705.1 Mycobacterium uberis
GGCGGAGGCGGGGGATACCCACCACCAGACGGCGGAGGCGGGGGATACCCACCACCAGACGGCGGAGGCGGGGGATACCCACCACCAGACGGCGGATAGGCAGCACCTAGCTCAGACGGAGCAGACGAAGGCTCGTGCCCACTGGATGACCCAGGCGGGGGCGGAGCAGGTGGCGGATTAGACCCGCTAGGCGGCGGTTGATCGGTCATGGCACCCTTCCTACTGCGGAGGAGCGGAACTAGGCCGCATTACCCTACCTGAGAATGACTTCATATAGCGAGTGAGCGAGGACTTCGGCGCACCAGGTCGTCATCAACAATTTGTTCGCAGCCGAACTAATTTGCGGCTCAATCGCCCCAGCTAACGTCGCGGCGCGCCCTCTGAGAGGAAACCCAATAAGTCGTATCGAGTAATGACCCCGACCGGTTTGCCCTTCTCCACCACCATCAACGCGTCGGAGTCGCGCAACACCTTGCCAGCCATACTGACCAACTCACCGGCGCCGATTAGCCGCAGCGGCGGGCTCATGTGCTCGGAGACCGCGTCAGCCAAGCTAGCACGACCTTCGAACACGGCCGAAAGTAGTTCCCGTTCGGAGACACTACCGACAACCTCGCCCGCCATCACTGGCGGCTCGGCGCCGACAACCGGTATCTGGGAGACTGCGTACTCCCGCAGAATGCCAATGGCGTCGCGCACTGTCTCCGATGGATGGGTGTGCACCAAGTCGGGCAGTGCGCCCGATTTCCGGCGCAACACATCACCCACCGTGGGCTGCTCGGTCGACCCGTCCAGGCGGCTACGCAGGAACCCATACGACGACATCCAGGCGTCGTTGAAAATCTTCGACATGTACCCTCGGCCGCCGTCCGGCAGCAAGACCACGATCAGTGCGTCCGGCCTAGCTTCCTCGGCCACCTGCAGGGCGGCCACAACCGCCATGCCGCACGACCCGCCGACCAGCATCGCTTCTTCACGGGCCAACCGCCTGGTCATATTGAACGAGTCGGAGTCAGACACCGCGATGACCTGATCGGGCACCGTTGGGTCATACGCCGCCGGCCAGAAGTCCTCGCCGACCCCCTCAACCAGGTATGGCCGACCGATGCCACCCGAATACACCGACCCTTCCGGGTCGGCACCGATAATACGTACCGATCCGCCGGACACCTCCTTGAGGTAGCGGCCTGCGCCAGTGATTGTCCCGCCAGTACCGATGCCGGCGACGAAATGGGTTACCTTACCGTCGGTGTCGACCCAAATCTCCGGGCCGGTAGTCTCGTAGTGGCTAACCGGTCCTGCCGGGTTAGCGTACTGGTCTGGCTTCCAGGCACCGTCAATTTCTGCGACCAACCGATCGGAAACACTGTAGTAACTGTCCGGGTCGTCGGGCGGAACGGCCGTCGGACACACAATTACCTCGGCGCCGTATGCCAGCAGCACATTCCGCTTGTCCTCGCTGACTTTGTCGGGGCAGACGAACACACACTTATACCCGCGATGCTGGGCGACCAAAGCGAGGCCAACACCGGTATTGCCCGACGTAGGTTCAATGATGGTGCCACCCGGCTTCAGTTGACCGCTGGCCTCTGCCGCATCAATCATTTTGGCCGCAATCCGGTCCTTGGAACTGCCCCCGGGGTTGAGGTATTCGACTTTTGCCGCCACGGTCCCGGCGCCAGCCGGGACGACGGAGTTCAGGCGGACCAGTGGCGTGCCGCCGATGAGGTCACTGATGTGCTGCGCAATCCGCATGCGTTCATCGTCTCAGGCGAATCTTTGCCACCCACAACCGCTCGGGTGCTGGCGCGCCACCCCGATCCACTAGCCGGTAGCCGCGCGGATGTACTCGCCAATCTGACGCAACGAACGGACCGCTTCTGGCACCAGCGGCGCGACCAACTGAAAGTCATGGACCTGACCGGGCCAAACCCGTACCTCGGCCGGCACACCAACCGCTGCCAGCCGGGTTGCGGCCAACTGCGCGTCGTGTAGTAATACCTCAGATCCAGAAACGTGGATCAATGTCCGCGGCAGGCCAGGTTTGATGTGTTCCAACGGTTCATAGATCTCTTCTGGCTTGCCGTCGACTTTGCGCTGCGCGGCCGCACTAGCAACCAACGTGACAAGTGCATCGAATGTCCGTGCCGGGAACATTGCGTCGCTTTTAATGTTAGGATGCGCCTGTTTGCATTCCTTTGCTAGCTGTAGCAGTGGCGAGATGGTCACGAGCGCTGCCGGCTCCTCGCCTTCCTCCTGCAGCCGCTGTGCGAGAGCGAGCGCGAGATATCCACCGGCAGAATCCCCAGCCAGCACAATCTGGCTGGGATGATGTCGGCGCAACCGCAACCACCGGTAAGCGTCGTAGCAATCCTCGAGGGCCATCCCGATCGAGTGCTTAGGCAGCAACCGATAGTTGACCACAAGAACCGCCGAGTCAGCAAAGTTTGACAACATCTCGACGAGCTTGCTGTGCGAGTGTGCTCCACAGGTCAAGAACGCACCACCGTGCAAGTAGACAATGACACGCCGACTGCTATCCACAGGTAGCACTCCAGGCGCGCGCACTAGCTGTGCTGACGCATTGGGCAAGCTCACCGTGGTGCGAATGGTCGCGGACCGAGGGAGTAGAATGCGGGACGCCACGTCGATGAGGCCCCACGGCCACGGCGCACTAGGAACGTAGCTGCCGACCGCCAAAACTGGCCGGATCGTCAGTCGCAACGCCAGCGCAACAACTCGCCCAGCAACGCTGGGCCCGGACTCGAGAACCTCAACAGGGGCACCGTCGAGGTTCTCGAATCCGCACGCTTCAATTCTACGTGCCTTGAAAAATACCTCGTGTGAGCAGATGACATCGCGGAGGGAGCCGGGTACCTTGCTGGGTGCGGTCATGTCGACACTTCCTACGCCTTAATCTAGTTTAGATGACGAGGCGACTAAGCGTCTGGTTCAAACCGCTCCCCGGGGCGTTCAGCCAAGCCTCTCGAAAACTTAGCTTGCCAGCCGTTTCTGAGTAAAACGTTTGAAGAGTATGACTCGATACCACAATTGATCCACACCGTAATCGCGTTATCTCTCAGCTACTCACGCAAATGTCATCATGGCCGCTTTAAACTAGTGGCGTGATCGTAAGGGTGCCGCGGTGGTCAATGATCGCTCTAGCCACAGCGGGTGCACTCGCCTCGACAGGCACGGCTTATCTGGGTGCACGCAATCTGCTGGTTGGCCAGGCGACATACGCACGCACCGTCATTCCTAAATCCTGGGATATCCCGCCACGCGCCGACGGCGTGTACGCTCCCGGTGGCGAGCCTGTGCAGCGGTGGCGGCGCGGCGTTCCCGTCAACCTACACCTGATGATTTTTGGCGACTCTACGGCGACCGGGTACGGTTGCGATAGTGCCGAGGAAGTACCGGGCGTGCTCATCGCGCGCGGATTGGCAGAGCAGACCGGTAAGCACATCCGGCTAAGCACCAAAGCCATTGTCGGCGCCACTTCAAAAGGTGTGTGCAGCCAAGTCGATGCGATGTTTGTGGCTGGACCGCCGCCGGATGCGGCGGTGATGATGATCGGGGCCAACGACGTCACTTCGCTCAATGGCATCAGCCAGTCAGCGCGACGACTGGGCGTGGCGGTGCACAGATTGCATGCCCGGGGCGCGGTGGTGGTCGTCGGGACCTGCCCGGATCTGGGGGTCATCTCGGCCATCCCGCAGCCACTGCGCTGGCTAGCAAGCACCCGTGGGCTACGGCTGGCCCGAGCCCAGACCACAGCCGTCCGAGCGGCCGGCGGTGTGCCAGTACCACTGGCACATCTGCTGGCGCCCCAATTCCGGGCCATGCCCGAAAAGATGTTTTCCGCCGACGGTTACCACCCCTCAGCCACGGCATATGCGTTAGCGGCTGACCAGCTGCTGCGGGTGCTGTGCGAGGCGTTACACGAAAAGACCTATCCCCGGTAAGCACACGCAGCCCAGTGGCATGTCAAGGCTGTGGCGGTGCCCGGCCTGCCAGGGTTCGCCCGCAATCTTGCGGCCCGGGCCAGTTCAAACCATTGAGAGCAACAACTAAATTTAGAGCTACGTCATACGGCTTGTCTCGCCGGTGACTTACCACCTGTCGGTGTGCCTGCACCCCAATGGAGGAAATCGCCATGCCGGCAACCGTCATCGTTGCCACCGCACACTCCCCGATCAGCTGTACCATGAAGAGACCGCTCGCCCGTATGCGACCCAATGGCCTGGCCGTTCAGATTGTGCACGCCACCCTCGGCAAGATGCCAGCGCTAAACCCGCACCAAATCGACGACCTCATCTTGGGATGTGGCCTGCCAGGCAGTGAGTCCGAATTCAACAATCTACTATTTAGCCGAGGCCCAGCAACGCTCGGCCGCGGCAGCCGCAAACACCGACGAATGGCACGATTCCCACGCCGATGACAAGCTACTCGACGTCCACATCGCAACGGGCCAGACCTCTGAAAACGTCGCCATGCTCCCCGGCATCAGCCGCGAGGACCAAGGCCGCTGGGGGTGCGCAGCTAAAACCGAGCTTAAGAGGCAATCAAGAGTGGGTTCTTTGAGCGCGAAATATTACCCGATCGCCCTCCCTGACAGCAGCACGGCGAGCACCGATGACGGGCCATAATCGGATACCACTGACGAGAAGGTCGCCGAGCGCAAATCCGCGTTCCGGCCTAGCGGCACCGTGACCGCAGGAAATACCCACGCACTCAACGACAGTGCCGCTGCGTTAGTGATTACCAGCAACACGAAGGCCGAGGAACTGGGCCTGACTACCGCTGGCGCGCATCGTGTCCATCAGAGCCAACAGACTCTTACCGGAGACATAGGCCTGAACCCATTCGAGGCGTTTAAGCAGGCTCTGCAACGAGCTGGCATATCGATGAGCGACATGAATTTGGCCGAGATCAACAAAGGCCTGTGCGGTATAGGTCCCAAGTTCAGCCCGCAAGCAGGGAATCGACAAAGACAAGCTGAACGTCTCGAGCGGAGCGATCACGCTAACCCACCCGTTTGTCATGACTAACAGATGTTAGGTTATCACGCTGCTGAACAACCTCACCACCTACGACAAGACGCTGGATCTGTAAACCCCATGTGCTTTTAGCGGCAGGCAAGGCATGGCGATTGGTGATCGAGCGGCTCAGTCAAGGCCTCCTACAGCATGATGCGACAAGAGCCAGCACACCTGACAGTGTGCTGGCTCTTGTCGCATAGGGAGCTAATCGTTCTGAAGATAACTGAGCAGACGCAGGATCTCGACATACAGCCAGACCAGCGTCACAGCCAATCCCAGAGCAATACCCCACGCCGCCTTCTCCGGCGCTCCTGCTCGAATCATCTGATCGGCCGCATCGAAGTCGATCAGGAAGCTGAATGCCGCGATGCCGATACAAACCAATGAAAAGATGAACGCCACAGGCCCACCGCTACGCAAACCGAGACCTGCTCCACCACCCACACCAAACATCGCCAGCACGAAATTGCCGAGTATTAAGGCCAACACACCAAACATCCCTGCGACCAACATTCGGGTGAACTTCGGGGTGACTCGGATGGCCCCGGTTTTATAGACGACGAGCATGCCGAAAAACACCCCAAAGGTGCCCAGAACAGCCTCTCCGATCAATGCGCCAGCGCTGGCGGACGATACTTGGAAGTTGGCAAAAAGGAACGACACAGCGCCAAGGAACAATCCCTCCAGTACAGCATAACTAAGCACGATTGCCGGGCTGTCTTGCTTACGCCCAAAAGTGGCAACCAGCACCAGCGCCAAGCCGCCAAAAGCGCCAACCAAGGTAAGCGGCGTGGCTAATGCAAGATTCAACGCCACCAGCAAGAAGGAAACGACGGCCGAGGCTATCAACACCGTCAGCGTCATGCCGGTTTTGGTAACGACGTCATCGATGGTTAGCGGCCGGGCAAGCTTGGCCTCCTGGTAGGGAACCGCGGGATAAGGATCGGCTTGATAGTACCCCTGCCGCATCGGGGCCGCGCCAGTGCCGAACTGCGCGTATCCGCCCCTCTGCTTAGGGAGCGAACGAAATACCGGGTTGCTTGTCTCGCGCACCGTCGGATCCTCTCTTGTGGCTGTGGCTTCGAGCCATACGAACACTTGCTTTAACGATCAACCGCACGCCCGAGTTCCCCATCGAGCTGCAGTTTTCTTCGATATTGCCGGGCTCGTATGTTTGTTGTCGGGATAAACATAAACCTTACCCACGAATGCCATCGAACTAGTAACGATCTAGATTGCTGATCAATGCGCTGGGCGGAATTTTTCGGGCCAGATTCTCCAACGAGTGGGAGGCTAGAGCATGGCTGGCGAATCAGATGAGGTCCTGGCCCGCGTTGAGGCTGGTGTTGGCATTATCACGCTTAACCGTCTCAAGGCGATCAACTCGCTGAACCAGCAGATGGTGGACGCACTGATCACCACACTCACCCGTTGGCAAGACGACGACACGGTGCGCACAGTGATGCTATTTGGAGCCGGGGAACGTGGACTGTGCGCCGGTGGCGATATCGTTGCAATCTATCACAGCGCCCGTAAGGACGGAGTCGAAGCACGACGGTTCTGGCGCAGCGAGTATCTGCTCAATGGCCAAATCGCCCGGTTCGCCAAGCCGTACGTGTCGTTGATGGACGGCATCGTGATGGGCGGTGGTGTCGGCATCAGCGCACACGCAAACACTCGGGTGGTGACTGATACCACGCAAGTGGCAATGCCCGAGGTTGGTATCGGGTTCGTCCCAGACGTCGGCGGGACATACCTGTTGTCTCGCGCGCCCGGCGCACTGGGTCTACATGCCGCACTCACTGGAGCACCGTTTTCCGGGGCCGACGCCATCGCACTAGGCTTTGCCGACCACTACGTACCGCACAGCGACCTCAACGCGTTCACACGAGCGGTCGTGGCCGACGGCATCAACAGCGCGCTAGCTGGCTTCGCTATCGAGCCTCCACCAAGTGACCTTGCTGCACAACGCGATTGGATCGACGAATGCTACGTGGGCGACACGGTCGAAGACATCGTCGCTGCGTTGCGTAGCCATGATGCGGAACCTGCTGAAGACGCCGCCACCCTAATCACCAGCCGCTCACCCGTCGCGTTGTCGGTAACACTGCAAGCGGTACGTCGCGCCGCCAAATTGGAAACGCTAGAAGACGTTCTGACCCAAGATTATCGGGTGTCATCGGCGTCACTACGGTCACACGATTTGGTGGAGGGCATCCGCGCGCAGCTGATCGACAAAGATCACAATCCGAAGTGGTCACCAACGACGCTGGCTGAAGTCACGACAGCCGACATCGATGCGTATTTCCAACCGATCGACGACGACTTAAATTTCAAGGAGGATCACACATGACTTACGACACCATCCTCGTTGAGCGCGATCAGCGAGTTGGCGCCATCACACTGAACCGGCCACAAGCATTGAACGCGCTCAATAGCCAGATGATGAACGAAGTGACTAGTGCAGCAACAGAATTAGACAACGATCCGAGCGTAGGGGCGATCCTCATTACTGGTTCCCTCAAGGTGTTCGCTGCCGGCGCCGACATCAAAGAGATAACCAGTCTGACGTTCGCGGACGCATTCGACGCTGATTTCTTCGCCAACTGGGGCAAATTAGCAGCCGTGCGCACCCCGACTATCGCCGCGGTAGCCGGATACGCACTCGGCGGTGGCTGCGAGCTGGCGATGATGTGCGATCTGTTGATCGCCGCCGACACAGCAAAATTCGGTCAGCCAGAAATCAAACTCGGCGTGCTGCCCGGTATGGGCGGCTCACAGCGCCTGACCCGAGCAATTGGCAAGGCCAAAGCAATGGACCTGATCCTCACCGGTCGCACCATCGATGCGACCGAAGCTGAACGCAGCGGCCTGGTCTCACGGGTGGTGCCGGCCTACGATTTGCTGACCGAGGCCAAGGCCGTCGCCACCACCATTTCACAGATGTCGCGGTCAGCGGCACGGATGGCCAAGGAAGCAGTCAATCGGTCCTTCGAGTCCACGCTGACTGAAGGACTACGCTACGAACGCCGGCTTTTCCATTCAACCTTCGCGACTTACGACCAGTCCGAAGGAATGGCGGCATTCATCGAGAAACGCGCTCCCCAGTTCACCCACCGATGAACGAAACATGTTCTGGGACGACGGCCGCTGACGACGAATCGGTTAACAGTGAATCAACGAATCAACTGTCGATACTGAGGAATCCGCCGACACTCACGCGCTCGCTAAACCCAGCGAAACCAAAACGCCAGTTTCGCAACCAACCCGCAGCGCCTGGTAGACTCGCTACTACAACTTTCACCGAAGCCGTGGTTGGTCTGATTTTCATCTGGTTTTCGATGACGACGTCGCTACTGCCGCAAGGTCCGCTGTTCACGGGCTGGTCAGCTGTTGCTCCAGCACGATCGATTATGCCCTTGGTGTCTTTGGCGTGTGACTGATCCGCGACATACGCACTCAGGATTCCAGTCCGTCCGGCGCAGTACCGGGCCCCTAGCTGGCGCTCATCGGCATCGGCCCAGTCGGGGCTGGTCGTCATGGCGATCTAGTTCCAAGATCTGGCAAGATCAGATCCGCGACCTGATGAGCGTTGAACACGTGAAATAATACTACAATCCGCTGGCTGCAGAATTGTTGCTAGTGGTGCTGTTTACTCTGGTTGAAATCGACCAGATGATCCGCAGACTCGTCAATTTCCTTGTGTTGCCGGTCGATCGGATTGTACCGTTCCGCGTGTCAGCGACCATCGTGGTGATCCCTGTTCGTGGTGCTGACTACCACGTTGCTAAACGGCGTCGTCATCAAAGTCATAATGCGCACCTTGAAGAACATCTTCACCCCGGTCAACAACTGAGGTGAATCCCAATACCGCACCACCGAAATCCCGGCTTCGATTCGGCAGCCCAGAATCGCTGGTGTCCTGAGAGTCGCTGAGTCATCAAGACCGAATTTTCGTGGAGGCCAGCCTAACCTTCGATCAACTCGCGGCGTTCAACGCTGCCTCAGCCATCGAGCCCACCCTGGCTACGCGGGACTGGACTCCGCGAATGGCATCTCGGCTACCATAGACTTGGTGGCGCGCGAACTGCAGCGGACCGGCGGATTGCAGCGTCCTGGCGTCGCGACCACAACGACCACCAGAACCAGGTGGATCAACGGAGGCGGAAGCCGACACGTTGGAGTGCATGCACAACAGCAACACCGCGATCGTGAATATGCAAATATACGTTCATGCCCAGCTGGCTGTCCTTCGTGGGTGGACAAGGACAATGCCCGGCGCGCCGGCCAAGCACTCTTTGAAGCCGTTGACAAACTGGTCCGGCGCATGCCGTACGCGCAGCAACCTACGCTCGTCGTGTTCGACGAAACTCTGGGATCGCCCGGTGGCGAGGCGCCGTTCATGAACCTTAACAACGTTGTCACCAGCATCGACGGCGCATTCGTTGTTCAGCGGACAGACGTTCAACAACACCATCTGGACCCAACTGGCCGCGACCCGCGATCGTGGTTCAACGCTCGAACGCGCCGCGAGACAGACCGAAGGTCGGTGTACCTGCAGCACGCCTCCAACCCGATCGCGCGGTAAACTCTGAAGCTTGGCTTTAATCTCTAGACCGAAACTGGCGGCAAGAAAAGCGGAGCTACGATGTACTTCCCCAGAAGCAATGTATTCCGATGGTCACTACTTCCCGGCCGGTCTCTTCCGACATGACGGTCGCCGTCGATGTGCCAGACGGACATGGCCACCACTATGTCGCCGACGCTGCCAACAGTTGGGTCGCGGTGTTGTCATCTCTCTCTCGGCTGAACATCGCAGAAAAGAGACAGGCCGCAGTCGCTGCTGCACGACAATGACTAGCCGGCAAATTAACGGTCTAGGCTGCACTGGTGACCTTGATGTCTGCGGATAGGGCGGGAGCGCGACGAGCTGCGCTCAGCCCATGACAGCCGACAACCGGGAGAGACACTCCTATCACTTGGGTAAACAAGCTGAGTATTAGAAATCGGTACTTAACGATTTTTCCCAGCACGTAATGAACGGATTGACACAAAGTTGAGGTGTGCCATGTAGTTTCGCGCTTCGATGTTGTACACGAACCACAGCTCTACGCTAAACATTCGATTCATATCGTTGACAGCGGCGAACTAGAAGTTCCCGTGGGTCACTTCCGCCAAAAGGCGGAGAACGCAGCAGCCAACAGCAATACCAACGCACCTAATAAGCACCCACCTTGAGGACTCGCGAGACTATACAGTGCAGGCCCTTCAAAACCGTGACAACCGTCACTGAAAAGACTATCAGCGTCTTAGCGCTAGTTATTGCCGTAGGCAGATACGCGTGTTCAATCTATCCCGCCGCTCATACTTCCGATCAAATTCCTTTGCGATTAACGCAACCCATTCGCTGCATTACTCATCCATCGCTGTTGTCACCGTCAATCACCTTCCGCACAATATCGATAGCTGCACCCCCCAATGAAGAAGCCTCACGGCCCTGGGTACTCGTACTCAGTTCGGTTTCCCGCTGTATCGGCAGTGGTGGTGGTTTAGGTTTCTGAGCCAGTGTCTTGCTGGGCAGCGGAATGCGCTCCGGTTCGCCATTGTTACTCTTCTCAATCAACCTGCTAGTTGACGCTAATCGTTTGTCACTGTGCACACCGCAGCCATGCAGCAGTATTGCGGTGATTGTCAACATCGTGCTGTACATGGATATATCGCCCTATGAATCTCGGCAGGGGCACCGCAACACATTCGGTGGGAAAGCACTATATGCCCGCTATCGCGGCTCCGCATGCCAGTAGCGTGTTCACAACATCTGACCCGGTGGCCGAGACAACCGACATCACGATAACCTCACCGGCAAGTCAGCGCTGTACAGGTACTTTTTCGTCCGGGATTTCGATTTCGCACGACGGCAACTCTGCCAGCAAAACGATACCGATGACGTCGCGGGTCAGCGTACACAGCCCCGTGACGTTGTCATCGCCGACTAGGCAAGCACGCTCACCGTCTACACTGAGCGTCAACCCGGTGAAAAGGTCACCGATCTAGCCAAACCTGCAAGTGCCGATGAACGTGTTGCTTCTGACATCGACGAAGGCGACCACTGCACCGAATTGAGGGCTGCACCTGGGGGACATAGACGTATAGAACAGTTGTGGCTGACCGCGACGTTACGGATGGGCAATTCAATCTCAATAGCGTCGATGACTCCCCAGTCCGGTTGTCCAGTCTTCCAGCCGTTCCCCTGACGCTGGCACAGAGGTCGACCCGCGTCGTGAACCAACACGACCGACACCGCAACTGTGAAGAGATGTTACCGACAAGCACCCAACATAGACGATCCACAGCACAAAGACAGTTAACACACCCACAACAAGCCAGTGTATGGGCATTGATCCTGTCCTCGACGGCAAAGTCCAGTGCAACCGCGTTCGCGACCCAATCGGCTCTACTATCCGTTTCCGGGCAAGCGCTTCCACTAAATATATACAATCGATTATCAGTGACCAAGGGCTCGGAACACTCCAACATACAACCAATGAACTAGTGCAGTCGAAGTGACACAGACTCTCGACGGTATCCAGATCCGGCAAGCTGATCCCGCGGGCTACGACAGCGTCGTGAAGATGCACTATCCATGTTGGCAACAGTCCTACGCCGGAATCCTGGCACCCTCTATGCTTGGACATGTTCAGTGGGCAAAACTGGAGCAACAACAAATATACCCACCGGCTAAACTAACCTGGGCGGTCGATGTGGCTTGCCAAAGCCAACGGCCGACTCATCGGCATAAACCTACTTCGGGCCAGGGCCCGGGAACCCTGATCATCTCGAAGTCGACGCGCTCTGTATCGCGGTGGAAAACCAACCTTGAGGTGCCGACAGCCTCCCGGTTGATAACGCTCTCCGCTCACAGCCCGTAGATGATGTCGTCTTATAGTGCGCCGAGAAAAATTATCGGGCGCACCGCTTCATATGAGAGCAAAGACTTCAGCCTCGATAGCCGGGCCTTCACCTGAACACTGATGCTTGGCGTCGTCGAGACACCCCAGGTGGGTTACACGCTGCACAGATCAGCACGACATGCTGAAGTCCCCACTACCCTCACGTAGCTGCTGCGTTCGCCAGCAACCCAACCCTTAACGTCCAAGTGTCCCAGCCAGGCGACATCTCGGATATGACGCCGGCAGACAACCCTGGAGCCACTACCGAAATGACGGGAAGAACAACGCCATGTTGCTGACCTGCTTCCAACGGCACCCAGCTGGCTTGACAGAATGCCACATCTGTTGCTGCATAGCCGGTCGCCGCGGCACTGCCACACTGATCGTTGGATCGTTGACACCGATGCCCGGAAATGCGCCCGCGGTCATCACCTTCGCTGACACGGCCGGAATCGACGCTGTGCCGCGCCAACAGCACCGCAAACCGAATCCCCAACAGCTAGATGTATCGAGACAATCTTCAGCATGCCTGCTACCAGTGCCCCCAGTCGGACTCGAACCGACACTTGACGGATTTTAAGTCCGCTGCCTCTGCCAATTGGGCTATGGGGGCCCGACAGCGAATCTAGCGTGCGGAAGCCGATTCTGGGACATCGCATCCCAACGCCACACCGCTTGATTACCCGACGTGCGCTGAAGCCTCGCTTAGCGTAAAACCCGCTCACAACGTGCATTAATGGGCACCTCCGATGGGAATAAGATGACACCACCATGTCACCCGACTGGAGCTTGCTGAAACTGCCTGCATTGGCGTTAAGAAACCGTACACTCCTATGCCCCTGGCTCTTTCGATCAGAACGGTGGAGACGGGGATCACTGGCCTTACGACAACACACAGAGTTGGCCCGGAGTTTTGGGCCGGAATCTTCACACTTTACTTTAGGAGCGATTGATGTCATTATCTAAAAAGATATTCGAAAAGTTAGCCGCCACAGCGACGCAGCTAGTAACGATCAGTAGTTTGCTGACAGCGGAAAACGCGGCCGTTGTTGCCCACTCCCGTAATCGCTAATGAGGTATCGACCCTGCAGACGGTGATCTTTGTCATCTAGAGCACTCTTTATCAGCAAATCGCCACCGAAGTCCAAGCTACTAAAGAGCAATTTGTAAACACTTTGGGGCTCAGTGCCAGTCCATATGGAAACCACCTAAGCCGCTAACATGTCCGCGGCCAGTATCCGGTCCGGCGGAGCCATCGATACCCTTGACATCACTCAATATAAAAAGGTGAGCACAATGCTCAGTGGCCCCGTCAGCAGCACCGACGGAAACGCGTTGAGCTTATCCGGTACCTTGGCGAATTTTCTTAGCTATGAGGATGGGAACTGGGCCTCTGCTATGTAGTGCCTGATCGGGATGGCGAGTGGCAGTCTACTTTCGGCTGACGCTGATGGCGCCGCCAGTGCAGCTAACCGCACCACGACGACGGGGCCAGCCGGCCCTGGGGCAGCTAGTGCGAACATGTACAGGCTACCGTTGGCCGCGAGATTGGGCCCAGGCGGCCATGGCCGGAAACAAGTTATCGATGCCGCCGAGTTGGGTCGGTATAGTTCCGGTCACGAGCACCACGGCGGTCAAGACCGTAAGTTTAGAGTACCGCCGCACCGCAAGCCGCGTCGGACACCTTGGCGCCAGACAGGTTTGGGTTGACCTCCACCGTCCGAAATTCCGCCGGCTTCGGTGTGCTGCACTACGGCGTCACACCGGTCGTCATACCGAAGCCGATGAACGTAGTAAGCGTAAACACAGCCCAACGTACTTAAATTAAAGAAGCGAAATTCAGTCACTAGCAACAAGGTATCGAAATGGCATTAGATTTTGCGGCTATACCTTCGGTATACCAACTTCGCACGCATATACACTGGCGCAAGAGCCGACCTGATAATAACCGCCGCGACCACCTGAAACAACCTAGCCACAGAATTAAGTACTACAGCTTCCTCGTAGGAGTCAGTTGTTAACAGGCTGACCGGCGAGCAATGTACCGGTGCGGGATCGGCAGCAGTTGCGACCGCAGCCCAACCACTCTATTGAGCTGGCTGCGCACCACGACGGCGGCCACCCAGCAAGCTGCCCTCCTATGCGGCGGTGTCGCCGGAAGTGTTCACCGCCATTTAGGTCGATTTAGTAGCGACGAACATCCTGGGTACCAGCACACCAAACAATTATGGACCACCGAGGCGCACTACGCCGAGATCTTGAGCCAAGATACCGCCATTATTATACACTTACGCCGTCTTCTCGGCGACGACCGGGATGCTTCGGCTGCTGACGCCGGTAACGCAGACCACTAATCCGGGTGAGACAGCCCTGCAAGCTGCCGCCGCTAGCCAGGCTACGGCGTCCTCCCCAATCCGGAGATTGAATTCCGCTCTCGAACCTGCAGAACACGGTGTCGTTGCTTGTCAACCCGACCGCTCTTAGTTCGAATTTGGGGGGGCCTTTTGCCCCCGAAGTTCAGACCTTCCGGGAATGCGGTCGACGGCATTTTGGGCACTCTATTGATATTTATATAGC
The DNA here is from genome assembly GCF_003408705.1 of Mycobacterium uberis. Lineage (GTDB taxonomy): Bacteria > Actinomycetota > Actinomycetes > Mycobacteriales > Mycobacteriaceae > Mycobacterium > Mycobacterium uberis. Next base: position 14,570 of record NZ_QAYL01000005.1, read on the forward strand.
GTTCAACAGGTCGGTGCCATTGCGGCTTGGTTTGTTAGTACCACCTATTCTGACCGCAGTGTCGTTGGCACACACTTGACACTGTAACACCAGCAGTTACCACCAGTGACGTTGCTGGCGCTGCTGGTGCGGGCCATCGCGGGGAAGCGGACCTGGCGCACACGGTAGCGCAAACAGGCTTAAGAAGGGCGTTGGCGGCTGATCTGGGCGAGGCGTCCGTAGTCGGCGATCTATCCGTGCCTGCCAGCTGGTCTGCGGCCACCCCGGTGACCTTGACTTCCTCTACCGCCCCACCAGTAAGGCAGTGGCTAAACCGTACCGAATGAAGCCGGGCCGTTCATTCGGATACCGAGGACGCCCAGGATAACGGCGACCACTAAGGGTGCCGGCGTGTTTGCCGGCCTGCGACACGCAATTCAATCCCATCGCCATACCCAAACAAGCCATGGTCTGATGTGAAAAAGGAAGAGATACGTCACGCATTTGAGGTCATGGGTTAACCACTAGGCCATAATCTATCCATTATGTGGCTCTCATGATACCCCATTAAATACAAAGAAATTCGACAAACTAAATACTTTTAGATTAGGCGACACTTAACGTTATACCATGCCTTATGAACGATCCACACGCAATGCAGGACATGATGAGCCGTTTGAGATTCACGCCCAAACGGGCGAGGATGAGGCCCACAAGATGTGGGTGTTGTCGCCGAATATTGCAGGTACGGGCTAGAGTGAGACCGCACAGACGACATTCTAAAACACCATAAGACAAATGAATCAAGCGTTTCGCAACATCGTGAACATGCTGCACGGGGTGCGTTACATCAACAACTACGAGCAGCAAGAGCAAACCTCGCAGCAGATCTTGGGCAGCTAGCTCACATATCAGGAGAGCTATCACGATGGCCGACTGCCAGTTCGGCGACGTCGATGCCCATGGGGCTAGCATCCGTAATATGCTTGATCCTGCCTATTTTTGGGGCGGCTCCAGTGATGTAAGAGCAGGCCAACTCCCATAGCCAAAAAGTACAGACCACCGGCAACAACACGGCCCGCCCCGCCAACACCGTCGAAGCCAACTGAGCCTGACACCACATAACAGAGAAACCCGCACACGAAGCGTGTGTGCGTAACCTTACCTTTTTGTTTACTGGACACAGCTTTATTCAACCGGAGAACGTCAAATCAGCTAGGCGCAGAACTAGACTTGCTGCACTACCTTTCATACTCACGCTCACAGCAACAGCTTGAAAACTCCCGCACCACATAGTAACCGGACGGGGTTGTTCCGAACTGCGTTGACCCACATGGTGTCAGCCGGGTCCACTAATGTAACAAGAAGCGCTCCGGCCCAACTCGACGGCACCGCCAAGTACCGAGTAACGTGGCTTAGCCGACCGACAAAGCATTGTTACCGGCCCGCTGGACCACCCCCACTCTGGGTGGCAACCCTCGGTGACCACACCCACGAAGACAGGTCGTCTGATCAGTAGATGGCGTTGGTGCACCATGCTTGCCATAAAAGATATTGAACTCTCCTGGCATCCACAACTTATCGTAACGTCACGCTGGCCATGACCAAGACATCGTCGTCCTGTGTCAACGGCAAGCATGTAGTTCATCGAGGGCTCACACGCCGAACGACAACGTCATTTCGCCGACGAAAACTATTCGTAAACCGACGATTTGATAACTACACTTCGAAAACCGCGAAACCCCACCAGAACAACAGCTATACATGACAGTGTGTTGAGCTCTAACGTTTATATTGGAGAATTCCATGAAATAGATGACAATCGGATATGCACTTAAGACGTGAGGGAAAATGACCGCAATGTCGGGATGCGCGGATAGTCAAGGACCGCGCCAGGCTATTCTTGGACAATTGCCCCGAATCTATCGGGCCGACGGAACACCAATCCGAGTTTTGCTGGTCGACGACGAGTCGGCGCTGACCAACCTGGTGACGATGGCCTTGCACTATGAAGGCTGGGTGGTCGAAATCGCCCACAACGGACGCGAGGGCTTAGCCAAGTTCGACAAGGTCATCCCCGACGTGCTGGTCCTCGACATCATGCTCCCCGACATGGACGGACTACAGATTCTGGAGCGAGTCCGAGAGTCGGGCCTGGACACCCCGATACTGTTCCTGACAGCACGCGACTCGGTCATGGACAAGGTCACCGGCCTAACCTCAGGCGCCGACGACTACATGACTAAGCCGTTCAGCCTCGAGGAGCTGGTCGCGCGACTTCGTGGGTTGTTACGACGCTCTGCCGCTCAGCTTACCCCACCAGCAGCCGAGGCTCTCAAAGTTGGCGATTTGCGAGTCAACACCGCCAGCCGCGAAGTCACCCGCGCTGGCACACCGATATCACTGTCCTCAACCGAGTTCGAACTGCTTCGCTTCCTGATGCGCAATCCCCGCCGGGCACTGAGTCGCGCCGAGATCCTCGATCAGGTCTGGAACTACGACTTCGCCGGCCGCACCAGCATCGTCGATCTATACATCTCTTATTTGAGGAAAAAAATCGACTTCGGCAGAAAGCCGATGATCCATACCGTCCGCGGTGTTGGATATATGCTGCGGCCATCAGAATAACTCTCGAACGGCCTCCATATGATAACGGACCAGAATATCCCATCCAGAAAAGTTCCATGGTGGCTCCCCCGTTCCTTGCGCCACCAGTTGCTGTTGGGTGTATTGGCCGTCGTCACCGTAGTGCTGGTAGCCGCCAGCTTCTTCTCCATGCTGAGTCTACGCGGATATGTCACCACGATGAATGACGCAGCGGTTGCCGAATCTCTGAATGCATTCGGCAACGCATACGCGAGATACCGCAACGGCGAACATACTTCGATGCACGCCAGCACTCCGTCGGTGGAAGAGGCACTGTTAGAGTTCACCGAACAGACGCCGGGAAGTCTGATCGCCATAATACACAACGGTGTCGTGGTCGGCTCGGCAGTCTTCTCCAAAGACCAGCCGCGACCTGCTCCGCCGGACGTAGTCCGTGCTATCGAAGCGCAGACATGGGCCGACGGTTCAGCCCACACCGAAAACCTCGGCAGCCTGGGATCCTACCGGGTCGACTGCCGCGTGGAAGGATCCGACATCCTCGTTGTCGGCGTGTCGCTTACCCTTGCCAACCAAATCATTGCGCGCAAAAACATCACCACCATCGTTCTTGTGGCTAGCGCGCTACTGCTCACGGCGGCACTCACAGTTTGGGTGGTCGGGTATACCCTCCGCCCGCTGCATCGGGTTGCCGCGACCGCCGCGGAGGCGGCTACATTACCACTTACAGGCGATGACGACCGAATCTACGCAAGAATTCAGCCGCAGGATATCGACCCAGACAATGAAGTCGGTATCATCGGACAAACGCTCAATCGGTTGCTGGACAACATAGATAGCGCGTTGTCGCAACGCGCTGAGTCCAACTTACGAATGCGCCAATTCATCACCGAAGCCAGCCACGAGCTGCGAACGCCATTGGCTGCAATTCACGGTTATGCCGAACTCACCCGCCAAGATAGTGTGGCGCTGCCGCCAACCACCGAGTACGCCTTAGCTCGTATTGAATCAGAAGCACGACGCATGACGTCGCTCGTCGACCAGCTGCTGCTGCTCTCCTGGTTAGACGAAAGCGAAGACCTACAAACCGACGACGTCGACTTGGCTAAACTGGTGGTTACCGCGGTGAACGACGTGGCGGTCACGGCAACGACGCACCGTTGGATTAATGACCTACCTGACGAGCCAGTATGGGTCCGCGGGGATCACGCCCGACTCCACCAACTGGTTAGCAATCTGCTCAGCAACGCACGGGTACATACACCGCCGGGCGTAACAGTGACAACGGGTATTACCTGCCACCGCTGTGACCCCGGTGGGCTATACGCCGAACTGACGGTCGGTAACGACGGGCCCGACATTGACGCCAATGTCCTGCCCCGGTTATTCGAGCGGTTCGTCCGCGCGGACAAGTCCCGGGCCAGTGGGTTAGGCAATGGATTGGGTCTTGCTATCGTCAGCTCGATCGTCCAAGCGCATAATGGCTCGGTTGTCGCCGAATCCGCTAACGGCCGCACTGTTTTTCGGGTGCGGCTTCCGATGATCGAACATCCGAGTGCAGGTGTCTAAACTAAGCCTCTATGTCCTGCACGCCCGCTAGGGAGTCTTCGAAGAACTACAGGGTACCCAATCCTCATCTATGAAAGATGTTTACTATTGAGCACGGTGCCACATGGCAGTACTTTAGTTAGATCTAATAGAATTGATGTTGTTCGATCCGAACGCTGTCATCAACAATCTTATAAACCAGGCGGAGTTCAGCAGTGCGTCGACGTGGCTAGTAACTGCGCAATCCATGTTTGAGTGAGTCAGATTTTCCCGAATTCTCCCACTCTCGTTACGCCGAATATCGGCGATAATTTGGTTTATACGGCGAAGGATTTTGCGGTCTTGCAACTGCCAGTACAGGTAGTCCTCCCAAACCGATTCCTCCCAGACCAGTTGCATTCAACGAGATCCCGAGGGACCTTGCCACCGGCTTCGAGCCGTTCGATCGCGGTAAGCAGGCTACGTGCATTCGTCGGGTTTTATAGCAAGTGCACAGTCTCTTTCAGAGATTCGTAGTCATCTCGAGCAACCAAAAATCGAATACCAAGTCCGCGTTCGTAACAACCTTCCTGGTACTGCTCATCGAACGAATAATTCTGATGTTCAGTCCAGTATCAATTTTCCATTTGAACCGCGAAACCAACAACCACCAAAAGGGCTATGATCGACATCATCGTTACCATATAATACAAATCTATACTAACAATGGGCTGTCAAATCAATACCGACAGCCCAAGGGAAGCACCTAGCAACAAGGCCGCCGTACTGACAATCACCTCGGCGGCGACAAAAGACGTGAGTACGGATAAGCATGACGATGAAAATGAAGCATGATATGACAATACCGGCGACCAGGAGATCCCAGTTGGTACCCTCGGCAATATCTTTGACGGCAGCTTCCGTACGGGTTACGTAGATCTTGGTTTACGCCAAAGGCGTTCCTGTGAGTAACTCTTCTGTCACCGTCTTTATAGTGTCAATACTCGCTATTAACTCAGTTATTTTAGGGTATTTATGATGCAAAATGTTAAACTACGCCTAGTGTCCGTCTAGAACTAGTCATGAGTGCATGAAAAATTGGAAATAGTAAATTTTTTAAAACTTCCGACGGAAGGTAGAACTGGTCATCGTTCTTAGCAGCATTTAAAGCATTTTCTATGGCATTCAAATTATCGCTTATATAATGCACTTTATCTATAGTCACAGACATTCTTCTGGGCACTATTTATCTGATAGTTTAGTATGCTCTTCATAGCATCTACTACTACGACTAGTAGTCGTAGTAGTCTGAGCATTCAGAAAATCGTCGTGTCTAAGGTTATTTTAAATCTGGCACTAAAGATTCATATTTTCATGTACTTTTCCAGTCCATCTAAATATGTAAATAATTGATCTAGATTAGCTCAGTACTTTACTATACAACTAGCATATTTCTTGATATAAATTCCTGCGAACTGCTTGCCAAAGTTGTCAAAATCTATGATACATTCGCAAACATAGTTAGCAACTTTTTGTATCTATAGCGTGTTACCAGCCGCACGGTAGTTATTATCAGTAAGCTGTGGCAGCAAAGCATTTAGATGATTCAGAATCATAGCCATTTTGTCCATCTCATATGCTTGTTTTAGCAGGCAGTTAATCCGGTCGTATTGATAGTAGCTTATTGGCGCTTCTCATTTTGATATACAATCATATTAACGCATTGTCTATTGCCGTTCCTTTGGGTCGAATAGTGGCCTCAATCAACGAAATAACCAGAACACGAAATAGCCCTTTAATTAGCTTTTCCAGAATCAAAAAATACGTCAAATTTCGCATATTGTGATCCGGCTTGATCATTAAAATACCCGGCTTCATCCAGACCTGATAGCAGTTACGATCCACGGTAGCAAATCCTTCATTCGCCGGGGCGGAGGCGAAAAAGTATGCCCGGTCGTTGTAAATCCGAGCAGAGCCAGCAAGTAACCGTCACAGTGACGATCAGCAGAGGCAGGGGTCATCACCCTACCGCGGTGCCGAACCCATCGCTAACCAAAAACTTTGAGCAGCAGCCGGGAGTCGAACAGGCCAAAACGGCTGCCAACGAACAGCATTGCCGAGCCCAGCATCAACACGGACCGCCAAGGTAATAAGCATCCCTACCGTAGTGGGAATCGCCAGACTCTTATAAGGAGAGCACCCGGGTGAAGTCGAGACGCATAGTTGCACCGGCAATGGTCAAGCCAATGCACAAAATGCTAGAGGTGGTTCCAGAGTATGTAGGGTAAGGGCGGCCTCTTTGTCTTAGCTGGCCTAGCGTGCCTCCTGATATCGCCCTAAGAGGAAAGTCTTGTAATCTGTGTCGGCGACAATTACCAACGACATAATTATACTGATCACAAAAATAGTAAGATCAACGGCCCCACTATGTGCGAGAAGAGTGGCAACTGCGCGCACCGCAATTAAATCAACTCCGACTATTAACAGCAAAGCTGTAACAGTAATGGACGAGCGATAAAAAAGGAACAATATCACGAAAATCATCGCGATCGAAGTCACGGTTATCATTAAAAAATTTATTTTTCATCACTGTGCCGCATATCCATAATGAGCGACGATGCCCTCTGGCATAGGTCTTGCTCCCAAGACAGAGCCTGCGTTTCCGCGACAACCTTACGTACGGCTTCCAAGGATTCACTGGCAAGCGACTCACCTCGATTGCCCACCAGAAGCAACTGGGCCGACACGGCCTTGTCATCGTTGCTTTGCTCGGCCGTCACAGTGATGAGATCAACCCATGAAGTATTGCACGTTCTGAACATGCTTGTGATCAGCTCACAACTTCCGTATCGTAATATTTATACACCATGTCACCGAGCAGCTGGTCGCCCTCCAATATGATCACCGCAGAACTGGCGGAGTACTCTTCGTGGAGCACCTGGCCAATGCATCTGAATCACTGTGTATGACGGCGTTTCCAGTGGACTCAGTGGACACCGAACACCCCTGCTCGACTGCCTCCAGTCATGACGCGAAGACGATAGGAACAACGTAAATAGTTAGCACAAAATCCCAAAATAGTAGGCACCTAGTAGGCACCGCAAACACGTGGATCATCCACATTGATTAACTGCTTTCCGCGCACGTGCGGGTATTGGAGTCGTGCGCGCAGTCGACCATTATATAGATTTTGCATTGCAGCAGACATTGACCTCGTTGATAGGCATCAGAAAGTGATTTGAAAAGATTGCGACGCAGTCGATGTCAGTCATTGTGACAGCCGAATGCAGCAGCGAAGTGATTGATCATCTCTGTTCACCATTGGGGGCACTTACCAGATGGTGACAAATCAATTCCTCGGTGTCCGCGCACACCAAAAACCTTAAGCAATCCACCACTCCAGTCAACAACTTGACCGTGCCGTTGAAACATCGACCGAGGCTAACCCGGCAATTGAAAACACGATACCGTCCAGAATGTCGTGTTCGCTGACTGTCAGCTCGTCAATATCCGACCGGGTACGCAGCTCGCGCACCAACTCCTGGACCACGATCGCACCACCACCGATTACGTCAGCCTGGCCCTTATGTATCGGTGGAAGTGCGAGGCGTTGCTTGCATGTCATACCGATCAGCCGGTTACAGACCACCAGTAAATCAGCACTACAAATCCGCGAAAGATGCATAGCCGCAGCGTTATACGTCGTCATATTCTGAGCCAGGGCAGACAACGTTGTCATCGTTCCGGCTAGCCCAACCCAGGTCCGCGCTTGCTCAACCGGCACCACCTGCAACGCTACTTCGAGCTGTTCACACACCATCTGGCGGGCCGCAGCAATTTCCTCGGATGTCGGCGGGTCGGAGTGCAAATAACGTTCGGTCAGCCGCACGCAGCCAACGTCGGCCGAATAGCTCGCTACTATCCCACGCCCTGTCGACCCACTGCCAAGCACGATCTCTGTGGAACCACCACCTAAGTCGACGATCACGCAAGACGCACCGGAGCTATCTAATTCGCCGGCCACGCCGCGAAAAGACAAGTCAGCTTCCTCGGCTCCGGTGATCACCTCAGCAACCGAACCAGGGATCACAGCGCCAAGCACGTCGGCTGTCATCGCGAAGAACACATCACGATTGGCGACAGCCCGCGCGGCTGACGTGGCAACCATCCGCACCCGCTCGACGCGATGAGCACTGAGCAGCGCAGCATAGTCGACCAGCGCGACTCGGGTCCGAGCAATTGCATCCGGCGCAAACTCACCCGTTGCATTGACTCCCTGTCCCAGACGCACGACCCTCATCTCGCGATGCACATCACGTAACTGTCCACCCGCTATGTCGGCGATCAACAACCGAATCGAGTTGGTACCACAATCAATCGCGGCTACCCGGCTCACTGCCCACGTTCCTTCCATGGCCCTGCCACTAAAGTCGCGACCGTCGCCGGACCGGCGGCCAACCGCGCGAGCACCTCGTCGCCGAGCGGGTTCAACCCAAGCCCCTTGGCCAGCGAGTGGGCAATCAGCACATGCAAACACTTGACCCGGTTGGGCATGCCGCCAGCAGAGAACGTGGTACCTAGCGACTCGATTGCGTCCCGCTCGGCCAGATACGACTCGTGCGCTCCCAGATACGAGGCAGCCAACTCGGGATCGTGGCCCAGTCGCTCGGTCATCTCACGCATCAGTCCAGTCGATTCCAGCCGGCTTGCGGCAACAGTGAGCACCGGATGTGTAAGATAATACAAGGTTGGAAACCGAGTACCGTCCGCAAGTTTCGGCGCGGTTTTCACGACGCCGGGTTCACCGTTGGGGCAACGGTAGGCGATCTCGAGGACCCCACGAGGCTGGCGACCCAGTTGCCGAGCCACCGCTTCTAGGTCAGCACGGTCAACCATCGGACGTCATAGGGGTCGGAGCAGACGGTAGCACGAGACCACCTGGCCCTAGCGTCGGCGAGTCGACAATCGGCGGTAGGTGCGGAACATCAGCAATGGTATGCCATAGGGCAGAGTACCACGGGTCGTTGTTGACCGGTTTCGCAGCGTGGTCTCCTGACTGCGAGGGCACTGCAGCCCTCGATGGAAGCTGAACTTGAAACGGGACATCTCCGGGCATCACAAAGCCGAGGCGCTCCCGGGCCCGCGCCGCAATATAGGCCGGGTCAGCAAGTTTGCCTCTCTGCTGCTCAAGATCTGCAATTTGGCGGCGCAAGGTAGCTTCGGTTTCCGCCAACTGCTCCATCTCGGTGCGCTGCGCGAAGTAGGTGCGTACCGGTCCGGCAATGGTCAGCGTCAGCACACAAACAACGACGGCCAGGACTGCTGCACGCCGCGCAGTGAAGCCCAACCTCTGATCCGACCGCCGTTCCAGGGATTCGATTATCGACTGTTTGATGGGTTCGACGACATGTTCAGTCAGCGCTCGCGTCGCGTTACGACCGACCTGGGACGACGCCGACGGGGTCCGGGAAGGCTTGACAGACGGCTTAACGACGGGCTTGGTGGAGCGATGGCCTCGAACCGGGTCGCCTGCTTTCACCGGGCGCGATGCCGGAGATCGGCGCTTCGGATCTGGCCGTTTCGCATCGGGCATGGAAAATCTAGCCATGTTTCGGATTGGCTGTCACTTATCTCATTTCCACGACGTACCGTGGAAATGCCAGATCGCCGGCATAACGGGCGGCGTCGCCAAGTGTCTCTTCGATTCGCAGCAGCTGATTGTATTTGGCGACGCGCTCACTGCGAGCGGGCGCTCCCGCCTTAATTTGTCCGCTACCAAGAGCGACAGCCAGGTCGGCGATCGTCGTATCCTCGGTCTCACCGCTGCGATGGCTGATCATCGTGCGATATCCGCTGTGATGTGCCAATGCGACAGCGTCGAGCGTCTCGGTCAACGTACCAATCTGGTTCACCTTGACCAGCAACGCGTTTGCCACACCGCGATCGATCCCTTCCTCCAGTCGTTCAGGATTGGTGACAAAGATGTCGTCCCCAACGATCTGCACCCGCTCCCCTATCGACGCAGTCAGGGCGACCCAACCGTCCCAATCGTCCTCGGATAGCGGGTCTTCGATGGACACCAATGGATACGAGCCCAATAAATCGGCATAAAACGCAGTCATCTGATCAGCGGTGCGGGTCGTACCCTCGAAGTTATAGCCGGTGCCGTCCGTATAGAATTCAGTGGCCGCCACATCAAGGGCAAGTGCCACATCGACACCCGGCTTGAAACCTGCCGCTTCAATAGCCAGGCTTATCAGGTCCAGCGCCGCAGTGGTGTCGGGCACGTCAGAAGCGAAACCACCCTCATCGCCCAGACCGGTGCTTAGCCCCTCTTTCTTCAGGACTGATTTGAGCGAGTGGTATACTTCGCAACCCCAACGCAGCGCTTCAACAAAGCTAGGCGCCCCGATCGGCGCCACCATGAACTCCTGAACATCGACAGCGGTGCTGGCGTGCGCACCGCCGTTAAGGATGTTCATCACCGGCACCGGCAGGATATGCGCATTGGGTCCGCCAATATAGCGAAACAGCGGCAATTCCGCTGAATCCGCGGCCGCCTTAGCGACGGCAAGTGATACGCCCAGGACCGCGTTGCCACCCAGCCGAGACTTGTCCGGAGTGCCGTCGAGATCCAACAGCACCTGATCGACCAGCCGCTGGTCATCGGCGTTGATGCCGATCACAGCCGGGCCGATCTCGTCGAGCACGGCGTGCACGGCTTTTTTCACACCCTTGCCGCCGTAACGACTGTCACCATCACGTAACTCGACGGCTTCGTGCTCACCGGTCGATGCACCCGAAGGCACCGCTGCGCGGGCAAACGTTCCGTCAACTAGCGCCACCTCGACTTCGACCGTCGGATTGCCACGGGAATCGAGGATCTCGCGGGCCCCGACCTGCTCGATAATCGGCACTGGGATTCTCCTTGTGTCGTGGCTGATGCGTGGACATCCTGTGGGTTGACTCGACCCGGCTTAACCCCGCCAGCGAATAACTTCCACTTACGCATCGGTCCCGAGCCGCCTTTAGCGTAAAGTCTGGGCCACCCCGCCTAATCCTTCTACAGCGGATGACCGGATGCATAGGCGGTCGCCCAGTCTCGAACGGCCCGTGCATAAACGCCGGAGTTATTGTAGGCGCGCAGTGCGGTGATCCAGCCTCGTGGTGTCGCCAGATCTTTTCCGCGCCAGCACAAATAGCCAGCGGCCGACAACGCGGCATCGTCGATGTTGTCCGGGCTGGCGATGCCGTCGTTGTTGGCGTCAACCCCATACAAACGCCATGTTTCCGGAATAAACTGCATCGGTCCCATCGCGCGCACCACCCCGCCATCAGCCTGCATACTGTCTTCATCGTCATCGACGATGAAGACAGTATCGCCGGTGCCGTCGAGACGAACACCACGTATAAGGGGACGTACATCGCCGTTCGGTGCCAGCATCGCGCCGCGGTAAGTGCCGTGACGGCTCTCCACCTGCCCGATACCCGCCAGCGTAGTCCAGGCGATATGGCACTTCGGGTTTTCAACCTCGGCGACGCGGGCGGCATAAGCATAGGCTTCCAGCGCGATAACAGGAATTTCCAACACCGCAGAACGTTTCTCTGCCCACGCACGCAACTGGCCAGCGGGCCGACCGTCTGTGTGAGTGTCCACTGGTGGTACACTATCCCCAGCTGGCGGCGGCACACCTTCGGGAATGACAAGGCTCAACTGCCAGGTGCAACTGGACGCCAGCAGCATAGCAGTCGCGCAAATCACAGCAACCACATGCAACCAATGTCTCGGCGACACCACACTCCCTATGACTCCCCGGCACCAACTTAGACCTCATCATCGTCCCATGGGTTTACTGACTACCCCGTAGCTGCGGGGCCATAACACACCAATCCAGCAGACCATCAATTAGCTATTAGATAATGTGGGTTAGTTCATATGCTAGCCATTTTTTATAGATATAAATTTTGTTTCCGTGTGAATAAATAAATCCAGCAAGCACTACTGTGATCGCTGTTTTGAAATTCATGTGGACTCCTGTCTGCACCGCTTGGAAACTTAGGGTTCATCAGCAAACATCGGCGTTGTACGCCCCAAACTCCAGCGACTAAGACTCCCCATCGATAGCTGATTGACTGGATGACCAATGGGCGCGCCACTCGTCATCGAGGATCTCGCCAAGCGAAGTCATATCGAATTACTCCGGAACGTTTTCCCGCGACACGCGGCAGCAACAGCTTTCTCAACACCTCGGACTGCATCCACAAACTTCAAGAGAGCTGCGCAAAGCAAGTTCTTGGCTTCTATAGCATAGAAGACATAGAGACTGGAGTTATCTAGACAGAGATCAGGTCAGTGGACAACCTAGTTTTTTGAACGCATTGAATCACTTTCTGCACCCATGCTAATGTCGGCTAGCCAGTACGGACGTCGTCCACCACTACATTCCGCAGCTTTTCGACGGCCTCGCACTCTATCCCACTGCGCCAATTGCTCCTCAAGTGAAAGTCTTTTTCCCTACAAGAATTCCCGATACTCGATGACCCAGTTCACACATTAGCGTGACAGCGACATCGTCGATGGTGAAAGGAAGTTACGATGCGTTTTCGACGATGCGGGCGTAGATAGAGAACCTGTAACAACACGTCGCCATTTTTCGTACAGCGCCTCAGCGTTGCCGCTGTAGACCGCATCCACTAGCTCGTGGGTCCGCTCCAATCAGGTACCTGCGCAACGAGCCATGGGTCTACTCACTTTCCCAGGAACAAGCGGTACGCAGTTTGTCCATCATTGCGACGGCATCGACCAGTCGTTCGCCATGCGGCGAGCAGCGATCGGGGCACCGCGACGGGCATCTCGTCGGCGTATTGCACCTTGCCTTGGAAGAATTCAATTGCCTCGACCAGAACCAGCGACAGACGACGCGGGTCGAATAAAACCACGATCACGAGCGCCGCTCTCCCCCGAAAGCAGGTACACTACTTCTACTTCCCACTTGGGGGACGTGCCCCACCTCATCCTCATCGCTTCGCTCTGCATCGCCGCCAGTGCTGGAGTTGGATCATCGAACCTGTTGCCCCTCACTCGGCGTTGGTTCTTGTCTCGGTGTGCTAATATCCTCCCGCGGTATGCCCTGCAGCGCCGTTATCAAATCGGCCACCGTCTGGATCAACTCCACATCGCGGATACGCGGGGCACCTAAGGTTCCCTCGGAGCCACCAGATCGCGGGATAGGAACCTGGACTGTGGCTGTGGTGGCGCGGTACTGCGCACCGGGGTACATCCGCTTGAGCCGCACTTGGGCGGAATCTAGCAACCTAATCGGGGACAGCCGCACAGTCGCAGCCGACGAGGTAGTCACCTCGATTATGCCCGAGCCGCGGCACAGCAGCCGTAACCTAGCCACGGCCACCAGCCGCTGGGCCGGTTCTGGCAGTGCCCCATAGCGATCGATGAGCTCGTCCACAACAGCCGCGACTTCCAGGTCAGAAGACGCCGCAGCCAGTCGTCGGTAGCCCTCAAGTCGGAGTCGATCACTGGCGATATAGTCTGGCGGCAGGTGGGCGTCCACCGGCAGGTCAATCCGCACGTCCTTGGGCTCCTCGGAGGTAACAACCGTTTTGCCGTCTGCAGCGGCTCGATACGCTTCGACAGCCTCACCCACCAGCCGCACGTACAAGTCGAACCCGACTCCTGCCACGTGCCCGGACTGCTCGACGCCCAGCACATTACCGGCACCACGGATCTCCAAGTCCTTGAGTGCGACTGCCATGCCCGCTCCCAGCTCGTTGTTCTGCGCGATGGTCGCCAACCGGTCGTAAGCTGTCTCGGTCAGCGGCGACTGCGATGGATAGAGAAAGTAGGCGTAACCACGCTCGCGGCTGCGGCCGACCCGACCCCGCAGCTGATACAACTGGGACAGCCCGAATGTATCGGCACGCTCGACGATGAGCGTGTTGGCATTGGAGATGTCCAGGCCGGTCTCCACGATTGTGGTGCACACCAAGATGTCGTATTCGCGATTCCAGAACCCCTGCACGGTGGTTTCCAGCAGATCCTCAGGCATCTGCCCATGTGCGACGACCACCCGTGCTTCAGGCACCAAGCCACGTACCCGAGCGGCGGCCTGATCGATGGAGCTGACCCGGTTATGCACATAAAATGCCTGCCCGTCACGTAGCAGCTCGCGCCGCAGCGCGGCCGCGACCTGCTTGTCGTCGTGCGGGCCGACATAGGTCAACACCGGGTAGCGCTCTTCGGGCGGCGTCAGGATCGTCGACATCTCACGAATCCCAGCCAAGCTCATCTCTAGGGTGCGCGGAATTGGCGTGGCACTCATGGTCAGCACGTCGACGTGGGTACGCAGCGACTTTATGTGCTCCTTGTGCTCGACGCCAAACCGCTGCTCTTCGTCGACAACGACCAAGCCTAGATCCTTCCAGCGCACCCCAGTCTGCAACAGGCGATGAGTGCCGATCACAATGTCCACCGACCCATCGGCCAGGCCGTCGATCACCGCGCGGGATTCGGTGGCGTCGGTGAACCGAGATAGCCCCTTGACGGTAACCGGGAATCCGGCCATCCGACCGATGAACGTCTGCAGGTGCTGGTCGGCCAACAGCGTGGTCGGTACCAATACAGCAACCTGCTTACCGTCCTGCACTGCCTTGAACGCTGCCCGCACCGCGATCTCGGTCTTGCCATAACCAACATCGCCGCAGATCACCCGGTCCATCGGCACCGGCTTTTCCATATCGTCTTTGACCTCGGTGATCGCGGTTAGCTGGTCGACAGTCTCGGTGAAGTCGAACCCGTCTTCCATTTCGGCCTGCCAGGGCGTGTCCGGACCGAACGCATGTCCCGGGCTAGCCTGCCGCTTGGCATAGAGCGACACCAGCTCACCCGCGATTTCTCGCACCGCGCGGCGGGCCTTGGTCTTAGTGTTGGCCCAGTCGCTGCCGCCGAGCCGGCTCAGCGCCGGCGCCTGCCCGCCCACATACCGCGACAACTGATCCAGCGAATCCATCGGCACATACAGCTTGTCGTAACCTCCCCCTCGCTTCGCTGAAGCGTATTCCAGCATCAGATACTCACGCCGGGCACCGCCGATGATGCGTTCGACCATCTCTACGAACCGTCCGATGCCGTGCTGATCGTGCACCACTAGGTCGCCGGCTGTCAGCGCTAACGGGTCGACAGTGTTGCGCCGCTTGGCGGTCAGCCGTTTGCCTTCGACCGCCATCGCCCGGCTGCCAGTCAGATCGGTTTCAGTGATGATCACCAGGTTGGCACCCGGTATCACCACACCATTTAACAGCGGACCTTTGAGCACTCCGACCACGCCCGGTTTGAGACCGAATCCGGGTGCCGCGCCCGATTCCAGCATGGCGGCCGGAATGTCGGAATCAGCAAGCTGTTTCACCACTCGATGGGCGGTTCCGGTTCCAGGCGTGACGATTACGGCGTATCCACCGGCGGTTACGTGTGCACCCAGCATCGCAAAGATGCCGTCGATATCGTGTTGATGGCCACACGCCGACGGTGCCACCCGGATATCGAGCTCCAACGCCGACTTGTCGGACAGCTGGCTCAGCGTCCACCATGGATGACCGGACAAGATAGCGGCGGCCTGCACATCGCCTAACTCGACGAGACTCGATCCTCCCAGCTGTTCAAGATCAATAGGAACGTTAGTCCCCAGTGCGGCCACAGACCACGACGCCTCCAAGAACTCCCGACCGGCCTTGATCAGATCGGCGGCTCGAGTACGTACCTTTTCCGGGTCACACAGCAACACCGGTGTGCCGTCAGCCAGTTGGTCGGTCAGCAGCGCGTGATCACCGGGTCGAAGCACTGGAGCCAACGCCTCCATGCCGTCGACCGGGATCCCCTCAGTCAACTTGGCGAGCATGTCGCTGATGCTGCCGGTAATGGTGCCCTCGGCGGCGGGATGCTGCGCGGCCAATTCAGCGGCCCGCGCCCGAACATCGTCACTAAGCAGCAGTTCCCGGCAGGCAACCGCGACCAACGTGTCAACACAGACCCCGGGAATTGATCGCTGATCGACCACCGAGAACATCCGCATCTCGGTAATCTCGTCACCCCAGAACTCGACGCGCACCGGATGTTCGGCAGTCGGAGCGAAAATATCAAGAATCCCACCGCGGACAGCGAACTCACCGCGACAGCCAACTATATCCACCCGACTATAGGCCAGCTCGACCAGGTGCGCGATAACTCGTTCAAAACCGATCTCGTCGCCGACGCTCAAGATGACAGGTTCCACCAGGCCCAGCTGTGGCGTCATGGGCTGCAGCAGCGAGCGCACTGCAGTCACCACCACCTGCAGGGGTGGACCCAACCGAGCATCGTCGGGATGAGCTAGCCGGCGCAACACCGTTAACCGTGTACCGACGGTGTCGACGCCAGGAGAAAGTCGTTCGTGCGGCAGCGTCTCCCAGGACGGGAACACCGCCGCCGCGTCGCCGAAGACGCCGCGCAGCTCGGTGGTAAGGTCGTCTGCCTCCCGACCGGTGGCAGTGACCACCAGCAAGGGACTCAACCGGGCCAGCGCACTAGCGACGAACAACCGCACGCAAGCAGGGCCGACCAAGCTCAATTCAGCTGGCCGAGGGCCCGCGCGCTCGGCCAGCTGGCCGAAGGTTGGCGCCGTAAGTGCCAACTCAACAAGCCCTGCGATTGGGGTGTCTGGGCAAGCAGGCCCCGATGCGGTCACGATGCGCCATTCTAGGGGCCCCATCGAGAACACTGGACTGCGTCAAGATCGACCCGAGCAACTATTGATATTAGAACTGCACCTAACACAGACAGGGCGCACCCTGGAAATGGCACCATTGCTAGAGATCATGCCGCCTATCGGCAAGACCGCGTCCCTGTGATTCGATCCCGCGATTTGGTCGGTTACGGCATATTCCGACGAGGAGGACCGGCTTTACGTAGGCGATGCTCCTCCCACCGACATTGCCGACGAGTCCCGCACTCCGATCTACGTGGTTGACGAAGCCGATTTTCGACATCGCGCCCGCCGTTACCGTCGCGCCTTGCACAGAACCGAGATCATCTACGCTGAAAAATCCCTGCTGACCATCATAGCAGCACGCTGGGCGCGCAAAGGAGGGCTCGGCTTTGACATCTGCCCAGCCAGCAGGGTGGGACCTGGTTGGGCGACCAGCAGCCGGGCCGGTGTAACGCTGTACCGAGTGTATTCGGTGAAGCCTCAACTCAACGGACATGCACACGGGCAACTTGCTGGCCGTGGCCCGCACCGGCGCCTACTGCCACAACACGGTATCGAACTACAGCATAGTCGGCAGGGCACCTTGTAGTGGCGGTCAAGAACGGTCGGCACCCGGGCACTGGTCCGCCGCGAAACGATCACCGACCTGCTGTCGCACGAATGCGGTTGACTCGAGCCCCAACCGGACCACTCGTTCGATTACTCGTCCTGCAACCGAGGATCAGCCTCCAAATGAGTCAGGCCATTCCACATCAAGTTAACCAGATGCGCGGCAACAACTTCCTTTTCGGGCTCGCGGGTATCGAGCCACCATTGCGCGGTCATCGACACCGAGCCCACCAGTGCCTGTGCATACAGCGGGGCCAGACCCGAGTCTAGGCCGCGACAAGCGAAGTCTCCGGCCAGGATGGAGCTGACCTGACTGACGGCATCGTTGAGCAAGCTGGAATAGGTGCCCGAGCTGATCGATGCCGGTGAGTCACGGATCATGATTCGGAAGCCGTCAGTGCGTTCTTCGACGTAGGTGAGCAACGCCAGTGCAACTCGCTCGACACGAACCCGAGACCGATTATTGGTTAGCGACGAGGTAATGCCATCCAGTAACGCTGATATCTCACAGTCGACCACCACCGCGTAGAGACCTTCCTTGCCGTTGAAATGTTCATACACGACCGGCTTAGATACATTGGCGCGCTGCGCTATCTCTTCGACTGAGGTACCGTCATAGCCGCGCTCAGCAAACAACGAGCGCACAATACCAATGAGTTGGCGTCGGCGCTCGCTACCGGTCATCCGAGTGCGTGGCGCCCGCATTTCTTTATCTTGCTTGTCAGGCTCCCTGTCCAGCACCGCCACGCCATTCAGGGTATCGGGTCATATGGTCGAATTGTCCGACTTCTCTCGGCCCGCAAGCGGCCAGCTTCGTCGCCAGACTAGAGTCACGTGATGGCGCCGACCGCTGACCAAGGTGGACCACTCGCCGTTGGTATGCAATCCGTCGTGGTGTAATCGGCAGCACATCAGATTTTGGTTCTGAGAGTTCAGGTTCGAGTCCTGGCGACGGAGCTGTGTTTTTGCCGCGAGTGCGCTTGCAATGCCACGCTTGATGGCGTGTCGCTGTACTGACACGCGCGCTCGCGAGCGAAAGGAGATTCGTGACGTTCCGTGGCGATACCGCAGTCCTGGTCTTAGCGGCCGGGACCGGCAGCCGGATGCGATCAGATACCCCCAAAGTGCTGCACACCATCGCCGGTCGTAGCATGCTGTCACATTCGCTACACGCGATCGCCAAGCTGGCACCTCAGCGTCTGGTCGTCGTACTTGGCCACAAACACCAACGCATTGCGCCGTTGGTCGCCGAGCTGGCCGACACCCTGGGATGCACGATCGACGTCGCACTGCAGGATCGACCTCGCGGTACCGGGCATGCCGTGCTGTGTGGTCTGTCCGCATTACCCGACAACTATGCCGGCATTGTGGTTGTCACCTCGGGCGATACACCGCTATTAGACGCCGACACCCTGGCCAATCTGATCGCAAACCACACCACCACATCGGCCGCGGTGACGGTCCTGACCACAACGTTTAGTGATCCGCGTGACTACGGTAGAATCCTGCGCACTCAGGACAACGAAGTGATGGCAATCGTCGAACACGCAGACGCATCGCCTTCACAACGGAAAATCCGCGAGGTCAACACGGGTGTCTATGCCTTTGATATCGCGGCCCTGCGGTCGGCGTTACGCAGACTGAGCTCCAATAACGTCCAACAGGAGCTCTATCTCACCGATGTGATCTCCGTCGTTCGCCAGGAAGGCCAAACGGTGAATGCCCTACACGTCGACGACAGTACACTGGTAGTTGGCGTCAACAACCGCGTCCAATTAGCCAAGCTTAGCACCGAGCTCAACCGTCGCATTGTGATCGCTCACCAAATGGCCGGCGTCACCATTGTCGATCCTGCTACCACCTGGATCGACATAGACGTGACGATCGGCCGGGACACCATAATCCACCCTTGCACTCAGTTGCTCGGTCGCACTCAGATCGGCGGATGCTGCGTTATCGGCCCAGACACTACGCTGACCGATGTCTCGGTTGGTCAGCGTGCCGCAGTGATCCGCACGCATGGCACATCGTCGACGATCGGTGAGGGCGCCATGGTCGGTCCGTTCACCTATCTACGGCCCGGAACTGTACTGGGCTCCGAGGGCAAGCTGGGCGCGTTCGTCGAGACCAAGAATTCCACCATCGGGACCGGAACCAAGGTGCCACATCTGACCTACGTTGGCGACGCCGATATCGGCGAACACAGCAACATCGGCGCGTCCAGCGTTTTCGTTAACTATGATGGCACGACAAAACAACGCACCACTATCGGGTCGCACGTGCGCACTGGGTCGGACACCATGTTCGTCGCACCAGTGACCGTGGGTGACGGCGCTTACACAGGCGCCGGCACGGTGGTGCGCGACGATGTCCCACCCGGGGCACTGGCTGTTTCCGCTGGCCCGCAACGCAACATCAAAAACTGGGTGCAGCGCAAGCGACCCGGCAGTACTGCGGCTCAAGCCGCAGAAAAGGCCTCGGCACATGCCGGCAAACAGCCCCAACAGAAGCCTGAACCCGACCGGCTACCGTGAATTCGTTTTCTGGAAACCCAGCCACATGTCCGGACCAGACGCTTGCGTACGATGAGGCTTTTCCATTCTCTACCTCAACCCCGAGACAGTGAGGGGCGGCACGTTGAGCCACGACTGGACCGATAATCGAAAAAACCTGATGCTCCTTTCGGGCCGTGCGCATTCCGAGCTAGCCGAGCAAGTAGCCAAAGAACTCGACGTGCACGTCACCACCCAGGACGCGCGGGAGTTCGCCAACGGCGAGGTTTTCGTGCGCTTCCACGAATCAGTACGTGGCTGCGACGCGTTCGTCCTGCAATCCTGCCCGGCACCGGTGAATATCTGGCTGATGGAGCAACTGATCATGATTGACGCGCTCAAGCGGGGCAGCGCCAAGAGGATCACTGCCGTCATGCCATTCTATCCCTATGCTCGACAAGACAAGAAGCACCGCGGCCGCGAACCGATCTCGGCACGACTAGTCGCTGACCTACTGAAGACGGCGGGTGCCGACCGAATCGTGACCGTCGACCTACATACTGACCAAATTCAGGGTTTCTTTGACGGGCCTGTCGACCACATGCGCGGGCAAAACCTACTGACTGGCTATATCAAGGACAACTACACGGACGGCAATATGGTGGTGGTCTCCCCCGACTCCGGTCGAGTGCGGATCGCTGAGAAATGGGCCGATGCATTGGGCGGCGTCCCGTTGGCCTTCATTCACAAGACCCGCGACCCACGCGTGCCTAACCAGGTGGTATCCAACCGGGTCGTAGGCGAAGTGCAGGGGCGCACCTGTGTGCTAATCGACGACATGATCGACACCGGCGGCACCATTGCCGGCGCGGTGCAGCTGCTGCGTAACGACGGCGCCAGTGACGTGATCATCGCAGCTACCCATGGCGTGCTGTCGCACCCAGCCGCTGAACGACTGGCCCAGTGCGGCGCCAGGGAAGTGATCGTCACGAACACGCTGCCGATCGGCGGAGACAAATTTTTCCCCCAGCTCACGGTATTGTCCATTGCGCCGCTGCTAGCCAGCACCATACGCGCAGTCTTCGAAAACGGTTCAGTCACAGGGCTATTCGATGGAGAAGCATAGATGGCTGTTGAGCCCCACGACGCTGTTATCTATAGCAATCCCAAATACAATGCTTTACATAAAGCTTTAAACTTGCTGCAGAACAACGATTTTGAGCCTAGCATCGCGGAATCTCTGAAGACGTCACCCTCCCGGAGCAAGCTGATAAGAACGATCCACGCTGCCGGTGTCGATGTGCGCACTGTCGTGCGCAAACATGAGCCAATCTACGCCGAACCGAACCTCGCCGCAACGACCGATGTGCAGTTACTGGACGCCATGGCGAAACACCACATCCTCATCGCACGGCGGTCGGTTGTCACACCAAAGGGCACTCGACTAACCCGGCCGATCGACGCGGTCCGCGATTTTCTGTGAAAGCCTCCGGCGACGATATGCACCGGAACAACGTGCGAAGGAGGCGGACAATCTGGCCTGGGCTGCCCGCCGCTGCCGCGGTGGTCACGGTGAGCATGTCCGCGGTAGCTTGCGGTCCGAAAACCCTTGATTACCAATCGATCCTGTCGAAAAGCTCGATAACCACCACAACAACAATCACGACCGACAAGCCCGTCCCTTTGCCGCAGTACCTAGAAAGCATCGGCGTCACCGGGCAGCAGGTGGCGCCGGGCTCCCTGCCGGATCTGGCAGTGTCGATACCGACGCCACCGGGCTGGTCACCATATACCAATCCAAACATCATGCCGGAGACACTGATCATTGCCAAAGGCGGCAAATACCCGACGGCAAGGCTCGTGGTGTTCAAGCTACGCGGGGATTTCGACCCAGACCAAGTTATCAAGCACGGAAACGACGACGCCCAACTCTTCGAGAACTTCAGGCAGCTGGACGCCTCGACAGCAAACTACAACGGTTTTCCGTCGGCAATGATCCAAGGCAGCTATGACCTCGACGGCAGGCGACTACATGCATGGAACCGGATCGTAATCCCCACCGGACCCCCGCCCGCCAAACAGCAATACCTCGTTCAGCTCACCATTACCAGCTTGGCCAACGAAGCGGTCGCACAATCAAACGATATTGAAGCGATCATCCGCGGATTTGTCGTAGCCACCAAGTAACCCGGGCCCAAAATAATAATGACTGCCTCCACACCACAGTGAATAACCCTAGACGGCCGCAACCTACGAGAAATGGTAGTCGTTCCTAGTTGTTATCGGCGGGAAAGGACAAAACAAAGATAATTGTATTTCAGAATGCTATCACCAGGGATTACCTCCGCCAACATATATGCATATAATATATGGACATATGTATTATGTTGGGGCAGGATCGATGCATGCATCCGGCCAACGATTGATGGGACTTGACGAATAAGCCGAGTATCTGATCGCCCGACAAACCCTGATCCTCGCAGAGGCCTACGAAGCGGCAGTTAACAATGCTGTGAAATTCCGTGATGATCGCTGGCCTCGAGGAGCAATAGTAAACGGTATTGGGCCCAGAATGTCGAAACAATGGATAGCTAGGCTACAAGGCTATCGCCACCGTGCTCTGGAGGCTGTCCAAGTAGTTCACAGGCACCCGATTTCCCCTCTGGGATGTCAATACGTTACCCTGTCCCGGCACCACGGCGAAGGTGGATGGCGGTTTATCCAGATGTCCATAGCACCGTTATCAACGGAGACCGACATAATGTCGCGCTCCTGGCCACGCCCCCGAACCTCGGGGTACTAGAACATACAGGAGCGACATCATGGCTAAGTCAGCGGTCAACCAGCTGAGTGTCTCGGTGCGTACGAACACAGGCAAAGGTGCCTCCCGTAGAGCCCGGCGTGACGGTAAGGTTCCCGCCGTCCTCTACGGCCACGGTGAGGAGCCACAACATCTGGAGTTACCGGCACACGACTTCGCCGCTATACTCCGGCACGCTGGTCCCAATGCGATGCTAGCCCTCGATATCGCCGGCAAGCAACAGTTCGCCTTGACCAAGGCAATCGACGTCCACCCGATCCGCCGCACCATCATGCACGCCGACCTGCTGCTCGTACATCGCGGAGAAAAAGTCGTCGTCGAAGTCCCCGTCAAGGCCGAGTAGACGGCTCGCGTGGTGGCCGAACCCACCCTGGCCAGAGGGCGGTGCCCCCTCTTGGTGGTGGGTCTGGGCAATCTCGGAAAAAACTATGCCCGTACCCGGCACAGCGTTGGGTTTATGGTTGCCGACCTACTCGCTGTGCGGCTGAGCTCAAAATTCAAGGCGCATAAGCATTCCGGCGCTGACGTGGTCAGCGGCCGGCTGGCGGGGTACTCGGTGTTGGTAGCCAAACCGCGCAGCTACATGAACGAGTCTGGTCAGCAGGTGGAGCCACTGGCTAAATTCTACTCGGTGGCGCCCACGGATATCATTGTCATACACGATGACCTCGACCTCGAATTCGGACGCATCCGACTCAAGTTTGGCGGCGGCGAAGGGGGCCACAACGGGCTGCGCTCGGTGGCGGCTGCGTTGGGTACCAAAGACTTTCAGCGAGTGCGCATTGGAATTGGTCGCCCGCCGTACCACAAAGATCCGGCGTCGTTCGTGTTAGACAACTTCACCACTGCCGAGCGCGTACAGGTGCCTACGATCTGCGAGCAGGCCGCCGACGCCACCGAGTTGTTGGTCGAACTGGGCCTAGAGTTAGCGCAGAACCGCGTTCACGCTTGGTAGCCGCCTGGTTTCCAGCTGCGTGTAGCGAGCGCACATATCCGTACGACGACGCGCCCGCAAACCAAAGCAGTTTGCGTCCGCTCGCCATGCCGACCGAACGTTAGGTTACGAGGGTAACGGAATTGGCCCGCCGCAGCTTGCCCGACGGCGTCTTCGGAATAGTGCCCGGGCCGAGAACCACGACGTTGCGCGGCCGCACATCCACCTCTTTGAGCACCTCGTGTGCCACCTGATACTCAATGCGGCGCACCTCGGTAGCATCCTCGAAAGCGTTTGACTCGACAGCGACAGCGAAGGTCTCACGCGAATGTCCGGCATCGAGCCGCACGGCTACCGCACAACCCGGACGGACACCACCCACCCGGCCAGCTGCCCGTTCGATGTCGGTCGGGTAGACATTGCGGCCGGCCATGATGATGACATCCTTGACCCGACCACACACCACGACATGACCGTTTTCCATCTGGTAGCCAAGGTCACCGGTGTCATACCAACCGTGCTCATCCTGGGCCGGGATGAAACCGCCCACCGTGATATAGCCCGGGGTCAGCGACTCACCACGCAGTTGGATCACACCGACACCGCGAGGCGGAAGCACATTGCCATCCTCGTCGACGATGCGGGCCTCCAGGCCGTCCAGCAGCGGACCAAGCGAGACCAGCCGGCGAATGTTGCCCTTGGTGGCTGGCACCGCACGGTGCAGCGCAGCCAGCAAATCAGCATCCACCTCGTCGACAAACAATCCCTCTCCAACCGGCGAAAACGACACCGCCAGCGTGGTCTCGGCCATTCCGTATGCGGGCAGAATAGCCTCCGGCTTGAGGCCGAACGGTTTGCCCGCGTCGATCAGGTCCTCGACGTCTGCTGGGTCCACCGGTTCGGCGCCTGACATCGCAATCCGCAGGGTTGACAAGTCGAACTGACCAGGTTTGGCCTGCTTGCGCAGCCGCTTCGCAAACAGCGCATAGGCAAAGTTCGGGCCACAGATAAAGGTACCCTTATACTTGTCGATCAGCTTGGCCCACAGCAAGGTGTCGCGCAGGAAGTCCATCGGGGTGACTTTAACCAGCTCAGCACCAAAGTACATTGGTACAGTCAAAAACCCGATCATCCCCATGTCGTGAAAGCACGGCAGCCAACTGATCATCACGTCTTTCTCAATGTTGTATCTGACACCAACGAACATCGCCTCAACATTGGAATACACGTTGCGGTGAGTGATCTGGACCGCTTTGGGAGAACCCGTAGAGCCTGATGTCAATTGCATCAGCGCCAGATCGTCCTCGCCGGTTTCGATCGGATCGACCGGATCGGCTGCCAGTAGTTGCTCGACGGTCATCACCTTGACACCGCGAACCTCCAGCACTGACGCTGCCGCCATAAACGGGTCGGAGATGACCATCGCTTTAGCTTCGATCATTTCGACGACGGTGGTTGTGTCCTCTGCCCATACCGCCAGGTCGGTCCGCGGGGTAGGCTGATGCAGCATGGTTAGACTGGCGCCGCGCATCCACAACCCTTGTGCAGTCGGAGCAATTTCCACTGGCTCACCGGCTAGCACACCGACTACGTCACCGTGACCAACGCCTAGAGCCGCCAACCCACCGGCTATACGGCGAGCACGCTCATGCACCTCGCCCCACGTATGGCGAACCGGGTTGTGTGGCTCACCCGTCACCATGCCCTTGGAAGACTCGCGGGCATTGCGGAACATCTTCTCGGTAAACCTGCTCACAAACCCTCCTCAGTTCCGATGTTTCCCCCAAGGACCTGGATGGAATCTCAGGCTCCCCTGCCTGATATCGCTGTATAGCAGGCACGCATGCACAGTTGGAGAGCGGTTAGGTCTCGAATCAGCAATGAGCCGACGACCGGGCAACTCATTAACTGCTCGCCAGGTGCGCCGGCGGGCAGAAACACTACATACTCTTGCGTATCGATACTCGTCACCACTAAGCATTTTAAAATTTTCTTAAGTATATGCCAAACGATGACGTGGTTTGAATTTAGATTTCACACTTCGTTCAGATTTCAGTAACTGGCGCGGATACCACCCGGGCACCGGGTACCGGCCCCGTAGCGATCCGAACAGTGCGGCAAACTCCCGCACCAGACAACTGTGCGCCAACATCGATCGCTGAGGCCGCCGAGACACACAGGAACGCACAGGTCGGACCCGAGCCCGACACAATGCCCGCGAGCGCACCCGCCTCCACACCGGCGCGTAAAGCACGCCGCAGCACCGGATCCAAGCTGACCGCGGCCGCTTGCAATTCATTGCCCAGCAATGGTGCCAACTGCTCGGGATCACCGGCGGCTAGGGCGGCCAACACCGGCTCGGGCGCGGCAAACCGTGGTGGATTTCCGACCTCCCTGAGCCGGTCAAGCTCGGCATACACCGCCAGAGTGAGCAAACCGCTGTCGGCGAATGCCAACACCCAGTGGAAGGTGCCACGGGACAACACGGTGGCTAACTCCTCGCCACGACCGATCCCCAGCGCGGTGCCGCCGTGTAGTGCGAATGGCACGTCACTACCTAGCTTCGCTGCTAGCATGAGCAGGTCGCGGCGGGGAACACCGAGTTCCCACAACGAGTTCATCGCAACCAACACCGCGGCCGCATCGGCACTGCCGCCCGCCATCCCACCGGCCACCGGAATGGACTTGTCTATCAAGATCGAAACATCTGGCGTCCGACCAACGTGCTCGGCCATAAGCTTGGCCGCCTGCCAGGCGATGTTACGTTCGTCAGTGGGCACGTGGTCAGCGCCCTCGCCAACGAGCTTGAGCGACAGCACGTCCGCGTTGCACACCATCACCTCGTCGACCAGCGACACGGCCTGGAAAACCGTCGTCAGCTCGTGGTAATTATCGTCGCGGCGATCACCCACAGCGAGGTAGAGATTGACCTTTCCGGGCACCTGAACGGTGACCGACCCAGTGGGCACCCACTGTGTAGCCGTATTGCGATTAGACGCGGGCACCGCAGCAGACTATCGCTGCATACCATCAACCGCCCGTCAGCTCGCCGAAGCCTACTCCGAAGCAGGCCGTACCGCCGCACCATGGCTACTGTCGTCCCGATTATCGGAACGTCGCAGCAGTCAGTCGTACAAAATCCTCAATGGACAGCGTCTCACCGCGACGGGCAGGATCAATACTGGCAGCAAGCAATCGATTCGCAGACTCGTTGCCCGAACCAGCCCACTCCACAAACGCGTTGCGCGATGTCTTGCGCCGCTGCGCGAACGCGATGTCCGCCAGCTCGAATACCTTCCGACGGAAGGCTTCATCGGTCGGCCATGGCGGAGTTTCATAACGGTCGACGCGGACTAAACCAGAATAGACACGGGGAATCGGCCAGAAAACAGTCGGCGATACCACGCCGCAGCGATGGACCCGTCCAAAGAAGCGCAGCTTGACACTGGGCACACCATAATCCTTGCCACCCGGCTCGGCGGTAAGCCGTTCGGCGACCTCGGCCTGCACCATCACCGTCACGGTCCGAATAGACGGGAACTGGGCGAGCAAATGCAATAACGCCGGAACCGCAACATTATACGGCAGATTGGCCACTAAAGCTGTCGGGCCTGTCTGCCCTATAGCCAGATCGCCACGGCGAAGGGATAAAACGTCGCGGTTGCACACCGTAAGTCGGTTGATCTCACTGTTTGAATGCTCAGCAACCGTTTGCGGCAATCGACCCGCTAAAACTGGGTCGATTTCGACGGCACTGACGGCAGCGCCGCAGGCCAGCAGTGCCAGTGTGAGCGACCCAAGACCAGGACCGACCTCCAGAACAAAGTCAGACTGGTTTACCCCAGAAGTCAACACCACACGTCGTACCGTGTTGGCATCATGCACGAAGTTTTGGCCGAGAGACTTCCGTGGCCGAAGTTCGAGCTCTTTGACCAGCCGCTTGATCTCGGTACGTCCAAGCAGCCGGATGGTCAGCGTACACCTACTCTTCCACTGCACACTGGCCACGCACCCCATCCTTGGCGCGCCCGCGTCACCTCGGCAACCGCAATCTGCTCCTCCCGGGTAGCGAGGTCCGCACGGGGCGCATATCGCAGCCCGCCGTTGGCCACCCAGGTGTTTTGGTCGAACTGTACACCGCCGTAGTACCCGTTACCAGTGTTGATCGACCAGTTGCCACCAGCCTCGCAGCCCGCAATAGCGTCCCAGATAGACCCGTTGCTAACCGGGGGTACCTCAGTGCCAGGCTTGGCGCCAACACGCATCACCACCTCGCGGGCCGGCTCCACCACAACATTGGCGACGGGTAACCGGCCAGTCTCGACACCGTTGACCGTGGCCACAGCGAATGTCACATCCTGTGTGCCGGAGGTACCCGGGTCTTCGACGACCACACGGCTGATATTCATCTCCGGGTCCTCGATACGGCGGGAATTCGGAGGTAGCGGAATCCGCTCGGTGACCCTTTCGATGCGGTTGCGGGTCACTTGGATCTGCATGCCCTCCACAATTGGCGACGTCGCGCTCGGCACTATCTGATCGCTCGCAAGCAGCGGAATACCGGCGGCGGTCAGCAGTCCTCCGACATCCGGCGCGGCCAGGTGCACCATGCGTATCTCGCCACCGTCGTTGATTTGCACCGTTTTGGCGCTCACGACAGACAACGCCATCCCCATCAGCGGAACACGACTGCCGCGCGACGCCGCAATAGGAGCCGTATCGGTCATCGCAAGTTGAGCCAAGGCCTCTTCCACAGTGGATGCTGTCGTCCACATCTGCTGAACATCCTTGCCGTCCAGCGAAATCTCTAGCGGCCGACTACGCCGCAACACGATGTTATCGGTGTCATGCACCATGACATCAGCGGCGGGATACAGGTCGTCACGCGCACCGACGGTGAACCCGTTCTCCTGAATAATGTCAATTACCCGTGACTTCATGGTCGAAACCCGCATCACAGTCCCGTCGACGGTCAATGTCACCATCTTGGACGCGGCGACCGCATAGCCGCCAGCGAACGCAAGGACTAACAGCAATACCCCAACGATGAGTCGCAACATCGGCGACGGGGTTTGATGGAGCCTGATTAGTAGGTTCAACGCTCGCCTACTCTGACCTCAGCAACCAATTCATCGACCTTTTCGGCTCTGAAAATTACAAAATCAGGGCCAGCAAGGCCACCGTTTGATCACAAGATCATAACGAACCGATCAATGCGTAGCAACTCCGATGCGCAGGCTGGAAGAAAAATCGCGCCGGCGCTCCCTTCGTCTGAACTAACCAAATCCTATTTGATATATACGGCGAGCATTGCTGGTAGTGATTTGTGCCAGTTCTTCGGGGGTGCGACCTAGCAGTTCAGCAACCGCCCGAACGGTGTAAGGAAGACAGTAGGGTTCGTTTGCTAAACCGCGGTGGGGATGCGGGGTCAAAAATGGCGCGTCGGTTTCCACTAGAAGCTGCTGCGCTGGGATCAATGGAACAGCTTCCCGCAGGGTACGAGCAGTACCGAAACTCACCATCCCGGACAAGCTGAGCACCCACCCGGCATTTACACAGTGGCGGGCCATCCCAACGTCCGACGAAAAGCAGTGAAAGATTACTTGGTCGGGGGCACCTTCGGCGCGCAAGATGTCCAGCACCTCCGCGTCGGCTTGCCGGTTGTGGACCATCAGCGGTTTGCCGCACCGCTTGGCCAGATCGATATGCCAAGCAAACGCCTCACGCTGCACATCAGGTGAGGCACAGTCATCGAGGCGGCCGGGCCAATACAGATCCATACCGGTCTCGCCGACAGCTACTACCCGAGGATGGGCCGCCAGTCGTTCGATCTCGGCCCGAGTGGCATCGGTTAGCGCGTTTGCGCGCGTCGGGTGTAACGCTACCGCCGCATACACCCGCCGGTCCCACTCGGTGGCCGCAGTGACCCAACGTGCAGAGTTCAAGTCGTCGGCGACAGTGACGACCGCAACCAAGCCGACAGCCGCGGCTCGCTGAACAATGGCTTTCACGTCATCGGCGTCACGGGCGCCACATACGTCGAGATGAGTATGGGCGTCGATCAACGGCGACAGGGGTTCCGGAGCGGGCGACACGTCTTGTTTAACTGGACGGTGAGAACTCACGCGTACACAATAAGGTGGAGTTTCGATGAGGTCCTATTACGTAACCACCGCCATCGCGTATCCGAACGCTACACCGCACGTTGGTCACGCATACGAATACATCGCCACCGACGCGATTGCCCGCTTCAAACGGCTCGATGGCTTCGACGTGCGTTTCCTGACCGGAACCGACGAACATGGCCTGAAGGTCGCACAGGCCGCCGAGGCCGCCGGTGTGCCGACCACGCAACTTGCTCGGCGTAACTCGGATGTATTTCAGCGTATGCAAGAGTCGCTCAACATCTCCTTCGATCGGTTTATCCGCACTACCGACGCCGACCACCACAAAGCGTCTAAGGAAATCTGGCGGCGGATGGATGCGGCCGGCGACATCTACCTAGGCACCTATTCCGGGTGGTACTCGGTGCGAGACGAACGGTTTTACGTCGACTCAGAGACCCAACTTCTCGAGGACGGCACCCGAATCGCAACAGAAACCGGCACGCCGGTCACCTGGACCGAGAAGGAGCAGACCTACTTCTTCCGGCTGTCAGCATATGCCGACAAGTTGCTGGCCCACTACGACGCCAACCCCGATTTTATCGGACCCGAGGTGCGGCGCAACGAAGTGATCAGCTTTGTCTCCGGCGGACTGGACGATTTCTCTATCTCGCGCACCTCATGCGACTGGGGTGTACAGGTCCCAGAACATCCTGACCATGTCATGTACGTCTGGGTCGACGCGCTGACCAATTACCTCACTGGGGCCGGATTCCCCGACACTGACTCGGAGTTGTTCGGTCGTTACTGGCCCGCCGATTTACACATGATCGGCAAGGACATCATCAGATTCCATGCTGTCTACTGGCCGGCGTTTTTGATGTCAGCCGGAATCGAGCTACCGCGAAGGATTTTCGCACACGGGTTCTTACACAACCGCGGAGAGAAGATGAGCAAGTCGGTGGGCAACACCGTCGACCCGGTGGCGCTGGTACAAACGTTCGGCGTGGACCAGGTCAGATATTTTCTGTTGCGCGAAGTCCCGTTCGGCCAGGACGGCAGCTACAGCAAAGAAACAATCATCACCCGGATCAATACCGACCTGGCCAACGAGCTAGGCAATCTGGCCCAACGGTCGCTGTCGATGGTAGCCAAGAACCTGGGCGGGGTGGTGCCCGAACCCGGTGAGTTCACCACCGCCGACACTGCACTATTCACGGCGGCCGACGGCTTGTTAGAGCAGGTGCGCAACGATTTTGACCGACAAACGATGCATCTGGCCTTGGAAACCATCTGGCTAATGCTCGGCGAGGCGAACAAGTACTTTTCGGCACAGCAGCCCTGGGTCTTACGCAAGAGCGAATCCGAAGCGGATCAGATCAGGTTCCGCACCGTCCTCTACACGACCTGCGAGACGGTGCGCATCGCAGCGTTGCTCGTTCAGCCTGTCATGCCGGAATCGGCCGCCAAGCTATTGGACTTGCTTGGCCAGGCCGGAGAGCAACGGATGTTCTCTGCCGTCGGTGTGCGGCTGACCCCTGGCACGGTGCTGCCGCCACCCACCGGCGTGTTCCCTCGCTACCAGCCTTCCGAAACTGTGTGAGCGACAGGAGTGAGACGAACAGCCCAATATAGTGACGCCAGGGGTAGCCCG
Organism: Mycobacterium uberis; assembly: GCF_003408705.1. Taxonomy (GTDB): domain Bacteria; phylum Actinomycetota; class Actinomycetes; order Mycobacteriales; family Mycobacteriaceae; genus Mycobacterium; species Mycobacterium uberis. The sequence goes on from NZ_QAYL01000005.1 coordinate 46,049, forward strand.
CCCTACCTGCCTCGTAAACACGAAACATAGACTGCTTCAGGGAGAAAACATATCTGCCACGGCGATCTAGGCGAGGTGACGCGCGTCCGTATCTACTTCAGCCTGATCAACTCACACTCCTGCAAACAGCGTACTACTGCCAATTTTCAAAGGTGGCTATAGTGTCCACCCGCTGCGGTCAGGTTCCGGGCGGGGCAGACTGCTCGGGCGGAATTGCCCTGTTGCCCCGACACAGTCGTAGTAGAACTGAGCAACGGCCATCCAGGGTTTCATCCACTGGTGCCAAAACGACCAGTCGGGATACTTCTCACCGTTGCACACGACTAATTCACCCCAACCTCATCGATCATCCGGGCAATAACCCTTCGTCATGTCCGGCCTGTGCGAGTTTGGCAGATCAGCTCAGCACTGACAACTATAACAGAAAATTGAGTTAGTATAGCACAAATTAATAGCGCGACGCAAAGGCGAGGAAGCTTCTGCTTTATTTCTGCTCCATTTAAGTTGTTGAATCAACACAGCGAATTCGGAATGAGCTATAATCTTCGGTACCGTCTCCAAAGCACCAAACCCATTAACCCCTTCCGGGAAGCCGGGTTGACTTCGAACTCACTAGGCTTGCTATTCGCCGGCGCGCTACCGTGAAACCCGCTCGCGTGATGCCGATCAGCCCTGTCAGGCGCGGCCGCTCGACATGATATCCAAGACAGTAAGCCACCACACCACGGTTTTTCGAGTAATCTTCGGACCATTGTCGACCGTATCCGGTAGCTTCGAAATTTTTCACTCAGGTATGAGTTATCCCGAGAAGCGGCCTCAATCGGTTGAGAGAAGCTCGTTGAGTGTGACTTGGGGGTGTCTGACGAGGTGATGGTGCCGTATGTCGTACGGTTACGCCGTAAATAAAAATTTACTCGTGATCTCAGTAGCACGAAAGGAAAACTCAGGCGACCGTGAAATTTTGAGGCTAAACTACGCGGAATTAACTCCTTTAATCGCTCTCGGGTAACAAAAATTGACTCCCTGCTTTAAATGACGACATAAGGAAATACTTGCCGCACCCGCTTCGGTCACCAGGGTGCCGTCACCCGTGAGAATAGCACAAATCTATTGGCCACTCGCCTGCGCAGACGAGCTATCAAAAGGCACTTCACTGCTGGTTCCTCGGTGTGGCGGTGACTAGCCGGAGTGAACGTAATGATCCCAAACGCGACAGGATGCGGATGACGCTACACACTGGCCGCGGTGGTAATTACCGACCATGGCAATCCGGTTCCGCTTCGGTGAGGCCGAATTGCTGGGCGCGATAACACCACATCTGATGGCGGTCGCGGCAAGTGATGGTCGGCTGTTGGCAACCGACTGGCCGCCACCACGCAGCTGAGCCTGTGCAACACAGTCTCCCTTGCTACGGGGTGACGATCGGCGGTCCTCGTCAAGGTGCCTGCTCGACAAACGGTTTCGGGCAGACCTTCGCTGGGGAAAGAAGAACCAAGAAGGTGTCATTGAAAAAGCACAAACGCCGCGAGTGCGCGCAAGCGATCAGGTTATTCTGCTATCAGATGACCTGCCCGGCCCTCAATGAAGGGCTATTGACCAAACAACACGGCAAACTAATGTGCGAGATCACCGCTGACACCTATACCGACCTGTTCGGTAGCCAAATCCGCATTTTGCGGGAGACACGGGACCGATGGATCCAACGCTCCCGCGGCCAACAGGCTTGACAGCGCTGATACTCGCTCCAGCAGCTGCTAGCCGCCAGCACTGACATACATGTGCTGGAGCTGGCCGTATCACTGAAGAGAAAACCCCACCCGCACGGTGGCGCAGGCGGTCCGGATCTTGCGCACCACCACCGGGTGGGTGTCCTCGGACTTCACCCTGCTGCACCATTTTCATCGGCTGAAGTTGACGGACCCGAACGCCAACGAGCATAGGCCGGTTTTCGAGACAGCTGACCCCAACGAGCTCGGGGGCAGCAACAGGCTACATGGGCCGCGGAGCAATGATCGCAAAACCTACCGGCTTGTCTTCCTTAACGATCATTCTCGACTAGCGGCGAGGTCCGCCCCGGCACATGATCACCTAACAGCCAACCCCACGATGTAGGTGCGCAGTATGCTCACACACCACATCGTGACCACCTTCGAGCATATCCCCGCCTACCACAAATCCACCCTGACCCCAAGCCGCCGAGGCGCTCACCACCGAACGGGGAGGCAACCCCGCTCTGGTGATCGACTGAAGCCCACCTGTTGGACAATCGACAGCTCGATAGCCATCCGCCTGATGAGCAACATCGCTGTAAAACCACCATGAAGAGCCGACACTCCCTTCTCCGGAGACGCGATCCAGCTGATCTACAACGCTTCTCACGGTTCCCCCACACGGTCAACAACCTAGCTCTGCATGCATTGAACACCGTTTTCGCCACCGATTATGCCATCGTTGATGAAAAGGCAATATGCATAGCCATCGCGGAAACCGCCACGGACTGAACTCGATTCACATCAACCGGATGGACACCCTGCCACCATGGCCCCGCCCACAACGCCGAGCACGGCCCCCCATCACCGGATTCTCAACTATAGAACCCGGTGACGCCGTTACAACCGACAACACCACACAACAAACACAGTCAGTGAAATACTACAACTCCATTATTGAATGAAAGTTGTTCCGTAACAAGGACTTCCCATACCGAAGGAAGAAGCCCGTCAACGCAGGCATTCCCTCAACGGCATACTTTAGCCCTGTCGACTACGAAATACATCTGTCTGGACATAGCCGAAAAACACAACACCGGCTGCCTAGCCCAACCACGGACAAGTAGCATGAACTAGGATACAGACGACTGCGCTGCCCCTGCCCTCTTAGCCGAGTACCTGCCAGGCTGTGAAGCTGCCCCTCCCTAGCTCAAGAGTCGCTACACGACGGACTAGCAGTCTACCCTTGATCGCGGAGTTTTTGCGATCACTCACCACAGTGCTCGACTGACACCAAGATCAAACCTCCTACAAACTAAAGTCTTTACGATTTGAAGGGATTGCCACTTCACATACTGGCTAGCCAGCCCAGTTTATTGAGGTTAGGCCCAAGCGGAACCGACAGAGCGGTCCGTGTCAGCCATGTTGTTACCGGCAGCTTGCACCTTTCGGCCGTGAGCGTTGGCCTGCTCATAAATCATCTGAAAGTTGCGACCCAAATCACTGACGAACTGCTCACATGCCACCGAACCCTGTCCACCCCAAAAGTCAGCGGCATCACGCACACTCGCCAAGATGGCCTGGTGCGTGGCCTCCAACGATGCCGCTTGTACGCGGATCGTTGCACCATGCGCATCAATATCCCCGAACTGGTAGTTAATACTGGGCATAAACTATCGTCCTCCTGAATTAGTAAAGTAAATGAGAAAGTAGTGGGACAGCAGCGGTTTTCGGAGCTAGCTACCCTGCAGGATCTGCTGAGAAGTCTGCTCTTGCTGCTCATAGCGGGTGGCAGCAGCACCCAACCCATCACGAACCTCGTGCAGCATGGTCACGATGTTGCGAAACGCCTGATTCATCTGCCCCATGACGTCAAAGGACGTCGCCTGAGCCGCCCCACTCCAGCCCGCACCCGCGATGTTCAGCGTCGACGCCCACATCTTGTGAGACTCGTCCTCCACGGTCTGAGCATGCACTTCAAAACGGCGCGCCATATCCCGCATCGACTGCGGATCGGTCATAAAACGTGCTGTCATTATTTGCTGTCTCTTTCGATTGATTTCGTTGCCTTGCGACGCCAGGGTCTTAACCCTAGAAAACGAGGAAAACTGGTTTTTCCGGTTTAGAGTGCG
>NZ_QAYL01000006.1 GCF_003408705.1 Mycobacterium uberis
TCACCTTAACCAACGCCACAACACACTTCAGCGCCGAGCCCAACAACATCTCCCGACTCGAACACACCCTCAAACGTCAGCACCAACAACTGGGGAGTCTGCGGCATCCTACCGCGTTGAAGTTGTCAACTGGTTCAGCGTTTGTGCGCGATCATATCCGTCCGGCCACGATTCGGCTTCCTCAGCGAACGCCCAGACGACGTACTCTGCTTGGAACCCGCGGACGCTCGAACTCGGCCAACAACCAATGTCGGTCGCTCTTTGGACTTCCACAACCGAATGAAGATCTCTTACATCAGCAGCTCGTCGGCGATATCAACCGCGAAGTACAACGCCATGTCGGCTCAATCTTGTCGATAACAGCTGGCGCAGATCGTCTTCGACTCGGCGAACCATCCGTGACCCGGCAAAGTGTGGGCCGAAACATGCTGTCCGACAAGTGGGCGTAACGATCACAGGATACGTTAAGCTGAATCCGCTGCTGGTGCTGGCCGGGCAGGACGTTACTTGGCCTTTTCCAGGATCGCGACGAGCCGCCACCGTTTGGTCGCTGACAGTGGCCGCGTTTCCATCAGCGAAACACGGTCACCGATGCCAGCGACGCTGTTCTCGTCATGCGCCTTGACTTTCTTGGCGGTGCGAATGATCTTGCCATATAACGGGTGGCGTATGCGGTCTTCCAGCTCAACTACTATGGTCTTTTGCATCTTGTCGCTCACCACATAACCAATGCGCATCTTGCGCCGCCCCCGCACTTTCGGATTACTCGGAGTGTGCTTGGATCCCTTGCTCTTGGGGCCGCTATCCTTCGCAGCTGCACCCTTCGCGTCGATCTTGGCTTCTGCCATCACAACTCCTCGCCATCGGCACCACCAGGCCCAGATGCTAGACCCAATTCTCGTTCACGCAGCACGGTGTAGACGCGCGCAATTTCATGACGCACCGTACGTAGCCGCCGGTTGTTGTTGAGCTGGCCAGTTGCCATCTGGAAGCGCAAATTGAACAGCTCTTCCTTGGATTCACCCAGCCGCTCAATCAACTCCTCGTCAGTGAGCTCACGCAGTTCGCCAGGCGAAAATCCCACTGCCATCAGAACTGCTCCTCTCGAGTTACAATGCGTGCTTTGATCGGCAACTTATGGATTGCGCGAGTGAGCGCGGCTCGGGCGGTCTGCTCGTTCGGGTAGCTGAGCTCAAACAACACCCGACCCGGCTTGACGTTTACCACCCACCACTCCGGCGAGCCCTTACCCGAACCCATTCGGGTCTCGGCAGGCTTCTTGGTCAGCGGGCGATCTGGGAAGATATTGACCCATACCTTGCCACCACGCTTGATGTGTCGGTTAATAGCAATACGAGCGGACTCGATCTGGCGGTTGGTGACGTAGGCATGCTCGAGAGCCTGAATGCCATAGTCACCGAAGTTCACCGTTGTGCCGCCACTAGCGATACCACGCTGGCGCGGATGATGCTGCTTACGCTGCCTGACTTTACGGGGAATCAACATGATTCAGCTCTGCGATTCCAGGGACGAAACAGAGTCGGTGGCGACGGACTCGTCGCCACCTGCCACCCGTCCAGCATCCGTGCCAGTTGCGGTGGTGCCCGCCGCGCCACTGCGGCGCGCACGCGTACTCGACGGCCGCTCGCGGCGGGCACGCTCAACGCCAACCGGGGTAACAGCTGCCAATTCACGTCTACCACCAACGATATCACCCTTGTAGATCCACACCTTCACGCCAATCCGGCCAAAGGTGGTCTTGGCCTCATACAGCCCGTAGTCAATATCAGCACGCAGGGTGTGCAACGGCACGCGGCCCTCGCGGTAAAATTCAGAACGGCTCATCTCAGCACCCCCGAGCCTGCCCGAGCACTGTACCCGGATGCCCTTGACGTTGGGCTGACGCATCGCAGACTGGATAGCCTTACGCATAGCTCGGCGGAACGCCACCCGGTTACTCAACTGCTCAGCAACCCCTTGAGCCACCAATTGCGCTTGAGACTCAGGGTTTTTGACTTCGAGGATGTTGAGTTGGACCTGCTTGCAGGTCAGCTTCTCCAGATCTGCTCGGATCCGGTCAGCCTCGGTACCGCGGCGACCAATGACGATGCCTGGACGAGCGGTGTGGATGTCCACTCGGACCCGGTCACGGGTGCGCTCAATCTCCACGTCAGCAATCCCCGCACGCTCGAGGCCGGTGGATATCAGCCGCCGGATCGCGACATCTTCTTTAACGTACTCGGCGTACTGCTTATCGACGTACCACCGCGACTTCCAGTCGGTGGTAATACCTAGTCGGAAACCATGCGGATTGATCTTCTGGCCCACTAGTCTGAGCCTCCCTTCGCTTCAGAAGTCTCAGAAGCTTTGGGAAATGCCCTCTTAGCCAGCGCTTTGGTGACTCCAGAATTTGCCACAGCTCTCTTCGTTGAGGCATTATCGACAGCTTTGCTGGCTTCGGCTCGACGGGCCCTCATCGACTTCACCAACCGCTGATCCTTGGTGGGCCGGCTTTCCACCACTACCGTAATGTGGCTGGTCCGCCTGCGGATCCGGAACGCACGCCCCTGGGCGCGCGGACGAATCCGCTTAGCGGTAGGACCCTCGTCGGCGTAGACGGTGGCCACCACCAAGGTCGGTGGGTCCAGTCCGTTGTTGTTCTGAGCGTTGGCCGCGGCACTCGCGATCACCTTGGCAACCGGTTCGCTGGCGGCCTGCGGCGCCCAGCGTAGAATGTCGAGCGCGTCTGACACCGACCTGCCGCGCACCAGGTCGATCACCCGGCGTGCTTTTCTCGGTGATACCCGCACAAACCGTGCTTTGGCGACTGCCGACGGAAATTCAGTTGTGGTCATCGCCGTTTGGCCTTCCGGTCATCCTTGATGTGTCCCTTAAAGGTGCGGGTCGGCGCGAATTCACCCAGTTTGTGACCCACCATCGCCTCAGTGACGAAAACCGGGACATGCTTACGTCCGTCATGTACCGCAAAAGTATGGCCAATGAAGTCCGGAATAATCGTCGACCGCCTCGACCAGGTCTTGATGACATGCTTGGTATTATTTGCGTTCTGCACGTCGACCTTTTTGAGCAGGTGGTCGTCGACGAACGGACCCTTCTTCAGGCTGCGTGGCATCTGTTACTCCTCGACTTCCTAGCGACCATGCTTCTTGCCGGTGCGCCGGCGTCGGACAATGAGTTTGTTACTAGCCTTGTTCGGCTTGCGGGTACGACCCTCAGGCTTGCCCCACGGGCTGACCGGGTGACGACCACCCGAAGTCTTACCCTCACCGCCACCGTGCGGGTGGTCTACCGGGTTCATGACAACACCCCGAACCGACGGACGCTTCCCCTTCCAGCGCATACGACCAGCTTTGCCCCAGTTTATGTTTGCCTGCTCGGCATTGCCTACCTCGCCGACAGTCGCACGACAGCGCACATCGACCCGACGGATTTCACCGCTAGGCATTCGCAACGACGCGTAGCTAGCTTCCTTGCCAAGCAACTGGATGCTCGACCCAGCCGATCGCGCGAGCTTGGCGCCGCCGCCCGGCCGGAGCTCCACGGCGTGAATCACAGTACCGGCCGGGATATTGCGCAACGGCAGGTTGTTGCCCGGCTTGATATCGGCGTTGGCGCCCGATTCCACCACGTCACCCTGCGACAATCCTTGCGGAGCAATAATATAGCGTTTCTCGCCATCTAAAAAGTGCAACAACGCGATGTTCGCGGTGCGGTTCGGGTCGTATTCAATGTGCGCAACTTTGGCGTTGACACCGTCTTTGTCGTTGCGGCGGAAGTCGATCACCCGGTAGGCGCGCTTATGCCCTCCTCCCTTATGGCGAGAGGTGATCCGGCCGCGAGCGTTGCGCCCACCATGACCGTGCAGTGGCCACACCAACGACTTCTCCGGCTTTGTACGAGTGATCGCGGCGAAGTCGGACACACTAGCGCCACGACGACCGGGTGTCGTCGGCTTGTACTTGCGAATTGCCATGTCTAAATCAGGTCCTTGTTCTCGCGCGCGGCTAGGCCGGTGCTCCGAACAGATCGATCGGCTTGCTGCCCGACACCAGGGTGACAATGGCCCGCTTGGTGTTCTTGCGCTTACCGAATCCTGTCCTGGTACGCTTGCGCTTGCCCTGCCGATTGGCGGTGTTAACCGATGCGACCTTGACGGAGAAGATCTTCTCAATAGCGATTTTAATCTGTGTTTTGTTCGAATCGGGGTGAACTACGAACGTGTATACGTTGTCATCCAGCAACCCGTAAGACTTCTCAGAGATGACCGGGGCCAGGATAATGTCGCGAGGGTCAGCGATGATTGCCATCAGGCCGAAACCTCCTCGGGCGTCAAAGTGCCGGCGGCCTGCTGAGCGGCAATGTAGCTGTTGAGCGCCTCAACACTGAACACCACATCATCGGCGCGCAGCACATCATAGGTATTGAGCTGATCAGGCGACAGCAGATGCACACCGGGCAGATTGCGCACACTTTTCACGCCGGTCTCGTCGCTGCGGCAGACGACAACTAATACCTGCTTACGATCTGTTAGCGTGCCCAAGAATTCCTTAGCGCGCTTGGTGGAAGGGGTCTGGCCCGTCACCAATTCAGTGACCACATGGATACGCCCGTTGCGCACCCGGTCGGACAACGCCCCGCGCAATGCCGCGGCGATCATCTTCTTAGGTGTACGTTGGCTGTAATCGCGCGGCTTAGGACCGTGCACGATACCGCCACCGGTAAACTGCGGTGCCCGCGTCGAGCCCTGGCGAGCGCGACCGGTCCCCTTCTGCCGATAGGGCTTGCGGCCACCGCCACTGACCTCGCCGCGCGTTTTGGTCGAGTGCGTACCCTGCCGAGCCGCCGCCCGCTGAGCGGTGACCACCTGGTGCATTAACACGATATTCGCGGGGGTATCAAATAGCTCGGCCGGTAGCTCAACAATGCCATCGACCTTGCCGTCCGGTGTCTTGACGTCGATCTTCCGAACGTTGAAACCCTTCGCATCCTCATCCTTGGCTGCCATCACTTACCACCTCTAACACCTCGTTTGATCGCGCTGCGGACCATGACGAGCCCACCCGTGCGGCCGGGGACGGCACCCTTAATCAGCAACACGCCGTTCTCGATATCGACTTTATGCACCACCAGGTTCTGGACCGTCACCCGGTCGTTACCCATGCGGCCAGCCATCCGGGTACCCTTGAATACTCGGGCAGGAGTGGCGCAACCACCGATGGAACCCGGGCGGCGGTGCACTGCCTGAGCACCGTGGCTAGCACTCTGTCCGCGGAAGCCATGCCGCTTCATGGTGCCTGCGAAGCCCTTGCCCTTGGAGGTCCCGGTCACGTCGACGTACTTGGCTTCGGCGAAAATCTCCGCCGTCAGTTCTTGGCCGACCTCATACTCAGCCGCCACGTCCGGGTGGTCCAGACGCAGCTCGGCTAAGTAACGATGCGGGTTCACCCCCGCGGAGTCGTATTGGCCCATCACCGGCTTGTTGACCTTCTGCGGGCTGATTTCGCCGTAAGCCAACTGTACAGCGCTGTACCCATCGCGCTCCAACGTGCGGATGCGTGTCACCACGTTCGGTCCGGCCTTAACCACAGTCACCGGTATAACCCTGTTGTTTTCGTCGAATACCTGCGTCATGCCCAGCTTGGTACCGAGAATGCCCTTTCGCGCCATCGCTCTGCAATCTCCTACTGGATGTTGACGTCGACACTAGCCGGAAGATCGATACGCATGAGGGCGTCAACTGTCTTCGGCGTTGGATCGAGGATGTCGATCAACCGCTTGTGGGTGCGCATTTCAAAGTGCTCTCGCGAGTCCTTGTACTTGTGCGGTGAGCGGATTACACAGTACACGTTCTTCTCGGTCGGCAGCGGCACCGGACCTACGACGCTAGCACCGGTGCGTATGACGGTCTCGACGATTTTACGAGCCGAGACGTCAATCGCCTCATGGTCGTAGGCCTTGAGCCTGATACGGATCTTCTGTCCCGCCACGCTTTTCCTACCTCACTCCACTTGAAGCCCGTATCCGGACCTGGTTCCCCAGCGCGCCGATCTACCCGACCAACGTGGGCCGATCTAGTGTCGCGCCGGATACTGCGCCGCTGTTTACCTGTCGTGGTTCACCGACCCCCGCGCTCGGGCAATGTCACCCGCACGCAGCCTTGCCGCGCTCAATTTCAAGGCCGAAATTAAATCGCACGTCAAGGATGGGACCGGACGCGCCCTGTGTGGACGCTAGTCGTATGCCCAGCCAGGCGTAAACTTGGCGCAGGGCAACCTGAGCAGTATGCCTTACTTCGCGGTGTCGGCCAAATTTCGGGCCATTCCGCAGCGGTGCTGGCCACGCCGCAGAGGAACAGATAAGGAAACCCCCGCCACCCCGAAAGCTCCGTCAGCCGATACAAACCAGTCGCGCTCGGTTAGCTCAAACAGAATATCGAGGTAAAGGTAAGGTACGTAGTCGGTACGGTGGCCTGCGGTCACCACCCAGCATCCACCAATTCGGCGGGGTCGCGCCGGAACAGCAAATCCAGAATCAGGATGTCCAGCCTGGTGAGGCACTCGTTGACTGGGACTGGGTGGGTTAACTGCACCACGAGAGACCATATTGCATACGGTACAAAGTGATCGTAGCGCTCTTTGAATAGTCAAAAACGAAGGCGCTGTATGCCAGGTTGCTAAGTTGCACATTGATCACGTTTTTCAGACGAACTGATCGAACGTTAGGCTGCCGACTATCGTCCACAGCTGCTCAGATGTAACCAAGACATTCGGGGTAAACAGCTGTCACATATGTCGGGCCGGGGTTTGAGGTCCCAACGCCGCCCATGCTCAACACCAATTGCGAGGATACTGGGTCAGCCGGCGTAATTAATACGGCCATACTGCTGATGCCACCGCTGGCGATCAATGGCCGGACTTACGCGTTCCCCACCGCAGTCAATGCCTAGGTGACCTTGGCAACGGCCGCAAACACCTCGTCTTCGGGCCGTTGCTAACAAACTGGTTGTCGGGACAACAGCAGCCGCTGGGCCACGTTGAACGCCGACGCTATCGCGTTTGATCGACCCGGACCTACCCAGGACAATGGGCAATGGCATTATGCAATGAGATAAAATTAATCATTTTTATCATCAGAATTTTGACGCTTGTGCATTTTCAGCTCTGGGCTGAGTTCATTGCACAAACTCCGCAGCACGATGTGCCAGCATCACGATGGTGGCGTACGGCCCACGGCTAGTTATCGTGGGCAAAATCGAGCCGTCAATCACCCAGAGGTTCTCGATGCCGCGGACCCGACACCGATAATCGACGACGGCCTGCAAGTTGCGCTCGGTGCCCATCGGGACACTGCCACAAAGGTGTTGCGATGTCGACCACACGGCTGGACCGATATATGTTGCTGCACCGAATAATTCGCGGGCTAACTCACAGCCTTGACGCAGAGTAGCGACATCAGCCGGCTCGCTATCGTAGCGGTGTTCGATGCGAACCGGCACCTGTGGATCAGCCGAGACAAGGATGATGCGCCCGCGCGCCCGCGGCTGCATGAGTGCCACCCCGATATGCGGCCAGTCACGATGGCCGATACTACCGTCGCCGGTCATTTCGACAAAACCAACTGTGTAAGGACGTATCTCGATGCCATCAGCAGTGCTTAACACCACCTCTAATATTGGTCGACCCACAGCTACCGCCCAATTAGTGGGCATCACCCATTCAGGGTGGTCACTGCATTCCATTCCCACCGGCAGCGCCGCCACCACCCTCACACCGGCAGACCGCAGCATGGCCTCATCGCCGATACCCGAAAGCATCAACAGATGAGCCGATTGAATCGCTCCGGCGCACAATATAATTCGATCAGCAGCCAGAGAAATCGTTCCAGCTGGACCGACCGCGTCGACAGCTACCGCGGTTGCGGCGGAGAAACGCAGCCGCAATGCCCGTGTTTGGGCCAGCAACGTCAGGTTGGGTCGTCTCAGCGCAGGTATTAGATAGCTGGCACCGGAGCTGGTACGCACACCGTCAATGATATTGAGCGGAACCGCTCCCACGCCTGAAGGCATGTGAGGCCCAACATCATTGAGGTCAGCTATCCAAGGGAACCCTGCACGCTGGGTAACTGCTAGAAAAGTCTCAGTAATGCCTGTTATTTCACGAGTTCGCCGAACCGGAATGGGTCCGGTGTTACCGTGGGCAGGGCCATCGAAATCCAAGTCTGTCTCGATAGCTCGGAAGTGATCGAGAACGTCCGACCATCCCCAACCGGGTATCGCGGCACGATCGAAATCGTATGGCAATCCGCGACAGAAGTAGCCGCCGTTGACCGCGCCGGAACCACCGACCACGGCTCCGCGCACGATGGGCAATTGACGAGCCGGCTTATCGGTGAGCTTCGTCAAATAGCGCTGAACTAACGGGCTGTCAATGCCGATCGGCAATTGCAAACCGTTGGCGGTCTGAGCCAGCAATCCGGGATCGGTGAGCCCAGGACCTGCCTCGAGCACAGTCACCACACAGCCGGGATCAGCGGAAAGACGTTCAGCAACAACCGATCCAGCACTACCAGCACCGACGATTAGCATATCGCTGTGCGAGAAGTCCTTGGCCAACGCGACGGCTAGGTCCGAATTTTTGGCTTGAGCGCACCAATGTTGCGTTCGCGTACCACACCCCACCACAGTCCAATGCCATAAGCAAGATCATCGACCCGCTTGAGTACCAGATAGGTCAGTAGTCCGATCGGCTCGGCATCGTCGCCGATGGCATCCCAACGGCGCAGCCAGTCTACTACTCCGTCAACGACGGCTGCGATCAGCACGACCTGTCTACAGTGACGCGACGCGGTGGCTGCCAACAATGCCACCGGCCAGTAATGCCGACAAATAGCAGATGCTAGTTGCAGCGCCGCCGACCACAGACCGCGAGTGGCGATGGCGACAATATCGCGCAGTGATGTCTCGGCACTACGCATAGCTCTGGCAATGCGGCGACCCGCCAGTATGGCGACCACCAGCGACGCTAGCTGCGTGATGCTCCTCCCAACCGCTATAAGAATCCAAGCCGTCAGTGCCCAACCGGAGATCACCAACGGAGCGGTCTTGTCCGGGTGACGCACCGATAGCGGCGCCGCCGAACCACCATAGAATGCCTTGCGCACAATCCAATCTCGCAATTCGGTGCGATGATCGTGAGCGACCAGTGCAATGGGCTCGTAGCGCAGCCGGGCGCCCGCTTCAATCAGGCGCCAACACAGGTCGACATCTTCGCCGGACTGCAACGTCTCATCGAACCCACCGACCTCGCAAATGGCGGAGCGGCGACAGATGATAGCCGCACTGGGTACATAGGACACTGGGCTGTGGGGCAATACTGGCGCTTCCCGCTGACCGAGATCCAGTGACGAGTGCACCGCCTCATAACGAGCTACCGCATTAACACCTTGCGAGTGACCGATAATGCGTGGTGCGACCAGAGCGACGGTGGGATCGCAAAAGTGACCGAGCAAAGCTTCCAGCCAACCGCGCCTCGGCAACACATCAGAATCCATAAATGCGACGAAGTCGGTAACGCAGACAGCCAGCCCGATGTTGCGCGCCGCCGCCGGCCCTTTACTGCGCGGATTGCGCAACACTTCGACGTCGCAGTACGCACCCACGAAGTCCTCCGACCTAAGTGGGCACAACGAACCGTCGTCGACCACAACGACGCGTAATCCGCGTAGTGAGCTCACCAAACGCTGCACTCCAGCGGCATTGTCACGCACCGGAATCACCACGGTCACGTCACGGTGCGACGGGCCACCCGCGGGCCGGGGATGCGCCATCGTAGCGTCCAGTAGGGTGCGTGCCAGCTGGGCGCTAACTTCGTCCTGTACCTTCAACCGGCCATCAGACAACATCTCTTGGGCCGCCGGAGCCAACCGCAGCAGACGAGTTGGTGACCCCCCGAGTAGGGCCGAGCCATCTCCAAGTACACGCACACGGCGATCGACCTGAACGGCGAACCCGTCCGGCAATCGGGCCTGGGTCATGTCAGCATCCCGTCGGACCTAGGAAGCCAGCAGGCAATTCGACGCACACACCTGTCGACCATCTCGGCAAAGATGCGCCTGCCTTCATCTGCGGTCGCGGTGGTGGGGTCGCCCAACACCCCAACCATGCTGACCGCCGCAACTCCCCCGCTGCGCATAGATGGGAGTAATTCAGCCAACGGCGCACCATTACCAGCAAACCACCGGTCAGTCTGCACGTCAGCTGGTGAGATATGCAGCAACACCGATGTTTCGGTGTGCCCAGCATGGGCATCGCCGCCGGCGACGGTACACGGACACCATGCGACGTCACAGCCTTCGGCACGCAGTTCGCTCACTGCACGGTCCAACGCGTCGACATTGCCGCCGTGGCCGTTAATGAAGACCAAGCGCTGCGCCCAGCAGGAAGCTGACCTCCCATATTCCACCAGCAGCGCAGTCAGGACCTCGGTACCAATGGAAATCGTTCCGGAGAAACTTTGGTGCTCACCGCTGGCACCGTAGGCAAGCGCCGGTGCCACCAGCCAGTCTTGATCGACGCGTGTCATCAGACAAGCCTGAGCCCTTCGAGCGACAGCGGTCGCGATCCTGGTGTCGGTATCGAGCGGCAGATGTGGACCGTGTTGTTCGGTAGACCCCAGCGGGATCATTATTGACGGCGAGATGCCAGCTAACTGACTCGACGTCACACTCGCTAGTTCCCCCAGTACAGGCACTTGCCGATGGTAAGACGAATTCTCCTGGCATGTACCGATTGTTGAACCCTCCATAATTTTTTCCAGCTTGACGCGTATTGAGGTCGATATTCGGCTCGTCCGCCACAATTGCAACGTCCATATCGGGATTGTGACGAACGTCGCTCTCCCCGCCACTGACTCTAAGGCAACCGGGTACCTGCCAATCATCCGGGGCTACAGACATCACCCATTTACGGATAAATGGCGGCATTGCCCCAGTGCCAGGCTTGGCCTGCCATCCTGGCCAGGAAAGGCATCCAATTGAATCCAAATTCACCACAAAACGGACTAGACAGCATCGGGAGGCATGCCCATAGCCCGGTCAAATCCGGCTGGAACCAGGATGTCGTCGGGGCGAAGGTCACCAACACTGGCGTGCCCGAGACCCATCAACGCCGAGTCGATACCCGTGCGCATAATATCCAGGACGTTTTCGACGCCGGCTTGCCCGGCCACGGCGAGCCCCCACAGGTACGCGCGGCCGATCATCACCGCACGTGCGCCCAGTGCTACCGCCTTGACCACATCGCTACCGCGCCGGACGCCACCGTCTAGCAACACCTCAACTTGGTCACCAACGGCTGCCGCTACCGCAGGCAAGGCGCGGATCGCGGCAGGCGTTCCGTCCAGGTTATTGCCCCCGTGGTTCGACACCGATATCGCCGAAACACCGGCATCGACAGCCCGTTTGGCATCATCGACCCGCATCACACCCTTGAGCATAAACGGTCCACCCCACAGTTCCCGTAGCCAGGCGATATCTTCCCACGTCGGCGGCGGCGTGCTCATCCACTCCCCATAGGCAGCAAAGAACCCAGGGCCGGACTCGCCGCGTCGGGCCTGGTTCGGTACCCGGAGATCCGGCGGCCGCAGCGTCTTACTGAACTGCCATAACCAGCGCGGGCGGACAATCACCTCTGGCGCCAACCGCAGGATGGTCCGCAAGTTCATCTGCTCTCGGATCTTCGGGCTTCCCCAGTCCCGACCATGCGAAAACGTCCAGTCGGTGGTGACGATCAAGCCGACCGCGCCGGCCTGCCGCGCCCGTTCGACACGCTCTGCGATCGCGTTGCGACTACCGAGCCAATACACCTGGAAGAAGATTTTGGGGTTAGCGGAAATGACCTCCTCGATCGGCTTACTGGCGAACGAGGACAATCCCATCGCGGTTCCCCGGGCCGCTGCCGCCCGCGCGACAGCAACCTCACCGTCTGGATCGACTGCCTGGACACCGGTCGGCGAAATGATAACCGGCAGCGAAATTTCTTGTTCCATAATGACGGTCGATAATTCGCGCTTTTGAATGACTCCAATAACATGAGGTGCAAATCCGAGTTCACTGAACGCTTCAACGTTGTCGGTGACCGTGATTCCTTTTTCACTGGCCGAAATCAGGGAAAAATAAACAGATTTTGGCAAACGTCGCTTAGCACGTTGCTGGGCGATAGCAACGGTTTCAAACCATTCTTCAGCCATGGCTACACAGCGGGCTTTCGCTACACAGGCGCACTGGGAGTTGAGCCGGCGGTTTCATCGTCAGGGTCAATGGCTGTGGTTCGCGGACCTGCCTCCCGTGGGAGTGGTCACACCGAGGCCGCGGCGTGTCACGATCACGGGTTAGTGCCGAAGCACTGTGCCCTTGAACACATTCAGGATCTGGGCCATCAATCGGCAAGCCGGTGAAGAACTTGGACGCCATACACCCTCCCCGACAGCTGTCGTAATGCCCACAGCTACCGCAGGCACCTGCGGAGCGCGGCTCGCACAACTCACGAAACAGTGGAGCATTCTTCCATACGTTGGCGAAGCCAGTACCAAAGCCAGAGTCGGTAAACACGTTTCCCGCCAAAAAGCGGTCATGGACGGCAAATGGGCAAGCGTAAACGTCACCCACCGGGTCAATCAGGCACACCACCCGGCCCGCTCCGCACATATTCAGGCTCAGGCCACCCAAGGTACCCGGCTGGCCGAGTGGCGACAGATGAAAGAAGGAATCACCAGTAAGCACTCGCTCACCGTTTGCAACCAGCCAGTCATAAAGCTGTATCTGCTGGGCAGCTGTGGGGTGCAAGTCTTCCCAGACATCGACGCCCCGACCCGAGGGTCGCAGCCGAGTGATACGCAAAGTGGCGCCATACCGGCTTGCCAATGTGGCGAATGCGTCGAGCTGGTCAACGTTGTGTCGTGTGACCACCACCGAGATCTTGGCATCAGAGAATCCTTCTGCAGCAAGGTTTTCCAACGCACGCATCGCCATGGCAAATGACCCGGCACCGCGGATAGCGTCGTTGACCTCGGCAGTGGCACCGTCCAGCGAGATCTGGACATCCACATAGTCACTGGCCGCCAACCGCGCAGCGACCTCTGCCGTAATCCGGACCCCGTTGGTAGAGAATTTCACTCCGATATGGTGCGCGGTAGCGCAATCCACCAGCTCCCAAAAGTCCGGACGTATGGTGGGTTCCCCACCACCGATATTGACGTAGAACACCTGCATGCGTTCCAGCTCGTCGATGATGTCCTTGCACTGCTGGGTGGATAACTCCCGGGGATCGCGTCTACCCGAAGACGACAGGCAGTGCACACAAGCTAGATTGCACGCATACGTCAGTTCCCAAGTCAAGCAGATGGGCGCATCCAACCCCTGTTCGAACTGTTCGATTAAGAGAGGCGACCGGAACTTCATTGGCGCTGTCATTTGCCCTCCTCGGAGTCCTCTTGAGCCATCAGCATGTTGGACTTGGCCAGCACGTAAAGCGCATGAAGATAGGGGCCCTGCTCGGATTCGTCGATCCCAGCAGCGCGGCAAGCGGACCGGACATCAGGATGGTCAGCGAGCGACTGCACCACCACAAGGATAGTACGATTTTTCAGGAACGACAGTTTGCGAGTGCCGAAGTGATACAGTAACGCGCCAAAGGGCTCGGGTCGAATCGCCACCTGTGGGTGTAACCGCCAACCACGGTCAGGGTCAAAGCCGCCAGGCCCACGAGCCTGCGTGGGCACAAGCACGCTCAGTAAACCCCGCACATACCATCAATAGACACCTCTTCAACAAGAACCTCTGTGACAAGCTCGATATCCGCATTGGTCTCGTGGTCCATGTGAATTGCCTCTCGTCAAGGGAACTCGACAACAACAGATCAATATGGTCCTTATCGCTGTTAGAATATGGCATCGAACGCCGAAAAGGAAGAGCGATCTGATGCTACCGCAGTCTTGGGTGGGCCGACGGCGCTCAGCAACACCACACCACATCTCTAGCACGGCTCTCAAGTCATTTGCCACCCAGAGTTTTGGCAACGTGAGCGTCGACGATGTCGTGGAAGCAACGAGAATCGCTTGCCGCACCTTCTTCCGCTACTATGCATTTGAAAATTTCATGCTCTGAGGCTATTTCAACACTATACCTCGCACAGCTACAGAACCTGCTCGACAACATCGGTCCGACAGGTTCCATCGGACGAAGCACTATGCTCAGCGTTGTTGTCCTCCAATACCTTTGACGAGTCCGAGACCGTCCAGCACCGCCAGTGCATATGGGTCGTAGAACCGAAGTCCTATTCGAGGACGATGTACGCTGGCTGGCATGAGGTGATCACCGGGGTCGCAACCTGCCGGCTGAGTGTCCGTCAGGACAACCGACCTACTGCCCCAGACAGTCGCCTGGACGATGCGTAGGTCGCGGCACTACCGGACTACCAGCATTGACTGACTGGCGAGCCGATGCCGTTGGCCGAAGTACTCGCGAGCGTGTTCGATGTAGTTGGCATCGGACTAGCAAGACTCAATTCGTGAGCGAGCACTTGCTACACACACGGCGGTCGCAGGGTCGATGAGGTCGACCGAGCCGCCTGGTACTGACCGGTGGATTGCTGCACCTGGCTGGTCAAGAGGGACACCGATTCGCATTGCTGGTAAGGCTTTTCGAGATCGGAGCCACCGTCGAACTGAACCTGCGGGCAGACCACTATCGTTATCGCTATGGCAGCAACCAGTGGGGTCCGATTGACACGCTGGCGACCATGCGACAACGCATAGCATGGCGAACTGTCGCCGGCAGGTTAAGGTGCGTACTTTAGATATGAAGTGGTTATGGCACTGCGACTTTCGATATCACTAGCCCCGGCGGAGAAATGACGGTGTTGAGCTACTTCTGTCCCGACCAGAGCGCGCGGCTGCAACGGCTGCGCGGCGCCATCGTGGCCGGCAGGAGGTTCCCGACGTGGCTGACACGCCAAACAGCAGCCCGAAGCGATCGCCAGCCTGCCCCACGTTGACCATGCTGTGGAATTCGATCACCTGGCAGTGTTTGTCCGACGATGAACGGGTCGCGATTCGCTACGGCACCGACACCATAGTCAGACAAGCCGATAACCGCTCACCGCTGGTGCACTTTACCCTCGAGCCGGCATGGCAACGGTGCTGATGATAAATCAAATTCCTCATGCACAACCACAGCTAGCCGGGTAACGAATATCAGATCCTGGGTGAATGCCATTCGCACAGCCCACCGATGCACTGACAATAGCGCCCTGAAAACACACAGTAGCTTTGTTATTCCAGCATTTCTGAGATGGATGTGACCGCAGTAATTTTGGAGTGAACCTTCATGACCTTGCTCGGCATCCCGCCACCAACCACGCCAACCTGTACCCTGTCGCGTTCGTAATAGGCCAGGAATTTGCGGCCGTCGTCCTCGACGCTATGGATAATATCGGTGGCATGCAGCCCCCAGACATTTGGATCTTGACGTCATGTTTAGTCGCTCCAGAAATACCGGACGACCACGCCTGCTGGCGCGTCGCACCCCAGCATCGCAAGCGCCACAACCCGGGTCTAGCCTGCAACATTGCTCTAAATGTTTTACACGCGCTGGCACGTCCAACCTCGTCGCAACTAACACCATTATCGACCTCAATGTTGCTGTCGTCTAGCCATTCGATCGCCGGTCGTGACCCGATCCTGACAACCACCAGATTAGTCGGTACTTCTGTGCCGTCGATGAACAACACCGTGTCACCATACTGGTCACCACGCACCTCGGCGCCACTCCGAGACCAGTTCTCACGTCTACGTTCTCGACGTAATGTAGCCATACTGCCAGCTCGCCGTCGAGCACTGATGCCAACAGTGTCGGCTGCAGCCCAACCAACAGCACATCCACCCCAAGGCCGCGCAGACCGGCCATCACCTCACGGCCGTAAAGCCGGCACCGACAACCACGGCGCGCCAAGCTGTGGACGCGTACTCGCGCAGTGCCAGACTCGCATCAAAGGACCGCATCACCCGAATATCTTCGATATTCAGGGGGACACTCGAATGCGCCGCAAGACTAAGCCTGTCGCGATAACGAGCTCATTATAGCTGAGTGCCGTCCCATCTGTTCAATGTCACCGTCTGCTGATGGGTGTCGAGGCTGGTCGCAGCCGAACCCAGCCTCAGAGTGATATCTTTCTCGTTGTACCACTCACGTGGTTTGAGGATGGCATCGCCGACCTCCTTGTGTAGCGCCTCCTTGAAGAGCGGCGGCCGGTCATACCGGATATGTATCTCGTCGTTTACTCTAGATTAGAGGATCGGTGGAGTCGGCCATGCGCTGTTGCTCGGCGGTTCGTGTGGCAATAACCCTCGCCGATAACCACAATGCCCTATGTCTCCGGTCAGTATCTCAAGGTTCCCTTGTCAATGGGAATCTGCGTGCCAGACAGCGTTTCCAAACCGTCACCAGCTAGCCAAACGACAACATCGGATATCTCTCATCGGGAATCATAAAACCCTTGGACTACAACGGCATTAGCGGAAAGCTATGGATACAACTGGGATGCCCAGCGAATATCTCCACCGTCGCCTTCGGCTCGATCATCGGGGTGTCGACCGAGTAGGGATGGAGTTGACCCGGATTCCGAATCCACCAAGCTCAATCGCTAACGTGTTGGTAAGCGCCACCAGTCCGTGTTTACTCGCCACATAGTGGCCGTTACCCGGGGTAACCTTCAAGCCGGCCGATGAGCTGACGATCACAATGGAACCTCCGTTACCGACCTCAACCATCGCGGGCACCGTGGCACGCAAGGTTCCAGTTAAGTTGATCCCGATGACAATTTCCCATGTGTTCATCGGTGCGTTGCTCAAACCGGCTCCGGCTTAGCACACCGGCGTTGGCCACCCGGATGTCGAGCCGGCCGAACTGTTCGACGCCGTTGGTCACCAGTTGCCGCAGTGCCGCATCGTCGCGGATGTCGACCTTGCGGACCAGCACCTTGCGGCCCTCAATGTCTACCGCGCGGGCAGTCTCGTTGAGATCTTCACGGCTGGCAGATAAGTGAAGCTGCTGGATATCGTGGCGCAGATATCAAGCGCGATGATGTCGGCATCTTCACGGGCGAGAGCCGCACCGCATGCGAACGTCCCTGGGCACGAGCGGCGCCACTGACAAATGCTACCCGTCCCTGTAATGATCCAGCCTGCGTTGCCAGGTCACCCACTTTGCCGTCCCTTTCGCTGCCCCTTCGCCGCCTGACAGGCTAACAACGAAACTGAAACGTATTCTAGTTTACCCTGGTTGGTCAGATTTATAGAGACGGTCTGAACCCGTCTATTGTTGCATTCCTTGATCGGTGAACGAACCGCTGGCGCCAAGTGTCTTAAGTTCCTGCAGGCGCTGCGCGATCGACAGTTGCGACAGCGAAGTTGCCAGTGCCTGCTGTTCGGCCGCTTGGTGCACCACCGCTTGAATCTGCTGACGCAAATCCCGGATTTAACCGGATATCAACCGTACGGTTGAGCGGAACATTGTTTCGCCAAGATCTCCACCAGTGGGCCGGCTTTCCCACCTCACGTCGTAGGTTGATTGTCTTCGCCCACGATGAACTGTGCGATCACCAGTCCACTGACCAAAAAGCTTCGCTCCTAGTCGATTCGGTATTCTTGAGTAGTCGGGTTAACCAGGACGACGAGCTTGCGTGCAGTGAGGTCGCCCAGTTGGGTAAAGCTGGGATCGCTTGGCCTTGATTATCAAACGGCAAAAACCCGGATCCTGAGATATGCAGGTTCACCTTTACCGCGAGTTGCTCGTTGATCCGAGTTCCTGTATCAGTGAACCCAGTGATCTAGTCCAGCGCAAACATCCCGTACTACTCAAGCTCAGCTGTTTTATCGGCCGACTTAGCCCTGTAGTTGGTAAACGCTAGCGCGATCAGCACGTCAGCGACGATGACAAACAGGCCAACATAAAAACGTCCACTGCAGCAGGCTGGCTAATCCCAGGGCGAAGTAGATGACCAGAAAGATTTGGCCCGACCAAGATGCCGCAGAACAAAACCAATAACTGTGTCTTCAGGATAACGTGCCAACACGTACCGGTTCCTCACCCTCACGAAGAAGTTAATGGCAAATTAACGCTAGCACGACTGTCTTAAGCGGCATAAAAGCAAAGCCTGAACTGCTGATTTCAGCAGTTCAGGCTTTGCGCTAGCAAAAACTTACTTGATGATCTTGACGACCCGACCAGCGCCAACGGTACGGCCACCCTCGCGGATCGCAAAACGCAGACCCTCGTCCATGGCGACAGGCTGGATCAGTTTCACCGAGATGTTGGTGCTGTCACCAGGCATCACCATCTCGGTACCTTCCGGCAACGTCACCACACCAGTCACGTCAGTAGTGCGGAAGTAGAA
This sequence comes from Mycobacterium uberis, assembly GCF_003408705.1. Classification (GTDB taxonomy): domain Bacteria; phylum Actinomycetota; class Actinomycetes; order Mycobacteriales; family Mycobacteriaceae; genus Mycobacterium; species Mycobacterium uberis. The sequence continues at coordinate 18,470 of NZ_QAYL01000006.1, forward strand.
CTGCGGACGATAGTTGTTAAAGAACGGCGTGTGCCGGCCGCCCTCGTCCTTGGACAGGATGTAGACTTGGGCCTCGAACTCAGTGTGCGGCGTGGTGGTACCGGGCTTAATGACGACCTGGCCACGCTCGACATCCTCGCGCTTAATACCACGCAGCAGTAGACCAACGTTGTCACCGGCTTGACCTTGGTCGAGTAACTTGCGGAACATCTCCACGCCGGTAACGGTGGTCTTGGTAGTCGTCGAGCGGATCCCGACGATCTCAACTTCCTCGTTCACACCGACTACACCACGCTCCACACGACCGGTGACCACGGTGCCACGACCGGTGATAGTGAAGACGTCCTCGACAGGCATCAAGAACGGTTTGTCGGTCTCGCGGACTGGATCCGGGATCGACTCGTCGACAGCATCCATCAACTGCGCGACGGACTCAACCCACTTGGCGTCACCCTCGAGCGCCTTCAATGCCGAAACCCGCACAACCGGGGCGTCCTCGTCGAACTCCTGAGCAACCAGCAACTCGCGGACCTCCATCTCAACAAGTTCGAGCAGTTCCTCATCATCCACGGCGTCGGACTTGTTCAGTGCGACCAGGATATAGGGAACACCCACCTGACGGGCGAGCAGTACGTGCTCACGGGTCTGCGGCATCGGGCCGTCGGTGGCGGCCACCACTAGAATCGCGCCGTCCATCTGGGCCGCGCCGGTGATCATGTTCTTGATGTAGTCAGCGTGCCCCGGGGCATCAACGTGAGCGTAGTGACGCTTTTCGGTCTGGTACTCCACGTGGGAGATATTGATGGTGATACCGCGCTGACGCTCCTCGGGCGCGTTGTCGATCTGCTCGAAGGCGCGTGACTCATTCAAGTCGGGGAACTTATCATGCAGAACCTTAGTAATAGCCGCGGTCAGGGTGGTCTTGCCGTGGTCAACATGACCGATGGTCCCGATGTTGACGTGCGGCTTCGTCCGCTCGAACTTCGCCTTCGCCACTTCTGTGTCCTCCTGGACTTGTTGGTGCTTGTAAAAAGCAATGTTGGTAATTTCAGTTATGCCGTGGTAGTGACCGCGTCAGCATACTCACAGGCTTTTACCGATGCTCGGCTCCTACTCGCCCGTCACCTTCGCGATGATCTCCTTTGACACGTTCGCCGGCACTTCGGAGTACGAGTCAAACACCATGGAGTAATTCGCCCGGCCTTGTGTCTTGGACCGCAGATCTCCGACATAGCCAAACATCTCCGAGAGTGGCACGTGTGCCCTCACGACGCGTGCGCCGGCGCGCTCCTCCATAGCTTGAATCTGGCCACGGCGAGAGTTCAGGTCACCGATCACGTCGCCCATATAGTCTTCGGGTGTGGTGACCTCAACGGCCATGATCGGTTCCAGTATCACCGGCTGTGCTTGCGCGGCAGCCTTTTTCAACACCTGCGAACCAGCAATCTTGAATGCCATTTCCGACGAGTCGACGTCGTGGTACGCACCGTCGAGCAGGGTGACCTTCAGGTTCACCAGCGGGTAGCCAGCCAGCACACCATACTGCATGGCGTCTTGTGCACCGGTGTCCACCGACGGGATGTACTCGCGCGGGATGCGGCCACCGGTAACCTTGTTCTCGAACTCGTAGGTCGCACCGTCCTCGCCGCCAGTAAACGGTTCGAGTTTGATGATGACCTTGGCAAACTGGCCCGAGCCACCGGTCTGTTTCTTGTGAGTGTATTCGACGGTCTCCACGACCCGCCTGATGGTTTCCTTGTAGGCCACCTGCGGCTTGCCGACGTTGGCCTCGACCTTAAACTCACGGCGCATCCGGTCGACCAGGATGTCCAGATGCAACTCGCCCATCCCACCGATCACGGTCTGGCCAGTTTCGGAGTCCAGGTGCACCTTGAAGGTCGGGTCCTCTTCCGCGAGCTTCTGGATCGACAGCGACAGCTTCTCTTGATCACTCTTGGTTTTCGGCTCAATGGCCACTTCGATCACCGGGTCGGGGAAAGTCATAGACTCGAGCACGATCTGGTTGTTCGGATCGGCCAGCGTGTCGCCGGTGGTGGTGTCTTTGAGGCCGATCACAGCATAGATATGACCGGCTGAAGCGGTCTCCACCGGATTTTCCTTGTTGGAGTGCATCTGGAACAGCTTGCCCAGACGCTCCTTCTTACCCTTGGTCGCGTTGATTACTTGGCTGCCGGAATCAACCTTACCCGAATACACCCGGACGTAGGTGAGCTTGCCAAAGAATGCATGCGTCGCCACTTTGAACGCCAGTGCGGAGAATGGTTCGTCAGTCGACGGCTTGCGGACGATCTCCTCGTCCTCTTTGCCCGATGCGTGACCTATAGCCGGTGGCACGTCCAGCGGCGAGGGCAGATAGTCGATGACGGCGTCAAGCATTGGCTGGACGCCTTTGTTCCTGAACGCACTACCACACAACACCGGGTATACTTCCGAACTAATAGCCAGCTTACGAATCGCACCCTTGATCTCTCCGACCGTGAGCTCTTCGCCACCGAGGTATTTTTCCAGCAGTGCCTCGTCGGTTTCCGCGACAGCTTCGAGCAGCTTGGTGCGGTACTCGTTGGCCTTTTCCTGCAAATCAGCCGGTATGTCCACGATGTCGTACTTCTCACCGAGCTTCGTCTCGGCGCTCCACACCTTAGCCTTCATTTCAACCAGGTCGACGACACCTTGAAAGTCCCCCTCGGAGCCGATCGGCAGCTGGATCGGAATGACGTTAGCGCCCAGTCGCTCCTGCATTGTGCAAACCGAAAAGTAAAAGTCAGCACCGATCTTGTCCATCTTGTTGACGAAGCAGATGCGCGGGACGTCGTATTTGTCGGCCTGTCGCCAGACCTGCTCGGATTGTGGCTCAACGCCTTCCTTGCCGTCAAAAACCGCGACGGCGCCATCAAGAACACGGAGCGAACGCTCAACTTCTACAGTGAAATCAACGTGGCCAGGCGTGTCAATAATGTTGATCTGGTTGTCATTCCAGAAACATGTGGTGGCCGCGGAGGTGATGGTAATCCCGCGTTCTTGCTCCTGCTCCATCCAGTCCATGGCAGCTGCACCATCATGCACCTCACCAATCTTATAGTTGATACCGGTATAATAAAGAATACGCTCTGTTGTCGTCGTCTTGCCGGCGTCGATGTGCGCCATGATACCGATGTTGCGGACCCTGGTGAGGTCGGTCAGCACGTCCTTCTGTGCCACAGAAGTCTTCCCACTCTTTCGGTTGCTTGGTTTTAGATGCCAGTCTGCATCGCCAGCTCCTCGCTGACGTCACCGCCTCCGGCGGCACTATCCTTTACCAACGATAGTGCGCAAACGCACGGTTTGCCTCGGCCATCTTGTGGGTATCCTCGCGCCGCTTCACGGAAGCTCCGAGGCCATTGCTGGCATCCAGGATCTCGTTTGCCAGCCGCTCGATCATGGTCTTCTCCCGACGTTGCCGCGAAAAGCCGACGAGCCAACGCAGGGCCAGCGTAGTCGATCGGTCCGGCCGAACCTCAACAGGCACCTGATAGGTCGCACCGCCGACACGACGGCTACGCACTTCAAGAGCGGGCTTAACGTTGTCGAGAGCACGTTTGAGCGTGATAACGGGATCGGTGCCGGTCTTGCCACGGGCGTGCTCGAGCGCACCATAAACAATGCGTTCGGCCAACGATTTCTTCCCCTTCAGCAGAATTTTGTTCACCAGCTGAGTGACCAGTTGCGATCCATAGACCGGGTCGTTGACCAACGGACGCCTGGGTGCAGGCCCCTTGCGTGGCATCAGCTCTTCTCCTTTTTGGCGCCATAGCGGCTACGAGCCTGTTTGCGGTTCTTGACCCCCTGGGTGTCAAGCGAACCGCGAATGATCTTGTAACGCACACCAGGCAGATCTTTCACCCGGCCGCCACGCACCAGCACCATGGAGTGCTCCTGCAGGTTGTGGCCCTCACCGGGGATATACGCCGTGACCTCAACCTGACTTGTCAACTTCACGCGGGCAACCTTGCGAAGCGCCGAGTTTGGCTTCTTCGGAGTAGTGGTGTACACGCGGATGCAAACACCACGACGCTGCGGGCTACCCTTCAGAGCCGCGGTCTTGACCTTGCCGATCTTGTCCCGGCGGCCCTTGCGGACCAGCTGCTGAATGGTTGGCATCTACCGGCTTTCTGTGTTGCGTTTGTTGGCAAGTCTGACTTAGTCCCGCTAGGCCCTACCGCAGTAGCCTGCGATCGGGTGCGTCACATATGGCCCGCCCCGGACCTAATCTGTTGCATCCTGGACATAACAAACTGGCTCTGGTATCACGCCCCCTAAACATTTTAGGCGCTGCAAGCCGCCAGGCATGAGGAATCATAATACCTGCCTCTCCTTGGGCAGGTCAAAGCGACCCTACGACTCAACCCGGAGTGCCCGGCGAGGCCGACGGCGTGCATCCAGGCTCGGGTGCCGCCCAGGCTGCTTGCCGTTGCAAAAGCTCCCGCGATAGTAAACAAGACAGACAAAACCTTACAACGGCGAAGCCGTATCCAAAACTATGCAACTGCAACATGAACGCTTGATGCTTGCAGCGATTTTAACCAAACAAATATACCACTAACAGCATCTCATACGACCGCAAACGTCACAAGAATAAACTCAATAGCCGCACTGACCTGCATGCTGATACTCGCGTTCGAGGCCAGGATGGCGGCGCTGCCACTAAACCACTTGACCGCTGGCGTCATGCCAAGCATGCCGACCACGAAACGCTACTTGGAACGATCAGGCCATCCAACAAATCCCGGGAGTGACCCAGTAGTCGCGAAAGTGCGGTCGACTGGCCCTGGTGCAATAGCCCGACAGTTAAAGCGCTGATCGCTATTAGGATGCCGAACCGGCATTCAAGCAAATTACACATGGACCGTTGCCGCGAAAGCAACAGCAGCGCAACGACAACACGCACCGGGTCGACCACCACGAGAAGTGCTGACAGCAAATACCATAACCATTAGCCAGACCACTTTACGCTACCGGTAAGCCTACTAGACACAAAACACATAACTTAACACGTAAACTCACTATCCCAATTATTGAAACAGCCTCATAGTTTGGGAAGTTATCAGCATTGTAATCGATTGGTTCCCACAAATATGGGATAATCTGAGGTAATTATGCGTACAAACACATAAAGATACTGGTGAGAGGGTTCTTTGACGAAGTCACCAGGCCACGGCCGACAGCATCAAGCCGGCATCACCGTACCTTGCACCGACCCATAGACAAGGCCAGTGTAGGGCACATGCGCATCAACGTTGGTAAACAACAACAGGAACCCGGCAACACCTCAGTCTTTGAACGAAGCAATACATCCAATAGGCTAAAGTGCCCGGCTTTCCAGGTTACGACGAGCGATCAAAGCCCACCTAGGGACAAGATCGCGGGCAAAACGCTACAGCAACGTAGACATGCAGCGATTGATCGTATCCATCCACTACCGCGAACTTTCCTCCGGCCCACGTCTAACCTCGGCACTAGATGTCCCTGTGCGCAACCATTTGCAGCGGAACGTCGACCAACATCGCCTCCTATACAGCAACACTAGTGCGGGGTTGGACGTCAGCGTACAGGAAATACCCTCCAGACCGCAGCACGCACACCATCTCAACAAAAAGCACAAAGACTAAGGTAAGTAAGTCGATAATTAAGTCGAGGATTCGATAATGCCGACTGCATCGATAGATTTGTCGGCGCGAGGCATATCTTGGGCGTCTCCTCGCACGAAATCTAAGCCGGGCAAATGGTGACTTTTTTACAGAGGGTGACACCGGTTGAGTTAAAGTCCATTCCGATAGAGGATGTCGAGTAGAAGGCGCATTAAGTATGCAGCTCCGCCGTCGTGATCGCAACCGAACTCCAGGACCTGTTGGCCATTGGTATCTGCCTGAGTAGCCGTGCGATGGTAGAGCTGGATAGAGCTCCTATTGGGCTCGTAGGAGGCAGCCAATTGCAAAGACATTGGCGAATCCTCCTCGCAACCGAAGTTGAGGAAGATATCGTCCACACCAAGTCAGTAGATGATGAGCGGATAAACTCGCTTCTAATGTAGCTTCTGATGGACCTACTTCCAGTTAGAGCACGCTTTGCAGCATACGGTCCTTACGTGGCATGCCGGAAGCATGGTATAGTAGCAAACTGTTTCTGCCGTCTAGCTCAGCCTATTACCGCTGCAAGATACTACATAGCTCCAAAGCCAGCCGCAACACCATGTCGGAGAACACCGCGTCCGTATCAACGTCATCCATGACGCTGATCATTTCCAACAGCACGAACCCGTGCAGTGCTGGCCAGAGTCTTAACGCTGCATAGTAAAGCTTCCTCACCGTCGAGGCCGTAGTAAAGACAACACCGCGATCAACCGGTGCGGCCATACCCCTCGTCGCAGCGGTGTATTCGGGCTCTTCTCCGCCAAGCGGCATCTGGGGTGAACGCCGAATACCAACCGGGGTGGTGGTGAGCACAGCTACGACATGCGCAAAGCCATGACCAGCACTGCATCATCACGGGCACAACCCTCGTCAACCCTGCTCAGCATTGTGATGATGTCGTCGATGACTCGAATCCACACGGTGCGATACAAATCCTCCACGCTATTAACATGAGTATACCGCGACGGCCCCTTGGTGCCCAGTTAGATCGCCAATGCATTGATGGTCAGCAAGTCCCAGCCCTCCCGGTCCAGGAAGGTCAGTGCGTCATCGATTTCGGTGCACTTCGGATTCAACTAAAAACTCTAGTTGACTAGTTCATCAATAGAGCCGCGACCGGCGCAAAGTGGCGGCACCCGGCCAACGAGCGGGCAAATGCACGTAAGCTCAGTTCAGCAGACACCCTCCACAGCGAAGGGGGCCCACCGTGAAGTGGACAACTGTCGCCAGGTCGCTAGCTACCTGCGTCATGGCGATCGCCACCATTCCTGCTGCTCGACCACCATGCGCACACGCCAAAAACGGCGACACCCATGTCACCGGTGAGGGCATCAAGCAGACTTTGGACTGCAATGAGTCTACCTTGATGGTCAATGGCACGGCTAATTTCGTCACCGCGAAAGGAACCTGCTGGGCGGTTACGTTGATGGGCTCGTCCAACACCGTGATCGCCGAGACCGTGCTCAACGACATCACCGTCTACGGCTGGGACCAGACGGTGTTTTTCCACAACGGCGAACCGTTCATCAAGGACCGCGGTCGCGAACTGGGCATGGTCAACCGACTGCAGCGGGTACCCAGCTGATTCATCACCATGTCGACACCGACCAACACCAACGCCTAGCCCACGGAATCGAGGAACAATGCACGCCCGTATCAATAGCTTATCCGGGCTGGCCATGCTGGCCTTGGCGCTGGCGATCGTACCGACAACTTTCGGACTGACCAGCTGCAACTCCACAGCAAACCCGCCACTAACTGGCCTTTCGACGAAAACCACGAGCAACGCAATAACCACAACGAGCGTCGGAGCCGCACCGACGACAGGGACGACTGGTGGACCCACCACCGCTTCAGTGGAGATCGGCAACACCATTAACTACGGATCTCTTGGAACCACGATCACGTTCGACTGCGGGGATGGCAAATCATTGAACGTGGCCGGCTCAAGCAACACGCTGACCGTCAACGGCACCTGCGCAACGGTGACCATCGGCGGCGCAAATAACAAGATCATCTTCGACAAGATCGATCAACACCTAAGCGTGCTGGGGCTCGACAACACCATCACATATAAAAACGGTGACCCGAAGGTAGACAACATCGGCGCGGGCAACACCATCCACAAGGGCGAATGACCCGCTCGCTCACCTCAGGACCCGTCCTGAACGCCATACCGGCCGTGGCCGGCGCCCGTGGTGAACCGTCTGGCACCTTCAGCGGCCTCCGCCGCGACGCGCGAGATGCTGGTAAACTCGAAGTCAAACGCTGTAGATTCTGGAATCCCCCATTGATGCAGCGCCGACAAACGATCCGATCGCATACATTGCTGTGGAGCATGGCCAGTTGAGCCGCCAGTTCCTCAGGCTGCTTGCCTAGCTTGACCCTTGAGTATGACACGATTGGCCAAGTCGATCGCTAACGCTTCGTTGGCTGCCACCGCGCGGCCGTTGAGAAGCATGTCCATCGCCCAGCTCTGCCCGATTAACCGGGGCAGCCGCACAGTACCGCCATCAATGAGCGGCACTCCCCACCGCCGGCAAAACACCCCGAACACAGCGTCTTCCTCGGCTACCCGCAAATCACACCACACGGCTAACTCCAGACCCCCAGCAACGGCGTAGCCGCTCACTGCAGCAATCACCGGTTTGGACAACAGCAGCCTCGAGGGTCCCATCGACCCGAGCCCTTTCGGATGCACGGCATTAGCTTCAGAAGTACCGAAGTCCTTCAAATCGACTCCTGCGCAAAAGGTTCCGCCATCTTCCCATAACACGGCGACCGATGTGGTGTCGTAGCTGTCAAATTCCTCGAACGCAGCACAGAGGGCGGCCGCCGTCGGGCCGTTTACGGCGTTGCGCGCCGCCGGCCGGTTGAGGAGCACTGTGGTCACCGGGCCTTTGCGCTCGACACGTACCGGATTAGTCATGCCGCCTCCGTGAACTGAGTTGTTTCGCTTCGCCCTGCCAGCTCAGTGGCGAAGTCGTCAATAGGCGTCACGCAGCTGAACGCCTGACCAATCAGTGGGCAGCAGTATCGAGTCAGTAAGCAAGTGGCTTACCATGCGCAAGCATTAAGTATCCGCACCCGGACCGCAACCTCGGGATCCAAGTCCAGGCCGAGGTTGTACAGTCGCATCTATACCCCTTTACTGAATTCGCTGAGACGCTTGTTGTACATGGCATTTTGCAACACTGACCGGCTGTGAGCATCGGTGCCCACGCTGGTTACAGTCAACACCCATGCCACGGCCCCGCATCCCTGGGAGCATCGCGTCGTCCTGGCAGCGGTGGGTTATCAGCAAACGACCAGAGAGCCGATAGCCGTCAGTCGACCAAATTAAGTCGCCTGCAATAACCATACGGGTCAGGACGACCCAAAGCACAAGCTCGTCGATACCGAAATCAACGTTAAGCCTGATCAATCAGCTAGGAGTAGTCCACGCAGTATGAGCACTGCACAACACACTGAGCGCCGCTGATCAGCGCAATCATATCCAGCATAAATACACCTGCGAAACCTGGTGACCGTAGTCACCAAACGGCTCGTCGCGATTTCGCATCGTATCTCAAAATCATACTCGATTGCGTCGGCAACGAAGGCGCGCTCCCTAAGCGTGTGTTACGCGACTCCGTCGAAAACGGTACTGACGATCCTGCTGGTAACCACACCTTGTTTCAGCAGAGCGGAATTGAACGTGAGTTTGACCATGCTCAACTGGTTGATCGGCATCACGACGATACGAACCACCAGCCGTTCGGTGCGCTCGTCGAAATCCTACGGATCCGACGCTTCGACCGCCAGATCCCACTCCGTGGCTTGCACACCAGTGATGCAATCACCATTGAACAGAAGACGTTTGGCGCGCTGGTAACCTAGACGATGAACCCACAGGCCGACAGCGGAAACTCCCATATCCACGTCGGTGGGTAGCCAATTTTGGTATCGGCAGCGGTTATAACCTGGTCAGCGTGCACCTCGATGTCGGTACTGCCGGCCACGCAGTAACCGTGGGTCTTAACAATCGTCGGCTTGTCGGCATATAGCAAGCTAGAGAACCCTTACACGAACCAACTCCATCATTTGGTAGTCGATCGTCAGGTCCCACAGTTGGTTCGCGAAGTGGTTGATAGCCTAGATCTTGCTATCCAGCACGGCACTTTTGTAAGCACTATCGCTGTCCGCCGACGACTGTCCCTTGGCGTAGGCGGACAAGTCGAAGCCGGCGCACAAGTCCTCGCCACGGCCGGATATCAGAATGACATGCACGTTCGGGTCCACGTCGGCACCGTCCACCAAAGCGAACGATTTCAGCGGCGTATCGGCAACCATCGCGTCGCCACTCTCCGGCCGATTGAAGGTTATCAGCCCAACCCGGTCGGCAGCCTCGTAAGTCATGGTTTTCAGGTCGTCGAAGTCTATTGGCCTGGTTGCGTGGATCATTGGCGCCGCTCTCCTCCACAAGCGGAAGGTGCCCTCACTTCATTGCTTCTCTCTGCATTGTCATCGGCGCAAGTTATCGTGATCATCAACCTTTTGCCAAGACATGTTTGAGGATAGATGTTAAATCCGGCCAAATCGGCAGTGCGCCGAACGCCCCGCTCCACTGACCGTCAAGCTGGGTAGCCAAAAACGCCTCGGCAACGACAGGATGCCCGTACCACACCAGCAGTGACCCCTGCAACGCCAGGCAGATGCCCTCAGCAACCTCGCGAGCGCGGTACTATAGAGTTTCAACGTCAGCCAGTTGTGGCGACAACCTCTTAACCTGGACGTCCAGCCGAGGATCCTGACTTACGGATCCAGCCAATTCACCGTGTAGCACCTCGACCCGAATGTGTCGAGGTGCTACCCTACGGGAGGTATTTAGTGCGCCGACGTTGCCTGAACCCTCCTAAATGCCAACCAGCATCGCCTCGCAATACAGTCGCTGTATCCCGAAATCTTCCACGTATCCGTTGCCGTCCAAACATTCCAGCGTTTCGCTAGAACGCAGGGTGAGGCAGCTTACACATCTAATAGCCATACCGAGGCGACGCAATAGCACATCTGCCTCGTTTTCGTGCACCGCCTTGTCGGTAAATACCGACCATCCGTATCGCTGCCATTGTAGCAGCTTCAACCTCGACGGCCAGGTCGTCAGCACGGCGCGTATCAATGACTGATCAACCAGTTTAAGCACCGAATGCCTTTAGATGCTGGGCGTGATGGATAGCGTGGATCAGGCCAGTGCACACATTGTTAGTGCTGGCCAGCGCTGCAGGCTAACCGGGTGAGGTTAACAATCTGGATCCTGGTCTGGCCCCCGCGTCCCTCTTGACCGACCAACCAGGCAGTGGCACCGTCGTATTCAACTGCACTCGAGGCGTTGGCATAGCTACCGAGCTTGTCCTTGAATTCGCTTCAAAAACACCCAACTGGGTGCCATCGGGGAGCATCCACAGCAACATAAAACACGACAATCCGACTGGTGCCCTGCGCAAGCGCCAGGAAAATGTCGCACATTGGCATCGAGGTGAACCCACTTGTATCCCCTAAAGCTGTACATGCTATCGCCGTTTGCAGTCGCCCAGGTAAGGCCGGCGCGGCGTGTATACCGTGGGAAATCGCCGTACGCATCAGCTCGCGGTAGGCCAGGTCGTATTCCACCTCATCGGCATGGCACGTAGCCCTATCGGTGGTGGGTATGCAGGACAGGCCAGTTGTGGTCGGCAAACTCGCCCCAATACTGGGCTTCCCGTTTGGCAGAATCCACCCTAACCTACATTTACCTTCTCAAGGCCCTATTGACCACCCTCGCCGATTAGGGTCTCGATTAGCGCTGAGGCAATCGTCAGTCCACAGTCTGTCGGCAGAAAAACCTGGTTGATGACTACAATCTGTGTCTGACATGCAACTAACATTACATTTCTTCGACAATTGCACAAGACATATACCACTCGTACCGGAATGCTTGGCGGAGAGAGCCAATAGTGCGCGCCAACGTGTACGATGAAACGCTGCCGCCACGCAACAAGCTTTAGCCACTGGTCTTTTCTCGCAAGAACGCGATGTCGTCTTTACGGCCTTCCTCGGCGGTTTCGCAGATCACCGGCACACCCGCTGCTTTGACGACTGCTACAAGCAATCTGACATCGATCTGGCCACTACCCAAGTTGGCGTGACGATCGCGACCCGAGCCCGCTTCATCCTTGGAATCATTACAGTGCACCAGGTCAATCCGGCCGGTGATGGCCTTGATGCGATCCACGGCATGGATCAGCCCCTCGCCAGCCGCCCATGCGTGACAGGTGTCCAGACAGAAACCAATCCCCGTATAGCCGATGGCATCCCAGAGTCGGGCAATAGTATCAAATCGGCGAGCCATCGCGTGGTCACCGCCGGCTGTGTTTTCAATATACACTGGAACGTCAGTTTGCAGTTGGTCGAGTGCTTTACGCCAGCGTTGGAAACCATCCTTGAAGTCATTGTCGTCGGCGGCGTGCCCACCGTGCACGATCACAGCAGCAGCACCAATATCGGCGGCCGCATCGCAAGTCTGCTGCAGGATTTTCCGCGATGGGATCCGCACGCGGTTATTCGCTGACGCGACGTTGATCAAGTAGGGAGCGTGCACATACACCGGCAGAGCCGCAGCTTTCAACACAGCAGCATCGCTACGCGGCTTGGGCGCCTTCCAGCTCTGCGGATTACCGAGGAAAATCTGCACTACGTCAGCACCTTCGGCCTCCGCTGCGGCAAGCGGATCGGTTGGGCTGACATGCGAACCGATAAACACGCCACCCAGCTTAGCGAGGGATACCAACGTCCAGCGATGCCGTCAAGATGTGACCACAGCTGTCTCATCTGCTACGGGAACAATCTCAGCGCTCACACCGCAGAGAAGCAAGCCGCCCCTGCCTGCTTCTGGGACGTCGTGCACGTTCACCCGTCTGCAACAAGCAGGCAACCAATAGCCAATTTGCGAATTCAATATTACCGGCACTATTAGATTCGCAAATCGACTGGCGGTTTCCGACTGGTGCTGAGGTGACAGATACGGGGACACAACGCAAGAGCTCCGGGCCAAACCTGAGGCTCTTGCGTTACCGACTAACGGTAATCGCTGTAGCCATAGTCATCCAGCGGAACGGCAGCACCAGTGGCCTGGCCGAAATCTGGGCTGTAGTACTGATCCTCGTAGGATGGGATCGTATACGCCGCGGCACAAGCCTCCTCGGTGGGCTGCACCGCGATATTGCGGTACCGATTGATACCGGTGCCAGCCGGGATTAACTTACCGATGATCACATTCTCCTTCAGACCGTCGAGCTTGTCGCTGCGGCAGTTGATCGCCGCATCGGTCAGCACCCGCGTGGTCTCCTGGAACGATGCCGCACTCAACCACGAGTCAGTTGCCAACGACGCCTTCGTGATACCCATCAGTACCGGACGGCCAGCGGCAGGCTCGCCACCCTCAGCCACTACCCGGCGGTTCTCTGACTCGAACTCCGCACGGTCGATCAGCGAACCGGGCAGGGATTCCGTCGAACCCGAATCAATGATGGTAACCCGGCGCAGCATCTGGCGAACAATCACCTCGATGTGCTTGTCGTGGATCGACACACCCTGGGCACGATAGACCTCCTGAACCTCACGGACCAGGTGGATCTGCACTTCACGCGGGCCCTGCACGCGCAGCACCTCGTGCGGGTCGGCGGAGCCTTCCATCAGCTGCTGACCAACCTCGACGTGGTCACCGTCAGAGAGCACCCGCTCGGAACCATCTTCGTGCTTGAACACCCGCAGTCGTTGCCGCTTGGACAGCTTGTCGTAGACAACTTTTTCACCACCATCGTCGGGAACGATAATGATCTTGTAGAAGCGTTCGCCGTCCTCGAGGTGGACGCGCCCAGTGACGTCAGCGATCGGCGCCTTGCCCCGCGGCACGCGTGCCTCGAACAGCTCCTGAACCCGGGGCAGACCGCCGGTGATGTCCTCACCGACACCACCCTGGTGGAAAGTCCGCATGGTCAACTGCGTGCCGGGTTCACCGATGGACTGAGCCGCAACGATGCCGACGGCCTCACCGATGTCGACCAGCTTGCCGGTGGCCATAGACCGCCCGTAGCACATCGCACACACACCGGTACCGGTAGTGCAGGTCAGCACAGAGCGCACTTTGACTTGCGTTATACCCGCCGCCAACAGGGCATCGATTTCAGGGTCACCCAGGTCCTCACCGCGCGCAACAATAACGTTGCCGGCTTCGTCAACCGCGTCAATGCCCAGAGTCCTTGCGTACGCCGAGGTTTCGATATATGGGTCGCGAATCAGGCCGCCGTCGGACGTATGCTCGGCCAGTTCGACGATGATACCTCGCTCGGTCTGGCAATCGTGTTCGCGGACGATGACGTCCTGGCTCACGTCCACCAGACGACGGGTCAGATACCCCGAGTCAGCAGTACGCAACGCAGTGTCCGCCAAGCCCTTTCGAGCACCGTGTGTATTGATGAAGTACTCCAAAACGGTCAGGCCTTCGCGGAACGACGACTTGACCGGACGCGGAATGAACTCACCCTTCGGGTTGGTCACCAAACCCTTCATGCCAGCCAACGTCCGGGTCTGGGTGAAGTTACCCGTGGCACCGGAATCGACAATTGTGATGATCGGATTGTCGACCGGGTAGTGGTCCCGTAGCGCCTGACCGACTTCGTCGGTGGCTTCCTTCCAGATTTCCACCAGCGCCTCGTTGCGCTCGTCATGGTTCAAAGCGCCACGCTGAAACTGCTTTTCGACCTTGTCCGCACGGTCCTCGTAGCGGTCAAGAATCTCCTTCTTGCGCGGTGGCACCAACACGTCCGCCATGGACACCGTGACACCGCTGCGGGTCGCCCAGTAGAAACCGGCGTCCTTAAGCTTGTCGACGGTCTGCGCAACCACGATCATCGGGTAACGCTCGGCTAGGTCATTAATGATGGCAGCCTGCACCTTCTTGTGCATCTGCTTGTTCACAAACGGATACCCAAGCGGCAGTAACTCATTGAACATCACACGACCCAACGTGGTGTCAGCCATCCAGGCATCGCCCGGCTGCCAACCGTTGGTGCCGAACCGCTCAGCCTCGATATCAGCCGGCGGACGCAGCTGGGTTAACCGCACTTTGACCTTGGCTCGTACCGAAAGTACCCCGCGGTCTACCGCCATGATCGCTTCGGCCGGTGAAGAGTACACACCCGACTCTGGGCGATCCCTGATGGCCGGCTGGTAGGCGCCGGTGTCTCCGTCGACCGCGGTGGTTAAATAGTACAGTCCGGTAACCATATCCAGTCGCGGCATAGCCAACGGGCGACCAGAAGCAGGCGAGAGGACGTTGTTACTCGACAGCATCAGAATACGGGCCTCGGCTTGTGCCTCAGCGCTCAGCGGCAGATGTACCGCCATTTGGTCACCATCGAAGTCGGCGTTAAACGCCTCACAAACTAGCGGGTGCAACTGAATAGCCTTGCCCTCTACAAGCATTGGTTCGAAAGCCTGGATACCCAACCGGTGCAGAGTAGGTGCACGGTTCAACAACACCGGATGCTCAGCGATGACCTCCTCGAGCACATCCCACACCTGGGGCCGCTGCCGCTCCACCATGCGCTTAGCGCTCTTGATGTTTTGCGCGTGGTTGAGGTCAACCAGCCGCTTCATCACGAACGGCTTAAACAACTCCAGTGCCATCAGTTTGGGCAGCCCACACTGGTGCAGCTTGAGCTGCGGGCCGACCACGATGACGCTGCGGCCCGAATAGTCGACACGCTTACCGAGCAGGTTCTGCCGGAACCGGCCCTGCTTGCCCTTGAGCAGATCAGACAGCGACTTGAGTGGACGGTTACCCGGCCCGGTAACAGGTCTTCCCCGGCGGCCATTGTCGAACAGCGCGTCCACGGACTCCTGCAGCATCCGCTTCTCGTTATTGACGATGATCTCAGGCGCACCCAGATCGATGAGCCTTTTCAGCCGGTTGTTGCGGTTAATCACCCGGCGGTACAGGTCGTTCAGATCGGACGTGGCAAACCGGCCACCGTCGAGCTGCACCATCGGACGCAACTCCGGCGGGATGACCGGAACAGAGTCGAGCACCATGCCCATGGGCGAGTTGCCTGACTGCTGGAAGGCAGCGACCACCTTCAGTCGCTTTAAAGCGCGAAGCTTCTTTTGCCCCTTGCCATTTCGAATCACTTCGCGCAACGACTCGGCCTCAGCCTCAATGTCGAAGTTCTGCATCAGTTTCTGAATTGACTCCGCGCCCATGGCGCCAGTGAAGTACTCGCCATAGCGGTCGACCAGCTCACGGTAGAGGTTCTCGTCAACGATCAGCTGCTTGGGAGCTAGCTTGATGAAGGTGTTCCAGATATCTTCCAGCCTGTCCAGCTCACGCTGCGCGCGCTCGCGGAGCTGGCGCATCTCGCGCTCACCGCTATCCCGGACCTTGCGTCTGGCGTCCGCCTTGGCGCCTTCGGCCTCCAGCTCAGCCAGGTCAGCCTCTAGCTTCTGAGCACGAGCTTCCAGGTCAGCGTCGCGCTGGCCCTCAACGGCCTTACGCTCCACCAGCATTTCAGCCTCAAGCGTCGACAGCTCGTTGTGCCGCATCTCCTCGTCAACCGTGGTGATCACGTACGCGGCGAAGTAGATGATCTTCTCAAGGTCCTTCGGGGCCAAATCGAGCAAATAGCCCAGGCGCGAAGGCACACCCTTGAAGTACCAGATATGCGTGACCGGTGCGGCCAGCTCGATGTGACCCATCCGCTCACGACGCACCTTGGCGCGAGTTACCTCGACACCACAGCGTTCGCAGATGATGCCTTTGAAACGCACGCGCTTGTATTTGCCACAGTAACACTCCCAATCGCGAGTTGGTCCGAAGATCTTCTCGCAAAACAGGCCGTCCTTCTCCGGCTTGAGCGTGCGGTAGTTGATGGTCTCTGGCTTCTTCACCTCGCCGTAGGACCACTGACGGATGTCTTCCGCGGTAGCCAGGCCGATACGGAGTTCATCGAAGAAGTTGACGTCTAGCACGTAACTCCCTTTCCCCTTGCGGGTGTAGTGACAACAATGCCAAGTCCGCTAAGCCAGATCTTCTACGGACGCAGATTCGTTGCGGGACAGGTTAATCCCGAGGTTTGCTGCTGCACGCTCGAGGTCCTCATCCTCACCTTCGCGCAGCTCGATCGCCGCACCGTCAGACGACAGCACCTCCACGTTGAGGCACAGCGACTGCAGCTCCTTGAGCAGCACCTTGAACGACTCTGGGATCCCCGGCTCTGGGATGTTCTCGCCCTTGACGATCGCCTCGTACACTTTGACCCGACCGACGGTATCGTCGGACTTGATGGTCAACAGCTCCTGCAACGTGTAAGCTGCGCCGTAGGCCTGCATGGCCCAGCACTCCATCTCACCGAATCGCTGACCACCGAATTGCGCCTTACCCCCCAAAGGTTGCTGGGTGATCATTGAGTATGGGCCGGTGGAGCGGGCGTGGATCTTGTCATCTACTAAGTGGTGCAGCTTCATGATGTACATGTAGCCAACCGTCACTGGATACGGGAAAGGCTCACCACTGCGTCCATCAAAGAGCACCGCCTTGCCGTCGCCGCCCACCATAACGTCGCCGTCGCGGTTGGGCAACGTCGAGGAAAGCAGACCCTGCAACTCCTCTTCCTTGGCACCGTCAAACACCGGGGTCGACACGATCTGGTTGGGCTCGGCGTGCAGCAATTCCTCAGGCAAGTTGGCCGCCCAATCTGGCATACCGCTGGTCACGTCGATCTTCCAACCAGACTTGGCCACCCACCCAAGGTGGGTTTCCAGGATCTGACCGATGTTCATCCGTCGCGGCACCCCATGAGTGTTGAGGATGATGTCCACCGAAGTGCCGTCCGGCAGGAACGGCATGTCCTCGGCGGGCAGGATCTTGCCGATCACACCCTTATTGCCGTGCCGCCCAGCCAGCTTGTCACCATCGGAGATCTTGCGCTTCTGAGCGACGTAGACCCGGACCAACTCATTGACGCCGGCGGGCAATTCGTCATCATCCTCGCGGGAGAACACCCGAATGCCGATCACCTTGCCGGATTCACCGTGCGGCACCTTCAGCGATGTATCACGGACCTCGCGGGCCTTTTCGCCGAAAATCGCCCGTAGCAACCGCTCTTCCGGTGTCAATTCGGTCTCCCCCTTCGGGGTGACCTTGCCGACCAAGATGTCGCCGTCACGAACTTCAGCACCGATCCGGACGATGCCCCGCTCATCCAAGTCGGCGAGCACCTCATCGGAAACATTCGGGATGTCCCGGGTGATCTCCTCAGCGCCGAGCTTGGTATCGCGGGCGTCGATCTCATGCTCTTCGATGTGAATCGAGGTGAGCACGTCCTCTTCAACCAAGCGGTTGGAAAGGATAATCGCGTCCTCGTAGTTGTGACCCTCCCATGGCATGATCGCCACCAACAGGTTCTTGCCCAACGCCATTTCACCGTTCTCGGTGCACGGACCGTCAGCAATGACCTGACCGGCCTCAACCCGGTCCCCCGCATCCACAATCGGGGACTGGTTTGCGCAGGTGCCATGGTTGGACCGCGCGAACTTACGCATCCGGTAGGTCCGCCGGGTGCCATCGTCGACCATCACGGTGATGTAGTCAGCGGAGACCTCCTCGATAACCCCGGACTTCTCGGCGACGACTACGTCGCCAGCATCGATCGCGGCGCGCAACTCCATGCCGGTGCCCACCAGCGGTGCCTCGCTGCGCACCAACGGAACCGCCTGGCGCTGCATGTTGGCACCCATCAGGGCACGGTTGGCGTCGTCGTGCTCGAGGAACGGGATCATCGCGGTGGCCACCGACACCATCTGGCGTGGTGAGACGTCCATATAGTCCACCTCGGACGAGGGAACGTACTCGACCTCGCCCCCCTTGCGGCGGACCAGGACGCGCGGCTCGAAGAATCGGCCATCCTTGCCGATCGGCGAGTTGGCCTGTGCCACGACGTGGCGGTCTTCCTCGTCGGCAGTCAGGTATTCGATCTCGTCGCTGACCACACCGTCAACCACCTTGCGGTACGGCGTCTCGATAAATCCAAACGGGTTGACCCGTGCGTACACCGACAGCGAACCGATCAGGCCGATGTTAGGCCCCTCCGGGGTCTCGATCGGGCACATCCGGCCGTAGTGCGACGGGTGCACGTCACGAACCTCTAACCCGGCCCGCTCACGCGACAGGCCACCGGGACCCAGCGCCGACAGGCGACGCTTATGGGTCAGACCCGACAACGGGTTGTTCTGGTCCATAAACTGAGAGAGCTGGCTGGTACCGAAAAACTCCTTGATCGCAGCGACCACCGGCCGAATGTTGATCAGGGTCTGGGGCGTGATCGCCTCGACGTCCTGGGTCGTCATCCGCTCCCGGACGACGCGCTCCATCCTGGACATGCCGACGCGGATCTGGTTCTGGATCAACTCACCGACCGTACGCAGCCGGCGGTTGCCAAAGTGGTCGATGTCGTCCGTTTCCACCGGCACCTCGACGCCACCGAGAACGGTCATCGTCGACTGACCCTCATGCAGGCGGACCAGGTATTCTATGGTGGCGACAACGTCCTGCTCGGTCAGTGTGGTTAAGGACAACTCGGTCGACTTGCCGATCAACCCGAGCTTCTTGTTGACCTTGTAACGACCAACCCTGGCCAGATCGTAGCGCTTCTCCTTGAAGAACAGGTTCTCCAACAGCGTCTGAGCAGACTCCTTGGTCGGTGGCTCGCCCGGGCGTAACTTACGGTAGATGTCCAGCAGCGCTTCATCGGTGCTGACGGTGTTGTCCTTCTCTAGCGTCGACATCATGATCTCGGAAAAACCGAAACGTTCGGTGATCTGCTCGCCGGTCCAACCCAACGCCTTGAGCAGCACCGTGACGGGTTGCCGGCGCTTGCGGTCGATGCGCACACCCACGGTGTCGCGTTTGTCGACATCGAATTCTAGCCAAGCACCGCGACTGGGAATCACCTTGACGCTGTGCAGCGTCTTCTCGGTCGACTTGTCGATGGTCTCGTCGAAGTACACGCCAGGCGAGCGCACCAGCTGGCTAACGACGACACGCTCGGTCCCGTTGATGATGAAGGTGCCCTTCTCGGTCATCATCGGGAAGTCGCCCATAAACACCGTCTGGCTCTTGATCTCACCGGTGTTGTTGTTGATGAACTCGGCCGTGACAAACAATGGGGCCGCGTACGTCATGTCCTTGTCTTTGCACTCATCGACGGGCGCCTTGACTTCGTCGAACCGGGGATCGGAGAAAGACAGCAACATTGAGCCAGAGAAGTCCTCAATTGGCGACAGCTCATAGAGCACCTCTTCGAGACCACCCACCGGCTTGAGATCGCCGCGGCTGGCGGCCGCTGCACGCCAACGCGGCGATCCGATCAACCACTCGAACGAATCAGTCTGCACGTCCAGCAACCCCGGAACCTCAAGCGGTTCGCGGAGCTTGGCAAATGAAACTCGGTTGGGTGCTCCGGGCACGGAGTTATTGGACGAATTTTGGGGGCGACTCTGGTTAGGACTAACTTCTGTCTTGCTCTGGCCGAAATCTGGCAAGATGCATCCTTCCAGCACCTCATGCGGTTCGACGTGAACCCCAGAAAGCTGGCGTCCGCCGGTTTGCCGCGATAATTGTGTTAGTTTGGCCGACGAACGCTCCAAACCCAGAGCTCACGCACACAACCTAAATAGCTAAGCCACGAAGAGGGCTCGAGCTAAGACCACGGTGTCAAGTAGCGGGTGAGATGGGCAGGAAGTAGCCAGCGCAAAGTCTAACAATAGCGTAGGACGGCGCATTCCTCAACTACCCAATAACAACCAAGCCCACCGGGCATCGGCGCTGGCTGGCATATCGACTTTCCCGTGGACAGATGCTGCCCAACAGATTGACCCGTTTAGGCTCCGCCGTCAAGGGGGCAGCGCAAGCGAGTTGCGCCAAGTGGCAATGGATGGACAAAGCACATCTTACAACCCCGACAGGCAAGCGCCCATCAGAGACGGCGAGCCATCGCCGTTAACCGTCGAATTCATGTGCCTGGTACTTGTGTGTGCCCTCGAGATCATCAAGGATCGCCGCCTGGGCGCCCTTGGGCAGGGTGTGCAACATCGCGCGCACCCGGGCTTGGCGACGCGCGATCGCTTTGCGCTCCGGCATACCCGGCGTCGCGGTGATCTGTGGTGGCACACCCTCGATTTCCTCGGTGCCACCCGCGTGGTGACCCGCCTCAAGCAAGGCCGCCTCTTCGGCCATGGTGGCCTCGTCCTTCTCCTCGGACATCCCGATCGGCCCGATACGGCGGCCGTTAAGGAATTGCCGCACAACCGGCTCATCGCTGGTGAGCAGCACCTCACGGGGGCCGAACATTACCAGATGCTTGCGGAACAACATGCCCATGTTGTCGGGCACCGTTCGAGCGATGTTGATGTTGTGCGTCACGATCAGGATGGTCGCATCAATCTGGGCGTTAATGTCCATGATCAACTGGCTCAGGTAGGCGGTACGGACCGGGTCCAAACCCGAGTCGGGCTCGTCGCACAGAATGATCTGCGGGTCGAGAACCAAGGCGCGCGCTAGACCGGCCCGCTTGCGCATACCGCCGGAGATCTCGCCGGGGAACTTCTTCTCGTCCCCACCGAGACCAACCATCTGCAGCTTCTCCATGACGATGTCACGGATCTCGCTTTCCTTTTTCTTGGTGTGCTCACGCAACGGAAACGCGGTGTTGTCGAAGAGGTTCATTGAGCCGAACAACGCGCCGTCCTGGAATAGCACACCGAACAGTGTGCGGATCTCGTAGAGTTCCTTGGCCGAGCATTCGATGATGTCAGTGCCATCGATGAAGATCGAGCCGCGTTCCGGCCGCAGTAGCCCAATGAGAGACTTCAAGAACACGGATTTGCCGGTACCCGACGGCCCGAGCAACACACTGATCTCTCCGGCGGGGATTTCAAGCGTGACGTCTTCCCAAATCCTCGAGGATCTAAAGGACTTGGTTAGCCCCTTCACCTCGATCGCAACGCCCATGGGAATCCTTCCGTCGCTGGTAAATGGCTGCCACCTGCCCTTTTGTGTGGTACAAGTCACTGTAGCGCACGCCTGAGGCGGCATATCACGGTTGCACAGCGCCACGAAAAAGCGATGCAGCCAAATTTACCCCGGCAACGCCGGGAAGACCGTAGCAGCGCCGAGTCAGACACTCGGCACCCGGTTTCCCTGAAAGCCATGGGTACCCGTTGGAACAGACGTACCGTAGCGACCGATTCGAGAATCTTGGCATCGAGCAACAACTGGCCCTCGTAGCGACCGCGATGATATCTCAAGCCCATCAGGACACCGTCGTCTTCGGCGACAACACCCAGGTTTAGCGCGAAGAACATCTCGCCGATGAGTTAGATCTAGGGCCAAGCACCGCGACTTCGCTGGATCCATTTCAATATAATCGTGCTTGTAGAGAGACGTCGCCATCTCGTCCTCCACGACAAGCCCGCCGTCGACGCCGACGGTGTAGCCGAAACGGTGCCGCTCGCCGGTTAGGATCTCGTTGATCTGGAGAAACACCTGCGACCGGTCGTGGCGGCATTCGGCGCCGAATGCGCCGGTCGTCAGGTTGTTCGTCTAGCGGTCCAGGGTGGGTAAGCTCTCACCGGACCCGCGCTGGTTGTAGTCGAACATCCATCCATGTAGTGCACCACGTCAAGCACCAAGCACCTTGGCCCCCGCCCAGATTGCGTAGTAAGCGTTAAGCGGACGTGAGACGTAGCAAAGTTCGATGTCGAACTATCGGAATTTAGAGGTCGGCTTTGCCTGCGGCAGTATCACCGGCCTCGCGAGACATGACGCCGAAGCGCGCCGGATAGTCCGGGTTATACGCGTACGACAGACCAACTATGCGACGCGTAATAACGATTGGCTAACACCACGACCGGACTGAGGATCCGGAACTCATCCGATCACCGACTGCAGCACCAGCCCGGGCGGACAGTTGCAGCCAGCTTGGCACAGCCGCGTGCAGCACTGACGCTGGGTCGAACATAACCAACAGATCGTAGAACATCATGTACTTGTCGGCCAGCAAAAAAATCATGCATCGTCGGTGACTCCAGACACCTCGATGTCAACGGTCGGGCGCGCGTCCCTGGATGCCGATTACCGAGTACTGCACGATCCTCCGCGCGGTAAGCGATAATAGGATTAGGATACCGCATAGAAATGCGCCGATACGCGGATCACGGTGCGAATGTTGCGGATGCACGGTGTAGCCATCCTGTCAGGGTGTCGTCGAAATCGCATGTTCCGATGGTGTCCAGGTCAGCGGTGAGTTCGTAGTTGGCGACCCCACCGTCGACGAGCTCCAGGGTCTTTCCGCCGGGAGTCAGCACGTTAACTGGTGGCACCGAGGCCCAGCTTACCGCCTGCCCACGGGTCGAGCCGGCCGGGCAGCTGCTCGTCGAGGTCGGCACAGATGCCGGGCTGCGGACCCAGCGGTTGCGGTACCAGCAAACTTTCCCGTCGCACAGCGCAACCTCGTGCCCATGCCGTCGCCAATGAACCATTACTACCACGCCGCATCGACCTCAAGATTGATCGCGATCACTTCGGCGGAAACCGGCGCCAAGAAGCCTTCAAAGTACAGGTTCTGGGATTCGGCGATTTACCCGAAAATCATAACTGAACTCTATATTCTATCTAAATATCGTTATTTCGACAGTTATCCTGAATGACGTACGTATTATGATGATGTACACTTCGGATGAGATTAAGATGGCCAGGATTTCCTCGGATTAGGACTCCAAAGCTGCGGAAGCAGTGTTCGTGATGAGTGCTGCACACCACCGTCGAGCTGCTCGACGGCCATGGGCCCGATGCGCTGCAGACCCAGAAGGTGGTCGGCGCGGCTGGCACCTCGACGACGGCAGTGCACACCCATTTCAGTGGTTATGCGCACGTCTCGCCGAGGAGGGCTTGCGGCAGTTCAACGCCACCCTTTTTGGTGCCGCAGACCAACCGACCCAGTTACCGATCTGTTCGCCATCGGCTCTGCGTACCACCACTATGCCAGCGAGCGACCGCATAACGTACCTCCTGATGTTCGAAAACACCCGTTGCACACGGCATCAACGCGCACGCGAATAACGGTCTTGGCACAGCAAGGTAACCGAGATCGAGCAGCACCTAGCCCACCTTCACCCATGTGGTGCGAACGGTATACCAGTCAATGCAGGCGGGACGAATCACCTTAGGTTTCGACAAATGACGACAAGTTAGTCCTCGTTACAGCAGACCAATTCTAGGCAGTTGTAACACCGGCCCACTATGCTGGAGTTGGCTGAGTATTATCGTAACGACCACGCTTCCGTGCTTCCGTCGAGCCGGTGCTTGAATTGATGACCTTGAATCTGCTTGTTGCTTTGGGAGATTCATCTAAGCGTATGTAGCACTCACAACACTCGGCGGCCGATATGGGCTGAGCACACGCGAACTCCAGGCCTAGCGCAGGTTCCCAGGGTTTTCGTGAATCGATCTACTTGACGCTTACGGTGGCACCAGCGGCCTCAAGCTTAACTTTGGCATCGTTGGCGGCCTCTTTGACGACCTTCTCCAACAGCGGCTTAGGCGCGCCGTCGACCAGGTCCTTGGCCTCCTTGAGGCCAAGGCCAGAGACGATCTCGCGGACAACCTTGATGACGCCGATTTTCTTGTCGCCAGCGCTTTCGAGAATGACGTCAAACTCGGACTGTTCTTCGGTGACCTCGCTGGCCACAGCCACAGGTGCACCAGCAGCGGCAACAGCAACCGGAGCGGCCGCGGTTACCTCGAAGGTCTCCTCGAACTTTTTAACGAAGTCCGAGAGCTCCATCAGGGTCATTTCCTTGAATGCATCTAGCAGTTCGTCGCTAGAGAGCTTTGGCATGGCGAGAGTCCTTCCTTGATTTCTGGTGCTTGATTATTCGGCTAGGGCCGGTTCGGAGGCTTTTTTTTCCTGCAGTGCAGCGGCGAGCCTTGCCAGCTGCGAGGCAGGCGTATTAAACAGTGCGGCCGCCTTGGCGAGGTTACCCTTCATCGCGCCGGCCTGTTTGGCGAGCAACACCTCACGAGACTCAAGGTCGGCGATGCGATCGATTTCGGCGACAGTCAACGGGTGACCGTCCATGTAGCCACCCTTGATCACCAGCGCCTTGTGTTCCTTGGCGAACGTCTTGATAGCCTTGGCGGCGTTGACCGGCTCACCAGTGACGAACGCGATCGCCGTCGGTCCCGTGAATAGCTCGTCGAGGCCCTCGATACCGGCCTTTGAGACCGCTTGCTTAATGAGCGTGTTCTTGGCCACTGCGTAGTTGGCTGCACCCGTCAGAGACAGACGCAGCTCAGCCAAGTTGGCCACCGTCAAGCCGCGGTATTCGGTAATCAACGCTGCCGTTGCAGCCTTGAATTGTTCGGCAATGTCTGCAACGGCGGTAGCTTTGTCAGCCTTGGCCACGCATGCCTCCTCGAGGTGAAAGTCGAGTTACGACTTAGCTTCTGCGATCACCTGGGAATGACGAACGCCCCGGCGCAGAAAGCGGTCGGGGCGTTGAAACACGCTGGCACACGCCAACGCATAATACCTCGTCCTCCTGCGCGGGCCGCCCGGTACACTTCCGGACCTTCAACCGATTCTTCGGTAACCGACGGTCTTCGGTGGATCGGCAACCACGATAGCGCGACGCCCTAGCATCAGCCAAAACATTCGCGCGGTAGTCTGACCACGCATGATTAGCGCTGTAGTACCACGAGCCTGGCGACACCTGACCAGACCAGCCTCTCGCTACCGAGCTCGGCCGGCACCACCTGAAGCCCAGCTATAAAATCTAGACGGGCGTAGTCGTCCAACGCCGCGCATAGTGGGTCCAAGAGCAACCGACCGGATTGAGCGACGCCGCATATAACGAATCCTAAAGCACATACCACCAAAACCGAGACGATCGTCCTCGCGAGTTCGGTAGCGCCTCGATGGAAAGCCCGCACCGCCACTGCATCGCCGGCCGCTGCCGCATCGGCCAGCTCTCTGGCGTCAGCGCCGGGGACCGCAGACCAGCCGTTGACGCGAACCCACCAAACCATCGACGGGCCTACAGCTACGGTCTTGACGCAGTCTCGAGCATTGCACGTACACCGCTAACCATTTGGTTCGACGACGACATAAACCGGTATCATCACTACAAGCAGCAAAAGGACATCGTCCAGTACAAAGCCGCCACTGACGCCTAATACACATCACCACACCCGAACATGAAGCGCGCATCTCGTCCGGTTCCACGCCAATACTCACCTAACGTATACACACCGTCGCCACCGAGTTGTACTGGCACACTCGGCATCGCGACAGCGACCGCTGTCGCACAGCGGGAAGCCGCGCCAACAGCCAGTATTGATCGGGCTGACGTGCCCGCTGTGCAGGTTGACGAGGCCGGCCGAGGCGGATACCACCGCAGAAACCACATCGTAGGCGGCGCATAACGTACCGGCGATCACGTTCCAGACCTGTTCCGCTCCGCCATCAACCAGGATACGACGAATGACGGTGTGCACCAACACGCCACCAAGATCAGCCAAGCCAGCGGCGACCTTCATGCCGCCAATGTCGAGACAGAGCGCGAGCATGGATCGCCCAATGCCAATGGGTACGGTCGGATTGCCGCGGGTCGCCGGGATGCTCATAGCCGGAGGCCAGCGGAATCAGCTGACCCGGCGTGCACGTCGTCGTGCAGCACTAAGCACCCCGCTCAGTCACGGTCAGTTGCGCAAGCCAGCGCCATAGTCGTCGTCCGTTGCTGGTGCCGGTCATCACATGCCCGCTCAAGTCACGGTCACCTATA
Source organism: Mycobacterium uberis (assembly GCF_003408705.1). Taxonomy (GTDB): domain Bacteria; phylum Actinomycetota; class Actinomycetes; order Mycobacteriales; family Mycobacteriaceae; genus Mycobacterium; species Mycobacterium uberis. The sequence goes on from NZ_QAYL01000006.1 coordinate 45,070, forward strand.
CCGCCGGAGAGTAGGTCAGCCAACCGGCGTAGCCAAACCGGACCAGAGCCCACCTCCGATCGGGGTCCAGTCAAGCCGGCGGGGTCACGTCAAAGCCGAGCTCAACCGTGCTGTCGACAGGCAAGACAGTACCGACCGCGTACGGGTCGTTCCACTCCCAGGTACTCAGGGAGTGACAAAAGACGTTTCCAATGCCAATTCGGCCCGGGCACAGGTGCCGAGCGTAATAACCAGCTGGGTCGACTCGCCGGCCACGGGAGCGACGTCGGCTGGCCCGTCAGCCAGGCACGCGACACCATCGTCGCTTCATGCACTAAGCTCCACCACGCATACGTCCTCGACGACCTGGCACCAGGCAGCCGGGACTCAATCCCCTGTGACACGCATCTAGGCCCGTATCGAGTAGAAGCCCTGGTTGCACACCAGCCGGAAACGTCAGCGCAACGTCGGCCTCCTGGCGCTGACGACTGCCCAACATGAACGGCAGCTGAGGAGATGGGGCCGCTCACCCCTCCGGACATACCCCTGCCACTGTACCGTCCAACGCGAAATCGCTGGCTGCGGTGATTCACGGCACCATTTCGCTGCCTGGCTCGGTCGGCAACGACTAAGGCTAGCAGTTAAGCGACGGCCAGAAGCCCGCCCAGTAGTGCGGACCTGCGATTGCGCAACCAATAACGCTCGTAAAGCGGCTGAGCAGTCTCGGCCTGCGCAGCCAGAGCAGTGCGCAAGCCAGAACCGGCAAGCACTTTGGGCATTTCGAGCCGAGCAAGCACGGTGGCGACCTGGCAGCCGTGCAGGTCGATCAAACGGGTGCGGTAGATTAGTTGTTGCAGCGATTTTTCCAGCAAATCGGCCAGCTTGAGCGCGCGTACCTTCCCGAGCTCCGAACCGATAGCGACGCGGGTTCTGGCCCCGGTGATTTCCACCAGCCGCAACGCAACCGTTCCGGGGTAGATCGGCTGGGCACTGCCGCCGGCCAGTGGGTTGCCCGCCGCTTTTAGCGCACCCAGCTGCACCAACTGGAACGGGTTGACGTGTAGCAACGAGCCGACCAGTGCCAGCCAGTCCCGTCGCTGTGGCGTCGACACTGCGAGCAGCGGGTAGGAGAACTGCTCGCTGCGAGCCGGGATCTCGACACGCCACCAGTCGCCGACGCCTCAGGCCAGCGCGGAGTTGAAAACGTGGGTCCACCCTTGGCGTTGGATATTCGACCCGTCGGGAGTAAGAGCGGTTCGTCGGTGACCAACCGGTGTAGGAACGCATTAACGAGGTGTGCAGGGTCCCCTGGGGATCGACTGCGAAGCTCGGAACCCAGCGGTTCAATAGCGCTACGGTACGGACTTCGAAAGAGTCCATTTTCGGTGGAGCCTGGTCGGCCTGCGTAACCAAGATCTCGACGTCGGCCACCAAGACGATCTCGGTACTCAGGCCTTTGGCCTTCGTCGTCGGAGCTGGCAATAACCAGCACCGGCAGTGTCCGGACGCCACACAGGTCGGTGTTAGATTCTCACACCTGCGCCACCGGCGTAGCGGCAAACACCCACACGCGGGCTCGGCCCGTCTCGGCCAGCTGCCGATCGAGTTCAGTGTTATATGCCGGGTTGGCCTCAGCGAGCACGGCCTCGATGCAAGGGTTGCGAGTTGGCTCGCCCTGCACAATCCATACGTCGGACAGATGCGAGTCGACGTCGAGGCCACCTTAGCATAATTCACTTGCGCTGCTGCAGCTGACCGTGATATTCCGGCGGACCAGCGCGACCATCAGCTCGCGGGTCAGGGGGCCGAACATCGTCTCGGTCAGCGCCACCACCTCGGCCATCGATACCGCCCACACGGCCATGCTTCCGATCCAGACGCGTATTGTCCAAAAATAGGCTGAACCAGCTGTAGGCCGGGTTGCCCAACATCCACAGATACTGAGCGATATCCACTGAACAGAGCCCCATAAAGCGGGTGTATTGATGCGAATCCGCGCCCAACGACCGCATCCCCATTTTGCCGATAGACATCGCACACGCTCAGCGCCGTCGCACTAGGCGGTAGACCTTAGCAAACTCGTCGATAGTGGTGCAGGAGTCCACACGGGTTACATCACGCTACTGAAACATCATTTAAATCATAGTAAAAATTGGATATAATACTACATCGTGTCGATCAGGCCGTGCATGACCAGCCGCTGATCCAACTGCTGGTCATGGTAAAGCTTGCACGCGTATGGGTAATTCCGATGAGTACACCATCGGCCCCGCGGGCAACAGGTACCCTGGTTTTTTGCTCTGCGTCGGGTGAGGCGGGCATTCTGCGTAGACCGGCAAGCTCGTTGCCAATCCGCTCGCCTGCGATCACCTGACGGTCGTCATGAACCAGCGAATAAACCGCACCGCCACGTCGAGCGGCAGATCGAAACGGACGATGACCATGTCGGTGCGCTGCTGAATCAACGGGTTCCACGCGTCGCGCCAGCAAGGCGGCACAGGTAGAAGTAGATTTCGCTCGGACTCCGACCCGGTGATAGCATTGTGGTACACGCCGTAGGCCAGTTGCACCCATGCCTTGGTTAACTACGCCTGCGGATAGTTAACGCCAACCATCAACGCAGCGAACACCGCGAAACGTTCTGCGTGTGGTGCGGCACTCTCGGCGGGCCGGTTGGCTTGTTCGGTGTCGATGTAGAACACATCCTTTCCGGTGTAGATTAGGTTCATGCTCCGGGCTTACAGTGACGGCGCACAACTCCGTTCGGTCAGTTCTGCGCGCACCACCGCGAAGAACTCTCACGGCAGCCCGCACACAAACCGTGGCCGGGTGTAGCGCGCACTCCTGTCGTGTTAAATTGCGGTGTCCCATTTTGTTCGGCGGCGTGTATGTCGGTACCAACTGGCATTAGCACATTGCAGGTCAACGCAATCTTCCTAAGCTGATCGAACAGCACATAGGCGGTGTCTTTGGCCTCGGTCGATGAGTTCGAAGCAGCCATCCACCAGTCCGCCAAATAGTGCGCTGGCATGGTATGTGGGTAAGCAAACCTCAACCCGACGACGTACTCCATTCGAGCTCGCTGCGGAACTGCATACGATCGACCCCCTGCCACATAAGAGCTGCCGTGAGCCAGGCTCCATTAGTGGTGGGGCCTTCAGAACCTAGGAACTCGACGTCAGGCCGGTGTCGGCGACCATCACAGGGAATTGCGGGTCATGGCCAAACACGTCTCACTGCCATGCGGTAGCCGGATAAGCGCCCAACCCGTTGCACCGAAAACCTATGCCATGTAACAATTTTCGAGTTGTCTCCTTTGGCCCGGTAAGGTTGGTGTTGGGTTCGTTCTAAGTGCCGCCTAGCACTTCGACACGACGTTCGGCGAAAAATCGGCGCAGGTCAGCACGGTCCTGCAGACGAGTGTCCTAATACGGCTTGAGGTAATCCACTTCAGCCAGCACAAACTTCTATTCCGGTTCGCGGCGAGCCATCTCCAGATGCGCGTGAACCAGCGCGAAGCCGTTCGCCTGTCGGGCCCGAGCGGGCGGACCTTCGGTCCACCGGCTGATATAACCACCCTGCGTATTCCACCACATCGGATCTTAATGAAAATTGCTGATCATGAACATAGTCCACCCAGGTTCAGCCACGATAGACTCGAAGGGCACATTGTCGTCGCCGGCGTGCACCCGATAGCCTGTCGCTGGCCGACCATCGGATGATCAACCCTGACCGGAACCGCGACGATTTCGTTGCCGTCCTGTTCCCCTAAGGCCATCACCTCACCGCGCAGACAGTCACCGTCAATGCGGATTGACGTGGGCTCGATGCACGCAGCGGCGATGATACACGCTAACTGCGCTGACACCCCCGGTGAACCAACAAACATCTCGGTCGACTCGGCCTAAACCGCTTGCATACCAGCGCCTTACGATCAGAACTATGGCGGACTTCAGCACACAACTGGCCGATCAGCTCGACTGGCATTGGCGCGAAATCTGCGCCCTCGCCTGAACGGCCTGATCGACGACGAATATTTATGGCAAACAGTGCTAAACTGATGAACTGTACATTTAGACAGCTCGGTGGGCTTTGCATTTCCAGGGCCCACCCCGGCGCCGTTCACGGCCATCACCTGATGCCTGATCCAGGTCATCGTCGAGGTATTTGCGATGCGCAACCACCACCTACTTCGACGGACCCACCTACCAACTATCAGATTTGGCAGTACACCACACAAACTACAGCCACCGCACTGACCCAACTCGACGATACGTACGCAGCGTAGCCTCAACAGCGTGCGGTCGCTGTCCGCCGAAAACCTGAACCGCCTGATTGCGTCCCCGCCGAAGGACTCTACGCAGAGCACCCGCTGAGCAAGTTGCTATTACACATCAATCGCGAAACGATCCACCATGGTGCCGAAATCGCTTGCCTGTGCGAATTCCTGGCATTCCACCAAAGTGCGTTCTCCGCTGTTTCTTATGACTTCACTGATAAACAGCACCTTCAGTTAGCGCACTGTCGATCGGGAATCGAGTATAAGCATGCCACCGATATGCAACGCAGCTGGATAGTGTCAATTGCCGCCGCTCAGGCTGCACCACCGAAAGACACGTGGCCATTCCGCGAGATCGCCAAAAATTCGCCGACCAGCACGTGATGAGCTCCTATAAGACACTTGATGTACTGCTATGAACATTCGAGGCTCAAAACGCGGAAATCACCGCAGCTGGCCGAAACCGCTGACCTCGACACCATAGTGCCGATTCCGCCGGATATTCCCTGGTTTCCCAGGAACCTCAACGCATGGCCGGCGCACTGGGTGATCCTGCACATGATCAATCAGCTGGCCCGGTACGCCGGCCATGCCGACATCATCCAGACAAGAATCGACGGCGCCACCATGTACAAATTGGTCACCGTCACCGGGCTGGAGTGCTTGGAGACCAAGGGGTAAAGCACTATATTATTTTTTTGAGTAACTGTGGAGGTACTGGCCTGCAGCACGCTACGACCGCTAAGTTGATGTGGAGTCACACTGAATTAGGACCTAACACCACCGGTTTGGCACACTGCTCAGATGAGTTCCACCAAAAATCGCGAGGTGGTCAAGTTAGATCGGGTGCCGTTGCAGGTCGAGGCAGCCCGAGTAGCCGCCACCGGTTGGCAAATCACTCGTACCGCCGCTCGCGTCACCACCAAGCTTGCCAGCAAGGGTCCATGGCGGCAAAAGATGATCAAGGAAATCCCGCAGACCTTTGCCAACCTTGGTCCAACGTACGTCAAGTTCGGACAGATCATCGCGTCCAGTCCCGGCGCGTTTGGTGAGTCGCTGTCGCGCGAATTCCGCGGCCTGCTTGACCGGGTGCCACCGGCCGACACCAACGAGGTGTACAAGCTGTTCGTCGAGGAACTCGGCGAACAGCCATCCAAGCTGTTCGCCAGCTTCTGCGAAAAACCATTCGCATCGGCGTCCATCGCCCAGGTACACTACGCCACCCTGCACAGCGGCGAGCAGGTCGTCGTCAAGATCCAGCGGCCCGGCATACGCCGACGGGTCGCTGCCGACCTGCAGATCCTGAAACGTTTCGCGCAAGCAGTCGAACTAGCCAAGCTGGGCCGTCAGCTTTCAGCGCAAGATGTCGTCGCCGACTTTTCCGACAATCTTGCCGAAGAACTAAACTTCCGTCTCGAAGCGCAATCGATGGAGACGTGGGTCACCCACCTGCACACCTCACCGCTAGGCAAGAACATCCGAGTTCCTGACGTGCACTGGGACTTCACTACCGAGCGGGTGTTGACGATGGAACGGGTGCACGGCATCCGGATCGACAACACAGCCGCCATCCGCAAGTCCGGCTTTGACGGCGTCGAGCTGGTCAAGGCACTGTTATTCTCTGTGTTCGAGGGCGGTCTGCGACACGGCCTGTTCCACGGTGATTTGCACGCAGGCAACCTGCACGTCGACGACCAAGGCCGCATCGTGTTCTTCGACTTCGGGATCATGGGCCGCATCGATCCGCGCACCCGTTGGTTGCTACGCGAACTGGTATATGCCCTGCTAGTGAAAAAAGACCACGCCGCGGCAGGCAAAATCGTTGTGCTTATGGGCGCCGTTGGCACGGTGAAACCCGAGGCTCAGGCCGCCAAAGACCTGGAAGGCTTCGCCACTCCGCTGACCATGAAGACCCTCGGCGACATGTCCTACGCTGACATCGGCCGGCAGCTGTCGGCGCTGGCCGACGTCTATAACGTCAAGCTGCCCCGCGAACTGGTGCTGATCGGCAAGCAATTCCTCTACGTCGAACGGTATATGAAACTGCTGGCGCCACAATGGCAGGTAATGTCGGATCCGGAGCTGACGGGGTACTTCACGAATTTTATGGTCGAAGTTAGCCGCGAGCATCAAACCGACGTGGAAATCTAATGAAAATCCGCAGCGGTCACGCCATATCAGGTGAGGTAAAACTGTACTACGAGGACATGGGCGACGTCAATGACCCGCCGGTATTGCTGATCATGGGTCTGGGCGCTCAATTGGTACTGTGGCGAACCGCCTTCTGTGAGAAGCTCGTCGCTCAGGGCCTACGAGTCATTCGGTACGACAACCGCGACGTCGGACTTTCCAGCAAGACCGAGCATCCCTGCCCCAGCCAGCCGCTGACCGCACGACTGCTTCGCTTCTGGTTCGGCCGGCGCAACGAGTGCGCGTACACGCTTGAGGACATGGCCGACGACGCCGTCGCCCTGCTAGATCACCTCGACATCGAGCAGGCCCACATCGTTGGAGCATCGATGGGCGGCATGATCGCCCAAATCTTCGCGGCACGTTTCCCCGCGCGAACCAAGGCCCTAGCCATCTTGTTCTCCAGCAACAATCGCGCATTTCTGCCGCCGCCTGCCCCGCGTGCCTTGCTAGCACTCCTCACCGGCCCACCGCCCGGCTCACCGCGCGACGTGGTCGTTGACAACGTCGTGCGAGTCACCAAAATTATCGGTAGTCCACGCTACCGCATGCCTGAGGAACAGGTCCGTGCCGACGCCACCCAAGTCTACGACCGCAGCTTCTACCCGTTAGGTGTCAGTCGGCAATTAAGCGCAATCCTGGGCAGCGGCAGCCTGCTGCACTACAACCAGCGCATCGTCGCACCGACTGTGGTGATTCATGGCCGAGCCGACAAACTGGTACGGCCCTCCAGCGGTCGTGCGGTCGCCCGCGCCATCACCGGCGCCCGACTGGTGTTATTCGACGGAATGGGCCATGATCTACCGCAACAGCTGTGGGATCGGGTGGTTGGTGTGTTAATGAGCAACTTCGCCGAGGCTAGCTAACCAAAAGGCCATACCAATTCGCTGAGTTGTACGGTTAGCACAGGAGGTTGTCTCATATGGCTAAGCTGAGGCCTTACTACGAAGAGTCACAATCGACATACGACATTTCGGACGACTTTTTCGCTCTCTTCCTCGATCCCACCTGGGTTTACACCTGCGCGTATTTCGAGCGCGACGACATGACCCTCGAAGAGGCTCAATTAGCAAAGCTAGACCTGGCCCTGGACAAGCTGAAACTTGCGCCCGGGATGACGCTGCTCGACGTGGGTTGCGGCTGGGGCGGGGCACTGGTCCGCGCTGTCGAGAAGTACGATGTCAACGTCATTGGCCTCACCCTCAGCCGCAACCACTGCGCACGCAGCAAAACCCGGCTCGCCGAGATCCCGACGAAGCGGCATGCTGAGGTTAGAGTACAGGGCTGGGAAGAGTTCGGAGAAAAGGTCGACCGGATTGTTAGCTTCGAGGCGTTCGATGCTTTTAAGAAGGAGCGCTATTTCGCCTTCTTCGAACGCTCATATGACATCCTCCCCGATGACGGCCGGATGTTGTTGCAGAGCTTATTCACGTACGACCGGCTATGGTTGCACGAACAAGGTATACCACTAACCATGAGCGACCTGCGGTTCCTCAAATTCCTGCGCGAGTCAATCTTCCCGGGCGGGGAACTCCCTTCCGAACCCAACATTACAGACAATGCCAAGGCCGCGGGGTTCTCCGTCGAGCAAACCCAGCTAATGCAGGCACATTACTCAAGGACCCTGGATCTATGGGCAGCTAACCTGGCGGCAGCCCGGGATCACGCCCTTACTATACAGCCTAAAGAGATCTATGACAACTTCATGCACTACTTAACTGGGTGCGCGGACCGCTTCCGCCGAGGGCTCATCAACGTGGCCCAATTCACGCTGAAAAAGTAGCGGCGCTGCCTTTTTATCGAGGCAAACCCGATCGCAGTTTAGTGATGTAGCCATGCATCGGATAGCATGCCTCGAGCAAGCCGGGGGGAATTTTTTCGGTGCATTTCTTCCGAGCACCGATGGGCCAATGCGGGTCCAGGAAGGCACACGAGGTCATGGCCAAGGAATTGATGCCACAGTTCGCCAATGTGCAGGCGCACTACGATCTATTTGACGGTTTCTTCCATCTGTTTCTGGAACCCACCCAGGCCTATAGCTACGTGTACTTTGAGCACGAAGACATGGCGCTGGAAGAGGTGCAGTTCGCCAAGATCGACTTGACGCTCGACGATCTGGGCTTGCAACCCGGCATGAGGTTGCTCAACGCCGGCTGCGGCCGGGGCTCGGTGATGAAGCGGGCCATCGAGCGCTACGGCGTCAACGTGATCGGCCTGACATTGACGAAGAACCAGGCCGCCCATGTCCAGAAATCGTTCGACCAGATGGACAGCCCGCTCAACAAGCGGGCGTTGCTCGATGGTTGGGAACAGTTTCGTGAGCCCGTCGACCGCATCGTGTCAGTCGGCGCGTTCGAGCACTTCGGCCACAATCGTTACGATGACTTCTTTGAGACGGCCTGCAACATCCTGCCTGACGACAGCGTGATGTCGTTACACACGATCGCCGGACCGACCAAACAGCAGATGACCGACAACGGTCGGCCGCTTTCACTCAATGTGATTCGTTTCTTTTGGTGTATTTTCACCGAAATTTTCCCGGGTGGCAGGATACCGGCCATTGAAGATGGTAGAAGAGACCGGACTAGAAGCTGGCTTCAAGCTTACCCGGCGCCAGTCGCGACAAGCGTACTACACCCGGACCCTCGGCTAGCAGGCCAAAGCGCTCGAGAGAAACCGAAAGTGAGGCCATCGCGATTCAATCCGAAGATGTCTACGACACAATATATGAAATACTTCACGGACTACGCCACGCTGTTCCGTGCCGGCTACACCGATGTCAACCAGTTCACCCCGCAGAAGTAGTGATTGCATCAACCAGACTGCGATCTGTATGGATCTCGATCGAGATAACCACGGTTTAAGCGACTTGAAATGCAAAGGATACTCCCAGTCCTATGTAGAGAAGTCGGGAATAGCCGCCTCGTCAAGGTGCCTTGTCCATCCAGGAGAACACATGTCTTACAACCCAGCAAGCGTCACACGGGCTCAGTCTAATATCGACGACGTTCAAGCGCACTACGACCTTTCGAATGAATTCTTCGCACTGTTCCAGGATCCGACTCGCACCTACAGTTGCGCATATTTTCCGCGCGAAGACATGACCCTGTACGAAGCACAGGTCGCCAAGCTCGATCTAACGCTCGACAAGCTGGGGCTCCAGTCAGGCATGACCCTGCTCGACATCGGCTGCGGCTGGGGCTCGGTGATGAAGCGAGCCATCGAGCGCTACGATGTAAACGTCGTCGGATTGACCTTGTCGAAGAACCAGCATGCTTACTGTCAGCAAGTGCTTGACAAAATCGATTCGACCCGCTCACGACGAGCCCTGCTGTGCGACTGGGCCGACTTTGACGAGCCGGTGGACCGCATCGTCATCATAGAAGCGTTAGAGCACTTCGGGTTTGACCGCTATGACGATTTCTTCAAGTTCGCTTATAGCACACTTCCCACTGACGGAGTAATGCTGCTGCACTCGATCACCGGGCTGCATCCAAAACAGGTCATCAAACGCGGTATCCCGATGACGATGGAGATAGCTAAGTTCATCAGGTTCATAATCAACGACATTTTCCCGGGCGGCAGGCTACCGATGATCGAAACCATCGAGGAGCACTCAACGAAGGTCGGCTTCAAGATAGCCCGCACCCAGTCGCTGCAGTCGGACTTCGCCAAGACCCTTGACCTGTGGGCGGAGGCCCTCCAAGCACACAAGGACGAGGCCATCGCGATCCAGTCCGAAGAGATGTACGAGCGGTACATGAAGTACTTGACCGGCTGCGCCAAGGCATTCCGGATAGGCTACATCGACTGCAACCAGTTCACACTGGAAAAGCAAGCAGCGCCCTAGACAGTAAGCATCATCCAGGAGAACACGACGACAATGGCTGAGCAACCAATTGGCCCGACAAAAACGCGAACGCGCTCGGAAGACATCCAGGCACACTACGACGTCTCCGACGATTTCTTCGCCCTGTTCCAGGACCCCACCCGCACCTACAGCTGTGCCTATTTTGAGCCACCAAGCCTGACACTCGAAGAAGCCCAGTACGCCAAGATCGACCTCAACCTGGACAAGCTGGATCTCAACCCGGGCATGACCCTGTTGGACATCGGCTGTGGTTGGGGCACCACCATGAGGCGCGCTGTCGAGAAGTACGACGTCAACATTATTGGCCTGACTTTGTCCGAGAATCAGCATGCTCGCTGCGAGCATGTGCTGACGACTCTCGACAGTAATCGTTCACGTCAAGTGCGGCTGCAAGGCTGGGAGGATTTCACCGAACCGGTCGACCGGATCGTGTCGATCGAAGCGTTCGAACACTTCGGACACGAAAACTACGACGATTTCTTCAAGCGGTGTTTCAACATCATGCCCTCCGACGGTCGTATGACAGTCCAAAGCAGCGTCAGCTTCCACCCCCTCGACATGGCTGCCCGAGGTAAGAAACTGAGCTTCGAAACAGCTCGCTTTGTCAAGTTTATCATCACCGAGATATTTCCAGGCGGACGGCTGCCATCGACCAAAATGATGGTCGAACATGGCCAGCAGGCGGGATTCACCGTCCCCGAACCGCTGTCACTGCAGCAGCACTACATCAAAACGCTGCGTATCTGGGGCGACACCCTAGAATCCAACAGGGAAAAAGCCATCGAAGTCACCTCCGAAGAGGTCTACAATCGGTACATGAAGTACCTGCGCGGCTGTGAGCACTACTTCGCCGACGAGCTGCTGGACTGCAGCCTGGTGACCTATCTCAAACCAGGTGCTACGGCTTAAATCCTCCGGCGAATGTCGGCTTACCGACTGCGCCCCGTTTGTCGATTAGGTAGAATGGGTAGATAGTGAAGCACAAGACTTCGCTAACTATCGAAGGTGACGGACAGGCAGTGTTAGCCCTAGTAATTAAGCCAGGAACGAGACCTCACGCCCGACAAACGGGCCCACGTGCTGGCCGCGTTCCAAACGCTTCCGTGCCCAGGCCGCTGTAGCAACTTGGCCAGGTACGCCCTGAAACCGACGGCGCCTGGCTGCAGACACCTACGGCCGGCCCTGATGTGCTGACTGTCACCGACGGTCCCTTCGCCAAGTCAGCCGAAGCGCCCTGCCGCTACTACGTGTTCGAGAACGAAAATCTCGACGAGGCGTTCACATTGGTGCGCGACATTCCGGTCGCCTCGTACGGCGCCGTGGAGGCGTGGCCGCGAACGGAGAGGAGGATCCCGACGCAACCGCTGCATGGCACCAACTGGATCGCATTGCTGCTGGAAGCCGCCGGACCGGCCGGTACAGCCCAACTCGCCGCACTGGGAGTGCTATGGTGATTGTGCCACCAAAAGTTCGAAACCGCCATCGGCGGTGACCACATCAAGGCCTGGACTGGCCTGCATACGCCGTCCACAGCGACCACTGTACTAGTACGTGACGGCGAGCTCCTTATCAACTACGGTCCTTACGTGGAGAGTGCCGAAGTCGCTAACGGCTTCCATGCGCTTAGCGCAAGTTAACACGACGAGGTGGTCAAGGTGGCGTAAATTATCCCCGCCTCTAGCCGTGCAGCGCGGCAACTAACCGGGTATCTCGAGTTGGTAGAACCGGCGAATGACCAACCTGAAAGGCATCTTTCGTCGAGATTAGAGACTCGCCGTCACCACGCTCGCGCGGTGGTCCGGAGATCTAACCATCACGGAAGACGCCGTGCAGGAAAGCTTGCGCCAAGTCGTTTCGCAGCTGACCCCCCAATGACGTTCCCGATCACCCCGGTGGGTGGCTTGTGACTGTCGCACACAACCACGCCCGAGAATCAGATACGCCGCGAATCGACATGTCCTGGAAAGGGGTAGTGATGGCTATTAGAGCCCTATAGATGACATTCAGGAATGTACCGATTGCTGCAACCAACATCCGATTCGCGACGACAAACTGTCGGATAATGTTCACCCGTGTGCACCGGGCGTTGGACCACTAGTTTCAACTCGTGCTCACACTGCGGTTGGTGTACGGGTTGACCGTCGCCGAGCTCACACACGCGCTGCTGCAGACTGATACCGCGGTCAAGCAGCGAATCTACGCGCACCAAGAACAAGATCCGGCACCCCAACATCCCGCCGCGGATGCCACCCGTCGAACTGCTGCCTCAGTTGCACGTCACACATGCTCAGCTGCATCTATCCGGTGTTCACCGAGAGCTATTGGTCGACGGAGGGACCGGCGGTGATTCGTGACAAATTGTGCGACACAACGATTCGGCTGGCTGGAAAGCAGTGCACACTGCTGCTCAATAAGCTAGAGGCACATGCCCTAACAGTCCTGGATGTTACTGCATGATGCACGACAACTAACGCGGGTGAATTAAGGCCGGCGCTCTGGTCTCGCTCGAGGATCAGGACCTTAGTCCTTGGTGTCGCAATCGCATCACCCCCAACCTGGACCACTTACAACAGTCCACGGGATCAACGGGCCTGTCCCTTCCACAAGCGACGATCGCAGCGTTGCACACTACAAACGCCGTTCTGGGAACAAATCGACTAGCTGGTCATCTGCATAGCCTATGACCAGCTGCTGCAGATGACAAATACACTGCTAGAGGAGGTGATATCTGATTCCCGGCTTACCCGCTCAAATCTGGTCACATCTGTGCGTGCCGTTCTGTTGCGCCATGCGGGCCGGCCCACCAAAGCCGTCCACCCGCCTACCGAATAGCATTGGAAGCAGATAGATCAGGGCCGTGAAGGGCCTTCCCGCGGTGCCGCATAGCTGTATAGCACCTGTTGGTGCGTGCTACACCTCAGTGAGATTCCGGATAATCGATGGGTCGACCGGAATGCCGGGGCCCATGGTCGTTGACACGGTGACCTTCTTCAGGTAGCGACCCTTCGATGACGACGGCTTGAGCCGCAGCACCTCATCAAGCGCGGCGCCATAGTTCTCCGCCAGCCGCTTCTCGTCGAACGATGCCTTGCCGATCACAAAGTGCAAGTTGGCCTGTTTGTCCACCCGGAAGTTGATCTTACCGCCCTTGATGTCAGCCACGGCCTTGGCAACGTCGGGAGTAACGGTGCCGGTTTTGGGGTTTGGCATCAGGCCACGTGGACCCAAGACCCGAGCGATTCGACCGACCTTGGCCATCTGATCGGGCGTCGCAATCGCGGCGTCGAACTCCAGCCAGCCAGCCTGAATCTTCTCAATCAGATCATCGCTACCAACCACATCAGCTCCCGCGGCAACGGCAGCATCCGCTTTTTCGCCGACCGCGAAGACCACGACCCGGGCAATCTTACCGGTGCCGTGTGGCAGGTTGACCGTGCCGCGAACCATTTGATCCGCCTTGCGCGGGTCGACACCCAACCGGATCGCCACCTCGACGGTCGCATCTTGCTTGGCTGACGACGTCTCTTTGGCAAGCTTGGCCGCCTGCAGAGGAGTGTAGAGGTTGCTACGGTCCACCTTATCGGCGGCGGCACGATATGCCTTGCTGTTCTTGCTCATTGAAATATCCAATCCGATGTTGGGTGCGTGGTGATTAAGCGGGCCGAAGCTAACCCTCCCACATACGGGGTCCGTCTATTCGACCGTGATACCCATCGACCTGGCGGTACCAGCTATGATCTTGGCAGCGGCCTCGATATCGTTGGCGTTGAGGTCGGCTTTCTTGGTCTCAGCGATTTCCTGCACTTGACTCCAACTGACCTTGGCGACCTTAGTCTTGTGCGGCTCCGCCGACCCCTTGCCCACGCCAGCAGCCTTAAGGAGCAGCTTTGCGGCAGGCGGTGTTTTAAGCACGAACGTGAAGCTGCGGTCCTCGTAGACCGTGACCTCCACCGGGATGACCTGGCCACGCTGATGCTCGGTGGCAGCATTATACGCCTTGCAGAACTCCATGATGTTAGCACCATGCTGGCCAAGCGCGGGCCCTACAGGTGGCGCAGGGTTGGCCTGCCCCGCCTGGATCTGAAGCTTGATCAGCCCGGCGACTCTCTTCTTCGGGGCCATGGGGTTTCGTTATTCCTTCCTCAGAGGTTAAATCTTGGAGACTTGGCTGAAGGTCAGCTCCACCGGTGTTTCGCGGCCAAAGATCGAAACCAACGCCTTAAGCTTCTGCTGTTCGGCGTTGACCTCGCTAATCGTGGCCGGCAACGTCGCAAATGGCCCGTCCATGACCGTTACCGATTCGCCCACCTCGTAGTCAACCTCGATAATCGGACGTTCCAGCCCACCCGTCTCGGAGGCAGCGGTGGTACTGGCCGCGCCCTTGACGGCCTTCTTCGCCGACCCCGGCGGTAGCAGGAATTTCACCACGTCGTCGAGCGCAAGCGCCGACGGACGCGACGTTGCACCAACGAATCCGGTGACCCCGGGGGTGTTGCGCACCGCAGCCCACGAGTCGTCGGTCAAATCCATGCGTACCAGGATGTAGCCAGGCAGCACCTTGCGGCTAACTTGCCTGCGTTGACCATTCTTGATTTCGGTTACCTCTTCAGTGGGCACCTCCACCTGGAAAATGTAGTCACCGACGTCTAGGTTCTGCACCCGGGTTTCAAGGTTAGCTTTCACCTTGTTCTCGTACCCCGCATAGGAATGAATGACATACCAGTCGCCCGGCTTGCTACGCAGCTCTGCCTTGAGCGCGGCAGCCGGGTCGATCTCTACAGCCTGCTCCACGTGAACGCCAACCGCGGCGACCTCGTCGACACTGGCCTCTTGCACGTCGACCGCCTCACCTGCAGACGTGTCACCGTCGAAGGTAGTCACGGTTTTCAGTCCTCTCTAATCACTTTCGAGCCTCAGCCAAACACCAACAGCACCAGCTTGGCCAGGCCAAAATCAGCAAAGCCGACCAGTGCCACCATAAAGACAAGAAACACCAACACAACTGAGGTATAATTAAGCATTTGTTTGCGGTTAGGCCAGATAACTTTCCGCATCTCCGCAACGGCCTGCTTGAGGTAGTTGTAGATAAATACGATCGGGTTAGCCGAGCGGTCCGCTGGCTTCTTCGGCTTTTTCGCCTTGCTTTCCTTAACAACCTCAGCCTCAACTGACAACTCCTCGACCTTGACGTCCACCCCCGTATCCGAGACACTCACACGCTGCCGAGATCGCTTACTGGCAGGGCGTTGCGGTCGAGTCGCAGGTTTTGTCACCACGGCCGTACGACCACCGCTCCTGCGACCGTCTTCAGTTTCGCCACCGCTGGTAACGCCGCCCTCGTCGCTCACCGCGTGCTCCTTTGTTCGCTAGCTGTTTCTGCGAGCCATCCAACTCTGACTGGACGCACTCCCAGTGTCCACCATGACACGTCTGCGCATTCAGCAGGGGCGACAGGACTTGAACCTGCAACCTGCGGTTTTGGAGACCGCTGCTCTGCCAGTTGAGCTACGCCCCTTCGCGGTTGGCAGACCCAGCCAACCCACCTGCACCGGGGCTTACATGACCTGCTCATTCGACTCAAGTAAAGCGCGCTGATGTTGGAAAACCCCGAGGCCCGAGTGTACTCGACTTCACTCAAACGCAAAAAATCCGATAACAATTACGCGCTTCTGATGACCTGTCCAGATTCCTTGTCCCATTTGAGCTGACTGGAATTGTCACCCTGCTGACCCATCAAGGTGGTGTAGGCCTCCATCACCAACTCACCGTCATCGTTGGTGCAGATGTTCTTGGTCACCACGATGTCAGCACCAAAACGTTCGTCGACCGAATGGATGTCCATCCGGGCCCACAACTTGTCCCCAGCAAGCACCGGCTTGTGAAAGACAAAACGTTGGTCGACCTGCACAATCTGCATGGTTTCCATGCCAACATCGACATTACGGAAAAAATCCAGCTGGACGTATTTGGCGAAAATTGTAACAAAAGTCAGCGGTGCAACGATCGCGTCATAGCCGAGGTCAGCAGCCGCTTCCTCGCTGAAGTAGGCAAGGTGATCACACTTGATGGCTCTGGCGAATTCGCGGCATTGCTCACGGCCCACAATGAAATAGTCCGGGTAGCGCCAGATCATGCCCCGAATGTCAGTCTTTAACGTCATAAACTGCACCCACCTACGCCAGTTTCGCCGACGCGATAGCCCGGCCGAAGATCTTCTTGCCGCCGGTGGTGGCCGTGAGTGCGATAGTCACCAGCTTGGTGTCCGGATCGACCGACTTCACCCTACCGCTGAACACGAGCTCAGCGCCTTTCCCGTCATTGGGTACCGGCACTACCGCGGTGAACCGCACATTGTACTCGGTGACTGCACCAGGATCACCGACCCACGAAGTTACATACCCACCACCAATACCCATCGTCAGCATTCCATGGGCAATCGCGGTATCCAGCCCCACGACTTTGGCGATCTCGTCATCCCAGTGGATAGGGTTCAAGTCACCCGAAACCCCTGCGTAGTTCACCAGGTCTTGGCGGGTCAGCGGGTAGGTCTTCTCCGGAAGCTGGTCGCCCACTTTAACTGAACTAAACTCACGCAACGCCATCAGAAAATCCCTCTTCCCCATCGTCGCCGGCACGACCCGCCAAGGTCGTGTAGGTTTCCTGCACGATGCCACCAGCCTCGTCTGTGACGATGTTCTTGGTCACCATGATCTGGGTTCCGTGCGCCTCACGCACCGAATCCACATACACGTCGCAGTACAGCTTGTCGCCCGCCACGATCGGCTTCTCGAATTTCAAAACTTGATCAACCTGAACAATCTGCTGGTCGGTGATAGCGATGTTCGCGTGCTTAAAAAACGCTGACTGCGCCTTGTAGCCGAACACACAGATAAACGTCAACGGGGCCAGTAGTCCCTTGTAGCCAAGCTCGGCTGCCGCGTCCTCCTCGAAAAATGAGATGTCCTCATTTTTCACGGCTACCGCGTACTCGCGGATCTTCTCGCGCTCAACTTCGTAATGGTCCGGGTACCGATAGTGCATCCCAACGATGTTTGTGGTCAACCCCACGACTCTAGAATCTACCTAGTCACTCTTGTCCACCGCTTACGGGTGGCTACCGTGTCTCGCGATGGGACTGGTGTTTGCCGCAATTGCGACAGAACTTCTTCAGTTCCATCCGGTCGGGATCGTTGCGCCGGTTCTTCTTGGTGATGTAGTTACGGTGCTTGCACACCTCACATGCCAAGGTGATCTTCGGCCGCACGTCGGTACTGGAAGCCATGATGATTCTCTTTCAAATCTGGTGTCAAACATCTCGTTTTTGTGTTGTAGCGATGGCCGGACTCGAACCGGCGACCTAACGATTATGAGTCGTTCGCTCTAACCGACTGAGCTACATCGCCTCTGAGCTATCCCGTCCTCGGATTCGGGTCCGCCTGCCTACTTGGCATTCGCCGAGCCCCCTAACGGAATCGAACCGTTGACCTTTTCCTTACCATGGAAACGCTCTACCGACTGAGCTAAGGGGGCCGTTCCACCCGAAGCGACCAGTCGTGCCGCGGGCCTAAAAGGAGGGTACAACTTGACGCACAACGTCACCAAACTACGGAGCGCATCTCAAGACAGCTGGGCAAGGCGATAGAGCATTAAAAGTAAGGAGATGAGAAAACAGCGACTGCCCAAGGCCACCCGGTGTTGCCTTGGCGAGGACAGCACACGGCGGGGTCACTGAACTCAATCAGCATTCCTGGCCCTGCTCCGCGAAACTCCAGCACCGGCCTCGCTGAGGAGAGCTTTCAGCATCAGATTGACGGCCTCTCGCTTGTCATACAACCCGTACCGCCAGATGACCTCTTAGGCTAGGTCGTCGTCAACCTCGGTCTCGACCGTACTTCAGCATGAACCAACGATACCCAGTGAACTCAGCCCGCGACCCGTCGATGCCAGCGACATTTGTGTCCGCCATTGATCGGAACCTACCAACAATAATTATTAATGTGAAGGCACCCTATACTGTCTTGGACAGCTATTGAGCCGGGACCTAGTCTGAGTGACGTGTCAGATTCGGACCGGCTGTACTTTCGGCAACTGCTCTCCGGACGCGATTTCGCCGTCGGCGATGTGGTCGCGACGCAAATGCGCAATTTCTCCTACCTGATCGGCGATCGTCAGACCGGAGACTGCGTCGTGGTCGACCCAGCGTACGCCGCCGGTGATCTGGTGGACGCAATCGAAGCAGACGGTATGCGACTGTCTGGAGTGCTGGTGACGCATCATCACCCCGACCATGTGGGCGGGGTGATGATGGGCTTCCAGCTGAAGGGATTGACCGGGCTGTTAGAGCGAGCAACTGTGCCCGTGCACGTAAATACCCATGAATCGCTTTGGGTTTCGCGAGTCACTGGGATTAGCCTCAACGATCTTACCGCCCATGAGCACCGCGAAAAGCTCAGTGTTGGCGATATCGAAATTGAGCTGCTGCACACACCGGGCCATACGCCGGGCAGCCAGTGCTTTCTGCTTGATGGCCGGCTGGTAGCCGGCGACACGTTGTTCCTGGAAGGCTGTGGCCGCACTGACTTTCCAGGTGGCAATTCCGACGAGATGTACCGCAGCCTGCAGCAGCTCGCGCAGCTTCCCGGCGATCCGACAGTGTTCCCTGGCCACTGGTATTCAATCGATCCCAGTGCCACGCTATCGCTGATCAAGCGCTCCAATTACGTGTATCATGCCACAAGTCTCGATCAGTGGCGAATGTTAATGGGCAGTTGAGAAATCACTGTGCAACATGCCGATCTAATCGTCAGCGACCAAACACATCATAAGCGAAGCATAACATCAATCTGATTTAATCCACCGGTTGTCTGGATCGAAGGAGTACCCATGAGCGGCCCTGTTAGCTACAGCCACAAAGAGTCCATCGCAGTCATCAAGATGGACGACGGCAAAGTCAACGCACTAGGCCCGATCATGCAGCAGGCTCTCAATGAGGCGATCGACCAAGCCAACACGGACAACGTCGGTGCACTGGTGATCACCGGGAATAACCGAGTTTTCAGTGGCGGCTTCGACTTAAAGATCTTAACATCCGGGCAGGCCCAGCCCGCGATCGATATGCTCAGGGGCGGCTTCGAGTTAGCATATCGACTCTTGTCCTATCCCAAGCCAGTAGTGATGGCCTGCACCGGCCACGCTATCGCCATGGGGGCGTTCCTGTTGTCCGCGGGTGACCACCGGGTGGCAACCCACGCATACAACATTCAAGCCAACGAAGTTGCGATCGGCATGACCATCCCGTACGCGGCACTGGCGATCATGCAGCTACGACTAACGCCGTCGGCGTACCAGCAAGCCACTGGGTTGGCCAAGACGTTCTTCGGTGAAACTGCTTTAGCAGCGGGCTTCGTCGACGAGATCGTGTTACCCGAAGTGGTGTGCAGCCGTGCCGAAGAAGCCGCACAGGAATTGGCCGGCCTCAACCAGCCGGCTCACCTTGCAACCAAGCTACGTACCCGCGCCGACGCGCTCACAGCTATCCGCGTCGGAATCGACAAAATAGAAACCGAGTTCGGACTGTAATTCAGCAGCCGTCTTCTAACCTAACAATCGAAACCCATTGGTAAGTAAGGAATTTACCGTCAAATGCTAGCACGGAGCGATCGCCCGACGGATGAAACTTCTTTTTCAGGTCGAAGCTTAAGTTGAGGGCACTCATGATGCCGTCGCCAAACTACTCGTTTATCAGTTCTTTGATAGCCCCGCCGTATACCTGAATCGCTTTGTACAAAAGGCGATCCGCAACAACATAGCTAACAGCAACTACCTGCTGACACACTGCGCGGTGACGACCGATTCCCTGGAGCTTGGCCCTGTACCGCTTCAATGGCGTTATGACCTCAGCCGGCCATCAACTCATCAGAAGACGTCACCGTAACATCCCAACCATAGCGATGAAACCAGTCGCCGACGTCTTCGCGTCCCTCGAAGTACCAGAAATCTTGGACGTCGGGGATGTCGCTTTCCTGCTCTATTTTGGCCATCAGGTCGCGCTATCCGCTGCATCGTCTCGAGCTGCCCTGCGAGGGCATCGGGGTCAAGGAAGCCCGAGTCGGAAATCTCTTACGGCGGTCCAGTCACCAACGGTGCCAAGCGCACGGACACGTTCGCAAAACAGCTGCTACGTAGCAGCCGTCAAAAACGGCAACAGCCCCTCAACGGACCAGGTGCTGAGCACACAAACGTCAAATCCAACCCACTGCAACGCATCCGGTCAGCGATGATGCAGGTGGATTGGAACATGAACCAGGTTGCACGTTGGCTTCGCCCCGTTGTCCCGTAACGTCGATGACTGGAATTCCATCACTGAAGGCTGGTCAAGCTTGTAGACGGTAGTGGCCTCAGGCCAAGGTAGCCATCAATCACGCGAATCCAAACCCGCTGCTAAAATCACTGCCGAGCGTACACTCGAGTGGGCAGTGTCAAGGAAGAACTGGTCAAAAACACCGTCCACGCGGCCATGTAGTCGATCATATCTCCACGTCATCTCTGCATCCGCGGCTTCAACCTCGGCGATCTCGGCTGGCAGATTGAGCACCACAAACTAGTTCCACATGCCGTCTCCGTCGACGTCGGGGAACACCGTGCGAACGGATCGCTGATCACCGAGGCCTCACTCGCGGTTTCCGCGACGCCCAGCGCCGTCGCACCCATCTCTCTCAGTGATCTCCCAGGTGTGGTTGTCGATTCTCGCCCGCTCGTGTCCTCCACATTCGCTAGCACACCTACGTGCTAGCCGTACGTGTGCTGCACGGGAACGACCCGACCGACGGAGTGCGTCCTTGCCGGTAATTAGGGTCACACAGGCTAAGTTGTCGACGAAACAATAAATATTAGACGAAACAATAAATACTAAAGTAGCCGATAAAGCGTTGACCCGACCCGGAGGATCTCGAAGAATCTTTGCACTATGCAAGTTGACGTGAGCGACATCACTGTTTCAGGCAACCTGCTGCAACCGCTAACCTACCGGGCCAACGACATCATTCGGCTGGTCCTAGCGGCTGTCTTCCTCGCAGCAGTGATCACGAGTTCACTGATTACTCGCCCGCGATAGATCGTGTTCGAAAGATCCATCCCCCAGATCGTCGAATTCTTGTCGCCTACTCAATCCGACGCGGTATATCTAGTGTACGGCTTTTACTATTCAATCGTTGCCCTTCGCGATTTGGTTAACCGAGAACGAGATGTCTGAGACAAGCCAGGATTCTTTGGCTTCAATATGACTCAGCAGAGGCAGTAATTGAGCACATTGCAGTTGCGACCCAGTGTGACGTAGATCAGCCGTCACAGCAACCACATCAGCGTCGAAAGGATACTGCTAACGGAGCGCCCCGCTGGCGACCGCTTAAGTAATCACAGCCGCGGCACACCCTCCCACGGTCGACACAAAATGCATCGTGCTGCTGATTTAACAGCTAAACACCTTGTGCACCAACCTATTCTGCAAACATTTGATTGCTGTTCCAGGCCAACAATAGCACCACCGATGCCGCCTGTGCAGTGAAGATAGTGTTTAATATTAAGATTAATTGACTACCAGCACATAACACATGATTCCCAAAGGCTGGACTCGACAGCCTGACACCGATGTGCGTTCGGTGGCGACAACATCTATCACGACCCCTCACATAGCAACTGCACCGAATGATCCTGGTCCTCAATGCAGATGTCTAACAGGACGTCGTCCAGCCGGTCATAAACCTGGGAAACCAGATCGCCATCAAGTCAGCGTTCACGGCCAGCGCAACGTGCGTGTCGAGTCGTCCCGCAACTGGCTGAGAGCCTCGGATTCCAGCATCGCGGTCCGTGCTGCAAGTTGCAGTAATAGGATACCAGCTATCGTTGCCACACAGTATTTTTCCTTACCACCAGCACCTGCTCTACCCGTTGCCCGAGTACCTTAACGAGCTGGACGACCGCCAGCAGGATGATGTGCAACCGTGCTGTCCGAAGCATCAAAGCGACCTAGTTCGACCATGGCCCCGGAGACGGCTAGTTGATCATCATCCAACAGCTGCGTCATATCAGAAATTCCACTAAATAACTATAGAGTAATTTAGTTCGACTGAAAACGCTGGTAACCCTAGCGTGGATACGAGGGCCTCCCCCTGGCTATTGACCAGAATGGCACTGATCGCCGGCGACCGGCGCTCAGTCAGAACGCCTTCGTGCTGCGCCCAGGGATCAGGCAGTAGTGTGCGGTGGCCGTGGTGCCAGTATGCACGGCTGCCGACCTTGTACTGGCCGCAGCCTATCCCGACGTCGTCGCAATGACAAAGCTCCGGCACGACGTTCTTCATCTGGTATGGCCTGCTAGCCACCAGACGCGCATATTGCCCACCGGCCTCACGTCTGCCGACTCCGCACCAGCATGACTGGCCAGCGTGATGCTGGCTAGTCCAAACTAGATTTGGTTTAACTCGTACACGTACCTCGACACCGTGGTGCTGCTCAGCATACTGGCCAGCCATCTTGGTGATCGCTGGTTATCCTGCGTAGACGCGGTGGCGTCCAGTATCGGTATGGTTCACCACACCTGGATGCGGTACGCGCAGGTTGCATGAGTTATTTGCACGGCCCAACGCCTGGCACGTTCTCGACAGGTTTATCGCGGCCATCATGATCGGCATCGCCGCCGCAACTGTGCTGTCCTAAGTTGTGGTGGTATCAAGCCGATCTACACGCATAGATGCGCATCAACACAAACACATTTCCGAAAGGGAAAGGCACAGTAGCGACATGCTCGGCGATATACTCACGCTGTATTGGATCGGGTAAGCTGTCTCTACCGCAAGAGTTTTCATACAGCTTTTTCAAACCGCCAAACCGTGTGTTATAAAATTTCAAGCACAGACATAATTAACTCATTTTAATGAAATCGAGGTCACAGGCTACATCTTCAGCGATCATTTTATACGATGACCTGTAGCGTCGTGGTGCCGCAGACACGCAAGAACCAACACGATTTAGCTGGTAACAATTACGATTAACCCATAAAATTGGACATGCAGACAGGTGTAATCTCACATTAGTTCTCTTAGGCACATGGCGAATTTTTTCTGTGCTATAAAGAAAATTTAGCACTAAAAACCTTCGGCTTGAATAATTCTTTACAGCCGAGATTGACAGAGAACACATTTATGACTTGGCCACCCCAGACTTCTATTTCTAGCGTCAAACATAGCAGAATTCGCGATCTGTGCAATTAACATTGCAAAGGGAGGCCGACGCGACTCATAGCACAAACCGCGCACCAGCGGCCAAGGTGGTGAGTGGAGATGTCCAGCAACCGGATTTTGGTGGGTAGTTGACCGGCATCGCACGTTCGTTGTATGTAGCACCACCCCCAAGCCCGAAGCCCTTATCGGAACTAGGGTTTTGATGGTGGCAGGTACAGGATTCGAACCTGTGTAGCTTTCGCGACGGATTTACAGTCCGCTCCCATTGGCCGCTCGGGCAACCTGCCGCCTAGGAGAGTACAACGAGCGGGTAGACAGAACACAAACGGCTATACACTTGAAGGAGGGACGGGCCGCATGGCGGACTCATCGTTCGACATCGTCAGCAAGGTCGACCGGCAGGAAGTTGAGAACGCGCTCAACCAGGCCGCCAAGGAGTTAGCAACGCGCTTTGACTTCCGCGGCACCGACACCAAGATCATGTGGAAAGGTAGTGAGGCCGTTGAACTGACGTCGTCTACCGAGGAGCGGGTCAAGGCTGCCGTGGACGTTTTCAAAGAAAAACTAATCCGCCGCAACATTTCGATGAAGGCCTTCGACGCTGGCGAGCCACAGGCCTCCGGCAAGACGTACAAAGTCACCGGCACTCTAAAGCAAGGCATCAACAGCGAGAACGCCAAGAAGATCACCAAGCTCATCCGTGACGAGGGACCCAAGGCCATCAAGACCCAGATTCAGGGCGACGAGATCCGCGTAACCAGCAAAAGTCACGACGATTTGCAAGCCGTTATCGCGATGTTAAAGAACACCGACTTGGACGTTGCGCTGCAGTTCGTCAACTACCGATAGATACCCTAGATCCGTAACGAGGTCCTACCGTGACTCCGCAAGGAAGCCGAAGTCAGCTACGTCGACGTGGTTATCGTCGGCGCCAGCATCTCTGGCCTCAATGCAGCCTATCGATTCACTGAGCGCAACCCGCGCCTGACTTAACACTATCGTGGAGCGGCGCGAGCGAATCGGCGGTACGTGGGATTTGTTCCGGTATCCTGGTGTCCGCTCCGACAGCAGCATTTTCATGCTGTCCTTTCCTTTCGAGCCGTGGACCCGCAGGGAAACCTTCGCTGAAGGTGTCCACATCTGCGAGTACCACGTGCAAGTACGGTATCGACCGCCACATCCGATTCAACAGCTTAGTGTACGCAGTTGATTAGGAGTCGGCCACTGACACCTGAACGGTCACTGTCGAAAACGACGGCGCGCAGCAACGCTTGTGCAGCCGGCTCGTGTTTTTGGTAGCGGCTACTATAATTACGGCGAGGGCTACACCCCTGATTTTCCTGGCATCGAGCAGTTCGGCAGCACCGTCGTGTATCCGCAGTACTGGTCAGATGAGTTGGACTACACCAGCAATAAAGATGTTGGTGATCGGTCGTGGTGCCATCGCAATCACGCTAGTACCATCGCTAACCGACCGAGCCGAAAAGGTAACCATGCTGCAACGCTCACCAACCTACCTAATGTCGGCGTCCAAATACAGCAAATTCGCCTTTATCTCTCGTAAAATGTTTCCCCGCAAGACTTCCCATTCGATCACCCGGATGTACAACGCGTTACAAGAGGCGGTGTTGTGGTTCATCTCCCGCAAGACATCGGCGGTGGCTAAGTAGATAGCACGACACAAGGCGATCAACCACCTGCCCGACGGCTACGACATCGACACACACTTCAAGCCGCGGTACCAACGGATGTGCTTGATCATCGACGTTGACCTCTACCTCGCAATCACTGAGGGACACGTGGCGATAGTCAAGGATAACATCAGTCATTTTGACGCCACCGATATCGCACTCGAGTCTGGTGGGCATCTCGACGTCGACATCATCATAACCGCTACCGTGCTGAAATCGCAGGCGTTTGGCAGAGCCGCAATCAGCCTGGACGGCATCGGGATCAATCTCTGTAATCGCTTCGTTTACAAAGCTTACATGCTCGAAAACGTACCCAACCTGTTCTGGTGTGTGGGCTATACGAACGCGTCCTGGACCCTACGCGCCGATATGACAGCACAATCCGCAGGAAAACTCATGGCGCACATTGGATTCTCACGACTACACTCACGCTTACCCACATCGAGTTTCCGATCCCATGGCCAAAAACCATCCTGGGATATTAAGGCCAGCTACGTAACTGCGCTCGTTGCATGCGCTGCCCAAGTCAGGCACTAAACGGCCGTGGAATATGCGACAGAACTACTTCGCCGACGCCATCGACCACCGGCTCGACCGCTTCGAGTGAAGCGATGGTGTTCGGTCGTTTTTCGACAATATGCTAAACTTCATGCCAATAACTCAGCAACGCGAACCCAAAGTTGTTGTCCTCGGTGACGGCTCGTGGGGCATCACAGTGGCGTCAGTCTGCGCGTGCCGCGGATCGGCGCTATACAGGGTACGCTCCCGAGGCGACGTCCAAGGACATCAACAAGCATCATCGCAACAGTCGCTACCTCGGAAACGACGTCGTCCTGAGCAACACCTTGCGCGCCACCACTGGTTTCGCGGAGGCCGCCCACTGCACCGACGTCGTCGTCATGGGTGTACCCTCACGTGGTTTCTGAAGCGTACTCACCAAGCTGGCCAAGGAACTGCGGCCGTGGGTGTCGGTAGTGTCGCTGGCCAAAGGGCTCGAACGGGGGACCAACATGCGGATGTCACAGATTGTTGAGGAGACACCACCCGACCATCCGGCGGGAATCCTGGCCCGACCGAACATTGCCCACGAAGTAGCGGAAGGGTAGACCGCCACAGCAGTTCCGGCGATGCCCCACCAAACGTCTAGCGACTCGGCTGGCGACATTGTTCCACACCCGACGGTTCCGCGTCTACACCACCGACGATGTCATTGGCGTCGAGGTAGCGGGTGCGCTGAAAAACGTCTTCGCTATCGCAGTCGGGATGAGTTACTCACTGAGTACTCGGGGAAACACCCGCGCGCTGCACGAGAGGACAAAGCTAGGTGTGGCCCTGAGCGGACGCAGCGAAACGGTTTCCGTCCTGGCCAGTCTAGGTGACCTCATTGTTACCTGCACCAGTCGGCACAGCCGCAACCGCCACGTTGATGAACAACTGGGCGCGAGCAAGACAATCGACGAGATCATCGCATCGACGAGCCAGGTTGCCGAGGGAGTCAAGGCCGCCAGTGTGGTCATGAAGTTTGCAGTAGAGTTCGGGCTCAGCATGCCAATCGCCCGCGAAGTCGACTCGGTGATCAACTGCACCTCGACCGTCGAGCAAGCTTAGAGCGGCCTGATTCCGAAGTATCCGGCCACGAAGTACACGGCTCCGGGCTCTAAATCTGGCCAACAATAACACTCTAAAATTAACCTGCAAAAATTTGGATTCGGTATGCACGTGGCTCGTCAACTTGACCCACACCCGACCACCCCAATACCGTCGAAGCTGCCAGTGCTCAAGCCATTCCGACGCCGAACAGGGAGAGGTGGAGTGGTTGTGTTTTATCTTATGTGCAAGCATGTTGCGTAGTTGCTATGCAACGTGTAGTAGATAATGAATAATTATCGGGGGAGGGATGATATCGGAACGCCCCCCGCTAACACCTATCGAGGGAGCAATCGATTGCGATCCGTTATCCGGTATGACTTACCAGCGTCACTCGTGGTGTTCTTGGTTGCACTCCCGTTGTCGCTGGGCATCGCGATCGCCTCAGAAGCACCGGTCCTTGCCGGTCTAATCGCCGCTGTTGTCGGAGGGATCGTCGCTGGCGCTGTAGGTGGATCGCCGCTGCAAGTCAGCGGTCCCGCAGCCGGTCTTACAGTCGTTATAGCCGAGTTGATCTCCGATTTCGGTTGGAGAGTAACCTGCTTCATCACCTTAGCTGCGGGTGTTCTGCAAGTGCTGCTGGGGCTCAGTCGCGTTGCGCGAGCCACACTGGCAATCTCACCCGTCGTTGTGCACGCTATGTTGGCCGGCATCGGTATTACGATCGCACTGCAACAGGCGCACGTGCTGCTTGGCGGACAGTCGAAAAGCACCGCTTGGCACAACGCCATTGGCTTGCCCGGTCAGGTCCTGGGCGCGCACCGACCCGGAGTCGTTCTTGGTGTGCTAGTGATCGCCATCCTGGTCGCCTGGCGGTGGGTTCCAACTCGAGTAGCCCGGATCCCCGGCCCGCTGGTTGCCATCGTGGGTGTGACACTTATTTCGGTGGTATTCCCGTTCCACGTGTCTCGAATCAAGGTCGACGGCTCACCGCTGGATGCCGTGCAGCTGCCGGCGCTTCCCGACGGTAACTGGGGTGGCGTGGCGTTAGGTGTGATCACAGTCGCTCTCATCGCCAGCGTTGAGAGCCTCCTGTCGGCGGTTTCGCTCGATAGAATGCACAGCGGACCACGCACCGACTTCAACCGCGAGCTGATCGGACAAGGCGCTGCAAACATGGTGTCCGGAGCGATCGGCGGGCTTCCCATAACCGGGGTGATCGTGCGCAGTTCAACCAATGTCACCGCGAGCGCGAAGTCCCGCGCTTCGTCGATCATGCACGGAGTATGGATCCTGCTCTTCACGATTCCGTTTGCCGGATTGGTCGACCAGATTCCGTCTGCCGCGCTTGCTGGGCTACTCATCGTTATCGGCATTCAGCTGCTGAAGCCTGCCCATATAGAAACCGCACTACGGAACGGTGACCTCGCCGTATACTTGGTTACCGCCGTCTGCGTAGTGTTTCTCAATCTCCTCCAGGGCGTAATGATCGGACTCGCCGTTGCCATCGCGTTGACCGGATGGCGGGTGATGCGAGCCAGAGTCGAAGCCCAGCCCGTGGGTGACGAGTGGCACGTCCTCGTCACAGGAGCGTGCACCTTTCTAGCCTTGCCCCGACTCACCCGCGTGCTAGCTTCTGTCCCTCCTCGCACGCAGGTGACAGTCGATATTTCAGTCAACTACCTCGATCATGCCGCGCATCAGGCGATTCATGACTGGCAGCGACAGCATCGCGCCACCGGTGGAGCGGTTCACATCAATGGTGTAATCAAGACAGGCCACCGTGCTCGCCGCACCATGGCTGACCTAATCGGATCTGAACAGCCAGAGGCTGCTGCGTAACTCCCGCCACCCGCCGAAAACGGGTACATACACGCTTTACGAGTAGATTCAAGAGCAAGAAGTTAGAGCATTCAACGCCGGTGAGGTCCTGGATCGACTTAACATGCCGGGACAATTGCGTTTGGCCAGTGGTGTGAGTGGCTGTTTCGCCGCACATTTGTGCGTGACATGTTCGAGTACGAGCTAGTCGATCGGCCTCCAGCGCTAGCTGGCGATTGCAGTTCAACGCCAAAGTGCGATTGTATTCATCATCGTCAGGCAAACATGCAGTACAGCAAGCACGCTAGATGCTAGAGCAGTTCGTGATATAATTTGACTGAGGAGCCCATTCAGCTCAGCAGCGTTCTTATCGCTATCGTCCAGCCATCGCTTTTAAGCGGCGAATGCGGTCCTCAATCGGCGGATGCGTGGAGAACAACGACCCGAGTCTCTCGCCGGTACGGAAAGGGTTGGCTATCATCAGGTGCGCCTGGCTAGCCAGCTGCGGCTCCGGAGGCAACGGCGCTGCCTGCACGCCACTGGATATCTTACCTAGCGCCGACGCCAAGGCCAGCGGGTCGCCGGTGAGCACGGCGCCCGATTCGTCGGCCTGGTACTCCCGCGATCGCGATACCGCTAGCCGCACCACCGTCGCGGCGATTGGGCCCAGCAACGAAACCAACACCAACGCAAAAGGATTCTCTCCGTCCCGATTGCCGCCAAATATGCCGGCCCACATGGCCATGTTGGCTAACGCGGTAATGACGCCCGCCAATGCGCCGGCCACACAGGAAATCAGAATGTCGCGGTTGTACACATGCGAAAGTTCATGCCCCAGTACAGCGCGCAGCTCACGCTCGTTAAGCATATCCAGGATGCCGATGGTGCAGCACACCGCAGCGTTGCGCGGATTACGGCCAGTAGCGAACGCGTTGGGCGCGTTCGTGTCACTGATGTAAAGCCGCGGCATCGGCTGGTGCGCTCCGGTGGCTAGCTCGCGCACGATCCGATACATCGCCGGTGCTTGCACCTCCGAAACCGGTTGCGCATGCATCGCCCGCAACGCAAGCTTGTCACTGTTGTAGTATGTGTAGACGTTAATTCCCACAGCAAACAAGGCCGCAAAGAAAAGCGTCATCCTCCCAAACATCGCACCGGCAGCCACGATCAATGTAGACATACCGACTAACAAGACGAAGGTCTTCAGCCTGTTGGCGTGGGGATGCCAGGTCATCGATGTCCTCCTTGAAAAGTCTCTCCGGCACACGCGGCTCTTGCTTACTTACTGATTACTGACTATTCAACGCCCAGAACAACCCTACGGGTTCCGCGACCCGGGAGTTACTCGCTCTAACCGTGCCGGTTAGTTGTGTAGTCGACCAGTGCCGCCAGCGCATCTCGACCGGGGCCATCGGGCAGCAGAGCCAGCTCGGCAGTGGCCTGGCCAGCGTACTGCGCCAAAACTTGCTTGGCTTTCGCCATACCCGGCGACGCACGCAACAGCACTAGCGCCTCGATTAACTCTGCGTCGTTATCAACGGGTCCAGCCAACAGCGTGCGCAACCGCTTGCTGTCGGGCCCGGTCTCGCGCAATGCATATAGCATCGGCAAGGTGTGCACGCCCTCACGCACATCGGTGCCAGGACGCTTGCCAGACTCGGTGCAGTCGCTGTCAATATCAATAATATCATCAGCGATTTGGAATGCAGTACCCAAAATTCCGCCGAGTCGACTCAGTCGCTCGACGTGCTCGGCGTCTGCGCTGGCGAACAAACCACCGAACCGACCAGCCGAGCCGATCAGGCAGCCTGTCTTTTCGTACACCACCTTTAGGTACTGTTCGATCGAATCCACATTTTCCGGAACACCGCGGGTTTCACGCATCTGCCCGGTTACCAACTGAGCAAACGTATCAGCGACAATCCGCATGGCATCCGGCCCAAGTTGTGATACCAACCGCGACGCCGTGGCAAATAGATAGTCTCCGGCGAGGATGGCGACACTGTTGCTCCAGCGCAGGTTGGCACTGGGTGCACCGCGCCGAACCTCGGCCTCGTCCATCACGTCATCGTGGTAAAGCGACGCTAGGTGGACCAACTCGATGACCGCACCGGCGATTGTTACCTCTGGAGCGTTAGGCTGGGGTCCGATCTGGGCAGACAACACTGTAAACAGCGGTCGAAACCGCTTACCACCGGCCGCAAACAAATGCAGTACCGACTCGGTCATCACTTCGTCGGCGCCGCGCAGCTCGGCATCCATAAGCCGCTCGATCCGCGCCACACCGTCTTGCACGGTCGCGGCAAACACGGCATCTCCGAAATCGATGCCCGCTACCACCGTCGGCGGAGTCATCATCCGACCAACATACTAGTGAGTGTGGAGGCCAGCGTAGACGTGGTAGTGGTGGGCGCTGGGCCAGCGGGGTCAGCAGCAGCCGCCTGGGCAGCCCGCGCCGGTAACGACGTACTCGTCATCGACTCGGCCAGCTTCCCTCGCGACAAGACCTGCGGTGACGGGTTGACACCACGCGCAGTCGCCGAACTGGAACGGCTAGGGCTGGGCGACTGGCTAAATACCCGTATCCGACATCGCGGCCTGCGCATGAACGGCTTTGGCGGCCAAGTGGAAGTAAACTGGCCCGGACCGTCGTTCCCATCGACCGGCAGCGCGGTGGCACGCCTGGAACTAGATGACCAGATCCGTAAGGTCGCCGAGAATTCCGGCGCCCGCATGCTGCTCGGGACAAAGGCCGTCTCAGTTAACCATGACTCATCAAGCCGGGCTGCATCAGTGACATTGGCTAACGGCACCGAGGTGAGCTGCCGTCAGCTGATTGTTGCCGACGGGGCCCGCTCTCCGCTGGGCAGCAAGCTAGGCCGCCACTGGCATCAACAGACAGTATACGGCATCGCTATCCGAGGGTATCTTACCACTCCGCGCAACGACGACCCATGGCTGACGTCGGATCTGGAACTACGTTCTCCGGACGGAGCCATATTGCCTGGCTACGGCTGGATTTTCCCGCTGGGAAACGGCGAAGTGAATATCGGCGTCGGCGTGTTGTCGACGTCAAAGCGGCCAGCCAATCTAGCTCTGCGACCGCTGATACCATACTACGCGGATCTGCGCCGTGACGAGTGGGGCTTTTCCGGCCAACCGCGGGCGGTGTCGTCGGCGTTACTACCGATGGGGGGGGCGGTTTCTGGGGTAGCCGGGCCAAACTGGATGCTCATCGGCGACGCTGCAGCATGCGTCAATCCGCTCAACGGCGAAGGCATTGACTACGGCCTAGAAACCGGTCGACTGGCCGCCGAGCTGCTGGACCTGCGCGATTTGTCGCGCGTGTGGCCGTCACTGCTGCAGCAGCATTACGGCCGCGGATTTTCGGTCGCACGCCGGTTAGCGTTTTTGCTGACCCTCCAACGATTCCTACCCGCAACTGGCCCGAGGGTGATGCGTTCTACCGCACTGATGACCATCGCCGTGCGGGTGATGGCCAATCTGGTCACCGACCATGATGCCGACTGGGTGGCGCGGGTATGGCGAAGCGGCGGGCGAGCTTCATGGCTCATCGACCATCGACCACCGTTCAGCTAGTCCCAATTTATGCTCTTAACGCCATATCAATTTCGTTGACATCTATCAGAACGGTTGACAGATCATTATAGCCACCGCTATAGAGCTGTCACAATGGGCGGCTGGGCAGCGAGACCTGGCCACAACCCGCTTCGAAGTGGCCGGAGTCGAACTGCGTGAAAAACTCAACAGGCTGGTGTAGATCGGCAGCTGGCTGCCATCGACACGACTAGGCTGAAGGCGCGGTCAGGTGTATAGTCAGGCTAATAAAAGATACCGGGATCACCGCTGCCATTGCAGTAGAGTCCGTCGCCATAGCACCGACACAAGCTGGCGACTACGACACCCCGTTTAACGCCCAGCTCCACACCTATGGTATACTTACCACCCGCAGGATTACAACGCGTGGCTTGGCAAGATCGCCTGCCAGCGACTAGCCAAAGACATAGACGGGGATGCGTACAAGTCGGCCACCTGCATCCAGCGGAACCTGCCACTGCACACTGCTGAGAAGCAATCGTTGCAATTCTTGGATGCCGCGATTGACCACTACTGCCTCGACCAAGTAGGTGTCCTGCAGCGGACCGGCACTCACTAAATCTTCGTCAGTCGGCTTGCAAGCACAGGCTTATCTGCGGCGTGCAACGCCACAATGCCACCGGTGAGGTTACGCCAGCGCGGCGCCGACCAGCCAGCCCGCGATATCTGGCCGGCCAAAGTCGCCTGATCAGGCCAAGCTCTGATGGACTCCGCCAGATAGACGTAGGCATCGGGATTACTAGACACCACTCGCGCCATTTGCGGCAACGCCCGTATTAGGTATTCTTTGTAGACAGCGGCAATCAACACATTGGTGGGTGTAGAGAATTCGCACACCACTAATCGACCGCCTGGCCGGGTGACGCGGACCATCTCACGCAACGCCGCCTGATGATCGCCGACATTGCGCAATCCAAAACTGATTGTGATCGCATCGAATACACCGTCACCAAAGGGTAACTGAGTGGCATCTGCGACTACCTTCGGCACCTTCCGCGCACCGCCGGCCGCAAGCATTCCGACCGAAAAATCCGCGGCTACACACCAAGCGCCGGATTTCCTCAACTCCGCTGTGGACACCGCCGTGCCTGCGGCTAGGTCCAGCACTTTCTTCCCACGCCCAATCCGCAGTGCCGATCGGACGGCCCGCCGCCAATACCGATCCTGACCCAGCGACAGCACGGTGTTGGTCAGGTCGTATCGGCGGGCTACGCCGTCAAACATCGCAGCGACATCCCGGGGGTCCTTGTCCAGGGCAACGCAACTCACGACGACAACGCTACCTTGAGCCAAGCGACTTAGGTCAGGCAGCCTGAATCCCAAGTCTACTTTACATCGCATGATAATGACCAAGCAACTCATCACAAATTACCGGCCAACTGCAATACAGCACACTACGCCAAACAACTGGTGAGTAGCGGTGACGTTCGGCGGCCAGACTAGAAACAGCAGTCCGGTGCGACACGAGGTGAACAGGTAAGGTGGCTTTCCGGCATCGAGCGCGATCACCGGCAGCCTTGACGCCAATGCTGCCTGCGCAGCTGGGCAAAACGTCTCGTGCTCACACGCATACATCCATGCTTACATATGCAACGGCGAGCTCATCGCTATACAAGGCATCAGTGAAAACCGCTGTGGGCATTGTCGATTGCAGTTTGCGTTAATCGAGACCGTCGCCAATGATAACAAGCTGTAGGGCATCGCTAGCAGTCAGTGCGATGAGCCATTCAACATGCTTTTTCGGCGTTCGCCGGCCCACAGAGTTGACCATGAGCCTACCGTGCGGCAACCAATGCCGCCGCATCTCCTCATTGCGCTCCGACGGCACGAACCGTAGCATGTAGACTGCGTTTTTCACTTATGTACCTGCGGAAAACGATGGTTAACAAGGGATTCCACAATCTAAGTGGATAGCGCCAGGGTGTGATCGGCGAGGCTGTGCAGATAGCGGAACCACACCCACACAGCCCATGTCGCGATCGGAATACCGTAACTCGATGCGAAAACTGAGATGTCGGTCTAGTAGATCGCAACTGTCGACACACTAAGACAGCGAACGGCCTGCATTTCCCTCATGCCCAAGCAGCGCAGGCGACACCGGATACACCACGTCCGGATCAAATTCGCACAACACGCTGACCAATCGAGGCATCGGCAGACCGAATGGTAACGTGGTTTCCTTCAGAAACATTCATGACGGCAGCAGTAGCGCCCGGATGCCGTCGTGAATTTGCTCTGTGCAGAGTCGCCCTGGCAGCGTATCGGATGCGACTACCAATGCTTCATGCCCGGTTAGACGCAAGTGCTCGAGAATCCAAATCACTGAGTTACTAATACCGTCGAAATGCAGAAGGAACACAACTCAGCGATGACTGCAACGCGTAAGCGACTACATTGTCAGTGCCGCCTGTCGACTAGGCGTCCTATGGGCATCCATCATACGAAATCCGCTGACTAAGCACGCTCGGCACGTCACTCGATTCGGCGTGACGGCCCAACCGCTTGTCCAGCACCGCTAAAGCAATCAACACGACAGTCGTAACTACCCAGCACACTACCGCGATGGACCCCGCCGGAATGATCGCCAGTCCGGCATTGCGGTGCCGCACGCGGACAAGGTTCGGATCATTCTTGTTGTACTCAACGTAAATCCTCATGCCCGTAGACAATTCAGAGGGATACAATACACCAAGTTCCGGGCGGTAAGTGACGCGCTCAGGGGTAACAAACTCGATCGTGGAACGCCGCGGCCCGGCGCTAAGCACCTCAGCTTGCGCTACCCCCATATTTTGTTGGATCGCCAAGTCACTGCGCCAAGCACCAGCCACCAGCAGCACCGATTGTAATGTTATCAAAGCGGTCACAATCAGCACCGCAATCCGTACCCATCGCAGGACAACTCTGACACGAGTGTTTGGCCGCTCGTCACTGCGGCTTTGAAGCAGGTTGCACAGGGAGTATCTCGAAGAGATCACGGTTGTCGATACCTCATAATGCCGCCTCGATTGCGGCATGTAGCTGTCGCAGCGAAGACCGGTCAGCTTTGACTTCCAACACGCGCATGCCAGCGTCGGGTTCATCGAGGGCTACCCGCAGCTCGTCAACTTCGATCTGTCGACTTTCCACGTGATAGGCACGACACAATGCTCCCACGTCGACGTCGTGCGGAGCACCGAAAATTCGCGACGACACAGCAGAGAATCTCGGGTCGCCTTGCTCCAACAGTTCGAAGATACCCCCACCGTTGTCGTTGGACACCACGATCGTCAGCTGCCGCGGCGTGGGTTCGGTAGGGCCGATCAGCAACCCCGAGCTGTCATGGACGAACGCTAAGTCGCCGATCAACGCAACGGTACGAGCCGGGCCGGCTGTTCTGCAGGTGCGCTCAGGGGACCGCTCATACGCCAACGCCGCCCCGATCGCGGTGGACACGGTGCCGTCGATGCCAGCAACGCCGCGGTTAGACCGCACCTGAATACCGTTGGTAGACAAACCAACCAACGCCATGTCGCGCACCGGGTTGGACGCCCCGAGCACCAGTTGGTCACCAGGATGTAGCGCATCTGCCACGGCCGCGGCGACATGTAGACCCGTGATCAGCATGTGCGCCGCGAGCTGGCCGCGCACAGTCGAGATCGAGTGCCGGTTCATCTCCGCACAGCGCTGCAGCCAGGCAGGGCGCGGTGTCCCGGTGGTGACCGCCCGAGTGCCAGTGGCCTGCGAATTACCCGAGACATCCGGCCAGCGCGGCCCGGTGGTCAGTGCGTACACCGGCACTTGTGGATCGGCCAGTAGCGTCGACACCGGGCGATGCAATGTCGGGCGACCGAGCATGATCACCTGCTTCGGGTGTAACGAAGGCAGTGCTAGAGGGTGCAACGGGTAGGGTCGATACAGCCCAAATGGCGCGGTCGGCTCAGCAACGGTCGGCAATTCCGCCAAGTTCGGATGGACGTCCGCACCGTGTCCGGCAATGACGACGGTGTCCGCTGACAAATCGATTTCCAGCGGCTGGTCGAACGTCACCGGCGGTGTATAGGTCCACGGCTTTCCACCGGACCGGCCCTGCGGTATGACAGTGCCGTGGGGTTCAGAATCAGGTACCAAAGGCTCCCGGAACGGGATGTCGAACTGCACAGGACCAGCGTTGGCGGTACGAGCACCGGTGGCAGCCGCCAATACTCGGCAGGTGGCCGATCGCCAAGTCGCGTTGAGCGAATCCAACCGCTCCGGCGCGTCCTCTGCGAGCCCCAGGCTGATGGCAGCACGAACTTGACTGCCGAAGTAACCTAGCTGCTCCATAGTCTGGTTGGCCCCGGTGCCGAGCAATTCATAAGGCCTGTTGGCCGATAACATGATAAGCGGCACCCGAGCATAGTTGGCCTCGACCACCGCTGGGCCGAGGTTGGCCACAGCAGTGCCCGAGGTGATCGCGACACACACCGGCGCACCCGCAGCGACCGCCAACCCGATAGCCAGATACCCGGCAGTGCGCTCGTCGATGCGGACGTGCAGTCGAATCCGGCCGGTGTGGTCAGCGTCTTGCAGGGCAAATGCCAGCGGAGCACTTCGCGACCCAGGGCACAGCACCACATCACGGACGCCGCCGCGGATCAGCTCGTCAACGATGACGCGAGCTTGCATAGTCGAAGGATTCACCTATACAGGGTGTCATAGCCCAGCTACGAGGTAGCAGGTGCGGCTCGGCGAAGCTGCTTCACCTACCACGGAGAGCTCGACGACGGTGATGCGATCACGGCAGACAACAGCTTCAAATCCGATTTTAAATCTCACCTAATACCAGGACAACACCCCCGCCCACCTTGGGCAAGTCCTTAGACATGGCCTTCATACTACTTGACCAAACTACGTATAACACTCGAAGAAAAGCCTACAAAGGCGACTCTCAACTCCTCGCAGGCGACGATCTGGGTCTCGGCCGGCTCCCAGTGCGACTTGATCTGCTGGTCCAGTCGATGCTGCGCTTCGCAATGGCGCTCGTCCTCGTCGGCCGTCGGCCAGGCGGGCGCACTCGTTACGTTATGAGCGACCTGCAACATTATTTCCTCGACCTCGGCCAGAATTTGCCCGCGGCGGGCAACTGCAGAAACCAGAAGGCAGGCTAGCACAGCGCTAGCGGTGGCCCGGTCCTGACGTGCCGCTTCAACTTCGTCGCGCAACTCATGAGTCAGTGAATCGGTCTCCTCGCGTGCCATCGCCTCAGTGTGACGAGCCTCATCTGAGGCAACGCGCATTATGCGAGCAATGCGTTCCTACATACCCTCGACCGAATCGGAAAGGCGCCCGAGATCGCCAGGCAGCTTCGTGATCTCGTCGTTGAGTCGTTCACGGTAGGCCTGGGCGTGGGACACGGCACGTTCAATGGCGTGGAAACGATCCTGCAGAGATTCCATTTCACTGTGGATACGCAGGAGATACGTAGTTACCTGAGCATAGTCGAGACCACAACCTTTGTGTTTCAAACGTCGGGATTGACTTGGCCATCCGAACTTTTCCTAACAACCAAAGAACTTATATTCCGCGCATAACATTCTCGTGGTCAGAAAATCTAGATGACCATGGCCCTAAAGTATAAATATGGCGCTCTAGCTCGGTAAACTTGTCGTAGAAAACTTCAACTACGCAATGGCTCTCACTCCCGCCTGCTTGAAGTTCACCCAATTTAGCCTGCGCCGCTGCCAATCTACGCGTCAATGTCACGCTGCACGCGAGCCAACACTCCTACGGCCAAGCTCTCAGTCTCAGCGATGATCTCGGTGGTGTGCCACTCCACTTCGACGCAAGTAGTTTCAGCAAACTGATTCGCTTCGACCAGAATAGCTTCCACCTCCACGGTGGCGGTGTTCAAAACCGCACACAATCGATCACCCAGGTGCTCAACGTCGGCATGGATTTAGGCCGCCTCCTGGTGGAAAACGCAAGGACATCAACTCCAGCTCGGCCTGCGACCTGCCTAGCTGCTCACCTAGTTCAGCGATCCGCGAACCACCTCGATGGGCCAGTTCCCTTAGATCGCTGCGCTGCTGTCTTGGCCCTCCACGAGCAGAGACAACTGTTCCACTTTAACGCTCACACGCTCCACCCTTCCACCTATGCAAGTACCCGTCGCTCTTAATCACAATGGCACTGTACTTCAGTAATAATTCTTTAAGACTTCAGTAATAATTATTTAAGGAAACTCTAAATGTACAAGGGGTTTGTTTCAGGCTGGTCAATGATGGTCTGTGCTGTTTATCAGCGGATGGGGTGCCGTCAAGCAATCGACGCGCTCCGGCCATGTCTAAAGGCCACTAGTCTTTGACGCCGGCGAAAAATTGCAACGCCGCGGCGTTGACGGCCTCCGGACGCTCAAAGAACCCGAGATGACCGGCGTCTGATATTTGCAGGTAGCGGCCGTTGGGCAAGACGTCGGCGACCTCTCGTCCCAGAAACGGCGGTGTCACTATGTCTTCGGCGAAACCAATCACCAAAACCGGCGCAGCGATGCTTCGGTAGACCGGTAGTCGGTTGTCGCGCGGGGCGACATCCGTTTGGCAACGCAGTCCCGGGGTGGACCTTATCGGCCACATACTAAACATGGCGATCCAGTCGGCTACGGCCACGTCATCATTGAGCGTCTTGCGTGAAAAGTTTTCCAACAAACGAACTTTCGCATCGTAACCGGATGGCAGCTGGATACCAGAGTCATGGAACTCAGCTTCGACATCGTGAAAGAACTGGCGGGTGCGGTCCAACCGGCCACGGGTGGCCATCAGTACGGCAGCGCTGACCAGTTCGGGCCGAGCCACCATGAGCTCCTGAGCGATGAACGAGCCCATCGACACCCCAACAATATGTGCCGGGACCGCGCCCAGGGATTCGATCAGTGCCGCGGTGTCAGCAACCATAGTTTGCGTCGTGAAACCCTCGGCATTTTCGGTGGCACCGATTCCACGATTGTCGAAAGTGATGACGCGATAGCCAGCCGACAGGAATGCCGGGACTTGATGCGGTTGCCAGGTACGGCCTGCACCGCCACGGCCAGCGATAAAAACAACAGGTTTACCGGTCCCGCGGTCCTCGTAAGCCAGATTGATCACCTGCACACGGTACAAGCAGCGGATAGCAGGCCTTGACCCGGTCGATCCACCATCGCCGTCGCGCGGGCTGCGCGCGGAGCGCCTGCAGCCGTGCCGGGTCAGGTGTTACCGATCCGACCGACAGGAAGCCGTCGACAGGCAGCATGGGCTCGGTAACGTCTTCAACGAACAGTCCGCTGGTACCCAGCCCGCAAGCATGGCCGAGTTCGGGTAGGGAAGCGGCAGCGGTCAGTCCGGCGGCAATCCCGACCGCTGAATCGAGCGCGCTGGAAACTACCACCGGGACATTGATCTGCGCTGCGATAGCCAGGAACGCTGAAACCCCACCTAGCGGCGCCACCTTCAATACCACGACGTCAGCAGCGTGCGCATGGATCACCACCAACGGGTCTTCGGCCTTGCGGATGCTTTCGTCAGCGGCAATCGGCACGTCAACCCGGCGGCGCAGCTCGGCTAGTTCGTCTACGGTGGCACACGGCTGTTCAAGGTACTCCAGCGGGCCATCTGCGGTCAGCGCGACGGCTGCCTGAGTTGCGGCCTCGACGCTCCAGCCGCCGTTGGCATCCACCCGCACAGTTTCCACTAGTTCCCGCACCGCATTGACCCGGTCGACATCGTCGGCCAGACTCTGCCCGGGCTCGGCCACCTTAACCTTGGCGGTGTGCACACCGGGAAATCGAGCAAGCACCTCAGCTACCTGGGCGGCGGCCACAGCGGGAACGGTGGCGTTGATCGGGATTCGGTCGCGGCGACCCTTCAGCGGCTCGCGATAGGCGGCATCAACACCCGACGCCAGCCACGCGGAAGCCTCGGAGGGCTGGTATTCGAGGAAGGCTCCGAACTCTCCCCATCCTGCTGGGCCCTCAATCAACGCCACCTCGCGGGTGGTGATGCCACGGAAGCGCACCCGCATCGGCAAAGCCACCACATATAGGCGGTCCAACAGCTCAGTTAGTGTGGGAATCACTGCGGGTAGACCTGACGATTGGTCAGAAACGTCGCACGCACCTTGAGATCGGCGATCCGCTCGGGTAGTACAGTCCGCAGATCAGCTGAAAGCACCACCATAGCAGCGTATTTGCCGACCTCCAGCGAGCCGATTACATCGTCGACGAACAGCCACCAGACGGCGTCCATGGTCTGTGCGCGGACCGCCTGGTCTACAGCCAACCGCTCCTTCAGGGCCAGCATCCGACCGCTCGACTCGACCCGCATCGCGGCCACGCTAATGTTGCGCAGCGGCTCTTCAGGTATGACGGGTGGATCGTTGTGCAGCGAGATCCGCATACCGGTTGCTACCGCAGATCCCACTTGCATCCAACGAGATCCGCGCTCTGGCACGAACAAACCGTGGACAACGGTGTAACCTCAATCAGGGATCTGGTCGACGGACATGCTGCAGGTGACACCCCACTCGGCGGCACTCTGCAAGTAGCTGGGCAGGATAGCATCGACGTGTTCGAGATGCATAACGATAATCGGAACGCGGATGTCCGTGCAGCACCTCCTCATATACATATCAAGGTACAGTGTCGGCGCCAGCGTCGCCATGTACGTGACAAGCCAGCGGCGAACTCAACGGAAAGTAGGCGCCGACGATTTCGGTCATCTGTTCGGAGGCGTGGTTGGCATGTCCGCAAGAACCCTCCGACACACCAATGGCGCGGGTCGCGGCGGTGTCCAAATACGG
Organism: Mycobacterium uberis; assembly: GCF_003408705.1. GTDB lineage: Bacteria > Actinomycetota > Actinomycetes > Mycobacteriales > Mycobacteriaceae > Mycobacterium > Mycobacterium uberis. The sequence goes on from NZ_QAYL01000006.1 coordinate 86,134, forward strand.
ATAAAGACAGTGCGATGTTACCAACCCATGGTGAACCGCCCACCCAGATCTTGATCCCGACCTGGCGCAGCATGTCGTCGCCCTCACCGGAGATGGCTTCGGCGTATAGCTTCGGATCGGAGATCTCATGGTAGATTCAGCTGTGCAGCCGGATCGTCAGCTCGTCGCACCGCCATTCAAGCAGCAACCGAACCACCGGATCAAAAGCCATTTCTGCACGCATGGTCAGACCAGCACGGTTTAGCAGAGCGCATTCGGTGTGCAGCATCGCCGAGTAGTCGCTGGGCCCGATGGCACCGCTTATCAGCAGAAACACCGCTCCGGTTTCCTCTGCAGTGTAATTAAATCGACCGTAAGTATCACGGCCGTACTCGAGATCAGATGTTTCTGTATTTAACCCAGCGTGCCGAGCGGTGTGCGAGTTTAATAGACTTTATGCTCAGAATTGTAGAGATTACTAGTGGTCTGTGTGGTGCGATGTTGTCAAGACAACTTAACGTTGACTAGAACAGCACGGGTTGTAGTAGCGGGTCCCAACTATTGCAATAGATTCTCATAGCTCTATGTAAGGCCTTTTCGCAGTGAGCCGTATCGACAACGTCATCGACATTGCACATAGTGAGCGGCCGTATATCGACAATTTAGTCAGACAGCACAACCGCCTTCATCAGTGGGTAGCCACGTGCTTCAGCAAACCTCGGCATAATACAGCCAACATCGACATTGGTTGTTACCGTGCCAGTATCGATGAATTCCACGATCTCGGACCGGTTTATCGACGGCGATGACCCGGCCGTCCGCAACGGCAAGCTCCTCAGTGACAGACCACACGTCGGCGACGGTCAACACGCTTCCCGACAATGACTATCTCAGCCTCGGGGTGTGCATCGACCCTGACAAACGATCCTAGTGGCAATCGCTAGTACAGCAGCACCGAACAAAGCGGACCTAGGGCACGCCAGACCCGAATCGCAACACGTTCTAGCCTTTCCACATGCGTGACGGACTGCTGCGCCACCCGACCCGACCCATAATGGTCATCTACATGGTGGGCGCGCTGAAGCGTCACAAGAACAAGCCCGTATTGCCGTATTGTTTTTCGGCGACACCACGCTGACCGGCAATCAAGTTGTAACCAAGCCGGATAAGCCAGTAAACGCAGGCGTTCGAGGCGCTGAGCACTGACACCGGCATCACAGTCGATCGACTGTCACTCAACCGTCCCGAAGTTCTGATGATCATCGGGGCGAGCCAGATCCGAGGTTATCGGCGCACAGCGCTACACAAGCTCGGCTCGCTGGACGATCACGCTTATGTGCTTTCCGACGCCGGCATCAGTTCGCTGAGCATCGACCTCAACCCGATGTTTGTCAAACGTGCATTGGGTCTGCTGCAACGGGGGACTCGCTCCAGCAGACCCCTACTATCGGGTCAGTGCCTGAGGAGCTCAAAGACGTGGCTGTACACCTCTCCGCTAAGGCAGCCAAGTTCGAGCTGCAACCGCTGGTGACCGCATACCTGCCCACCGGACCAGGTCATCGACCCTACCTACACCGGCAAGCCCAAGGAGATGATAGGCACCACACGGTCGATCGCCACTATGACGACAATTCAACTCGCCGAATGGGAACGGTCCGAAAACTCGCAGTTCTTGATGTACACACCGTCGTCACACGCTAGCACAGCGTTTTTCACACCCACCATAGATCTAGGGTAGGGAGATATACGCACTGATGAAATATCCTGATTCACACACCCGAGGCCCATCGTCGCTAGAGACCGTCTACTACTTCGCTTCGGTGATCAATCTGGTGCGGTTAACCGAAGCAACTCGGCATTTCGTCTCAATATCCGCCCAATACAACGGCCAATCCGAGGCGCCTAGGGTGATCACCTATATCGCCAGGAGTGGCCGCAGCGAGAAACTGCTGATGTCGTGTAGGCACCCGACACTGTTCGCACGCGTCGCACTGCTGAGCAAGGACGGTAAACCGGTTCCGCAAGGCGATCTGGGCGAAATCTGATTCAGCGGAACACTATTGGCTGGCGGTTAGTGGAATCTTCCGGATGATACAGCCAAGACGTTTAAAAACGGCTCGCTGCACACCGGCAATATGGATCGTGAAGACGAGGAAGGATTCCTCTACATCGTGAACCAGGTCAAGGACATGATCGTCACCGGCAGCTTCAATGCGTTCCTGCGAGAGGTCAAAAATGTCGTCGCCGAGCATGCAGCAGTCGCCCAAGCAGGTGGTGATCGTCGACTCTTTGCCGTTAACAGAGCTTGAGCAAACCGAACAAAAAGGCGGTGAGCGCAGAGTGCTGGGAAAACACCAGTCAGTCCGTCGGCTAGATTACGCGTTGAACGTGAAACTGCCGCACGCTCACGACCGAGCGTACGGCTAACTTCACGTTCTACTGATGGTAGGCCAGCTGACTACTGTGGCAGACATGACAAAAGGTACGGGAATCGATGGCGATCTAACTATCAACCAAGACGGAGTCCAAGAACCTTGAATGACAACCCTTTTGATAGTAAATCATGGCAACTTATCGACGGCTTCAGCGATCTGACCGATATCACCTATCACCGCCACGTCAACTACGACACAGTTCGGGTGGCGTTCAACCGTCCCGAGGTACGCAACGCGTTCCGGCCGCACACCGTCGACGAGCTCTACCGCGTACTCGACCATGCCCGGATGTCGCCCAACGTGGGAGTGATATTGCTGACCGGTAACGGACCCAGCCTGCATGACGGTGGCTGGGCATTTTGCTCCGGTGGTGACCAGCGCATTCGCGGACGCTCCGGCTACCAATACGCAAGCGGTGACACCGCTGACACGGTTGATGTCGCACGCGCAGGCAGGTTGCACATCCTCGAAGTACAACGATTAATCCGGTTCATGCCCAAGGTGGTTATCTGCTTGGTCAACGGGTGGGCGGCCGGCGGCGGGCACAGCCTGCACGTAGTCTGCGACCTCACGTTGGCCAGCCGCGAGCATGCCCGTTTCAAGCAGACCGATGCCGACGTCGGCAGCTTCGATGCCGGCTATGGCAGCGCGTATTTGGCCCGTCAGGTCGGCCAGAAGTTCGCCCGCGAGATCTTCTTCCTCGGCCGCACGTACACTGCCGAGCAGATGTACCAGATGGGCGCGGTCAACGCCGTCGTCAAGCACGCAGACCTGGAAAAAGTGGGTCTGGAATGGGCAGCGGAGATCAACGCCAAATCGCCTCAAGCGCAACGGATGCTGAAGTTTGCGTTTAATCTGCTCGATGACGGTCTGGTGGGTCAGCAGTTGTTTGCGGGTGAAGCTACCCGGCTGGCATACATGACCGACGAGGCCATCGAGGGCCGCGATGCGTTCCTGCAGAAGCGCGCCCCGGACTGGAATTCGTTCCCGCGGTACTTCTGAGCGCAGCTAAAATTCCCCACGTGTGAGCAAAAGTCCGCTGCACTGGTTCACCGATCAGATCATATTGGCCGGCATGCTGCCACCGGTTTCGGTACAACTACTGTTGAACCGGAATGCGATCAAACCCGTCAACTTCAGCGATAAGTGGATCCTGCTGACTGGAGCTCCATAAGGCATCAACGAGGCTGCCGCCGAACAGCTCGCGCGGCACGGCACTACCGACCCCGTATGACATCTCATAACTACAGACGCAGTGGACACGCTGATCACCGACATCTAAACGCACCTCGGCGGGAGCGAAATCTTAATCAACAACGCCGGCCCGTCCATCCGACGGCCGAATCGCTAGACCACTGGCAAAACGTCGAGCAGACTATGGCACTCAACTACTTCGCCCCGCTGCTGATGCGTGGGTTTGCGTCGGGACACGCGAGCGCGGTTAGGCGCACATCATCAACGTCACTTTCTTAGAGATGAAGCATTCGAAAGCTAAGTCGTTGTTCTAAATGTGCAATCCCTCGAAACGCCGCACTGTAAGTGACGAGCTAGTAAGGGTGCCAGAGCATGCATTCCACGGCGCCGTACTACCCGCTGGTGGCCACTTCGATGATCGCACCGATAAAAGCCTACCGGCAGGATACCTGCGTTGACATCACACAAAGCAGCTAAGTGGATGGTGAAGGCCGCCCGCACCCTGCCCTGTGGCGTGATCCGCACCGCAGGGCAGGGTGCGGGCAGAGCGCTAGACAGCGTCGGCCCCACTGGGAAATACACTCATGCAACAGCACCCCCAGCTCAGCGAGCCTAACTCATCCCAGAAGTAGGCGACGTCAAATGATCGACTTCTCTAAGAGCTCGAACATACTCATCGGCTCGAAAAACCGGATCGCTGGGCTCGTCTGCTATGCCACCAACCACGACTGGCAGCACAGAACGGGTGAAAAGGTCAAAAGCCCACTGCTCTTGCCATGACGGGTCGAGAAATCGCATGCGACGACTTCACCGGGCCTGGTGTAAAGTCCCTGCGAAACAGATACACAACGAAATGACTGTCGTCAAGACGTGGTTGACACAAGGCCACGGAGATCCTGGTCAGCCAAGTGCTGCTCCGAACAGGGGATTAGCAACGGTCGCTGAGTTTCTACCGGGACCAGATCGGGCTAGCGATCGCCCGCAAATACGCTGTAGGAATAGTATTTTTCCGGCCAATCGCTGCTCGAGCTAGCCGGGTATGTTAGTCAGGAGACGCCAGACCACTCTCGGGCACCCTTTCCGGTGCGCTGTAGCCGCAGATCCGCAACATCGCCGTCACTCTGACCGACCTGAACAGTCGCAGGGTCTCCATCACCCGTGAACCACGTCGAGAACCGTGGACCCTGTACGAGATGCACGTGACCGAACCAGACAGGATCACTTTAAGTCTTTGTCGAGGTTCCTGCCGATCATCCGCTACGCGGGACACGAGAGTGTGAACGCCGCAGAACACCAGATTAATTGCACGGTAACATCTGACGGCGGTTCGCCGCCTACCTGCGATTCGTGCAACAGTTAATTCGACAATGGATTACCCCGAACACGAGAATCAGGCGCTGTGAACATCAATTTGTTCCTCTTGATCATTGTCGTTATCACGGCACTCGCCTTCGACTTCACCAACGGCTTTCATGACACCGGCAACGCCATGGCGACCTCGATCGCCAGTGGTGCACTCACACCAAAGGTGGCGGTGTTCCTCTCCGCCGTCCTGAACCTGATCGGCGCGTTCTTGTCTACCGCCGTAGCAGCAACAATCGCCAAAGGTCTGATTGACGCGGATCTGGTGACGCTGGAACTGGTGTTCGCCGGCATGGTTGGCGGCATTGTCTGGAATTTGCTGACCTGGCTTCTCGGTATCCCATCAAGTTCCTCGCACGCGCTGATCGGCGGTATAGTTGGTGCCACGATCGCCGCTGTCGGCGGTCACGGAGTGGTCTGGAGCGGCGTCATCTCCAAGGTGATCATCCCGGCCATTATTGCCGCGTTGCTGGCCATTGTTATTGGGGCAGCAGCCACCTGGTTGATCTACGCGATTACCCGCGGTGTTCCAGCCATACGCACCGATACCGGGTTTCGACGCGGCCAGATTGGCTCAGCCTCGCTGGTTTCGCTGGCACACGGAACCAACGACGCACAGAAGACGATGGGCGTGATCGTCCTGGCTTTGATGTCCTACGGAGCAGTGATTAAGACCGCCTCCACGCCGCCGCCATGGGTCATCGTGTGTTGCGCGATAGCCATGGCCGCAGGCACCTACCTAGGCGGCTGGCGAATCATCCGCACCCTGGGCAAGGGACTAGTGGAGATCAAGTCGCCACAAGGCATGGCCGCCGAGTCATCCTCGGCCGCAGTCATTCTGTTGTCCGCCCACTTTGGCTACGCGCTATCCACAACCCAAATCTGCACCGGTTCGGTGCTGGGCAGCGGGTTGGGCAAACCCGACGGCGAGGTCCGGTGGGGCGTGGCTGGCCGGATGGCCGCCGCCTGGCTGGTCACGCTTCCGTTGGCTGGTGCGGTGGGAGCAGTCACCTACTGGATCGTGCATCTCATCGGTGGTTATCCCGGTGCAATCATCGGCTTCTCGCTACTGGTCGCGGCCTCTGTCGCCATCTATATCCGATCGCGCAAGATCAAAGTCGATCACAAGAACGTCAACGATAATTGGGAAGGCAGTTTGACCGCTGGGCTCGACGGTCTGGATAACCACAAGCCGCCCTCCGCTATGGTCCCTCAGTTGAATGCCACCCTGCCTCGATACCGCTCCGATCACCACACGGTTGGCGCGAGGAACGCTTCATGAGCGTCTGGTTCAACTACGAAGCCACTTTCAAGATCTTACTCTTCAGCATGCTAACCGGTGCGACACTGCCGGGGCTGTTCGCGCTCGGAATCCGGCTGCAAGCCATTGGTGCCGGAGACACCAGCACCAATGGCGCTGCCCCACGCCACAAGCTGATCCTCGTTACACTCGCTTGTGTGATCTACGCGCTGGTTCTTATGGTAGTCATCCTCGGGGTGCTGTACATCGCAAGAGACTTCATTGCACATCACATCTATTACCTGTTCCCGGGCATTTAGGCCCTAATTGCACCAACTGCGCAGAACCGCAGCAAAGTGAACCGATTCCTTATTTCCGTCGTATCGTGGCTACGCGCGGGGTATCCAGAAGGCATACCAGCAACCGATACCTTCGCGGTGCTCGCGCTGCTAGCCCGCCGATTGACTAACGACGAAGTGCAACTCGTCGCCAGCGAGCTGATCCGGCGCGGCGAGTTCGACAAGATTGATATCGGTGTGCTGATCAGCCACCTCACCGACGAGCTGCCGTCGCCGCAGGACATCGAACGGGTGCGGACACGGTTGGCCGCCAAGGGCTGGCCGCTCGATGATGTACGCGACAACAGGGAGTCCACATAGCCGTCCTACGCTCACTTAGCGTCACGTCCGGCTCTGCAGCTCCAGTGCTGTTGCCCACGCTGGAACGGGTCCTGGATAGCCATGATCCCGCGCTGGTCGTAGTACCGGCCCAGCATGAACCCACCGCCGCGCTGTGTGCTTTACGAGTGGGCGAAGAAATCGACGACGATGTGGCCTTGGTGGTCACAACGTCGGGAACGACAGGTGTGCCCAAAGGCGCCTTGCTGACCGCCGCCGCCTTGACTGCCAGTGCGTCGGCCACTCACAACCGTCTGGGCGGTCCGGGTAGCTGGCTGCTGGCTCTGCCCCCATATCATATCGCCGGGCTGCAAGTGCTGGTGCGCAGCACGCTGGCAGGTTCGGTGCCTATCGAGTTGGACGTCTCTGCCGGGTTCAACATCGCCGCACTGCCGGACGCAGTGGGCCGACTGAGTCCAGGTCGGCGATACACGTCATTGGTCACTGCCCAACTAGCCAAGGCGCTTACCGATTCGGCGGCTACGGCCGCACTCGCCGAATTGGATGCCGTTCTCATTGGTGGTGGACCAGCTTCCCGGCCGCTCCTGGACGCCGCGACAGCTGCTGGCATCGTGGTGGTCCACACCTACGGGATGAGCGAGACTGCGGGAGGTTGCGTTTATGATGGCGTCCCTCTGGATTGCGTGCGTCTACGCGTGCTGGCGGATGGCCACATTGCGATCGGTGGCGCCACGCTGGCTAAGGGCTACCGCAATCCGATCGTACCCGACCCGTTCGCCGAACCGGGCTGGTTCCACACCGACGACCTCGGCATCGTTGATGGCTCGGGCGTACTGACAGTGTTGGGGCGCGCCGACGACGCGATCAGTACAGGCGGGCTGACCGTGCTGCCAGAACCCGTCGAGGCCGCGCTACGCACCCACGCTGCGGTCAGCGACTGTGCGGTGTTCGGACTTGCCGACGACCGGCTAGGTCAGCGACTAGTCGTTGCGGTAGTACTGACCGATGGTTGCGCACCGCCGACACTGGACATGCTGCGCGCACATGTCACACGCAGGCTGGATGCGACAGCAGCGCCACGCGAGCTGCATATCGTCGATGCGCTGCCACGACATGGCATCGGAAAGGTCGACCGCACCGCATTAGTGCGCCGGTTCGCCGGGTCCGGTTAATAAGCTTACCAGATCGTGAAGATCGGTCGCCGGGAGGCATTGTCTGTCACGGCCGCGGTTGTCCTAGTCGCGGCCGCATTCATACTGCCACGATTGAATTGGGGCATCACTCCATGGCGCGGCACCAGGCTAGAGCGGTTTGCCATGCACGCCGGCGCTGCACCGATCTTCGGCTATTGGGACGTCCATGCCCGCTGGGGAACCGTGCCGGCGATTCTCATCGCGGTAGCCGCCACAATATGGGGGCCAACCGTGACACAACGTTTTTCGTGGCGAGTGCTGACGCTGGGCACCTGGGCCACCGCCTGCTGCTGGGCTTTTTCGCTGGCCATGATCGATGGCTGGCAGCGAGGTTTCGCCGGCCGGTTGACCACCAAGGATGAGTATCTGTGGGAAGTTCCCAACATCACCAACATCCCAGTAACGCTGCGCACGTTCTCCAGTCGCATCCTCGACTTCCAACCCAGTTCCTGGACCACGCACGTGTCAGGACATCCACCGGGTGCGCTGCTGACGTTCGTGTGGCTGGACCGGATCGGCCTGCACGGCGGCGCCTGGGCCGGGCTGCTGTGCTTGCTAGTCGGGTCCAGCGCGGCGACGGCAGTGATAATCGCTGTCCGCGCACTGGCCGACGAGTGCACAGCGCGACGGGCAGCCCCGTTCGTCGCGGTAGCGCCCACGGCGATCTGGGTCGCGGTCTCTGCGGACGGATATTTTGCGGGGGTCGCGGCATGGGGTATCACGTTGTTGACACTGGCGGTACACCGTACGGTGCAGTTCCCCGCACTAACCGCAGCCGGCGCAGGCCTGCTGCTAGGCTGGGGAATTTTCCTCAGTTACGGCCTCACTTTGATGGGGCTTCCAGCATTGGCAGTACTAGTTGGCCCCCGCCACGCGCGGGATAACCTCAGGGCGGTCCTGCGGGCACTCGGCCCGGCTGTGCTGTCCGCAGCGGCGGTAGCAACCATCTTTTCCGTCGCCGGATTCTACTGGTTCGATGGCTACAACCTTGTGCAACAGCGCTATTGGCAGGGAATTGCTCAGGACCGACCGTTCCAGTATTGGGCGTGGGCCAATCTGGCGTGCGCGGTGTGCGCAATCGGGCTAGGCAGCGTCGCGGGAATAAGCTGGGTGTTCAACCTGGCCGCCATTCGCCAGCGATCCAGCGTGCATTTACTACTGTTGGCAATGCTGGCAGCCATCGTGTGCGCCGACTTGAGCATGCTGAGCAAGGCTGAGACTGAACGGATTTGGCTGCCTTTCACTGTCTGGCTCACCGCAGCGCCCGCGCTGCTGCCAACACATTCACAACGGCTGTGGCCGGCCCTCAATGCCTTCGGGGCCCTGCTGCTGAACACCATCATCTTCACGAACTGGTAGCCAAATGTGACTCGATGTCTTGCTCAGAGTCCGGCTGCACGGGTGACCTGCGCGAAGCGACTCGTGGGTGCACAGACATCACGGACCACGGCGATGTCGTCTACGACGTCGAAATCAGCCAGACACTCCACCGAAGTCACGTCGATACCGTTGCTGCACAACGACTTTAACGTGATCTCTCCGGTGTCGGGCTGCGACATCGGTACGGCACGTAGATATTCGGCCGTCGCCGGCGTCTGCATCCCGAGCACCCACCAACCGCCGTCATGAGTCAACCCCAGTACGGCTGGCGTCTTGAGCAGCCAGCGCGCGCAAGAGGTCAGCAGCTCGGCGGTCACCTGTGGAGTGTCCATCCCGATTTGCAGCACCGGATGCCCACTGATCTGGTCAGCCGAATCGATGTGTGCGTTGGCGAGCCGGTCAGCGAAGCCATCGCCGCGCTGCTCGATCACCGTGAACGACTCGATTCGCTGACGGATCTCGGCAGCACGCGCAGCGGTGTCGATGTCGCCGGTGAGTGCCAACACCCGCATGACCACCGGTGCGGCCGCCGCTGCATCCAACGTGTCTAGCAGCGCGGCGGCGGCGATGTCGGCGGCGACCCAGTCACCGACAGCGGCGGCGAGCCGCGTCTTGGCCCGGCCGGGTTCCGGCGCTTTGGCGACCACCAGCAGAGTCACCGGCAGGCTGCTCATGAAATAACCTTCCAGAAGTCCACGATCGCGGTAATACTGCCCCACAGTGAACCGCTGACCTTGGATTTACCGCCCGTCCTGGGGCCGTAGCTAACGTCGAGCTCGACTACCCGCCACCCGGCAGCCGCAGCGCGCACAAGCAGTTCCAGCGGATACCCCAACCGTCTATCGGTGACACCCAGATTCAGCAGAGCGTCCCGCCGTGCAACACGCATCGGTGCGATGTCGTGCACCGGCAGGCGGTGACGGGTGCGCAGCCACCAGCTCATCACCGCAGTGCCCACCCGGGCTACCCACGGCCAATGCAACTCGGGCACCGGCCGCCGCCGACCGATCACCAGATCCGCGCCCTCATCGAGTGTGGCAACGAACCGGGGCAAGTCGCCGACATCCATCGAGCCGTCGGCGTCAATAACCGCCACGATCGCAGTCGACGCGGCGACCACACCCGCATGCACCGCCGAGCCGTATCCAGGCCGGGATTCAACAACCACCTGAGCGCCATAACGAACAGCGACCTTAGCGGTGTCATCGGTGCTGTTGTTGTCGACAACCAGCGCGCGGTAACCGGTGGGAATCGCCGCCAGTACCGCCGGCAGGGACTCTTCTTCGTTGAGACATGGCAACACTACGGTAACCCCATCATCAGACACAGAGTCCTACTCTAGTCTGACTCACCGGATCTGGCTGATGCGTTCGCCGGAAGAACGCACATCGACGCTATTACAATGGCAGTGTTGGCTCGCCTAAATGCTGATGCGGTGGCCCTCCTGCTGTAGCCGTAACTCGGCAGCCGGGTTAAGCCCGACGATGCTGCGCGCCGCCCGATACCGGCACTCTGCCAGTGAATCCTGACCCAGGATCAGAACCCAAAATAGTGACCTCCAGAGCCATACAATTCCGGCGGACTATCCGACTGCGGGGCCAGAATCCTGGAAACGAAACAATGACCAACACCGATACAGGGACTGGAATCGGAACGTTCAGGTGAGCCGGAGCACCGGGCGCCGGGACAGGGAGAGGGACATTCCCCTACGCCGGGAGACGTTATGACTGAGAAAACCGAACCTCCGACAACCTGAATGGTGCGGCCTTGAAATCCGGCGTTACCCTGGCCAGGCGAAGCAGCGGCATCGGCGCCTGCTGTTGCGTTCGACAGCAACAGCATGGACTTTCCCGGGGCTGCGTTCTGATGGCCTAACCACAAGTGCTTGACTCACGGCTGGCCGGATGGCGGTGGTCACAGCGACAGTCAACGAAGCGAACCCAATGACCGCGAATACGGCAACGGCTTTGCTGATCAGCAATGACCGTCTACCCGGCTGCAACGCACTAATCTCGACTTCAGCATCGACGTAGTATCCGACACCACTGTCCAATTCATCCACATCGACCGAAAGCAGCTCGACATCGCCGGCCATCGAGTACGCTAATTGCGGTTCCTCACCAGCTGCGTTCGCGACTTCCGCCGTAGTGAACCCAGCAGCCAGATTCGGCTGGACCAACGTAGCACCGCACGCCGCGTGGGATTGTCGGCAACCTATAGCCTGATGGTCGACGTGTCACCGATCTGGTTGGCAACCGCAGCCAGGTCAATGCAGGCCTATTACCAGGTAAACCTCGGCCGGTGCGACCAGACTGGTCGCTGGGGCGGGCCACCATTGTGTCCAACAGAGAGCTGACATCTGCGCCCGCCAGGAGAGTACGGGGGCGCCTCCTGGTCTTCGACCACTGGACTCAGCGCTGACAGCATCACCGTCTTATTGCCGATCAGCAGCACCGCGCCGGGCCGGGGCACGTGGCAAGCGTTGTGTCCTGACGGCTACTTTGCCACCGTCTATGGCGCCAACAACTCGTACCCCGACCGGATTACACCTAGTACCGCTGACAACTCAGTGCAACCACCCACCGCCGTCATGCCGTAGTCGACTTCCTCAACCCGAATTTTTCGAGGCTCACCGGACCACGCCTCCGCCACGCGCCCAATACGTGTCCAGACGTCGGAAATTTACCGGTCGTCCAGACAAGACAACACGCACTAAAGCGCGACTAGCGTAGAGGCGCAAACGCGAACTCGCGCAGACCCTCGCGCGGATCAACAGCCGCGCGGAAGCCCAACACCTTGGCGGCCCGAGCGGGATTCGCAACAATGTGGCGCACGTCCCCACTGCGGTACTGTCCGGTGACAACCGGTGACACGGCGCTATTCAGGCAACTACGCCCGTCGCACAGTGCGGTGGCCACCTCGAGGATCGAGATGGGCTGCCCAGAGCAGACGTTGACCGCGGTGAAGCCTTCGTGGTCAGCTGTTGATTTGGCAGCCGCGAGGTTCGCGGCCACGACGTCGTCGACGTGGACAAAATCACGCATCTGACCGCCATCCTCAAAAACCTTTGGTGGATCGCCTTTTTCGAGTGCAGAACGGAAGATCGCCGCGACTCCGGAGTATGGGGTATCGCGCGGCATGCCAGGGCCGTAAACGTTGTGGTACCGCAATGCCACAACCGAGCCTCCTGTTGACTCCGACCACGCCAGCGCATAATGCTCCTGTGCAGCCTTGCTGGCAGCGTACAGGCTGCGCGGCCGCAGTGCGGCATCCTCATCGACCAGCCGCCACTCTAATTCCTCACCACCACGCGGGCAGCGATGTTCGAAGATGCCAGCATCTAAGTCAGCGCGCCGTCGCGGCAACGGATCAACCGGCCCGTGCTGACGACAATGATAACGTCCCTGCCCATATACCACCATCGATGACGCCAGCACCAGACGACGCACCCCAGCAGCGAACATCTGCGCCAGCAGTACCGTGGTGGCGAAATCGTTGTGACCACCGTAAGCAGGAGCATCAACAGCGTCCACGCCGGCGCCCACCATCGCAGCCTGGTGGCACACCAGGTCAACACCGGCCAAAAGCGGGGCCAGCGCATCCGCGTCGCCAACGTCAACCTGTCGACATCCCGGCGGCAACAACGGGTTGGGTCCGTGCGCGGTGGGCAACAACGCGTCGATACCGACGACATCGTGACCCGCCGCCAGCAACGCCGCGCCCACCTGAGACCCGATGAAACCGGCTGCGCCAGTCAACAGTACCCTCATGACAGTTCCATCGGCAACGTTACACTAGTGTGCGGCAGACAATGCTCGCAATTGCGGTCCACGCCAACCCGAACAATCGCCTCCGCTACCAACTTCTTGAACACTTCGATGTTCTTGTCAAATTGGGCAAGCACTTCGACAGCCTTCACACCATCGCCAGCCGCAACACCAGCGTCCAGATCAGTTACTAAAGCGATTGTTGCATAGCATATTTCAAGTTCACGAGCGAGCACTGCCTCGGGATAGCCGGTCATGTTGACCAGGCTGAATCCAGAGGCGGCAAACCATTGGCTTTCCGCGCGGGTGGAAAATCGCGGACCCTGAATTACCACCATGGTGCCGCCGTCGACCACACCGGCGAGGCCGGTGACTGCGGCACGCAGCACTGGGCAATAAGGATCAGCAAAGTTGACGTGGACAGCACCGGAGTCGAAATAAGTGTCGACACGACCGCTGGTACGATCGACGAGCTGGTCAGGTACCACCACGGCACCCGGGCCAAGTTCGGGGTTCAGACTACCGACTGCGCACGGCGCGAAAACTTGCCGTACTCCAAGCGAGCGCAGCGCCCACATGTTGGCCCGATACGGCACGGCGTGCGCCGAATATTCGTGATGTGCCCCGTGTCGGGGTAAAAAGGCGACATCGTGTTCCCCAATGGTACCGACCGTGATCGGAGCGCTAGGCTGGCCATACGGGGTATCCGCATTGACGTCGCAGACGACGCTTTCAAGCGAGGGCCCAAAGAAAGTATAAAAGCCGCTACCGCCGATCACTCCAAACATTCGCCCATTGTTATGCATGCCCCGCGTTTGGTCGCATGTGCCGACCACCGGCAAGATTCCCTGATGGCTAGTTTCGCTCAGTGGATCTCAGGTGCTCGGCCACAGACGCTGCCGAACGCGGTGGCACCGGTTGTTGCTGGCACCGGCGCTGCGGCATGGTTGCACTCAGCCGTGTGGTGGAAAGCGCTGCTGGCACTAGCTGTCGCTGTCGCGCTGACAATCGGAGTCAACTTCGCCAATGATTACTCCGACGGCATCCGTGGCACCGACGACCACCGGGCCGGGCCGCTGCGATTGATAGGCTCGCAGCTCGCTTCCCCACGATCGGTGCTGACCACTGCGGTTGTCAGCCTGACGGTCGGCGCGATGGCCGGGTCGGTACTCGCACTGCTCAGTACATCGTGGCTTGTCCTGGTCGGGGCTACCTGCATAGCAGGGGCCTGGCTGTACACCGGTAGCTCGAAGCCCTACGGCTATAAGGGTTTTGGCGAGGTCGCAGTGTTCGTGTTTTTTGGCCTGGTCGCGGTACTCGGCACCCAGTACACCCAGGCATTACAGGTGGACTGGGTAGGGTTGGTGCTAGCGGTGTCAACCGGAACGCTGTCATCGTCGATACTGCTAGTCAACAACTTACGAGATATTCCCACCGACATGCAGTCATGCAAGTTCACCCTGGCGGTGCGTCTGGGTGATGCCCATACGCGACGATTGTACCAGGCGCTGCTGGGTGTCGCCGGAGTACTGACGCTGGTGCTCATGGTAGCGACACCATGGTGTGCTGCCGGACTGGTGGCCACGCCGCTGGCTCTGCGCGCCCTGCGGCCGGTGCGCTCCGGCCGCAGGGGGCTCGACTTGATCCCGGTGTTGCGAGACACCGGACTTGCGATGGTATTATGGGCGATCGCGGTGGCCGGGGCTTTAGCACTGGCAGAGTTGGTGGTGCACTGACAGTGTACTGAGGGCTTCGATTGTGCGCATTCTCCTTGTTGACCAGCACTTATAGCATAACAGCGGTATCACTCCTTATCGAGCAGCGACTCACCGCACAGCCGGGCCCGTAATTGTTCACGTTCGGAACGCCGGCGCTCACCAACGACAGCAAGCGCCGCGGTGGCGCGCCGGCGCAACGGACTGAACAGCCAGATACCCAGAGGCATCGCGATGATCAGAGCGAATAATGCGGCAACGACAATGGGCAGCTGGGTTACCCCCAACAATCGCGCCACCCCGTAAATAACGCCGCCAAGTAGGACCACCAGTAGCAACCGGGCCGATACGTAAAGCAAGACGTCGACAACTAAGCGATCTCGGTTGTGATCTGCAGCGCTAGTGTTGCTTAGCTCTTCTGACATGGCTTGAGCCTACGGTGCGGGTATATTCACTCCAAGGAGGTGTCGAGTGTTGTACCTGCTCTTCGTCCTGGCTTTAGGGACGCTGACCTATATTGGCTGGCGCGCTATGCGGTTACAGGCTAACCGTCCGAAGACTCGCGTTATCGGGCCCGACGACGATCCAGAGTTTTTGTGGAAACTCGGGCATCGGGACGACAACCCGCGCTAGTAGCAATCGCAAACGTGACAGAGCCGGGCGCCGCGGATCACCATTCATCAAACCCAGACCTGCGCTAGATCGGGGAACCCATCGGCGAGAACTGCAGCCAGCTCGATGAAGGCTTCACGGGTCGGTCGCTGCAACCAATCCAAATTGATCTCGGCACTCGCCTCACAGATGAGGGTGCAAAAGGCACCAGCCGTACTGCGCAGCAGCGCCGTGAGAAATGCTCAACCACCTTATTGATGTCGACCTTGCCAGCTCGTGGTCGCACGTCGTTGATAACTGGGATCGAGTTGCGCACCAAACCCTGATGGCCTTGCGCATCCAGCCAATCCAGCGTCGCCAAGGCGCTGCGCGCGCCATCGATGGAGACCCCAAACTGACCACCACCAAAGCATCAGCTTTGGCCAGCACAGACGACATCGCCGAGTGCAGCAGCCCGATACTGCACAGTCAGCACCAGGCCGTAGAACCGCTCCATGATTCCCAAGATGCAACTGTAGTCGTCGACGTTGAATGCATCAGATACCGCCGGATTGCTTTCCGACACTAACACTTCACATCCCGCTCGCGCCTTGCGAAGTGTAGAGGCGAACGTCGCTGTAGCGTTCGATGGCTCGGGCGTCGTGCAGTAACTGGCGCACGGTAGCCGGCGTTTCCAACAAAACCTTCTGGCCCAAAGTACCGCGATCGGGGTTGGCATCTACGGCCACTACCCGATCGCCTCGGATAACAGCAAACATCAAACCCAACGTCGCAGTGATTGTGGTTTTGCCAACCCCACCTTTCAGGGACAGTACCGCAATCCGGTAGCAATCCCGTACTGGCCGATTTATTTAGGCCACCAAGTCGTTGTTGTAAGGGGCAGCCCGGGATTTTCCTCAAGTTAATCGGTTGGTCGGACAGCATGTAGAGCACACGCCGCAAGCCCTCCGACGGTGAAGGTTTGACCAGTCGCATGAGCATCCGGGTGAATAATTCCGGATGCAGCGTATGTGGCACGGCCTCTGGGCAGCACCAAGCATGCTCGGGTCCGACGAGTCTGTCAGTATGACCACCGAATTCCGCCGTTTCGACCCGCGGGACGCCGATAACTAGAATTGAATCCCGGTGTGGCGCCCGGGAGAGCGATGCGAGTGCTGATGAAAGTGTAGCGACCCACGGGTCAGGTCCCCGGGACCACCGCCCTCTGCGAAACCCGGCAAAGGTGCGGGTCGGTGCTGCGCTGCTGGATTCGTTGTGCGGGTCGCCGGAGTATTGCCGAGACGGCAACTGCGTCGTCGGATTGTCGACGTCGTTGTGACCCTCATGGGTTCGGGGCATCTGCACCGGTGGATGCCCAGACATGTGAACTTCCCCTTATGCTGCAGTATATGAGGCCGTCCGCCAACGGACAGTCAGCCCACTCCTGCATACGAATGCAGGCCTACAGTCACCAGGTTAACGAAAAACAGGTTGAAGACCATGGCTACAAACCCGACCACGTTGATCCACGCTGCCCTGCTGTCCCGCCATCCCGCAGTCGACCTGGCATGTAAATAAGCCGCGTATACCACCCACGCGACAAGAGAAACCGTCTCCTTGGGATCCCAGCCCCAGTACCTACCCCAGACTTCCTCGGCCCAGATCGCACCGAAAATCACCCCGAAACCAAACACCGGAAACGCAAAGATCGTCGTTCGATAGGCGATCTGATCCAGGGTCTGCGCGTCAGGGAATCGCCGCACCAGTCGGGCCAGCACGTTTCCACTGCGTTCAGCGTCTTCTGGGTCGGAGACCGCCAACCGCGAGGTGCGCAGCAGGAACAAGATGTTGACGATGCCGGCGACCAGGAAAACCCCCGAGCCGAGGCTGACCACTGACACGTGGATGGGCAGCCAGTAGGACTGCAGCGCC
Organism: Mycobacterium uberis; assembly: GCF_003408705.1. Lineage (GTDB taxonomy): Bacteria > Actinomycetota > Actinomycetes > Mycobacteriales > Mycobacteriaceae > Mycobacterium > Mycobacterium uberis. The sequence goes on from NZ_QAYL01000006.1 coordinate 103,560, forward strand.
GGTATAACCGGTGCGGGATTGACGTAGAGCCAGCGCCCGGAAATCGTGAGCAGGATCAGCACCGGCACCAACAAGAAAACCCACAGCGGGCGATATTGCCGGCGACGCAACACGATCGCGCCGGCGACTAGCCCAGAGAAGCAAGTCAGATTGATGAACTCATACATATTGCCCCAGGGCAACCGCAGGGTGGCTAGGCCGCGCAGCACGATGCACGTCAGCAACAGACCGATGCCGAGGTAAGCCACGGCCAACCCGGCCCGCCCGACACGCTCGTCGACCGATCGTTGCGGAGCATCCATCACGATGCCGGGAGTCGCACTGTCGGCTGTGACCAACCCAGCCACCACTCGCCCGTGGTTGACTACCCGGCTGCCGCCGACGTGTGCCAGCTCGTAAGCCAGCAGCAGCAGGGCGACCACTAGCACCACTACGGCCGAGGTGAACGCCCAGTCGGAGTAGCGCGCCAGGCCGATATTGACATACAGGGTGTTCATTTGACGTCCACCTGGGAACTCCTTCTGGCCTCTACGTGTGTACGTTCAGCCGTAACGGGCTCGCCGAGCCCGGCCAATAGCCGCTCCACCAACCGCTCGAATTCGTCGCCCCATCCGGAATTGTCGGTGCGCGCCAAGCCGCCTAGCTCGACGTTCACCGTACCGACCGCCGGAGTGAGCCTCACCCATACCCGACGTCGACGCATCACCAGCGACACCACCAGTCCGGCCATCATCGCAATGGCGAAAACAAGCACCCAAAATTGGCCGGGATCATGCGACACCTGCAGGTTGACGAACGGTACGGCCCCGTCGAAGCGGACCACGGTGCCGGACCCCAGGCCTGGGTCAAGCCGGACTTGTTCGCCGGCACGCAGATTGACCCGTTTCACTTCGGTTAGCCGACCCTGATCGATCAGCCGAGGATCCAGGGTGAACAACGACTGAGGCCGCCCGCTGTCCAGGCCGGTGTCGCCACAGTAGATGTCGATGGCTACCGCGGGAGCGTTCAGCGCCGGGAAACGCGACGACAACAGGGTGCCATCGAACTGCTCGGTCGGTGCCAACAAACCTTGGATCGCGATCTCATGTCGACGACGCTCGCTCGCGTTGGGATAGCTACCCGCGGGCGGGTCAATGCGTGCCACACCCGACGACAACAGTGTCTGCGAGTTGTCGGGTCGCCACTGCACGGTCGACGTGCGTGTCTGTCCGTCGGGGAATATCACGGTGAAGGTGGGCGCGTAACCGTGACCCTGCAAGTACACCCAATCACCGGCGACGCGCAGTGGGTGGTTGACCTCCAGTCGGTAAGGCCGCCAGCTATTCACCGCCAGATCGTGGCCGTCCTGATAGTCAATATCTGCGGCGAACGAGGTAGCCTGCCCCGAGGGCAAGTAATGTGCTGTAAAGGCGTTGACCCGAATGCATAGCGGGTGCAACGAAGTGCCGTCTACGGTGTTGCCAGCGTGGAACGAGTCGAACGCGGCCGGCGATGCCGAGCAGAAGCCGGGGCCGCCGTCGGCGATGACAACAACACTGCCCTCGTACCCAAACAGTTTGCCGACAGCCACCGCGACCAGCAGGCCCAGCAGCGAAAAGTGAAAGACCAGATTGCCGAATTCGCGCAGATAGCCTTTCTCAGCGGACACTTCTACGGTTTCGGAGACTATGCCGTCTTGAGTGCGGGTGGCGATGCGCCAGCCACGCAGCCTGCCGATGAGAATGTCCGCCAGGGTCTCGGCATCACCGTTAGCAGCGAAGCACGCATACTTGGGCAGCCGGGTCAGGTTGCGTGGTGCGACCACCGGCGCGGCGCGCAAGCTACGGGCATGCTCGATCATCCGTGAAGTCAGGCAACCGACGAGAGACACGAACAGCAGCACGCAGATGGCTGTGAACCAGAAGCTGGAGAAAACATCGAAGGCCTGCAGCTGGTTCAGCCACGGGCCGACCACCGGGTGGGCGGCCAGGTAGTCGTCGACCTTGCCGACGTTGAGGCTGCGCTGCGGCAGAAGTGCACCAGGTATCGCACCAAGCGCAAGCAAAAATAGCAGCACTAACGCAGTGCCCATCGAGGTCAACGCGCGCCAGATGTTACGCACCTGGGCTACAAGCCGCATGAGAACCTGTGTCAAATCGACACCTTCATGTCACTTACGACCACATCCCGCAGCCAGGAAACAAAGCCGTCCCACAGCCCGGCGATCAGTGCCACGCCGATCCCGATCAGCAGCATGCCACCGAAGACTTGGATAGCCCTGCTGTGCTGCCGCAGCCATCCCAGGCCGGCCACCGCCCGCACCGAACCGAACGCTAGCAGCACGAACGGAATTCCTAGGCCCACACAATAGGCGATCACCAGCACGATTCCGCGGGTAACATTGGCACCGTCAGTAGCCGCGGCGACGGTGATTACCCCACTCAACGTCGGCCCTAGGCACGGCGTCCAGCCGAGCGCGAATACGGCACCCAGCACCGGCGCCCCCGCTACCGTCGTCAAATGCCGCAGACTGAACCGGGCATGGAACTGCAGGGCTGGGATCAAGCCCATAAACACCAGCCCCATCACAATGGTCAGCACACCCCCGACCCGCTGCAGCAGCGCCTGATTAGTAGTCAGCATGGTGGCCATCCCCAGGACGGTGACGGTGTCGAGCACGAACACCGTAGTGAACCCGGCAACGAACAGCACCACAGATCCCGCCACCCGCCACCGGGCCGCACGCGAAGCGTTGATGGCACTTGGTGCTGACTGCACTTCGTCTTCAGAGACACCAACGATCGCTGCTAGATACGACAAATAACCCGGCACCAACGGCACCACACACGGCGAGGCAAACGACACCAGCCCCGCTAACACACACACCCCTAGCGCCGCCAACAGCGGTCCCGCAGCGGCAATCTCGGTGAAGCCGGTCATGGCGTTCCTCGCGGTGGCTGCCCCACCACAGTTTCGTATGCCACCCTAGTTACCACGGGTTGCAAATCTCCGGCAAGCAACTCCCGCAAAAATACCGCCGCAACCCGGTGCTGACGGTCCAGCACCAACGTGGACGGGATCACGGTGGTCGGGTATTTGCCGCCGAAAGCAATCAGGGTCCGCATGGCCGGGTCGTAGATCGAAGGGAACGTGACGTGGCGGTCGTTGACGAAATCCTGAGCCGCCTGGCGGTTGTTATCGCGAACATCGATGCCCAGAAAGGACACCGCCAAACCTCGGGTGGTGTCATAGACCTGCTGCAGCTGGGCCACCTCAGCCCGGCACGGCCCGCACCACTGCCCCCATATGTTTATGACGACGACCCGGCCCGCAAAGGGTACCACGTCCAACGACCGTGTGCACGCTTTATCCACCAGGTCCGGCCCGGAAAGCGGCCCTGGGCGACCGCGGCTCGCGGGCGGATCGTAGAAGATATCGGTCTTGCCGCCGGGCGAAACAAATTCAAAGGTACCGCCTTGGACTACTGCATCGCGACCCAGACAGCCCGTGAGTAACACCGCTAACACTGCCCCAGCCATTGCCAGCCGCCACATGATCACGGCGCCACTCCTCCGCATCGCTTCGCTCTGCATCGTCGTCGGCGCGGTCAAGTGCCCGCCGGCTGGAAATACTCCACGTCGATCAGCCGGTCGCCGTCGTAGACGAAGGTAGTCACAGAAGCCAGCGCGCAATCTCGGCGCCGCGGATCGTGCCAGAGCCGCTTGCCGGTCAGGTGTCGCCGCAGTGTCCACACCGGCAGTTGATGGCTGACGCATACCACCTCATGTCCGACTCCACGGGCACGTGCCTTGCCTATCGCGGTTGTCATCCGGGCCGCGATCTTGACGTAGGACTCCCCCCACGACGGGGTGAACGGATTGCGCAGCTGCCACCATACTCGCGGGTCTCGCCAGGCTCCACTGCCCGGACCGACGCTCCGTCCCTCAAAGAAGTTGACCGATTCAATCAGATCGGGGTCGGTGTCCACGGTCAGGTTGTGCTTGTCAGCAATAGGCGCCGCGGTCTCCTGCGCTCGTTGCAGAGGGGAGGCGATTACCGCTACTACATCGCAATCGGCCAACGCATCGGCGACCGCGATCGCTTGCGCTCTACCCGTCTTAGACAGCCTAAAACCAGGAATTCTACCGTAGAGGATCCCGGTGGGGTTGTCCACCTCGCCGTGCCGCACCACATGCACCCGGGTTTGCTCAGCCATTAAGACTCCCGCTTTCGGTTGGCGACACCAGCTGCGGCTTGTGCCGCGGAGGAAAGTGCTTCGGCGATACGGCCGAATGCGGCATCGTCGAGAGCAGCCGAGACAAACCACGCTTCGAACGCACTGCACGGCGGGTAGACGCCTGCGTCTATCAAGGCATGAAAGAAAGCCGGATAACGCCAAATCTGGCTGCTGCGAGCGGACGCAAAGTCGGTTACTGGCGCTTCGGAGAAGAACACGCTTAACATATTGCCGGCCCGTGGAATCTGGTGTGGCACGCCGGCAAGCGTGAGCGCCTCGGACAGCAGCGCGGCCAACCGGTCAGCGTTGCGATCCAGTGCGGCATAGACGGCATCGTCGGCGGCCCGCAAAGTTGTCAAACCGGCGGCCATCGCCACCGGGTTACCCGACAACGTCCCGGCCTGATACACCGGCCCCAGCGGTGCCAGCTGCTGCATCACCTCGGCGCGCCCGCCGAACGCGGCTGCCGGCATTCCGCCGCTCATTACCTTGCCAAAGGTGAACAGATCAGCGGCGACCGGATCGATTCCGTACCAACCACTTCGGCTGACCCGGAAACCGGTCATCACCTCGTCGATGATCAGTAGCGCACCATGTTCAGCGGTGATCGCGCGCAGCGCCGCGTTGTAACCAGGTGCCGGTGGGATCACTCCCATATTGCCGGGACTGGCTTCAGTAATCACCGCGGCGATCTGGTCCCCTAACCGAGCGAACGTCTGCCGAACAGCCTCGATATCGTTGTAGGGCAATACGAGTGTGTCAGCCGCGGCGGCGAAAGTAACCCCTGGCGAGGAAGGCAAGCCCAGTGTCGCCACTCCAGAGCCCGCGTCAGCTAGCAGTGCGTCCATATGGCCGTGATAGCAACCGGAGAACTTAATGATCTTGGCCCGACCGGTAAATCCGCGAGCCAACCGGACAGCACTCATAGTGGCTTCGGTTCCGGAGTTCACAAACCGTATCCGCTGGACGGGTGCCACTCGCCCGACAATCTCAGCGGCCAGCTGCGTCTCCACTGGCGTCGGCGCCCCGAACGACAACCCGGAGGCGACGGCCTTGGTGACGGCATTGACGACCGCGGGATACGCATGTCCGAGGATCATCGGGCCCCATGAGCAGACCAGGTCGACGTAACGGTTACCGTCGGCGTCGGTGAGCCAGCAGCCACATCCTTCGGTGATGAAGCGCGGGGTACCACCGACCGCGGTGAAGGCGCGTACCGGGGAATTCACCCCACCGGGAATGACAGTGCAAGCGTCCTCAAACAGCTTCGCAGAGATGCGGGCATTTGGTCCGGCCGATGCGGTTGCCTGGTCAATGCTACCCATGGCAACTAGTTTTCCAGCCTCCGCGACTCGTTGAACTACAGGGTGTAAGGCTTGAAGTCGGTCCGCGCCGGCGAGTTGGATAACGGTATGCAACTACCCGAATGGCTCGCCCGGTTCAACCGACATGTCACCAACCCCATTCAGCGGCTGTGGGCTGGTTGGCTGCCTCTGCACGGCATTCTTGAGCACGTCGGGCGGCGATCCGGCACGCTGTACCGAACCCCTCTAATGGTGTTTCACGCCGACGTCAATGGGCAACCCGGCTTTGCGATCCTGCTGACCTACGGCCGTGACCGAGACTGGTTGAAGAACCTAACCGCCGCCGGAAGCGGGCGGATGCACCACAGCGGTAAGAGCTACGGCGTCACCGATCCTCAGGTCGTCACTAAGGCCGAGGCTGCCCAGCACGTGCGCATCGGCCGGAGACTTTTCACGAGTCTGCCGTTCGAGCAAGCGGTGCTGCTCGAACGAACGGTGTGAGAACGAGCGATGTGGATCACCTCCTCTGGACCTCGGAAGAAGGACTGATCCTGTTTATGACTATAGTCCCAGGTAGCTCACTAGCAGAGGCGAAGGCGCATCTGTCGGAATTATTTGTAGTCCGCGTCAGAGATCGGCACGAATGGATCACCGTCACAGTGAACTGACGTCCCACAGCGGTTCTTCTTGCCGTCGACGACTTAGAGTCACTCGAAGAATCCATTGCGGTGCTCTCCGACCCAGCAGTGTTCTGCCCCCTTGGGGAGACCGACGCTGAGCTAGCCCGTGGCGAAGGCGAAAACCAGGACAGCCTTGCCGCAGCAATGCAAGCACACCGAGCTAGGACGTGACCTATCGACAATACGAACTGATAATCGCGTCGATCGCTAAAAACAATTAGCTGAATGACTTTCCGAATAAGTGATGTTCGCTACATACAAGTTCATTATTGGTCCACTGCTCGACAATCCTCACCGAGTTGGCAAGCAGCTCCGAACACCATTACACGATTACTACAGGGCACGTCGCGGTTCCTACCGCGTAATCTACCTGATCGATGACGAGACGTAACAAATCACCGGAGTCAATGTAATTCAATCATGCGGATAGACATTGCACCCGATAAATGGCGGCGTGGGCATAATACATCGGCTTCGGTGCCATACCAATGTAGTCTTCATACTTCGATGAGCCGACCGCTCCCGCCAAGCCGATCAATCTCTGCGGTTCGACGGTTGGTTGTGAGTGCCCTAGGGCATCATCGACCTAGGCCGTCGTCAATTCCTATGCCGGTACAGCCCTCTGTGCTCCGATGGGCTCGCAAGTCGTGTGGTCTGATCGAGGTCACCACCGCGTGCAAAATCGGCGTTCCTGACGACTGGGTATGGATATGGGAAGCAGGCGAAACCATGTCGACCACCACGCTAGTTGCACAAGACTACCGAGGTCTACAAGCGGTCGTTTGAGATGTTTTTTCTGTCTTTACTGTCTGAGTCGCCCGACGAATTCGACACTTTACGGGACTCCCGGTTGACTAGACGATGCTGCGTGTTCCCGATAACTGCATCAGCAGTCATCGGGAACACGCAGCGAGACTTCGTACTGGAGCTGGCCGAGACAGAGGAGCATGAGAAGCCTGTTGCATGGAAACTGCCAGTGTCAAGTTACGTTATAGTAGCGCTATTGTTAAGCTCGCCCCTCTGCGAGGCGCTAGTGGGGGCCGAGCCGATGCCGAACCCCGTGGCGTCAACCGACCCATAAGAGCACCTGAATGCGTGAGTGGCTGCCATCAAACATTGCACGTCCTCGTGCTTGCGACACGCGGCAGCAAAGTCGCAGTAGGTGAGATGCGCGGAATGTGTCTGTACATTGATATGCTGCCAGTGCCAGTGATCATCCTCAACGGCAGCCACCACCCACTCCCGCGCCTGTTCTCGTTGGTGCATAAGTTCACTTACCTTGTCCTGCGTACACGGTAGAGGTGTGTAATGCCCTCCTCTACGATCGATCTCGCGGCCAAGAACGGTCGTTAGAAGCGCGATGCAATGCCATTGCTACCGCTGTGTTTATGCCTACCGCTGCGATGCGTGCCCGGCCCGAGATACATTGTTCACCGCAAGATTCCGTCCTCGTCGGACTACGGCTCGCTGCGCCTGTTCGCGGCGTACTTCGGTGTCAGCGCCGAGGCATTCCTACGTCGGCTAAGCCACCCTCGACCTCGTTCCAATCGAGGTCTACCGCCAACTCCACACCGAGTTCACCGCTGCATACGACGATGAAACCAAACGCGGCTCGGTCGACTGGCGGGCGAGAACTGTTACAGGAATACCGTACACGACCTCGGTAAGGGGTATGTACGGGCGGTGGTGGACGTCCACTGGCGCCATATCATCGACAGCAACACCGCCACAATTCTACTTGGATGCGAAGGCGAGCCTAGATTCCACATTTGGCTGAGTCAGCCGAGCTACAGAGCGTCATCTGACTACCGTGATCTATTCGTTCGATACGAGTGTCATCCGCGATGGGCGTCGTTACCTATTCCGGCCCAAAGTGTTCCGTACGCTATGACCCTTGATACGAAGACTACATCGCGACCGGTCCGATACAAGTAGTTGATGAGGTCCAGCGCGAACTCACCAGGAGCGACGACGACGCCAAACAGTGGGACGACGCGCAAGCCGGCCTGTTCTGTATGCTCGGCCTCCCGATCCAGCAAAGCGTCACGCAAATTTTGATCCTGCACCCACATCTCGAAAACAGGTCGGCAAACAAAGCAGTGCCTATCCATTCGTCATCGCATTCGCAATGGTGAACAGCGAAACTGTAGTCGACAAGGAGAACGAAACCAGGAACATGACCGAGCCAATACCTCCGATGCATGCGACGAACTCGGTGTTCCGTACCTAAATATCATGTAGAATACATCGAGGCACAGGGGTGAACATTCTGAGAATAAATGCGTGGTTGTCGAATAGCGTCGTTGTTGTGCAGGCGTTTTGCACAGTGGGCCGATAATGCTGTTACTTGGGTGATCCCGGCTGGGATCGAACCAGTCATGGATGGCGATACTGGGCGTCGCTGCAGTCCAGATGCTCGAAATATTTCTCTAATAACTGAGTTTCCCAGACGTTTTCCTTAACTACCGGCTTGGCTTTGCCGTGCGGTGACATTTAGCGTACGACCGATCCGCGTCGCCATTTGACGAGGAAGTACAACGCAATCACGACGGCCCACGACAACAGGCCGAGTCAGAGTTGGACGTGCGCGCTGCGACCAAAGGCTACTTACACTCGCACAACCACGATGTCAGCGAAGGTGGAGATAGAAAGCACTGGGAGAAAACATATTGCACCCGCAACTTATCCGGCGGCATCCAGCAGCGAGTAACAAGAAGAACAATGTAGGGCAGTTTAATTAGACAAGTAGGCGAACAAGACGATGACGCCCAATAAGTCGAGCAAGAAAGCGAACACGGCGCAGGTTACGAGCCAACGCTATCACGACCTACTATCGACAAGCACATGGTCACGACATACGGGACCCCGCACCGGCTGAGCTTAATCAGCTGAGCCGGCGCCTCTCGAGGCCAGCTGCCGGGCACGGACAGCATGCGCGAGAAAGTGTATAGGACCGGATTTAAGCATGACAGGACGGCGGTAAGCACCACCGCATTCATGATTTGATCCGCACTGGGAATACCTATCCGCTTGAACGCAGCGACATAGAACTAGGCACCGATCTGCACAGCTTCCCAAGGCAGCAGCACAACCAGCAGAAAAACTGAACCGATGAAAAACACCATGATATGAAGTAACCACGATGTTGGCCGCGCAGTGTACCGCGCTCTCCGAGTTGGGGTTTCAGCGGCGACGATAGTAGCGATTTCCACACCAACCATGGAAAAGATCGCTACCACGATGGCGGCAAAGACAGCCCTCACCCCATTAGGGAAGGATCCGCCATGCGAACCAAGGTTGGATAACTCCAGTTGACGACGTAACCACAGGCCGAGAACGAACAACATGGCTGACACCCAAAAGACCTTAATGGCAGTGATTTTGATTCTGGCGAAATAAAATTTTAACTCCCCACAGGATATGATGGAGAACAGTTCGTTCACAGTCATAATGGCCATCAGGATCAGCGCAGGCAACCACAACAGCATATGAAACCAATAGGTGATGACTTTACCGCCGGCGATGGCCTCAAATCCGACCACGACTACCCAGAAGTACCAATACAGCCAGCCAACCAAGAAGCCGGCCCAGCCACCGAGGGTTTGTCCTGCATAGTCAGCGAACTATCCCGTGCAAAGGGTTCGCGGCAACCATCTTGCCGAGCATCCGAATCACCAGAATTGGTTGGCATACCACACACCATGTAGGTCAAGAATACAACGGGATCGGCCGCATGGTTTACTACGCCAGACCCAACAAACAAACCAGTGTCAATCACGCCGCCAGTAGTGTTCATGTTGAACTGACGCTACGACAGGCCTTGTCGCAACTCCGATGGATTACCCATGGCACTGCCATTGGCAGACAACTGCTCAGTTTGGCATTAGTTATGCTGATCGCAGATCAGCTGCTGACCGGGTTCGACCAGACACATCAGATGCGCCGAGTTGGGATTATGCATCAACAAATCTGACGTTACCGCGGGGTGTCCGGTTTAGCAGTGAATAGTTGGCCATTAATGCTAGCGGCATGGGGTCAGTCCCGAAGGAGTCGTCAAAAGAGCCTTTCTCATGTGGGAATATGACCACTAGATGGCGGACCGTTGTGACAGTTACCGGTCCCGCGCTCAGGATTTTAGACACATGCGAGCAGATCGCGACAAGAGCAACCACCACGGCCGCGGTCAACAAGCACACACCCGTCGGGTGGGGTATGTTGCGGTACCGCAAATTCAGGTGACCGTTAGGCTGCAACGACATGTCGCAGACCCCTGTCAGGCCTTGGGGCCTAAGAAACGCCCACTAGGGTAAAGGTACAATAAACTGACTGGCCGCCTGTCAGGATTCGAACTACTTTATCGCTACCGCTGCCAACCCTGAGATGCTGGGTAGAATAACATTGCCCTTGGGTGCAGCTGAGCCCGACCCGCAAAGCTCAGCCGTCACGGCATTACGCTATGCGTTCCTGACCTGAACCGCCGCGCGATACGGCTTGTGGGCGCTGGCACTAGCGATGCAGCCGCTGATGTGTGGGCTTTGGGTGCCATCCTGGATCCGCTCGAACCGCAAGCCATGCCACAAACCTTGGATCCTGCCCCGTTTGAGTCCGCGACGTCGGGCAACGCCCTACCCGGCCAGACTCACCGACTCGTTCATCTCCACGCATCTCCACGGCTCGTGACGGCGCCAAGACCAATTAGATTGTCGCTTTGCCACTGGGAAAGCCCGAGGTGCTGAATCCAGTTATTGCGTTGCACGGCAAGAGCGGAAACACAGACATGATGCTCGACGCTAGGGTAGAGGGCGCGCTCGCTCAACTAATTAAGGCGGGTCGCGACCGCCGTTCGCCGTGGTCAGCATAGATGGTGGCGATACCTACTGGCACCGACGTGCATGCGGCGTGGACTCCGGCGCAATGGTGCTCGAAGAACTCCTACCGATGCTGTCCTCAATGGGTATGGACACTATCCGGGTGGGTTTCCTGGCCTGGTCAATGGGCGGATACAGAACGCTGCTGCTAGGCGCCCGGCTAGGGCCGTCGCGGACCGCCGGGATCTGCGCGACCACCCCAGTATTGTTCACTTCATTCACCGACAGCACCCCGGCGCGTTTGATAGCCACAACGATTGGGTGCCAAACAGCGTGGTCGATCTGCCGGCGCTGTCGTCAATTCCCCTGCAGGTGGACTTGCGACACCAACGACAGCTTCTATTTAGCCCCCGTCAATTCGTCAACCAGCTGAGCTGGCAGCTTCTTCTCTGGGCGGGCACAGCATTTCGTATTGGTGAGAGCATCTATTCGGCGAGCTAGACGGGATAATCCGAGCAGTGGCTGGCACTTGTCATAGACAAGCTAGCCGATCGCGCCCTGGCTGATGGCCGAGACCAGTCAATACGTTCACGACCACTGTCAGCTGCCGCAGTGAACTTCTGGCGCAAGCCACTCGTCTTACCGCTGAAAGATCTTACCACTGAAAGGTTGCGGGAGGTTTGAGATGATGACGCTGCTGGTCTGCATATCGACAGTCACGCCACTTGCCGGGCTTGGCCTGGTGCTGCTGCAGGAGCGGCTGGAGCGCTGGGCCTATGAACGGCATGCACAAGACTAAGACGTTTCACTGCTTAGTTTTTCGACTAGCGCTTGGACAGTAGTCGGGCCACGCCGACCACCCCCAGGATCCCGGAGAGCGTTCCCAACAACAAGGTCAGTAGCAGTTGTTGAGGGTCATACACCACCGACATTGGGGTCGGCCACCCGTCTGCAATAGGCGCGACGGGAACCGTGTAACGTGAGCGCAACCAGCTAACCTGAGCGCCCACGAAAATGAGAGAAGCCAGAACGAGTTCGATCACCGCTCGATAACGAGCAATCACCTCGGTGACCCGTTGTTGTCGTCATCACCGACATCGGCGCTATCCACTCGGGCGGGTTCCACACGCTCGTGGACCAGTGAAGTCAGTGTCGCCCGAAAGGGTCGATGATGACGCGCCCAGGCTTGTGCGGTGCGCCCTCCGTTGAGCTTAAGACCGATGCCGATGCGGCCACGCGGCACTCCGGCCAATTCGCCAAGCGCCCGCGCCGACTGCCATGGCTGCAGCTCCTTGTCGGATGCCGGTGCATTCTCGGCTTCCGGATAGATCTTCACAATTTCGGCAACGAGGATCGTCTCAGTACCCTGACGCAGAGCGTCGTCGGTTAGTTCGACTGAGTAATGGATCCGCGCCGCCTTTACCTGGATACCAACAAATCCAGACACCAGAACCAGAAAGATCAACGGGATCACCGGCTGCACCGAAGCGCCGCTCCAGATTTCAATCAAGATCATGAACGTCGCTGCTACCGGTCCCGATAGCAGCCAAATCCAGCTGGCACCGGGCTCATAAAACAACGGCTTGCGATTGGTCTCCGTCGTTGACGTCATCTGCAGTTCCATCTCGTGATTGTGACTTATGGGATCGTCACGAAAGCCAACCCGCCACATCAACTGCCCAGTACGTGAGTATAATATCTGCCCCAGCGCGCCGGATGCTCGTCAACGACTCCAGCGCAGCGGCACGTTCGTCAATCCAGTTGTTTGCGGCCGCAGCACAAATCATCGCGTACTCCCCGGAAACTTGATACGCAGCCACCGGCACCGGCGAAACACTGGCCGCCGCAGCGACGACGTCCAGGTACCCCAAAGCGGGTTTGATCATGATGATGTCTGCACCCTTGTCGATATCCAGCTCAATTTCGCGCAACGCATCACGGGCATTGCCTGGTTCCTGCTGGTAGGTGCTCCGGTCACCGGACAGACTGCAATTCACCGCCTCGCGGAACGGTCCGTAGAACGCCGAGGCAAACTTCGCGGCGTAAGCGAGGATCGCTATATCAGTGTAACCAGCGCTGTCCAGTCCGTCTCGGATCGCGCCTACTTGACCGTCCATCATCCCGCTCGGACCAACCACGTGAGCACCAGATTCCGCTTGTGCCACAGCCATTTCCACGTACCACGCCACGGTGGCATCGTTGTCCACTCGACCTCGTTCGTCAAGGACGCCGCAATGCCCGTGGTCGGTAAACTCATCCAGGCAGGTATCGACCATCAACACGGTGGCATCGCCAAGATCCTTGGCCAGGTCACAAAGAGCGACGTTGAGGATACCGTCGGGATCTACCCCAACCGAGCCGGTTGCGTCCTTATCTTGATCGCGCGGCACGCCGAACAGGTTCAGTCCACCCACTCCAGCAGCGACAGCATCGACGGCGGCACGACGCAGCGAATCCCGGGTGTGCTGCACAACGCCAGGCATGGAAGCAATCGGCCGCGGCTCGTCGATACCATCGGCGACGAACATCGGCAGGACCAAATGCCTTGGCTCCAGAGAAGTCTGCGCCACTAGGCGGCGCATCGCAGGAGTGGAACGAAGCCGACGCGGTCGGTGCCGCGGGTAACTGCTACCACTCATAGTGGCCACAAGCATCCATGCAATACCAGCCCTGTCGGCATATCGCCGTACAGACACGAACACTCAACCATTGAGAAGTCACTAACGTCTGCGGCTCTTCTTGCGCGGCGGAGGTAGCGCGCCTTCGGCACGCAGCCGAGCAGCATGCTCGGCCAGGGCGTCAACCAACGGGCCACCCGCAGCGGTATCGGGCTGAACATCCACCCGCAAGCCAAACTCGGCGGCGGTCTCAGCGGTCTTAGGCCCGATACAAGCAATGATAGTCCGCGCGTGGGGCTTGCCAGCAATACCGATCAAGTTACGCACTGTGGAGCTGGAGGTGAAGCACACCGCGTCGAAGCCACCCGTTTTGATCATTTCCCGGGTGGCCGCCGGTGGCGGTGCGGCCCGCACCGTCCGATAAGCAGTGACATCCTCAATCTCCCAGCCACGCTCGCGCAGTCCTTCGGCCAGCGTTTCAGTGGCGATGTCAGCGCGCGGCAGCAAAACACGGTTCACCGGATCGAAGACAGTATCATAAGGTGGGAATTCGTCCAGCAGACCGAGGGACGACTGTTCCCCGGCCGGCACTAGCTCCGGGCTGATCCCGAAAGCCCGGACCCGGTCTGCAGTCGTCTCTCCGACGCAAGCAATCTTCACCCCGGAAAAGGCGCGGGCATCCAGACCGAACTCGCCAAATTTCTCCCACACCGCACGAACCGCGTTGGTAGACGTGAACACCACCCATTGGAAACGGCCGTCGACCAACCCCTTGACGGCACGTTCCATCTGCGCGGGACTGCGCGGCGGCTCGACGGCGATAGTCGGCACCTCAACTGGCAACGCGCCGTACGTCACCAGCCGCTCGCTCATCTCACTGGCCTGGTCCTTGGTGCGCGGCACCAACACAGTCCAACCGTATAGAGCGCGGCTCTCCCACCAATTTAACTTCGCCCGGCTGATCACCGTCTTGCCTATGGTCACCACCAGCGGCCCGGCCAGCGGGTCACCCCCGGAGGGGGACAGCTTGGCATCGGTGCCAACCAGGACAGCCGGGTCAGCCAATCCCTCCAGCGTGGTTTCGACAGAACGTTGCTGGCAGGTCGTGCCCTGCGCGGTCACCACGCAGGGTGTGGCGTCGGCCAGCCCATGGTCGATCAGGGTACGCGCCGCATCGGCCAGATGCGATGCTGTGGCTTGCAGAACCAGCGGCCCAGGAGCCGCTGCTAGTGCTTCCCAGTCCACATCGCCACGCACATCAGCCACCGTGTGCGACGAACCCAGAGGTAGTCCAGCGTAGGTCGGGACAGCACTGCTGGCGGCCAAGCCTGGCACGATCTCGACGTAAAGATTAGTACGCGCCAAGGCGTTCACTTCGGTGATGACCGCGTCCACTGTCAATGGATCACCCGCCACTAACCGCACCACGTCAACGCCCGAACGAGCCTCAGTAGTTAGAGTCTTGGCGACTTCAGCGGGATCACCTAGCGCAGGGCGAATGTCGGCGCTGCAGGACATGACCGTCGGTGCGGTTTGGTTGTGATCCCTATCAGAAGCACCCTCGGCAGTGCCACTGGCGGTCACAGCAGCCGGGGCGGCAGACGTCGGGCCAGAGACTGGCGGCAGGTCCTTGCCGATCAGTGCCAGTACCGGCTCAGGTACATCGGGGTCGATAAAAACCAGGGCGGCGTTTGCCAACACCGCGGCAGCTTGGGCAGTTAGTAATCCCGGGGCGCCTGGACCAGCGCCCACAAATATGATACGGCCCGGCCTCGGCTTGCGCCCTCGCGTCGTCATTGTCGCTCCCACCACTCTCATCCAACTTCCTAGCTCCATTCAACTTCCTAGCGCCCGGTCTGGTCGCGCTCCCCGCATCAGCTCCCGGGCACCTAGCTCAAACAACTCCGCGGCGACCGCGAGCCCAAGCTCGCTTGGCCGACCGGACGTGCCGATGCCGGAAGCGCGGATCACGTCAGATCCGTCCAGCGCCACTACGCAGCCACGCAGTGACAATTCGTCGAAAACGCGGCCTTCCTCATCGATGGACTCGACCACTTCAGCGATCGCGCCCACCGGTGCGGAGCAGCCGGCCTCCAGTTCGGCGAGCAGAACTCGCTCCGCGGTGACCGCTGCACGCGTGTCTGCGTCGTCCAACTCCGCCAGCACTGCTGCCAACCGGCTGTCACCGACGCGACATTCGACCGCAAGCGCGCCTTGAGCCGATGCTGGCACCATCTGCACCGGATCTAACGTCTCGGTGACATCATCGAGGCGGCCTAATCGGGCCAATCCGGCCCGAGCCACCACGATGGCATCAAGATCACCACTGCTTACCCTGTTCAACCTGGTATCTAGGTTG
This sequence comes from Mycobacterium uberis, assembly GCF_003408705.1. Taxonomy (GTDB): domain Bacteria; phylum Actinomycetota; class Actinomycetes; order Mycobacteriales; family Mycobacteriaceae; genus Mycobacterium; species Mycobacterium uberis. Next base: position 119,545 of record NZ_QAYL01000006.1, read on the forward strand.
CCTCGTAGGGGGCGGATTTCCAAACCGAAACCCAATGCCCTAAGTTGGGCCGCCCGCCGCGGCGAAGACGTGCCGATCAGCGATCCGGCCGGCAATTCCGCAAGAACCAGCCCATCGCGAGCTACTACCGCGTCGCGGGGATCACTTCGTGGCGGTATCGCCGCCACCGTGAACCGCGGGTCGTCGGCGGTCGGCAAATCCTTGTGCGAATGAACCGCGGCATCAACGCAACCCTCTTCGATCGCCTCACGCAATGCAGTGGTGAAGACACCCACACCTAAACTTTCGATGGGCGTAGACGATTGATCGCCCACAGTGCTGACGATCACCAACTCCGCGGGATGCCCGTTGGCGATGAGAGCGTCTCTAACGAGCGCAGCCTGAGTAGTGGCTAACAGACTGCCCCGAGTGCCTATCCGGATCACGTGGGCCAATCACTACTCGGCGGGATGTTTCGAGCTGTCTTGCGTGGCACTTTCGCCGCGCCTAGTAGCGTCGCCAAATCCGCTTACCACCACAGGTAATTCACCTGCCGTGGCGACCGCGTCGACGGCGGTCTGGTCAAGCTCGAAAAGCTCACGCAGCGCCTCGGCGTAGCTGTCACCACCGGGGGCACTGGCGAGCTGCTTGATCCGCACGGTAGGCGCGTGTAGTAACTTATCCACCACCCGTCGCACAGTGCGCGCCACCTCCTCTCGCTGGGCGTTTTCCAGTCCGGGCAGCCGGTGGTCTAGGCGCAGCAACTCCGCTTCGACCACATCGGCAGCTCGCTGACGCAACGCCGTCACTGTGGGGGTCACCTCGGCCATCCGCTGCCCGACCAGATAGGTGGCCACTTCCGCCGCCACAATGTGGCGTGCGGCATCGACGTCGGCAGCAGTTGCATGAGCCGACGGTTCACGCTGTACGCCGTCCACATCGACAACCCAAACGCCGGGCAGTTTGGCCACCGCCGGATCCACATTGCGCGGCATACCCAAATCGCATATCACTAGCGGCCAAGTCGTTTCGTCACGACGCATGGCAGCCAGCGCATGGTGAACGTCGGCCAGCGAAACCACGGGGCTTACCGCCCCCGTACAGCTGACCACTAGGTCAGCGTCCACCAGTGCCTCGGCAAGCTGATCTAGCGTCCGCGCCTCCGCAGGCACGCCCGATTCACCGATTTTGCCAACCAGCCACCGCGCTCGAGACAACGACCGGTTAAGTACAGTGATGTGCCCGATGTTGGCCTGGGTCAGGTTCGACGACGAGAGTGCGCCCATCGCACCAGCGCCGATCACTACCGCGGTCCGGCCTGCCAGCCCGCCCAGCTTGCGTTCGGCCATGCCAAGGGCGACTGACACCACTGAGACCCCAGCAGCGTCGATGGCGGTTTCGGAATGCACCCGCTTGCCCACCGACAATGCTCGTTGGGCCACCTCGTGCAACACCCGGCCGACCGTGCGGTTAGCCTCAGCAACGGCATACGCGCGGCGCACCTGACCCAGCACCTGCTGCTCGCCGACCACCGCTGAATCCAGACCACTGGCCACCACGAACAGATGCTCGACGGCAGCTTCGCTGTATCGTACGTAGGCGTACTTGGTCAGGTCGCCGATCGACATCGCAGAGTATTCCGAAAGCACCTGCCCGATCACTGACAATCCGGCATGGAACGCGTCCACCACAGCGTAGACCTCGACCCGGTTACAGGTCGATAGCACCATCGCCTCGGTAACCAACGGAGACTGCAGCACTCGGTCGACAATCTTGATCTGATCAGATTCTTCCAGGCTGAGTTGTTCCAAGACCGCTACCGGTGCACTGCGGTGCGAAACCCCGAAGAGCAAGATGCTCACGGCAGCATCACTTGGCCAGCTCCACTTGCTTTCCTCCAGTAGGCAGACTGGTGTCTACGGTAGACGTTGATCGAGTGGGCTACCAAATACCGTTAGCGGGTGAGATCTGCGCGGAGCCGGGCCTCGTCGACCTCCCAGTAGCTATGCTCGCAGCCGTCAAGCAGGATCACCGGCAGCCGGTCGCCGAACTCCACCCGCAGCCCAGGGTTTCCCGCTAGCGCCGCAGCGTCGACATCCGTCATCGTCAGATCGAAGCTCAGTTCACCAGCTAGTTCAGTCAGCTGAGCATGTACCCGCACGCAGATAGCGCACCCATCGCGGGTGAGCAGCTCAACCTGCGGCCGATTTGGCACGTTAATCATAGCCATTTAGTGTGGCAGCCGCCACCGGTAGGCTTTCCGAGTGAACCTAATAAGCATTAGAGTGAACCCATAGTAAGTTGTGGCCCGACTCAGTACTCGCCAAATTACCACCATGACTACCCCGGACAACCTTCATGCCGATCCCGTGGTGCTGCAGGGGTTCGCTTGAGCGCTGCGCGGGAAGATGCCGAAGATCTGCGGAATCAGGTGGACGGCCTCGACAGTCAGCTCACCAAGATACTAGCCGGCTGTCGCGGCGCCGGCGAAGTGGAGGTAAGTCCACCGATGTTAGCGAAGCTGATAGCCAAAGCCAGCGATGGCTGCCAGAAGTAACAAGGAGGCATCGGCGGAGACACGACTAGAGGCCAACAGTGGCTGGAATGTTGCGCGTGGATTCCAAATATGTTGGCCGATGCGGTACAGCAAACAGCTGAACTGTAACAGCTATGTAGTAAAATATGCTTGCCGAAATCGACTCTCTGGTAGCTAGTCTGCATGCAACGTGGTCGAGACAAGATGCGATGGCACACGCCAAGGAGCTCCGCCACTGGGCCCGTGGCGAAGCGATAATGCACAACACGTTGGCGTAGTTGCAGACCGCCGGTGCGACCGCGCACCATAATTACATTGACGCCATATAAACGAATTTGGCGATGTGGTCGTGAGCTGCTGGACCGCTGAGCATAACCTCAGCGATTCGCAATAAACGTCGCGACGCTGACTCACCGACTAGATGCGTAAACTTCCGCAACACATTTGCCAGATAGGGTTGATGTCGGCCACTGAGCCGGCCACCGGGCAAGCGCAGCGATTTAGGAGGTTTCGCGATGGCTTCCCCCGACCTGGGCAGCGCACATAACGGTCGCATTGACCTGGATTCCCTGGCCGACAACGCGAACGCCCACCAGGCGCTTAACGACATGCGCACAGCAGTAGCCGACACAGGGACCCGTCCGCAACCACCGATTGACCTGACCGCGGCGGCATTCTTTGACGTCGACAACACGCTAGTGCAGGGCTCGTCGGCGGTGCACTTCGGTCGCGGATTGGCCGCTCGCGATTATTTTACCTATCGCGATGTACTCGGATTCATCTACACTCAGGCTAAGTTTCAGTTGCTCGGCAGAGAAAGTAGCGAGGACGTGGCCGCCGGCCGGCGCAAAGCGCTCGCGTTCATCGAGGGACGATCTGTCGACGAGCTAGTCGCTCTGGGCGAGGAAATCTACGACGAAATCATCGCTGACAAAATCTGGGCTGGCACCCGCGAGCTCACCCAGATGCACCTTGATGCCGGCCAGCAGGTGTGGCTGATCACTGCCACACCATACGAACTCGCTGCCACCATCGCACGTCGACTTAGCCTAACCGGCGCACTGGGAACAGTCGCCGAGTCGGTCAATGGGATATTCACCGGCAGCCTGGTCGGCGAGATCCTGCATGGAGCCGGCAAAGCGCATGCAGTCCGGTCGCTGGCTATCCGAGAGGGCCTTAACCTGAAGCGCTGCACCGCCTACTCCGACAGCTACAACGACGTGCCTATGCTGTCGTTGGTGGGCACGGCGGTCGCCATCAACCCGGACGCCCGACTACGTAGTCTGGCCCGGGAACGGGGCTGGGAAATCCGCGACTTTCGAACCGCTCGCAAGGCCGCGCGGATCGGGGTGCCATCGGCCTTGGCGTTGGGTGCTGCAGGAGGTGCGTTGGCGGCAGCCGTGTCGCGTCGCCGCGAGCGCGAATAACGCGCGAGAGGAGCACCGACCACATCGAACCTACGCATCGCAACGCCAATCACGCTGATAGACTATGCGATTAAGCCCATGATAGAGCGGAGAGCCTAGCGTCATGACAGTTCCCCTAGAGGCCGAAGGACTCATCGGCAAGCATTACCGGCAGCTGGATCACTTCCAAGTTGGACGCGAGAAAATCCGCGAGTTCGCGATCGCGGTCAAAGATGACCACCCGATTCACTACAACGAGGCTGCAGCCGTTGAGGCTGGATACCCTGCGCTAGTAGCCCCGCTGACCTTCCTGGCGATCGCTGGGCGACGCGTGCAGCTTGAGATCTTTACCAAATTCAACATCCCGATCAATATCGCTCGGGTTTTCCATCGAGACCAGAAATTTCGTTTTTACTGCCCGATCCTCGCGCAGGATAAGCTCTACTTCAACACCTACCTTGACTCGGTGATCGAGTCCCACGGTACTGTGATCGCAGAAATTCGCAGCGAAGTCACCGATGCAGGGGGCAAGCCGATTGTCACTAGCATCGTCACCATGCTGGGTGAAGCGGCACACCAAGATGCTGCCCCTGAAGAAACCGTCGCCGCAATCGCGTCGATATGAGTCAATAAGAAAGGCGAACCGTGGTTCCGTCACAGAGCCATCCGGCTAAAACCCCGCTTACCCAGCTGAAGCCGCCGGTCGAAGCCGTCCAGTCACATTACGACCGATCGAATGAGTTCTTCAAACTGTGGCTCGATCCATCGATGACCTACAGCTGTGCATACTTCGAGAGCTCCGACATGACGCTGGAAGAGGCCCAGCGCGCTAAACGTGACCTCGCTCTGAACAAACTCGGGTTAGAACCCGGTATGACACTGCTCGACATCGGCTGCGGCTGGGGATCGACCATGCGGCATGCGATCGAAAAGTACGACGTTAATGTGATCGGTTTGACGCTGAGCAAGAATCAGCTCGCCTACAGCCAGCTAAAGTTCGCTGAGATGAACAGCTCTCGCACCAAGGATGTGCGGCTGCAGGGCTGGGAGCAATTCGACGAGCCAGTCGACCGCATTGTCTCACTCGGCGCGTTCGAGCACTTTGCCGACGGCGCGGGTGACGCCGGATTCGAGCGTTACGACAGTTTTTTCAAGATGTGCTATAGTGTGCTGCCAGATGACGGCAGGATGCTGTTGCATACGATTATCGTTCCTGATGCCGAGGAAGCCAAAGAGCTAGGCTTGACTACGCCGATGAGCCTGCTCCGCTTCATAAAGTTCATCTTGACCGAAATCTTCCCTGGCGGCCGGCTGCCAAAGATCCCGCAGATCGACCACTATTCATCCAACGCCGGTTTCCAGGTCGAGCGGTACCACCGGATCGGGTCCCATTACGTCTTGACCCTGAACGCCTGGGCTGCAGCGTTGGAAGCGCACAAAGACGAGGCCATCGCACTGCAGGGGCAACAGGTCTTCGACACCTACATGCATTACCTGACGGGTTGCTCTGACTTGTTCCGCAACCAGTACACCGACGTCTGCCAGTTCACTCTGGTTAAGTAGCTGCGCGACACAATAATCAGCGCGGCCCACACTCAGCCGAAGAAGATGTTGCGGCGCCCGGTGAGCAAGCAATACAGCGTCTGCTGGATCGTCTCACGCACCTGGTCGGTCAGCTCGAAGGTGACCATCGGGTCTTCGGCGTCGGTAACGGCGTAGTCAGTGGTGTAAATCGGCTCACCGAATGCAATGCGCCATTTCGACGGCAACGGCACGAGGCCCGCCAGCCCAGCCAACGGGAACAGCGGTGTGATCGGGAAATACGGCAAACCGAACAACCGCGCCAGCAGCTTGACATCCATCAACATTGGATAGATCTCTTCCGAACCGACGATCGAGCACGGTACAATGGGTGCCTTGGTGCGTAACGCAGCCGTGACGAAGCCGCCACGACCAAACCTCTGTAACCGATACCGGTCCTCGAAGCGCTTGCCCAGACCCTTGTAGCCCTCCGGAAACACAGCAGTCAACTCACCGGAGGCGAGCAACCGGTGAGCATCCGCCATACAGGCCATGGTGTGCCCAGCCTTGCGGGCGGCTTCGCCGACCACTGGCAAGTCGAACACCATGTCGGCTGCCAACAGTCGCAAGTCCCGTTGCGCTGGATGCTCATCGTGCACCGCCACCGACAGCATCAACCCGTCGAACGGCAGCACACCGGCATGATTGGCCACCACCAATGCTCCGCCTGTGCTTGGCAGATTCTCGATACCGCTAACTTCGACCCGGAACCATAACTTGAAGAAAAACCGAAGCAAAGGTCGAACGATCGCGTTGTTGAAGTGCGGATCGAACCCGAACTCGTCGACCGTGTAGTCACCAATCAACCGTTGCCGAAGGAACCCGGCAACGGCGGCAACGCGCTGGGCAAGTTCACTAAGTGGTGCTCCATCGGTCGTCCCCGACAAGCTGGTCACGCCGGCGGCACGCCGATGTACATCGATTTCGCGGACAACTGCCGCAATCTGTTCAGCTGAGGCACAGCCGCACGGATCAGAAAGTAACGAGGGATGTTGACGAGACCGGTCGGCTGGATGACCGGCTTCCCGCTGTGTTGCTAAACGACCCCGATTGGTATGCAACGGAATGACATTCGCTCTGGTTTCACCCACCACGATATCTACCTGACCCCACCCCATGGAATTAGACTTAGGCTACTCCAACGCTGCACTAAGGCTATGGCGCGACCCTCCAAGGAGCGTACCCGATGTGGGTCGATTATGGGAATCAAACCTCGGCCGCGAACGTAGTCATCGAACGCCTCGGCCGTCGTCCACTTCGGCTGGTAGCCGAGTTCGGAAACCATCCTGGTGGTATCCATGACCCGGCCATAGCTCAGGTAATCAAACTGATCCCGAGTGACTTCGGTGTAGCGATTCGCCCGCCGTAACGAATCAAGTGCCCAGACGCCAAAGTTAGGCACCGGCACTGGGATCCGGCCGGCACGCCGGATCGCCTGGGAAAGCGTCATGATGCCGCTGGCGCCGATGTTGAAGGTGCCAGCCTTGCCGGCTATCGCCGCACGCTCCAGCGCGCCGAGCGCATCCTGCTCGTGGAGCAGCTGTAGCCGTGCATCACGGCCGAACATCTTGGGAACCAACGGCCCGGCCAGATACCGTGACAACGTGGTATCCATCGCTGGGCCGATCATGTTGGCCAGCCGCAGAATAGTCACCGCGATATCGGGCCGACGCCGACCTAACCCGCGCGCGTAACCCTCTATATCGAGACTGTCCTTAGCGAAACCCTCGCGAAAGGGACGTCGGCTACTGCTGTCCTCGGTGAACATCACCGGATCGCGGGCACTCGATCCGTACACCTCTGAGGTCGACTTAAGCACAACGCGACGGACTGTGGGCGCCTTCTGACAGGCGGCGAAGAGTTGCATCGCTCCCATCACATTGAGTTCCTTCAACGCCGCACTACCGCCGGACCGCTGAGCACAGGATGCCGTGGTGGCGTGCACGACCGTGTCGACCTCGCTGTTGTGAATCACCTTGAATATAAATGGATTACGAATATCGGCACGAACGAATTCCGCGCGACCTATCCGACGCAGCATGTCCTTACTAGGCGCGATTGCATCCACCGCAATGACCATGTTGATCAACGGGTTTTGCGCCAGCCGAGCAGTCAGATAACCCCCGAGAAAGCGACAAACACCAGTAACCAGCACTACCTTTGGGTAGTGTACGGTAGAGTCTAGCCCGGCACCGCACTGACCACGTGAAGAATCCACCCAGTCAGCCTAGCGGCCAAGTGAAACATTGCTGTTACAACCGCATGAAGACCAACACAAGCAACGGCGGTTACTTGCCTAGTTTTCTTCGCTGCACCCGGGTGCGGCGCAGCAACTTGCGATGCTTTTTCTTGGACATACGTTTGCGCCGCTTTTTGATTACTGAACCCATGAACTCTGCTATCTCGTTACCAGCTGGAAGAAAGTTTCCCATTCACCCTACCCGGGTGGCCGGATCGAACACCAAACAGGTGCCGACTGTAAATTGCACAACGCGACACACGAGGTCACCGTCGCGAAAGTTCACAGTCGGGCCAAGAGTTAAGCTAGCCCACGTCGAAGTACGACGTCTCGAGCATGTCGTGGACAGCCTTAGCATGCACTCGAAAGGACCGCCCGACCCGAACTGCCGGCAATTCGCCGTTGTGTACCAGCCGGTACACCGTCATCTTGGAGACCCGCATCAGCGCCGCCACCTCGGCCACAGTGAGAAATTGTGTCCGGGCCTGCTGACTCTCGACTGAACCGGTGTCCCGCACCGATTTGCCAGCTGAATCCCGCGCCGAGGGCCCATTCGTAGACGTCATCGCAACCCAATCGTGTCAGGCACGCGCGATGCCAGCGACTTCCCCTCCGCTGGCACCCACACGTGCATACAAAAAGGAGAATACCGGGACTAGTGGGGTTACTGGTACTGGTGGGGGACAATCGGTTCAAAAACCTTGAATTATTCCGATGTAATTCTGAGCTGCTCAGACCGGCTTTTGGCGGCCTGAACCGCCGCGTCGACCGCCACCCGCAGTCCGCCACGTTCAAGTTCACGCAGCGCAGCGGCGGTAGTACCACCAGGCGAGGTAGTCGTGGCGCGCAATTGCGCCACCGTGGTGTCCGCCCGCGCGTCCAGTGACGCTACCTCGACCGAACGCCGATCTTGATCCATGCGCTCCAACAGCATTGCCGAGGACCCAGCCATGGTCTGCACGGCTAGCTCAGTGGCTACCTGACGAGTCAGACCCACCGCAACGCCGGCATCCACCAGAGCTTCTATCAGCAAAAAAAAATATGCCGGTCCCGAACCCGATACCGCAGTCACCGCATCCATATGCGGCTCAGCAACCGTTAGAACGCCGCCGACCGCATCGAACAGAGCCGAAACCTCATCAAGTTGTTGGCTATTGACGAAACGGCCCGTGGCAAGCGCGGTCACCCCCGCGCCCACGAGCGCGGCCGCATTCGGCATGGCTCGGACCACCGGTGTACCAGTCGGTAGCTTGGACTCGAGGTAGGCGATCGTGACACCAGCAGCCACGCTCACGAACACCTGCTCAGTGTTGTCGTTCTCGACAGCGGCCGCCTGAACCAGGTACCCCATCACCGATTCGACGTCGCTCGGCTTCACAGCGACAACGACAAACGTTGCGTTCTCCACCGCGTCGGTTACTGACGTCACCAACACCGAATAGGTATCCGCCAGGTACCGGGCACGATCGGGCATCCGTTCGACCACCACCAGGTCTTTAACCTGCTGCCCCGCCCGTAGCAGCCCCGACAGCAACGCCTCTCCCATGCTGCCGCCACCGATGATCGCAATTCTTGCCATGCTGGAAAGCATCCCAGACAGCTCGGCGTAGCCGTAATACCAGGCAGGGCGGCACCAACACCAGTTGGTACGACTGCGCTATGATACAGTTAATTTGGGAGATGACGATGTTATCCTGCTGGAGTCAGTCTTGCCCCATCTATAAGCAGGTACAGGCCAACCGTAGCCAGCCTGTCGGTGGACAAACACCGAAGATAAGGTTGTAGGTGCGACGATAGGTGACCAGCGGGTGCGACCCACGGCCATTAGTCACCAGTGCCGACAAACCTCCGCACATGAGAGCAAACAGCACCTGGGGAGCAATGCCACGTGAGTGCACCCATGCCTGGATTACCGGTGGCCACTCGGCCGACCCATTCCTGCCGAGGGCCGGCGTCAATAGCACCGGCCGGACACCACAACCTTCACCCAAGTGCACCAGACCAGGCTGGCCATCGGGTGACCAAGCCGGATCAGCGCGAGATCGTCGAGCGGTTCCGGCGCCATCAGACCCACGACAGGGCTCGCCGACAACAAGTGTGCAACTGCGAAAGCCTCACTGTCACCAACGACCCTAATGCTCTGGCTCGCCAAAGTTGACCATGACGTGTACCACGGTTGGGCCATCTTGGATGAGCTCGGCATCGATCACATTGATCCAACGGCCACGTTTACGGATCGACATCGTCAATCGTATCGATCCTGAATCAGGCGTCCACAGGAAGCTGGCCGACACGACGACCGATTGAAATCCACCCGATTCGCCACCGCAGGCGGTGCGAGTGTCGTTGGCGCACAATGCTAGCTATAGCACCGTCGTGCACCTTGGATCTGATGGTATAGTACTGATTAAGTTCACCTTGGTATACACTGACATCGACCTCCCGCAGCGTCATTGCGGTGGTGAATAGTGCGTGGTAGTCCTCAGAGATCTCGACGAAAGTCACCGTAGCAGGTACGTGCGAGCGAATTGCAACGATTCCACCAGCATAGTTTCACGCTCAGTCGCCGAACGCGCGCTGGACGTGGACACTTCGAGCACCACGTGACCGGCGAAGTCTCTGCCAGCCAGCAGCTGACACACCGAAGCGGTAGGTTGCGTGCCACGGCCGGGTACCAGGTGCTCATCGGCGGGCAATCCGGTGCCGTCACACAAGTGCAGGTGCACCAGCCCCGCTCCCATCCGCCGCGCCATCTCCAGCGAATCGGAGCCCGCGGTCGCGGTGTGTGATAGGTCCAGGGTGTAATGTGCATAGTTGCCGTCCAGTGGGTCGAAAGAAGGCGTGAACACCGAGATCGCCGGACCCGGGCCACCCCCACGCTTGCGTATCCGTTCCCGCGACTGGTCAGCTCGGAAAAACCGGTCGGCCCGAAAGGGGAACATATTTTCGACGGCGATCATTACGTCGCTAGCTGCTTCCAGCACAGCCACCTGGTCGCTGAATCCCTCGGCATAGCGCCGTTGCCAACGGAACGGCGGATGCACGACGACCGTCTGCGCGCCCAGTCGTTCGGCGGCTCGCACACTGCGCTCCAGTTTTAGGACTGGGTTGGCACCCCACACCCTTTGCGAAATCAGCAGGCAGGGCGCATGCACGGATAGCACCGGCACGTGATAGCTCCGCGACAGCTTCTTGACGGCGTCGATGTCCTGGCTGACCGATTCACCCCACACCATCAGCTCGACCCCGTCGTAGCCGAGCCTGGCCGCATACTCAAATGCAGCCTCGGCCCTCAACGGGTACACCGAGGCCGTCGACAGACCGACTTTGATTGCTGGGCGCAAAGATCTACGTGGTTCTGAGTAACTGAACCTAGCCTGATTGCAAGGACAGAGCTAACGGCCCCAGAGTGATTAGTGCACCAACCGCAACCGCTATCAGTGTGCTGGCGATGTCTTCGGTTCTACGAACTACCCGCACACCAACCACCAGACCGAGAATCACCAACACCGATAACATCAGCGCCACGATGCTATTCCAACGCCACAACTGGTCAAAGGCAACGAACAATCCCGCGCCGAACATAACGGCAAGCACCGACTGCAGCACGATTAAGCTACCGCGCCACAGCCCTTTGAATCTGCTCCGCCAGCTGCGGGCTGCTGAAGCCATGCCAGCAAGATCAGTGTGCAGATCGAGATGATCGTCCTTGAGAGCCGCTTCGATGGCCGGCGGCCCCGCTACAGCGTGTTCGTGACCTTGCCGTCTAACTAGCTCATCGGCGAGGGTGTGCTCGCTGAACAGCGCCGCGGCTGACACTTGCAAGTAGGAACGCACGTACGCTGAATCCTCTACCGCTAATTCGGTCGCGCCCATCTCGGAGTCTATCACGTTCACCGAGATGTCGGCGAAGTGCTCAATTGGATCGGGGTTCATCATCTCGGCATCGGATTGCGGAGCCGCGGTGTTGGTCAAAGCAACCGGATGCCGGGGGTCGTCGCCGACGTGGAACAAAGGCCGCGGGTAAGCACTCCGTTGCGGTCCCGACCCGGGTTGGGTGGGCGGCGGCGATTTGGGCCAACGTGGTTCAGGCTCGGACCAATACCCGGGTTGGACGTGGCCGTGGTCGTCGACCGGTGGTGCAGCTATGACATCTTCGGAAGCAGATGCTGCGTGGGATTGGACGGCCAGCTCAACAACCGGGACTCCTCCGTTGGCACAATGAGCGTGGATGGTTGCCAGATGCTGCTCGTCGTCGTAGTCATCGTGAATGGTCGGAATCTCCCCAGTCAGCTCCGAGACCGTGACAGCGTCGTTATCACCGCCCCGGCGGCGGCGACGCCGACTGACCTCAGGGGCGCCGATGGTGCCATTCTTAGCCAGCAATTCGGCCACCGAGATCGGCCGGGGGCGAGGGCTCTCGGTGTCTTTGTGTTGTCCGGTCATGCTTTGTCGCCTCTCGATCGGTTAGCTGCGTTCCGATCAATCTCTTGACCTCTAGCATCCCGCACAGAGGTCTGCACTAGTGCTGTTCCATCAGCCTCGCTGTCAAGTTTGCGCAAGATGAGACCTTCCCGTAATGCCCACGGGCAGATATTCACCGTTTCTATCGATAGCGCTCGCATGCTTGCTTCCGCCACCAAAGCGCCCGTCACGATTTGCGGCGCCCGTTCGGCACTTACCCCTTCTAGTTCGGCACGGTCAGACGCCGTCATCCTAGAGATAAATGCGATGAGTTGTCGCAGGCTGTTGGCCGTTAGCGTCCTCTTCACCCGTGGTCCCGCAGCCGACGGCGCCGCGCCAGTGAGTTGTGCCAACGAACGAAACGTCTTTGACGTTGCTACCGCGAGATCTGGGCTGCCCGCTTTCAGAACGGTCACGCTAGCATCCGACAGTTCGGAGTCCAGCCAGTCGCGCAGCATTGCCACCCAACGCCGGCCGGGCGGATCACCTGGCAGCCACTCACGAGTTAACCGTCCGGCACCAAGCGGCAGTGATAACGCGACCTCGGGCTCCTCATCGACACCGCTGGATAGCTCCAGCGAGCCGCCGCCGATGTCAAGATTGATGATTCGCCCCGCGCTCCATCCAAACCACCGTCGTACCGCCAGAAAGGTCAGCCGCGACTCATCGACGCCGCGTAGCACCTGCAATCGGACACCGGTTTCTTTGCGCACCCTAGACAACACATCGTCGGAATTTTCTGCCTCGCGGACCGCGGACGTAGCAAAGGCCATCAACTCAGCACAGCCGGAACTGACGGCAATCTTGGCTAACTCATCGATTGTGGAAACTAGCTTGTCGGCACCGCGCTTGGTGATTTTGCCCGAGCTGTCCGTGGCTTCGGCCATTCGCAACGTGGACTTCGTCGAACTCATCGGTGTTGGATGTCCGCCGCGATGGGCATCCACCACGAGCAGATGGACCGTGTTACTACCCACGTCTAGCACACCCAATCGCACAGAACACCAACCTAGCCGGCTGACGATTGCGGGCACTGCACAACCCACTGAGGATCCCAGCAAAACAAATCCGCCAGGCGACAATGCGCGCGGGATGTCAGCGGTCGGGCGGTACAGAATCGTGGTCTAACGTTGAACCCGTGGCAAACTCGGACCTGAAACTAGTATATTCGGGGGAAGAGGTCGACTTGGATTTCGCCCGCGAGTGGGTAGAGTTTTACGACCCGGACAATTCCGAGCACCTTATCGCGGCCGACCTCACCTGGCTGCTGTCACGCTGGACGTGTGTGTTCGGCACACCTGCGTGCCAGGGCACCGTGGCCGGTCGGCCAGACGACGGCTGCTGCTCACACGGTGCATTCTTATCGGGCGATGACGACCGCGCGCGATTGGACGACGCGGTAAAAAAGCTCAGCCCCGACGACTGGCAATTCCGCACAAAAGGCCTGGGCCGCAAGGGCTACTCGGAACTTGACGAGCATGATGGCCAATCCCAATTCCGAATCCGAAAACACAAGGACGCCTGTATCTTCCTAAACCGACCCGGGTTCCCTGCAGGCGCTGGCTGCGCGCTGCACAGCAAAGCCCTCAAGCTAGGTGTGCCACCACTGACGATGAAACCCGATGTCTGTTGGCAACTGCCTATTCGATGCAGCCAGGAGTGGGTAACCAGAGCCGACGGCACCGAAATTCTCAAAACCACGGTCACCGAATATGACCGCCGCGGCTGGGGCTCCGGTGGCGCGGATTTGCATTGGTATTGCACCGGCGATCCGGCCAGCCATGTCGGCAGTAAGCAGATCTGGGAGAGCCTAGCCGACGAACTCGCCAAACTGCTGGGTAAGAAAGTGTACACCGAGCTAGCGACGATGTGTAAACACCGCAACAGTTTAGGGCTCATCGCAGTGCACCCAGCGACGCGGGCGGCCCCGTAGCTCCTGACCAGCGAGTACCGCCTTCTAGGTACGACTGGACCCATGCGCAGCGCGCTGGCCTGCAAGTACAATTCGACCGACGCAACGGCCGCCGCTGCGTTACGCGCCAGTGCGGCCCCAATGCCGGCTCACAAGTCAGCAACCACAAGGTCAGGGTGGGGCGTAGGCCCCAGTAAGGTCATGCTCGCGGCCGCTGAAGGTGTGCTCACCCCAACGATACAATAACCCCAACACACGGTTGCGGGTGCTGTGGATGAGCACACGAAAATAGGTTGAGGTCGGCCGGGCCTGATGCGCTGGGAGCCATCTCTTCCCCATACATTCAGGCCAGGGCAGCGCACAATGCCTCGGCATTATCGGGTGTGCGGCCGGTCGGCTGCCAAATAACCGAATTTAGAGAACCTAAGGCCGCGCAGACCTCCAACAGCTCGATCAGGAACGCGGGACCCAGTTTCCACACTAAAGCCTCGACGACTACCGGATGGGGAAAGGACTGCGGGATCGCATACCACGTTGCCGCTCCTATACCAGGTCTCAATAAGACCTCTCTGCTACAGCCCAGGCCAGACCCTGTCGCAACGACGTGTGGTTAACGCTTAGCTGCTCAGCCAGCTCCCACTCGTGCGGCAGGGTCGCGCTCGACGGGAAAGCACCGCCCAGGATAGTGTCGGCAATCAATGCAGCGATTTGCTCGTCCACACACCGGCGATCAGGCAGCTGAATTACCCTCGACTGAATTCATTAGCTCAACCAATACGGTGAATGAACCAATGAGATCGCCAAACCATCACTGTGTATCCAGGCAGCACAACCCACTGAGCGTGTAGTCCGGTGACCATCTGACCGGAGGGTAGAGCAGTGAACGACAATCTTCGAGCTACCGCAGCCCCGTGCCGGCGAGGCTAAATTGGAGTCTACAAGCCTGGTACGACACTCTGTCGGATCCGCTGACGCATGTTAAGCTTGTGGATTAACCGGCAAGGTGGTGGCGCCCATTTCTCAACGTGGCACTGCTCGACGACCCAGCTTCACCGCGGGACGCGACGGCCCATGTCCTCACCCAGGCACCCCGTACGTGCATGGGTGGACAACCCTGGTTTCCAGCCGACGGTTCACCGCGCACCAAACGTTTCGGCCCCAAACCCATCCAACCCGCAACCGGCATGGCTTGGTTCGATGCTGCGGGTGTATGGACCGCACCGGAGGATTGACTGGACACGCACGATCACTCAGCTGGGATCTGTCCTGGAAAGACACCGATGCTCCTCTGTGGACATTTCCGCACCTAGCACGAGAGCACGAGATACTGCCAGGCACTCAGGTGATCATCGCACCCACCATCGACTTCACCGGTTCGCTGGCAGTCGGCAACACCACCCACTGCGTCGACGGATGGCGTGGTAGTGGAGTCCAAATCTACGGACACTACAACGCACAACACTGGGATGGATCCATGCCGACCTCGGTGGCGGCAACATCGTAGAGGCTGCCGCCGTGGTGTCGCATACACCAGGACTGCACCGGCTTGCTCCAATGGCGTTCGTTTCCATACTGACGGAAAGAACTGGCCCACAAGCTTTTTTCCGTTGCTGCAGGTACGGACAACACTCGGTCTGCGGCACTGGCAGCTGTGAAGGATGCATCGGCGCCCACAACATGCTCATCCGCGTCGACCAGCCCGCTGACCGTTCGTGAGCCTGAAATATGCTGATGTCGACGGTGCCGTGGCAGTGCGCACCAACACCGAAACAGGCCAACATCCACATCGATATCGGCGACCGGCACTAGCCGGTGCTGGAAATCGGGCATGCCGAAATCAGGCTGCACGGCGTCGAGACACCCTAATATCAACGAAAAGGACCCGATCCGCGGGCTTCCTCCTCGACCCGCTGCCGCTTACCACAGGCATCCTGATCGAGCGCTGTCTACCCGCCGACCGTCGCGATGTAGCCTAGGCCACCACCCTCGGCGTTTTTCGACAATTCGTTTTAATTTTATCACAACGTACCCAGCCTCGGTGTGTTCCGGCGTCCTTTCCGCGCCCGAAATAACCGCGACTTCATGTGGAACAGCGGGGTTTTCGACGTCAAGACGAACAAAGCGAGATGGTCGCTGCACGCAGCGGCTGGGAGAATATTCACGACCCACCCGTTCTTTCTCAAGCTGGGACAGCAGCTTGGGCGCATGCTATGAGCCGTCTCACCGATCGAACTCGGACCGCTTCGTTAGCCTCGTGCGGCATCGCGCTGCTACCTGAAGAACACGGCAGCTTATCATGACCCCAGATGGTAGCGCGCGTTGACCGTTACCCAACCCAGCTGCCTCCCCGGTACGATAAGCGTTGCGTGCTGGTCTGCTCTCGCTGACCACGACGAATTATCTCACCACCGGCCCGGCCGCCGTCACGACTTAACCCCGGCCAACGGAATCAGATGTTGCGGAAAGTCGACGCGCTGAGCGCCGGATGCCAGTACGACTCATGGATGTGATCATTTTGCTGGCCAACGGCGCTGACACCTAAGCGGTGAAACTGTTAATTCGCGCCCATCAGCATGACGCGGCTCGCCCCGACACCGCCTTGACCGTACCGGCCAGCGTTTCCGTCATTACCACCGACGTGGTGATCGTCGGGTCCGGCGCCGACTGTGCCATAGTGGCCCACGCCCTGGCCCGAGACGACGTCAGAACCGTCGTGCTCGAAAGGGGTCGTCGCTGGACGGTCAACGAGTTTCGTACCAGCCACCCAATTGACCGCTATGCCGGCTTATACAGCAGCGCCGGTACCACCATCGGTTGGTACGACCAATCGTTGGCGCTGACGATCGGCGGCGGTCGTCAGCACTACTGTCGTTAACTTCCGGCACTTGCTTTCGTCCGCCGGTGGCTGTGCAACGACGCTGGCACGACAAATTCAGTCTCGGTCTGGCCGATCCGGAGCAGATGACCGGGCATCTCGGCGACGTCGAGCACACACTACAGGTCGCGCTGGTGCTGCTAGAAACCATGGGCCGCAACAGACGTCTGCTGCTCGACGCCGCCAAATCGATGGCCTGGCAAACGGTGCCCATTCCGCGCAACACACCCGGGCTGTGCAGGCAGCTGCCAATACGCAATCAGGTGCCCACACAACGTCAAGTTCGGCGTACACCTCAACCCATTACCGGAGGACGTGCGCTGTCGGCACGCAAATCACTCCCGCAGGCGCGTCAAACGAGTGTTTTACCAGAACAGACGCGCCTACGGAATGCTATCTCGACGACATCGCAGTCGACATGTTAGCAGAAACCGTTATCATCGCTGCCGGCACTACAGAAACACCGATGCTGTTGCGGCGCAGCGTTTTGGCGTACATCCGTGGCTGGTCCGAAAACACACACTGCATCCGGCGACCATGCTGGCCAAGCGATTCAACGCGGATGTTGTCGCGTGAAGCGGCGTGCTCCAAAACGCCGTCTTCCACGAGTTTCACGAATCAGCTGGCGTGTTTATTCAAAGTCACCGCTACGCTACCGCGTATGGGGTCGATGGTCTTCCCCGGCTAAGGCACTAAACGGCTCTACCAGCTGGATCGGGCGCCGCACGTGGCGACATTTGGCACGATGATAGCCGATTGCGGCGTTGACTCAATTCTGTCGGTGCGCAGCGAAACGCTTATGCGCCACCACTGTACCCAGGTCAACTACGCCAAGCTGCTCGTCGCGATGGAGACTATCGGCCGGCTACTCTTTTTCGCCGACGCGGTCAAGATACTCACCGATCTGCCCAACACGACGACGGTGACGTCGCTGCCTGCGCTGCAGGAGACACTACGCCGATGCAATCCTCGACAGCTGCACCTAACCGTCTTCCATCTCACCGGGACTGCGGCCGCCGGTTCCGATGAACAGCTTTGCCCGATCGACGACAGAAGCCGGCTATGCAACATTGACTGTATACGAGTTGCCGACGCACCGATCCTGCCCAGCTACCCGGAGGAGATGAACCCGCAGCTATCGATCCATGGCGCTGACGCTGGCCGTGGCCAACAAGGCAGTAACCGCACACTGATCGAGCACGCACCCTAGGCGGAAGCATAGTTAATTTCTCGCTTTATAGTATAAAGCCCGACGCTCTCAACGCACACACACTACCGCAACCAGTGGACAGTGACAATAACCCCAGAGAGCTTTCAACACCACCAGCCTGCCGCCTGCAGATACGTCGGACTAGCTCTCCAGCTTGTAGCCCAAGCCCCGTACCGTCACCAGGTGCACAGGGTTAGCGGGATCGGCCTCAATCTTGGAGCGCAGCCGCTTGACGTGGACATCAAGGGTCTTGGTATCGCCAACATAATCCGCACCCCAGACCCGATCAATCAGCTGCCCACGGGTTAACACCCGCCCGCTGTTGCGCATGAGGTACTCTAACAGATCGAATTCTTTGAGCGGCAGCATGATGGCATCACCGTTAACCGAGACTACATGCCGCTCAACATCCATCCGGACTGGCCCAGACTCGAGTACGCCATCGCTGATTTCGGAGTCATCGTCGCCACCACGCCGCAGCACTGCCCGAATCCTGGCGATCAACTCCCGCGCCGAATAAGGCTTCGTCACGTAGTCGTCAGCGCCCAGCTCGAGGCCGACCACTTTATCAATCTCACTATCTCGGGCGGTCACCATGATCACCGGCACGCTGGAACGGGCACGTAGCTGTTTGCATACGTCAGTGCCTGACATCCCCGGCAGCATCAAGTCCAGCAACACGATGTCAGCACCAACGCGATCGAATTCTGCGAGCGCCGCCGGCCCATCGGTCACTACCGTGGGCTCAAAGCCTTCCTTGCGGAGGAGAAACGCCAGCGGATCGGCCAACGATTCCTCGTCCTCCACAATCAGCACACTTGTCATTAGCGCTCCTTCTCGTCACTTCACTCTGCATCGTCGCCTGCGCGGGTCATCGACTTAATTCTTCTTCCTCCCGTTGTGACCTGTTAGGCCGCACATCGCAGCCCCGCAGTTGCTCGGATTGCTCATCGCCGCTCTGGTAAAACGGCATAGCCGCCGGAATAGAAAGGGTGAATGTCGATCCGGTTCCTGGCTTGCTCCACACACCGATGCTGCCATTGTGGTTGGCTGCGACGTGTTTGACGATGGCCAGCCCCAGCCCGCTGCCGCCAGTGGCCCGCGAGCGCGCCTTGTCGCCGCGGAAAAACCGCTCGAACACTCGCTCCTGGTCTTCAAGAGCGATGCCGATACCACGGTCAGTGACAGCAATCTCAATATTGTCACCACGACGGCGACGGCTGACCGACACCAGCGAACCACGCGGCGAATAGGCGATTGCGTTGGACACTAGATTGGCTAACGCAGTAACCAACAGGGTCTGGTCGCCCAATACCCGCAAACCGCTGGGTGCATCGGTGCGAACTTCTATAGAAGCGGTGTCGGCGGCCACCTTGTGACGCGCAATCGCCTCAAAAACGATGGTATCGACGTCAATACCCTTTACGTTAGGCAACCGCTCAGCGCCCTGCAGCCGAGACAACTCGATCAGCTCAGCAACCATATCTCCTAATCGGTTGGCCTCGATGAGTACCTTCTCGGCGAACCTTCTCACGGTCTCGGCGTCATCCGCCGACGCCAGCAAGGCCTCAGCGAGCAATGTCATGGCGCCGACCGGGGTCTTAAGCTCGTGGCTAACATTGGCCACGAAGTCACGCCTAGCCGCTTCCATGCGCGCATAATCGGACTGGTCGTGGACGAAAACCACGGCGAACCGGCGGTCTACCTCACTTAGCAATCGAGCATAGCCGTGTACCGACAGCCCAGGCCGGCCCGCGACTGAGCGTTTTCCGGGTAACAGGTCGAATTCGACATAGTCACCACTTAACGCCTGCTGTGCTGCCCGCCAGGCCTGGTCGTCAAGTTGCCGGTCGCGCACCAGGCCCAGCTCCTTGGCCCGTTCATTAAGGTAAACGACGTCACGATGGATATCGACCACCGCAGCGCCCAACGGCATCAGCGCGACGATGTGTTGCAGCATCTGCGAAACAGTGATGCCCGCCCAGTCGGTGACCACCCGTTGTCGGCGCTCGGCTACTCGCGGCGATAGCCGGGTTCCAGCTGCGATACCAACGGCAAGCACCAACCCGGACAATACCCCGGCTAGCAACAGCGCCGAGAACACAGCCACATACAAAATCTTACAAATCTTCCTTAACGTAACCCTAGCAGCGCCAGGCCAAAATCGGACAAGTCACACCCTGCGCGACAGGTGTTCGGCTGTTGTTCACGGGATATTCGACAAATGAGATCTTGGAGCGCGACACACGCGGCAAATCCGGCCGCCAACATGTGCAGCAAAATGTTTTACCCGCGCCCCGCGTCGGCTACCACGGCTGCGCCTGCAGCAGCCGCCTCGGGGTCGAGATAAGTCCCACCCGGCACCACCGGCCGCAATTCGGCATCCAGATCGTAGCGGAGCGGAATGCCGGTCGGAATGTTAACCCCAACGATCTCGTTGTCGGACATCTTGTCCAGGTGTTTGACCAGCGCGCGCAGCGAGTTGCCGTGCGCCACGATGAGCACCGTTCTGCCGGTCCGCAGGTTAGGCACAATCACGTCGGTGAAATACGGCAGAAAGCGGACCACCACGTCAGCCAAGCATTCGGTCAGTGGACCGCCGCCAATGTCAGCGTAGCGGGGGTCAGCGTCCTGGCTGAACTCGCTGCCTTTCTCGATCGGTGGTGGCGGAGTGCCATAACCGCGGCGCCAAGTCATGAATTGTTCTTCGCCGTAGCGAGCTTTAGTCGCGGCCTTGTCCAGACCCTGAAGCGCGCCATAGTGGCGTTCATTTAGCCGCCAGCTGCGGCGAACCGGAATCCATAGTCGGCCGGCGGTATCTAGTGCCAGATGCGCGGTGGTAATCGCACGGCGCAACAGCGACGTGTACAGGACATCGGGCAACAAATTGTTTTCGGTGAGCAGCTCACCGCTGCGGACAGCCTCCGCTCGACCTTTGTCGGTTAGCCCGATGTCAACCCAGCCGGTGAACAGATTTCGGGCATTCCAGTCGCTCTCACCATGACGGAGCAACACCAGCGTTGCATTGTTTCGCTGTTGCATCGGCTTAGTCTTTCACGAACCCATACAGGTGGCGCCTTCGCCGTTATCCTCGTCGTCAATTAGGTGAGCGAAGGCCTGAAGGTTCTTCAACGACTCACCGCGAGATACTCGCCAATCCCACTCCTTTTGGATCGACGAGTGAAAACCCAGCGCCAACAACGTATTAAAGTCCGAATCCACCGCCTCGAGCACCTGTCCTAGCACCCGGTCGATCTCGTCAGCGTCAACCGACGCTAACAACATCCGGCCCACCAGGTAGATATCGCCCACGTTATCCAACGTGTAGGCAACGCAAAAGAGCCGGCGGTTGCGCTTGAGCAAAAACCGATAGACACCCTCGTGATTCTCGTCGGGTTTGCGGCACACGAACGCCTCGATGCGCACTGAATGCTCGCCGATGCTCAGAATGGTGTTGGTCTTGAGCCTGCGCTCCCCGGGAAGCTCTACTATCAATCGCGGCAATCCACCATGCGCCCCAGGCAATTTCGAGTAAGTGAGGTGGCTATCCTGCAGCGCATGCTCAATCACTGAACGCACGTGCCGCACGGTCTTCGAGACTGTGTCCATGCGAGCAGCTCCTCCTCATCGCTTAGCTCTACATCGTCTCCAGCGCAAGTCATGCGCCCACTCCACGACGCGAAGTCCAGCGGCGGGGCTTACAAGCCGCCACCAAGTCGCGGACTTGGCGTTGGCGCGCCGCAGTGAAATCACCGATTGCGCGACGGTAGCTGGCTAGCAGCGCATCAGTGGTGTTGTCCCAGGAGAATTTGGCCGCATGCGTGACAGCCGCGCGGCTCATAGCCCTTGCCTGCGGCCCAGCGTTGAGTCGTAACAGCTGATCGACAGCGTTCGCCCAATGATTGACATCGTGTCCGGACACCAAAGTTCCGGTGACCCCGTCCCGCACCGCCACCGGTAGGCCGCCGACCGCAGCCGCTACCACCGGCGTTCCACAAGCCTGCGCCTCGACAGCGACCAGGCCAAACGACTCTGAATAACTTGGCACCGCAACCAAATCGGCGGCTTGGAAGACGGTAGCCAGATCTGTGCGGGATTGCGGCGGCAGAAACGTCACCCGCGACGTGATACCAAGTTCGTCGGCCAGCCGAACCAGACCATCCAAGGAGGCCAAACCGCTGCCCGACGGTCCGCCAGCCACAACGATGCGCACCCGGGGCAGTTTCGCGGCGGCACGCAGCACGATGTCGGGTGCCTTCAACGGCTGGATCCGTCCAACGAAGGCTACCACGTTGTCGTCGAGTGGCAGACCCAGCGCAGCCCGAGCAGCCCGCCGGTCACCCGGACAGAACATGTTCAGATCGACACCAGGATGGGCCACGTCGATTTTCTCCGGATCGGCATGGTGAATCGAAATCAATTGTTTTGCTTCATCTTCGGTGTTGACGATCATCCGATCGGCCTCGTCTACGACTTGTTGCTCGCCAATCCTGCGCAACGACGGCTCAGCCACGTCACCGTCAGCCAGCGCTGCGTTCTTCACCGCGGCCAACGTGTGCGCGGTATGCACCAACGGCACCGCCCAGCGGTTCCGGGCTAGCCAGCCAACCTGACCAGACAGCCAGTAATGTGAATGCACAATATCGTAGTAGCCTGGCTCGTGAGACGCTTCTGCGTGCAGCACCCCAGCCGCGAACGCGCACAGCTGAGTGGGTAGATCGTATTTGTCCAAGCCCTCGAAGGGCCCCGCTACGACATTGCGGACCAACACCCCGGGCGCTACCTGTATGATCGGTGGATCGGCAGAGGTTGTAGCCCGGGTAAAGATCTCCACCTCGATACCACGCCGGGCCAGATGCAACGCGCTCTGGAGCACATAGACATTCATGCCGCCTGCGTCACCGGTACCCGGCTGGGCCAGCGGTGAGGTGTGCACCGCCAGCACCGCGACCCGATGAGAGGGCTTCACTGGCGGAAACGTTTGAATTCGATGGCCCGCACCCCGTCATCTTTACAGGACCGACCTTAAATTGCCCTAAACGTAGGTTAGCAGCACATCAGGATCTATCAAGTAGAAGACTCGTCATTGGGCAACCGGGCGTCCAGTTGCACCGGAGCAACACATCGCACCTAGCAGATCAGCATAGAGCCCACTCAGCGACACAATCCCAGCCCTGGCCTCTTGTACCCAGTAGCCGAAGGCCGTCACCCAGATATCACGAGGCGGTAGCACCGAGCATGCAGCAAACGCCGCCTCCACCTGGTCCATCGCCTCGGGGTATTTGGTGAACGCCTGACCACCTAACACCAGTTCGTCGGGGTTTAGCAGGTCCACGCAGTAACACAACCACCTCACCGAGCACCCAGGCCCGCTCCGCCAAGAGATCTTTGGCTTTCCGGTCGCTAGTTCAGCGCTACTCGCAGCAGATCGGTGATAGCGGCAGCGACACCGCCCAAGCGAGCGACGCCAGGCAACACACCGGGAACAGCCCGTAGCCAGCGGGCAACAGCCAAAACCGCCTCGTCACTAACGGTAGACTCCAATTATTCAGTATACTACCGAGCAGTTCGGAGGAGACCAGCAGCGCCGCGACGGCACCGGGGTCGCTGGCCGGGCAATGCACCTGTCCGCCAATCACCAGTGCATAGCCAACCGTTTTGCGGGCGTAACACTATCGAGACTGGCCGGAGAGCCAGGCTTGAATCGTCGCATGGCGAGCAACAGCTCTGCTCCGGCCATGGCCGTCCACGTGCGATGCCACCGACACCGATATACCCAACGTGTCAGCAAACACCGACCCGATCGATTCCTGCCACCAGCCCATCCTAGCGTGGTCGACATGGCCTGTGGCGCTGTCAACAATGCCGCCGATTGCTACCCTGACCCAGGGTGGTCGGCACCGATACCAACGCCGCAAGTATCGATAAGTGCTGTCGACCAACGAAGTCAGGGTAGGCTCGACAGCATTGAACGGTGTCGGGGTCTAGACCGTGTCCAGCGTGCGGCCGAATAAGTCGGTAGCCACGATGCTGGTGGTTCGCGCACCCACCTAGGTGCCTAGCGTCAGATAAGGCTCGCGGTTGATCTTCACTGGCACGCGGGGACACTCAATAGCCCCGGCGACCGTCAGATCGACCAGCTTGCACAGCGAGTCAACCTCAAACAGCGCGATGACCTAGCATTTTACCGTCGCGATGGACAACGATGTTACCCCGACGAGGACGGTCACAGCCTACCGTACCGCACAATCGCACGGTACGAAACACGGTCGCCGAGTCAGACAGGTGTAGCAACGGAGGCATGGCCTGGCAGTGTAACCACAGCTGACCACTACGGGTAAGTGAACGGTAGGTAGGAGCAGTGGTGTGCACGAGCGTCCTTAATCCAAGTTCCTATCGTCGATCTTGACCTCACTTGCTGATTGGTATCACATCAAGCGCAGCAACAACACGCACAAGCCGCGAAGGCACACGCGATCGCGGTTTTAGACAAGATGGCATGGTGTGGTATATACTAAAGAAGTTAGTACATGTTATTAAACATATTTAATTTAAAGTGTTTCGGATGAATGCAACCGAGGCAGATCAACGGATCGCGGTGGTAACCGGCGCCAGCTCCGGCATCGGTGAGGCAGCTGCGAGAGCCCTTGCAGCCCTCGGTTTTCATGTAGTCGCCGTGGCGCGTCGCAAGGATCGGGTCAGCGCGCTGGCTGACGAGATTGGCGGAACGGCCTTCGTAACCGACGTCACATGCGACGGTGCGGTCGAAGCGCTGGCGCACAGCTTGAACCGGGTTGACGTGCTAGTCAACAACGCCGGTGGCGCGTGGGGACTGGAATTCGTCGCCGACGCTAACTTGGAGCACTGGCGCCGAATGTGGGAGACCAACGTGATGGGCACTCTTCGGGTCACCCGAGCGTTGCTGCCCAAGCTGATCGACTCCGGCGATGGCCTGATCGTCACGATCACCTCGATTGCAGCGATGGAGACCTACGACGGCGGCGGCGGCTACACGGCAGCCAAACACGCCCAAGGTGCTTTGCACCGCACGCTACGCGGCGAGCTGCTGGGAAAACCGGTGCGACTCACAGAGATTGCGCCAGGAGCAGTCGAGACCGAGTTCTCACTGGTCCGCTTCGACGGCGACCAGCAACGCGCGAACGCAGTCTACGCCGGAATGACACCATTGGTGGCCACCGACATCGCCGAAGCGATCGGGTTCGTGGCCTCACGACCTCCCCACGTTAACGTGGACCAGATCATCATCCGGCCACGCGATCAAGCGTCAACTACCCGCCGCGCTAACCACCGGGTCTATCCGACTCTGAATCACTCGTCGGAATGCCCGGCAAAGGGGGGGCACCCGGCGCGGTGACGGGTATCTGAGTTGCCGGCGAATGCGCCGTCGGAGGTGGTAACGCCGACATACTCACCCAGGTGTCCCAGTCCACCGCCCAGTCCCAGATATCACCGTCGGAGTAGGACAGCTGAATCGAGCTTCCAGTCACCTCAACCGGGTCGCCATAGATCGCGCTACGGTAATATTGTTCGGCGTCGCCCGTGGATAGGTTGATACACCCGTTTGTGACATTAGTATTGCCCTGCGCGCCCGCGCTGGCCGGATTGGCGTGAATGAATTCGCCGTTGTTAGAAATCCGTACCGCCCAGCGTTCGTGCACATTGCTGTAGCCAGCAGCAGGATTGGACATATAATAGTCGGAGTACTTCTCGGTAACCACATGGATGCCGTTGCGGGTCACGTTACGAGCCTCGTCGGCCTCGCCATAGCTACATGGGAAGTCCATGATGATGCCGGCATCGGTGACGACCTGAATGCGGTGTGACGAGACTTCGGCCTTGACCACCTGGCGTCGACCAACCTGGATGTTCAACGACATGTCCTGCAGGCCGTATGCACCGTCGCCGAAGGGTAGCCCATAGAACTTCGCGTCGACGTTGACGATGGTACCTGCCGGGTAGTACTCGCGTGGGCGATAATGGATGCGGGCGCCTTTAGTCTCGTCAGGCAACCACGCCCAACTGCCCTCAACGGGTGGGGTGGTGGTGACCGTCAGCGCCTTTTCGACGGCGATCTTATCGCTGATAGGTGCATCGAACTGAATGATGATCGGCGCCGCAACCCCAATCGTCTGGCCGTCAGCAAGCTGGAATCCGCTGCCGACCTTCTTGGCGGGGGTCACGGTGCTAAACTTGCCCGTGACCGGAATGGCCTTGCCGTCGTGGCCGACCGCCGAACCGTTCCAGGTATAGGTCGTGTCGTAGCCCAGCGGCTCGGTGATCGTGTAGAGGGTGCGATCGGAGTTGAAGGCACCAGCAACGGCCTTGCCCGCCGGATTTGTCAATGTGACGCGCTGGAACCAGCCGTCAGCAATCTGGACACTGATCGGAGCAACCGGTATCACGTCGTCGGTCGCCGTCGCCGGCTTAAACGTCAAGTGCAGTGGCGCCGACGCCTTCTGCTCGGCTTGTTTGGTCACATTGCCTACGCAAGCAGCCAATACGCTCGGAGCCAACAGCCCTACCCCAAGAGTCGCCAAAGCCACGCGCCGATTAATCGGCTCCTGGCTTTGACACGAGGTAGATGCGTTCACGATACACAAAGATACCGGCCCAGGAGATCTCTACCCTGACCTAAAAACTTGCAGCAAAGTGCTGCAATCCGAAAACAGCAACTACAACACACACCCAACCAGTGCAGGTTCAGGCCTGAGTGTGATACCAAACACATCGTAAACCCCGTTACGAATAGCGCGAGCCAAGGCTACCACGTCTTCGGCGGTGGCTGCGCCGCGGTTTGTTAGTGCAAGAGCGTGTTTGGTTGACAGCCGGCATGGGGCCGCATCATCTGGATAACCCTTACCGAAGCCAGCCCGCTCCACCAACCAACCGGCGGCCAACTTGACACCATCCGGCGCTGGATAGTGCGGCACCGGCTCATCGACCATCTTGGCCAGCTGATGATAGATGTCTGGTGCAACCACCGGGTTAGTAAAAAAAGACCCGACACTCCAGGTGTCGTGGTCGGCCGGGTCAAGCACCATGCCCTTGCGCGCACGCAATGCCAACACCACCTCGCGCACCGTGCGGGCGTCGGGGCGCTGCCTGCCAGTTGCGTCTAGTACGGCCGCCAGTTCGCCATAGCGCAATGGCGCACTGCGCCCCGATGCGTCAAGCTTGAACTCCACTTCCAACACCACAACAGGAGGTTGCGGACCTGACGGGTCGGTACGCTTGAAGACACTGGTGCGGTACCCAAAGCACAACTCGCGGGCAGAGACCCAGCGAACTGTACCGTTGCTGCGCTCCAGTAGCAGAACCCGAGTGATCGTGTCGGACACCTCTGCACCGTAAGCACCCACGTTTTGCACCGGGGTGGCCCCAACCGATCCGGGGATCCCGGACAAACATTCCAGCCCGCCAAGCCCTTGTTCGATGGTCCTCACCACCACGCCGTCCCAAACCGCGCCCGCTTCAGCGCGCACCAGGTCACCATCGATTGTGATGCCAGCATTGGCCAAACGCACCGCGGTCAGGTCGGCTAACGTGTCGGCAATCACTAGGTTGGAACCACCAGCAAATATCAGCAGCGGCCCAGCTCTCCCATCGCCGTATGGTGCGTCTAGCTCCCGTATCACGTCGACGACCTGTTTGGTGCTGGTGCACGTGATAACACGTTTGGCGACCGGGCCGACCCGCAACGTGGTCAATGGCGCAAGCGGCACCGCCTCGGCAACATGCGCGCCGGCAAATAGCGAACTGACAGCGCTCCGTTTCATGACAGATAACGGTAACCTGATCTCCCATGCCGCGATCATTCGATATGTTCACCGATTACGAGGGCAACGTCGACAAAGTTTTTTGGGCATTCAGCGAAGCGGACTACTGGCAGGCCCGACTGGCTGAGTCCGCGGTCGACGACACGCGGCTAGAGTCGATGCGCGTGGGTGGTGAGTCCGGCGACGACGGAACCATCGAAGTGGTCACCATGCAGGTGGTGCGTAGTCACAACCTACCGCGCCTGGTCACACAGGTGCACCAAGGCGACCTACACATTAGACGTGAGGAAACATGGAGTCCGATCACCCATGGTGTCGCTACGGCGTCCATTGTGGGATCGATCTTGAACGCTCCAGCAAACGTGTCGGGTACTGCGGTACTGTCACCAATCGCGGAGTCCGGCGGCTCCCGACTGAAACTTCAGGTTACCGTTGCGGTGCGAATCCCCCTTATCGGCGGCAAGCTCGAGAAGATCATCGGCACCCAATTGGCCGAGCTGGTGAAACTTGAACAGCGCTTCACCACGATGTGGATCACGAACAACGCTTGAGCCTAACCAAAACCTCCGGGCCTGAGCTGAACCGCCCCGCTCCCCCGCAGTTAGAAGTTACCCCGCCTCACGCCGCAAACACCGTATATAGCCGCCGGGCCTAAGCTGACAGACATGCGAATCGCATTGGCGCAAATCCTCAGCGGAACCGATCCGACAGCGAATCTGCGTCTGGTGCAAGAGTATACCGGCCGGGCCGCCAATGCCGGCGCGATGCTAATAATCTTCCCTGAAGCGACCATGTGCCGATTTGGTGGTCCACTGGGACAAGTCGCTGAGCCCATCGACGGCCCCTGGGCCGACGGTGTGCGACGAATCGCGACCGAGGCCGGCATCACCGTCATCGCCGGAATGTTCACCCCCGCTGATGATGGGCGTTTGATGAACACGTTGATCGCGGCCGGCCCTGGAACACCCAACCAGCCCGACACCCACTACCACAAAATCCATCTCTACGACACGTTCGGCTTCACTGAGTCACGGACGATCGTATCCGGGCACGAACCTGTGGTGACCACGGTAGACAACGTCCAGGTTGGGCTCACCATTTGTTACGACATCCGCTTTCCGGCGCTGTACACCGAGCTGGCCCGCCGAGGCGCGCAACTGATCGTGGTATGCGCATCATGGGGCTCCGGTGTTGGCAAACTCGAGCAATGGACGTTACTTGCCCGCGCCCGCGCGCTGGACTCGATGAGCTACGTCGCCGCGGCCGATCAAGCTGACCCAGGCGGCATTCTGACCACCTCGGGGCCCAGCTCAGCCGCACCAACCGGAGTGGGCGGCAGCCTGGTGGCCTCACCGTTCGGCGAGGTAGTGGCATCCGCTGGCGCCGAGTCGCAACTGATCATAGCCGACATCAACATCGACAACGTAGCCACAGCTCGCGAGAACATCGCAGTGCTGCGCAACCGTTCACATTTTACTCAGATTGATAGAGCACAATCGCGTGGGTGACCAATCCGCAAAGACCGCCAAACGAGGGACCTTCGACGTGGACACGTCCCGGAGACCAAGGTCCCCTCGACCATCCGCAAACGCCAACTAAGCGGATACGGCCCGATGAGCCTTTGAATATGTTTGGCCAGTCGACACAGCAGACCGATGAGATCGAAACGGCCAATACGCAAACGCGACAGGCGGAGAACTCGCCACCGCGCACTACACCCCCGACCGCAACAGATCAGTTTACTGCATCGAAAAAAGAGCCAGCACTGTCGAAAATCAAACGGCGCTCGCTGCGCGACCCGCTTACCATCGTCCTGATCTTAATCGTTGTGGTCGCGCTCGTCATCAGCGGGCTAATTGGAGCTGAACTTTTTGCCCGTCGTATCGCTAACAGCAAAGTCGCCCAAGTGGTGGCCTGCGAGGTCAAGGATCAGGCCACCGCGAGGTTCGGTGTGGCGCCGTTGTTGCTGTGGCAGGTCGCTACCCGACATTTCACCAACATTGCCGTGGAGACCGCGGGTAACCAGATTCGCGACGCTAAAGGCATGAAGATCGCAATCGACATTCAGAATGTGCATATCGGAGAAACCACGACTTCGAGAGGCACGATCGGCGCGTTGGATGCCACCATCACTTGGTCGTCTGATGGCATCATGCAATCGATACAGAACTCGATTCCGATACTCGGCGCCTTCGTCACCAACAGTGTTACCACTCATCCCATCGATGGCACCATCGAGTTGAAGGGAATGCTGAATGACATTGTGGCAAAGCCGGTGGTAGCTAATGGTGGATTGCAGCTGCAGATCGTCAATTTCAATACACTAGGCTTCTCGCCGCCGAAAGAGACCGTACAGTTCACCCTGGACGACTTCACCGCCCACCTGACCAAAAACTACCCCCTGGGTATCCATGCGGACAGCGTGGAGGTCACCTCGATCGGCGTGATAAGCCACTTCTCGACCCGGAACGCCAATATCCCCGCCGGCACCGGTGGCCAGGACCCCTGCTTCGCCAACCTCTAAAGACGCGGTGAAGCCCAGCACAACAGCTCAGCCTACTCAGAGAAAAGCAACTTAGAGCACTAAGCCCGCCCAGCACTGCTTGAGTGGACGACAGGCCCAACCTCGTGGCACCAGCGTCCAGCATTGTGATCGCATCGGCGGCGGTACGGATACCGTCGCTGACCTTGACACCTAGCCGGCCACCGACGGTCTTGGTCATCAGCGCGACTGCGCACACAGACGCTCCACCAACAGGGTGGAATCCGGTCGAAGTCTTGACGAAGTCCGCGCCGGCGGTTTCCGCTACGTGACACACGTCAACCAGCGTACGTTCGTTTGCCCGGCTTAACAGCACCTCCGACTCCACGATCACTTTGAGTACAATGCCGGTGACAGCGCAGCGCACCGCCTCAATATCGGACCGCACTGCATCCAGGTCACCGACGTCGATGACCATGTCGATCTCAGTTGCACCAGATGCTAAGGCCTGAACAGACTCTTGCGTCTTTACCGTGGACACGTGTTTGCCCGACGGAAACCCTGCCACTGTCGCAACCCGCAAGCCGCCCGAGGCGGCTTCGACAGCGACCGGTACTATCGACGGCGAGACACAAACCCCGTCGACGCCCAGCTCGACAGCTTCGGCAACAAGTGCGACCACATCAGCATGGGTCGCCTCGGGCTTGAGCATGGCATGGTCGACCAGCGTCGCCAACTCTTCTCGAGTAGGCTGACCCGGCACTATAGCGTTCCCCTGTCGGCTTGCGGTGTTCCTGCGAACCCTTCCCGGTCTGCAACCCAGCAGCTAACATCGCGGAGTCGTCGATAACGGGCCGTCACAGCTCCAGACTCCAGCTCATCTTGCCACATTACACAAATTCAGCGAACTATCGGTGACAGATGAACTACGCACGCAAGTGAACTACGCACGCAAGCCCGCGGCGTCAGCATCCAGAGACAACGTAAAGACCTCGCTCCACGCTTCGCCGGCGGCAACCATACCGAGCCGCATCACAACGGTATGCTCCGAAGGGGTCGGGTAGACCCGCAGACTGTTTAGGCTTCGCTAACATGGTGCACTCGGTGTGGTTAACAAAAAGTGGAGCATACGACGGACTCGGGAGGCCTAGCCATGGACCGGGCAGGAGTCCGGATCGACGCTAACGGGAGCTGTCCCCACTAGCGAGCCCAGTACGCCAACAAGCACCGCCGTCGGTACGGCCAAGAGAGCATTCATTCAGTTAGCGCGACTTGCCCTGAATATCGAGCAACTTAGGCCTTACATCAACCAGATATACCCCAGCGGCACAGGCGGCTACTGCCATGCCGAGTACGCCGAAGAGAAAGCCCAAAATGGAAGTCAGCGCTACAGCCGCACCAAGGATAACTAACCACAATGGTTTTGTCAGCTTTTCAGCGGCGGTATAGGCATCGGGTCTCTGCAACGCTGCGTGCACAAACGCATACACCGCCGTTACCAGAACAGCGATCTGCAAGACCAACATGATAGTACCCACGAGGTGGCTCACCCCTTAAGCGTATGCGGGGACCGTCCTAAACGTCGACTCCTAGTTGCCACCGAGGTAACTAGGAGTCGACGTTTAGGACCACTCCAAGCCGCCCCACCAAGGCAATTCGGAACCCTATCTACTTCTGGGTAACCTTCTTGCCGGGTGCCTTCTTCACTGGCACCGCCGCCTTCTTGGGCAGCTCGATGCCGACCAACTTAGCTGCGCGCTCACCAACCGCGTAGGTCTGCGACGCGACCGTACCCAGCGCCTCCTGAGTCAACTCAACAGCCTGGCCCACACAACCCTCGGCGCGTGCCGATGTTTCCTCAAAGACCGGCTGGCTGCACAACCGCTCCCAAGCTGCCTCACCGCGCTCGACTAGCTCATTATACCGGCTGACCGCAGCCTCTAAATAGCCCTCAGCAACCTTGCGTAACTCGTCGGCGGTGAAAGCGGTGAACTTCTCACGCAGTTCGCTGAGGTGGGTGGGCAGACCCTCCTGCAGTTTGGCCAAGCGAGCGCGGCTCTCCTCAACGCGACTGCAGGTGTCGGTGCGGGTTTCTTCGGCATACTCACGCATATTGCCGATCAGCTCGTTGACAGTGGTCATAGCCACGTCAGCCGCGCCCAGCGCTGCCAGCAACGGAGCCCGCAGGTCGTCGATGTTCGGATTGTCAGCCATGGTGTTTCCCTCAATTATGGATTGTTGTCGTGATAGGCATCAGCAGGCGTCTGGTCCGGAAGTTAGGGCAAGCGTCGATTCCGCTGGTAGCAGTAGTCAAGACTCGCGGATCGACACGGCGACCTCAAATCGACCCGCCATTACCCACATCAGCTGCAAATGGCTGATAAACATACAGTCACTTCATGCCCTCCTTAACCTGGAGTCATCGAGTAGAGTCATTGATCTGTGGGCCAAGTGATCGGGCTGGATCCACCACGATCTGAACAAGTTCACCTTATCTCCCGGTACCCCGGCAGCTCATGGGCTATGCCCACTAGCCTCAGCCGATTGCGGCCCAACCGGGCTGGTCACTCTTCAGTACGGGACTGGGGGGACACTCCTCACGGGTAAATTCGCTTTGATTAGATGAATGAGGCATAAATATGAAACACAATCTGCTTCTGTTGCTCAGTTCATCACCGTGTCGGTTATGATGGTGTCACGCACTTAACTAGTCGCACTAGGCTCGAAAATTCCAGTTGGCACTATAAAGATCTCGGCAGAAACCCCTAGCACCTTTGTGATTTGGCTAAGGGCGTCGGCGAACGATTTGCACAACCCGCGCTCCACCTGGCTCAAGTACGAATTGCTGAAGCCAGATCGTTCGACAAGCTGCCACATCAAGACTTGTACCATCTTACGCTGCGCCCCGATAAAGCTACCGACTTCCGAAGCAACGGTAAACACCTTGGCGGAAAGCTTCTCGCCTGACACCATCGATGCACCCCTTGCGCCCGATCGCTGGTGATGACCAGTACAAGAATACTGACGAGTGCTTGCTTTTGCGAGCGTTTGTTAGCATGTTTCAACACAGCATTTGCGCGATAGTGTAGACTATCATCCCTGTTGGTACGCCGACCACGGTGCCGTTGATCTGCATTTGTAGATAACGGCCAACATGCAGTTCAATGCGTGGGCTAGCTTCCTCGGCATCTCAACGCTCGATCACCTTGGTGGTATCCATCCCATATTTACAAAGCCAGGTGCTGGGGCTACTCGCACCATCCGGTTGTCGACCTTGTCTAACAGGTCGGCACCGTCACGCAATTATTCCCCGATCCGAACCACAGTGTCGGCGATGCGGGTGCTCAGAGCGCCAGACGGGTTGGCCAACCCTCCTGTATCCTCAAGCACTAGTCTCTTCAGCGTCTGCCAGGCTGTCGCGGCGACGTTGCCGATCCCATTGCGCACCCTCCACTGTTCCTTGACCGCATCGGCGCGCGATCGTGGCCCGGGTATGCTGCAGATCGTCGGTGAATTCGCACAAAAAGCGGGTCACCGAACAACGTGATTTCATGGCCGGGGCTGCGACGGACCTGGTCCCTTGTCGGTAAAGTACATCAACTCACGATGGATACAGTCGCCGACGAGATGACCGATGGAGTGCGGCGACCAACTTGGCGAGTCACGCTAAACCACCGTCTGGATGATCTTACCGTCGCCACCTCAGTCACTACCCACCGGACATATGATTCTTCCTACACCACTTGCCTAGCTGGCCGGGCACCTGCGCGTCGCGCAACTTGGCCTCGATAATAGAGTCCTCTCACACTAAAGATACCCCAAGCTCTCACTCTGCTGACCTTAACCTTGCGCTTGATGATCGGCCGTGTGCGGGACCAGTATACCCAGCTGGTGTTTGAACAACGCGGTAATCGCAAACCAGTCCTCCAGGGCTCCCACATGCACATGCCAGCCTCCGCGCCAACACCGAGATAACCCACCCAAGCGATGGCGATGTCATAGGCCTGCGCCCACCAACAGGCGAAGAACACACCGGTAACACCGACCAAGAAAACCCACGCTACCATTTTCATCCGGAGCAACGCCGTCCACCGCTCGGCGTCGATCTCCGGATCAGCCCCCGCGAACGACGCCGAGTTTCGGCGCGTCACGGTCGACAACGTGGTCAAATCCAACTCCAGCACCAGCAAGCCCGGCGCCTCCCCTAGTTACGAGGCTCTATTGGCCGCCACACCATCATCCGCTATCGCAAGGGAACAGTTAGTGTAACCGCACTGTCCTCCGAACCCGCGCATGTATGGAATTCATGCCAACTATGGGCCGTAATATCGAATGCATCTAGTGAATGGAAACCAGCGACAGTGGCAGAGCATATCTCGGCTGTGACCGTCAAGACAGATGGTCGTAAGCGGCGGTGGCACCAACACAAGATAGAGCGCCGCAATGAGCTGGTTGACGGCACGATCGACGCGATTCGCCGGCAGGGCCGCTTCCTAAGCATGGACGAAATCGCAACGCAGATCGGGGTTTCCAAGACCGTACTTTACCGCTACTTTGTCGACAAAAACGACCTGACGACAGCGGTGATGATTCGCTTCACACAGACCACGTTGATCCCCAACATGACCGCCGCACTGTCAACGAATCTGGACGGCTTCGATCTTACTCGCGAAATCATCCGAGTGTATGTCAAAACCGTGGCGGCCGAACCCGAGCCGTATCGGTTTGTGATGGCCAACAGCTCAGCTAGTAAGAGTAAAGTGATCGCTGACTCCGAGCGGATCATTGCGCGCATGCTCGCGGTAATGATGCGTCGCCGCATGCAAGAGGCGGGCATGGACGCTGGCGGGGTGGAGCCCTGGTCCTATTTGATCGTTGGCGGCGTGCAGCTTGCCACCCACTCGTGGATGTCAGACCCGCGGATGAGCGCTGACGAGCTGATCGACTATCTGACCATGCTCAGTTGGAACGCACTATGCGGGATCGTCGAGGTCGGCGGATCATTGGAAAAGTTCCGTGAACAGCCACATCCTTCACCGATCGTCCCACCACGGTGGCTCTGAACAGTTCTGCTGCAGGTTTAGGCGTTGACGAAAGCCCGGGATGAACTTCGGCTCGCGGCTTAGATCGCGAGCATACGCACTCAGCGGCTTTGCCCTGAACGTCGTTTACACAGCACCACCACTGCGGTTAAACTTGGGGGACTTGATGTTTTCGTCGTCTGGGGCCCGCTAACGGTATACGGAATGTACTGCTCGGCGGTGGGCACGGTCGGTTGAGATAGCGTGCTGGCCCTCGGTTCCTTAATGGTTTGTTACGCACGACGGTGCTGATGGGCAAGCACATCGACAAGATCCCTTACGATTAACCAGCTCGGCATCGCGACGTTGCCGGTCCTGCTTGACGAGACACACGCTCGTGCGGTAGCATTGGAGAGAATTAGGAGAGTTCTTAGGTGCGGATTGTGGACGCCTGTAACAGTGGGAGCGATGCCACGGCCCGTATCGGGTATGGTAAGGACATTGTCTCGGCTAGTGAAGGTGCGGTGATGTCTCTGTCGGCAAAAACCCGACCAACCGCCACCAGCGTTTCCGTTCTGGGCCAATGCGGTACGCCACGTTGACGAGGATGCAAGTCCGTAAGAGTGGTGAACTACTCTATCGTGGAACTTGCGATCGGTTTTGTCCCGCACGCATTGTGAACTGCACGGGACATTGTAATGCACTGCCGAGCGCAGCGTAGGCGACTTTGAGTCGCATGACCAGTTAGCATACAGGGGATATATCGAGAGCCGAGCCAGAGTATGTCGTTTGCCACGCCGTAAACGCCTCCGGGACACAGAAAGGCTCACACCGTATGTCCGTACCGCTGCAGCCGTATTTTGGAAACGTACAAGCCCATTACGACCTATCTGACGATTTCTTCCGACTGTTCCTCGACCCTACCCAGACCTACAGCTGCGCGTACTTCGAGCGTGACGACATGACCCTCGAGGAGGCGCAACTCGCCAAGATCGACCTGGCGCTGGGAAAGCTCAAACTCGAACCCGGAATGACGTTGCTGGACATCGGCTGCGGCTGGGGCGCCACCATAAGACGCGCGATCGAGATGTACGACGTAAACGTTGTGGGCCTGACTCTGTCCGAGAATCAAACCGCCCACGTACAAAAGACACTCGATGAGATGGACACTCCCCGAACCCGACGGGTGTTGCTGGAAGGCTGGGAGAAATTCCATGAGCCTGTCGACCGCATTGTCTCAATCGGTGCATTCGAGCACTTCGGCCGCCAGCGCTATGCCCGCTTCTTCAAGATGGCCCACGAAGTACTGCCTGCCGACGGCGTGATGTTGCTGCACACCATTGTCCGTCCCACCTTTCAAGATGCTCGGGCACGGGGCATGACGTTGACCCACGAAATTGTCCGATTCACTCAATTCATCTTGGCCGAGATCTTCCCTGGTGGCTGGTTACCAACGGCCCCAACGGTAGGCGAGCATGCCACCATGGCCGGTTTCAAGCTAACGCGGATCCAATCGCTGCAGCTTCACTACGCCAAAACCCTGGACTTGTGGGCCGCCGCACTTGAGGCCAATAAGGACAAGGCGATTGCCATCCAGTCTGAAGAGGTCTACAACCGCTACATGAAGTACCTGACCGGCTGCGCGCAGTTGTTCCACGACGGATACACCAACGTTAATCAGTTTACTTTGGAAAAGTAACCAGCCAGCGCACGCTAGTCTGGCGTCATCTCCATTACTTGTGACGCCGCCGCAGGGATACTTTGTA
Organism: Mycobacterium uberis; assembly: GCF_003408705.1. Lineage (GTDB taxonomy): Bacteria > Actinomycetota > Actinomycetes > Mycobacteriales > Mycobacteriaceae > Mycobacterium > Mycobacterium uberis. The sequence continues at coordinate 156,813 of NZ_QAYL01000006.1, forward strand.
AGGGTGAACTCCCTCATGTTGCTGATACCTTTACGAAAGAAGTCCTCGCAGCCGGTCAGGTACTTCATGTAGCGGTTGTAGACCTCTTCAGACTGGATGGCAATCGCCCGGTTGTGCACGGCCCGTAGGTTAGGCGCCTAAATTGTTCTCAATGTGTTAGTGTTCGCACGTAATGCGTAATGTGCCTGCAAAATTGAACATCTTCGACCGAAAGTCCGGCGTCTTGCGCAAAATAAAATGCAAAATTAAAATATATTCTTGCGCGAACAACTGGCCACTCGAGCAAATTTAGGCACCGATTAAACGTATGAACTGCACATCGCTCATGATCACCTTGGCACCCATTGCATACATCTGTTTCTGGTGTACGTAAAAATCGTGTGCAACAACATCCGACCGTCATTAGGAAAGTATGCTGTAGGCACTTTCAAAGAACGCAGCTTAACACTCCATCTTGAGATGCCGATAGTAACAATCTAGTCAACTTTGTCCTCAAACTCTTCACCAGCCCTGTAGCTGTACCCCGACAGTGCGCTCGATAGAATATCGTGGCCATTTTGGCCTCGCTGTATTCGTACTACTTGTGGCTAAGGGTGATGCCAATGACGTTTATGTCGAATTTTCCGATCGCTCGCTGCAATACTCCAACCTCACTCGCAGCCCAATCAAGTAACGTCACAGCCTGGTTATAAGTTCAACTTCCCAACGTGAGATCGAACTTCGCATTTTGCGCTTCTTCGAAAATCATATCATCACGCTCGAAATATGCTCATGTTATAACCCATTGTCGGATCTAAAGAATCCGAAAAAACTCATCCGAAACGTCGTAGATAGACTGTAACTCTTCGTAAAAAGTCCCCCACTCGGTCACGCTCTATATAAAATTCTCATTTTGTTGACCTCGGCATATAGTACTCGTTCTTACAACAGTTTTCATGCCAACCAGCGCACGCTCGCGATCGACCCCGACAACATCTCGGCGCTCGTCACCTTAGCAAGCACCGCGCCTCTAGGCCACATTCCATCTTAGTAAGTATAGAAACCCTGACCCGATTTTTTACCTAGCAGGCCCGCCTCAACCATACGCAGCAACAGTGGCGGCGGACTATAATGCGGTTCCTTAAATTCCTCGAACATTTTGTCCGCGATCAGTTTTAGGGTGTCCAAGCCAACAAGATCGGAGAGCCGCAGCGGACCCATTGGGTGCGACAGCCCGGCAACCACGGCCTTGTCGACATCTTCGATAGTGGCAAACCCAGCTTCAACCATCCTCATCGCCGACAGCAAATACGGCACCAATAGTGCATTGACCACAAAGCCTGACCGGTCGGAACAACGCACCACTTGTTTGCCAAGTACTCCGCTGGCAAACTTCTCGGCGCGAGTGGCAGCGGCTTCATCGGTGACCAATGTGCTGACCAGTTCGACAAGAGGTAGTACCGGGACCGGATTGAAGAAATGCAGACCCAGAACGCGTTGCGGGTTCTTGGTAGCCGCAGCGATTTTCATGATCGGGATGCTAGAAGTGTTCGACGCAAGCACCGAGTCGGGATCGATAACGACTCTGTCGAGTTCGGCGAAGGCCTTAGCCTTGACGGACTCGTCCTCGACAATGGCCTCAATTACCAACTGGCGGTCGGCCAAGTCATTCAGATCTGTGGTGAAGGTCAGATTGTCCAGAGCCCGGTCGCGTTCGCACTCTGTTACCTTGCCCACGCTAACGCCACGTTCCAAGGACCTCATAATGCGGTTACGTCCTGCGATGATCAACGTGTCAGTGGTCTCAAACACCGTCACGCCAACACCGGCGCGAACAATGACTTCGGCGATGCCCGACCCCATCTGCCCCGCCCCGACAACCCCGACTCGCTGGATCGCCGCATCACTCACCGGTGTCCTCTCCAAAGTCGTATTGTCATGCACCGCAAGTATCCCCACTCAAGTAGGCTGAACTAGGCTTGAGCTGTCAAATTCACCTCGAGCCATCGAGAATAAAATCGCAAAAAGCATTAAAGTAGTATACCCGCTTCGCACTCAGCAGAACCCCGGTCATGCGGGAGATCACTCAGTCGGTTTCACCTCGCCTTCCCGGACTTACGCCCGCTCATCCTCGGTGGAACTTGCCGGAGCCGTCGTCGACGAATACGAATCAACCATAGTAGCGACGCGATCAAAGTAGCCGATGCCGACCTTGCACTGATGATTGGTCCCGGTGTAGTCACACTCCTCAGCAGCTAACTCGCGCTCTTGTAACTCGACATAGACGGTAATCTGCTTGCGCAGCATAGTCATAAGTGAGATCGAACATCGAGTAGTTCAGTGCGTGAAAGCCAATCAGTGGAATGGACTGACACTTGAATCCCATTGCAATAAATTCCTTCTTGAACTTAGGAATGGCGCTGTCGTCAAGATGTTGCTTCAGTTGAACGACGACAAGCAGTTTCACGCCAGTATCTAGTCCGGATATGGAGTCCTTGACCACCTCAGAGAACTTTCGCGCGATATCAAGGTCCGGGGTGCTGGCCTCCACCCAAATCGAGTCGGCGAACGACGCATAGGCCTTCACCCACGCAATGCCGTCCTTGGTGTGATAGCAGCATTCCTTGGTGTGCTCACTGATGATGAACGGCTGGTAACGTTCGTCGACGTCGGAGGTTATCAGGGCGGCAGCTTCGGCGTCGGTACGGACGATCACGACGGCAGGAACGTCCCACATATCGGCGGCCAGTCAGGCCGAGGTGAGCACGCGGTGTAGCTGCTGGGTAGGAATCAACACCTTGCCACCCAGGTGGCCACACTATCTTTCTCCGAGACCAGCTGCTCCTCCCAGTGCGAACCCCTGCGGCACTGAGTTGGCCAGGGACAAGCTCTGGTCGGCGTACGTGTGGTCGGACAAGTTGACGTCACTGGCGACCTGCTAACCCAACAGTCATAGATGGCCTTCAGGCTGGCGCGTACCTGCGGAACGGCAATGTTGCCGATCAGGGCACCGAGCGCATTGACTCATTCCGGGTCGTGCAACTACTCCCATAACACCTCTGCGCCACAGCGGATCAGCGTGTTCTCCTCGACGACACTGCCCTGTAGGGCGACAATGCCAGCCGCGGTGTGGGTACACGTGATATCCTTTCAACGCTAAATTCATGTCCCAACCGTGCTGAATCTGATCGACGCCCTTAAAGTGTCAACAATAGGCATTTGAGCTTCTTCTGTTAACGGCGTTTCTTGCCAAGTTGCTACTGCACTGCCAAAACCGGACCGTTGCCCAGCAGTGCCGACAGCTCAACATTTATCTGGCATGCTAATTTGACCATAGCACAGCTCGCTCCCCCAGGTTCACCCCGTTTAACTTGTAAATTTCGGCTACGACTTCAGGCGATTTTCCGAACCTTGCGGAAGAGTAAATCTACTCAACCGTTTCAGAAGTTACTGTTCAATAACCACAAATCAGCGGGTAAACCGAGTATTTGCCGGAAGCTTCCCGGCTTGCAACTTCAGTTACAGCGCGAAGATCGCGGCAACGGCTTTCGTCTCGTCACCAACAGCGTATGTGAGCGTTGTAACAGGGCGGTCGGCCAAGCCAGCGCCAAATTGATCGGTAGAGCCAGCCGAATGGACATGCGAGATAATCTCCAACTTGTCGCCCAGCGCAACCGGTGCCTCGTGTTCGATGGTGGTGCGCAGCGGCCCGTTGAGCAGCTCGGAATGGGATGCCAAATAATCTTCGATCACGCTCCAGTACACCGAATTATTCATGTGATCGAACAAGTCGATGTCGGTGACCCGCACCGGGAACTCGTGGATTTCCGACGCGTCATCACGGCTACCCGGCTTCAAATAGCCCTTCCACCGCAAACGATCAACGGACGTAGTCTGGTATAGACCCGCCAAGAAGTCGTCCGCGATTCGCGCCGGAAGTCTAGTCTCCCGGTTGATATTAATCCAGAACGCCTCAGACTCGATGAGGCCACCCTTGCGCCCATCGATGCGGACGCGCATTTCACACCATCGGTTCGAAGTACCCGAACACCACCGCCGCAGTCGTAACATTTCCTGGAACTCAATCGGACGGATCAGGTCAACCATGGTGCGGCGCACAATCCACAGCGGATGGGTCTCCTCAAACCCCATCTCGCGCAGTTGGTCCTGACCGATGTCTTGGATATGTCGGGCACCGGCGTCCAATCGTAGCCGACCAGTGCGGTTGATGTCCCCGACACGAAGCGGCCATTCGCGATCAAACACATTAGGATGGCCTTCGGGAACTGGCATCATTATTTTGTCCAGGCTCACGGCATCAGGCCCCCACTTCGTACTCGTCCACACCCCAGGTTTAGCCCGGGTCCCCGCCTTAAATCATGCCAAAGGACGTCTGTCAAATACCAATTGAACATGAAGCACGATCCGGGTGCGAACTCTACAAATGCCCTCTTCACAACAACGGGTAACTGAATTGGGTGCCTAAGACGTTTGTCGGCCCGCACGTTCGCCAATTGCGTAGTGAGCGCGGATTCAGTCAGGACGAACTGGTTCAGATACTGGATACCGCGTTATCTTATCTCAATCGGATCGAACACGACATCCACCCGTTAACGGTGGGTGTATTGCTGTAAATCGCCAAGGTGCTCGGTGTGGACGAGACCTTCTTCGTCCCAAACGAAGACATCCGGCTGGCGGCCGAGCTGTGTGAGGTGACGATGGACCGCGATCTAGACATCGGCATCGACCCGCGCGAAGTCGTCGAAATAGTCAGTGCCCATCCGGGCCTCGCCCGCGTGGTGGTCAAACTGCACCGACGCTATCGACTCACCACTGCACAGCTGACCATCGCGACCGATCAACGTTTCTCCGGCGACAGCGGTTCAATCACCATGCTGCACAAAGAAGTCCGTGACTACTTCTATCAACGCCAGAACTAACCACACGAGCTGGACACCACGACTGAAGACCTGTCGACCCAGATTCGGCTGCATCACAGCGGCTGGGCTCGGGGGCTCACTGAGGCCGAAAGAGTACACATCACCAGGCGGATCGATCTCGATGACAACGTGTTGCACCGCAGCGGCCTCACGCTATCAAAACCAACAAGAACCCCATCGTTGGATTAGCAGGTGCTCAAGATGGCCGCACAATTAGTGTATCTCGAGTTCGGTGATCTGATCGCCAGCTTGGTTGCCGAAAGCAAATTCACCAGCGACTAGTCGCAATATCCTGCCCCAGATCGGGTTAGCCAATTACTTCATCGCAGCCGCGGTGCTGCCCTATTGCCAGTTTCACGACCTGGCAGAGAACTCCCGCTACGACGTCGAACGGCTGTGGGTGTTCTACTCAGTGAGCTACGAAACCATTGAGCATCGGCTTTCGGCACTGAAGCTACCGTCGATACGGAACGTGCCCTTTTCGCTCGTCCGGATCGACCAAGTCAGAAACATGTCAAAACATCTAGTCGGCCAACGTTTTTAACGTATCCTGCAGCGGCGACACTTACCCGCTGTGGAACGTCTACAAACGTTCCGCCAACCCAGACAAGATCTTGGTGCAAATCGGCGATGCACTCGAAGTGCATAACTACATGTGGGTGGCCCGAACCGTCAGGCGCCGAGCCACCCGGTATGGTCAACCCAGTAAAGTCTTCGTGATCGGGCTAGGTTGCGAACTTTGTCAGGCACATCGGCTCGTCTACTCGGAAGGACTCGACTTGTCAGAAGACCTAGGTAACTTGGGAAATATCGCCACATCAACCGGCGAAGGTTGTCGTGTCCGCGAACATGAAAACTGTCCGGAGCGGATGTTCCCCGCTTTAGGGCGGGCACTCGATCTCGACGCACACCGCAGCACGATCTCCCCGTACCTGGTGAAGTAAACGTGAGCAGCGGTACTGACACCGGCCCGGTCGGTCACATCCCATCGGGTGGCCTGCGCCAGCTGGGACCAATCAACTGGATTATCGCCAAGTTGGCCGCACGCTCGCTTTGTGCACCCGAGATGCATCTATTCACCATCTTGGGGCAGCGCCAGGTACTGTTCTGGACATGGCTGGCTTATGGCGGCCAATTACTGTCGGGAAAACTGCCCCGCGTCGATACCGAGTTGGTGATCCTGCGGGTCGCGCATCTGCGCGCTTGCGAATACGAGCTGCAACACCATCGCGGCATGGCCCGTAAAAAAGGTCTGGATGCGAACATGCAAGCCATGGTTTTTGCTTGGCCTGACGTTCACGTTCCAGCAGGCGGCGGGTTGAGCGTCCGGCAACAGGCCCTGCTGGCCGCGACAGACGAGTTCATCAAGGACCGAAAGATCACTAACGGTAGCTGGCAGCAGCTGGCAACTCACCTAGATCGACATCAACTTATCGAATTCTGCATGCTGATAAGCCACTACGACGGACTCGCAGCAACGATATCCAGTCTCGACATACCTCTAGACAACCCACGCTAGTCTTGACAGACAGACGTTAGCACGCACAGCGAACGGTAGCCCACCGACAGGATTTAAACACTTGCTGACCGTCGTGGTGTTGTCTCCAGTCGAAGTAGCCATTAAAACAACATAGCACCTAGCTGGTAGCCGCCCCGCCGATGACGTCCACCACGGTCTCGGGGATGTCGCTGCGAATCAATCGGCTTCCTCCAGTCAAGGTTGACTGCTGCTCAGAAGTTGATCATATGACCGATCAGGCCATGAAAGCACTCCTGCAGTGCTTCCGACATCGTCGGATGCGTATGCACGTTGCGTGCTAATTCGTTGGCCGTCAAATCCCATTTCTGCGCGAGCGTGAGCTCCGGCAACAGCTCGGACACGTCATGTCCGATCATATGTCCGCCTAACATCTCCCCATACTTGGCGTCCGCAACGAGCTTGACGAAACCGCTGGGGTCACTCACGCCATGCGCTTTCGCATTGGCGGTGAACGGGAACTTGGCGACTACAACATCATAACCTTCGTCTCGGGCCTGCTGCTCAGTCAGCCCGAAACTGGCCACATTCGGCTGACAAAACGTCGCACGCGGCATCATGCGGTAGTCACCGAGCGCCGAAGTCTCCACGCCAGCGATGGTCTCTGCCGCAACCAACCCTTGGGCTTCGGCAACGTGGGCTAGTTGCAGTTTCCCGGTGACATCGCCGATGGCGTAGATATGAGAAACAGTGGTTTGCATATAGTCACCGACACCGATGGCCTTGCCGTCGGTCAAAGTGACCCCGGCCTTGTCGAGTCCGTAGCCGTCGACGTTAGGCGCAAACCCGATAGCCTGCAATACCTTATCGGCTTTGAGTTCTTGGGATTGTCCGTCCTTTTTGACGGCCACCAAGACATGCGAACCGTTGTCGGAGATGGACTCCACTTTGGTTCCGGTTAGTATCTTGATACCCAGCTTCTTGAACTGCTTCTCGATCTCCTTAGACACCTCGGCATCCTCGTTGGGCAGCACACGCGGCAGGAATTCTACGATCGTCACATCGACACCGTAGTTCTTCAGGACGTAACCGAATTCCATACCGACGGCCCCGGCGCCGGTGATGATGATCGAGTCGGGCAACTCTCGGGACAGGATCTGTTCCTCGTAGGTCACCACGTCGGCCGATAGCGAGGTACCGGGCACCAGCCGAGTACTGCTGCCAGTGGCGATGATGGCATTGTTGAACGTGACCGTTTCGATGCCACCGTCGTTGAGTTCAACGGACAACGTGTTGGCATCGGTGAATCTGCCGTAGCCGTGTATCTCGGTGATCTTGTTTTTCTTCATCAGGAAGTGCACGCCGGCGACGCGGCCCTCGGACACCTTGCGGCTACGCGCGTAGGCTATCCCGTAGTCGAAGCTGACGTCGCCACTGATACCAAAATTTTTCGCGTCTTTGGTGAAGATGTGCACGAGTTCGGCATTGCGTAATAATGCCTTAGACGGAATGCAACCAACGTTAAGGCAGACCCCACCCCAGTATTTGGGTTCGACCACCGCAGTACCCAAGCCAAGCTGTGAGGCACGAATGGCAGCGACATATCCACCCGGACCGGCTCCGAGCACAACGACATCATAATGACTCACGGCCACTACCCTAGCGGCCAACTAAACGATAGCCCCAAAATGGGTCACGCGCCAATGCGAACACGCAAACCGAGATCATCGGGACATCAACACCCACCAACCCGTTTGCAGCAGTAGTAGCCGTAGAGAAGCACCGCCGCAGCGACAGAGACAAACAGCCCCGACATCACCCCGAGCGTCAATACTGCGATCAGCGGCTTGTCGGGTGCCATCGCCAGCATCACGCCTTTCACGGTGCACCCGACAACATAGATACCGACGCTGCCATATTGATTATATAACACCATCAATAAAAAATTCTAGGGTGAGCTCGACATCCGCAGGCGGCGATGCATACACCGAGGACTGCCAAAACCAATTTCCATCACTTCAGATACTGGTATCGACCGGGCGCCGTGGTCAGTACGGCAGCCGACTCGGCCGCTAAATACTCGTCGCCTGCTGCCGGGTCAGACTTCTCTGACCTGACGGCGAATGACAGCGGGTACTAACCACTAAATTACCAAAATCTAGCACTAACTACGGCCGACTCATCACCGATGCAGAAATCCAGGACAAACGGTTCGGTTCCTGGACTAAGCTCGAGATCTTGGCCGACGTTTTTATCAGCCACAAGACGCCACTTCGATAGCAACGAGCACACAAAACCACCCTGACGCCAACGCGAGGATGAACCTGCCCAGGATCGTTACCCAACGATGCCCGGAAAACAGAATCAGCGGCAGACCGGTCACACGAGGAATCCCGACCATCAGAGCAATGGCGGCGTCGGGCCGGATCTTCTGATGAACCAACACGGTGCACGCTAACCCCGCAAGCAGCTAGGGGAGCGGAAAGGTAACCTCGGTAACGACCTTACTGCTGTTACCAATGACCTATACGGCATGTTCCCGACACAACTGCATGCTTCAAGTCCACCACCTGGCCGCGACTGAGGAACCGCACGCCCTTCGGCTTTTCCAAACCGAACCCACCATCACGGCCCTGGACCACGTCGATGACCAGCTAAGCGCGTTCTTCTCCTTAGAGAATGGGCCTGGTACTTCGTGCCCAAAATCCACACCGGGACTCCTTCGCCGATGACGAAATCGGCAAGTTGGTAGCACATCAGCGATATTCCGTCGCAGCAGCCACCGTACTGGTGAAACAGCACCGGAACATGCTGGTCCTATAATCTGACCAGTAGCGCAGCAGTGGCTACCGTGATGACGACAAGCCGCTGAAGGCGTCGGTAGGGCACCCTGGGAGGCAACCATCAGAAGAATCCTCGATCAGAAAAAATCCCAGCGCCTTGTCTGAATGAGATACCAGCAGGTTTTGATCCGCTAGTAGTGATCAAGCATCATCTCATGGGTTTCCCAGCCGAAATAGGACTGCTTGCAACCGCAGAAAGCCGTGTAGGTGCGGATAGAAATTATAGTAGTTAATTCACATCCGGCCGGCCTGAATATCCTGGGCAGCCTGGTATACGTATAGTGCCATCTCGGCTCCATACATCAGCACCGAGACCATAAAATGATGTCGTTGGCAATATTGATCGCGTCGTCATGATCAGCAAACGGTTACAACGCAACCGTCGGCCCAAAGACTTCCTCCTGTAAGACCCACATCTTATTGTTGCCGGCAAAGATCGTCGGCTGCACGTAAAACCCGTCTGCCAGGTCCCCACCCAGATCGGCACACTCGCCACCGGTGGATTAGGACGGCTTCCTCGTCCTCGCCGATCTGGATGTAAGACAACACTTTCTCTTCTCCAGCTGATCGGGGCAAGCCTGAGAATCCAGCATTATCTCGGTGTCCAGCAGATCGCCCTGCCGGAACGCTTTGGTTCGTATCGCCGTCAGTTCCAAGAACTCATAGTAAATATCAGCCTGAATCAGGTTGCGCGATAGGCAAGTGCACACTTCACCATGGTGGAGGGTGAACATGGTGAATCCCTCGAGCACCTTAGTGTTAGAAGTTGTCGTGGACGGCCAGCACCTCGGAGGAGAAGATGCTGGGGTTCTTGTAACCGAATTCCAGGCTGACCGGGACCAGACTCTGCGAAACATACTGCATGATCAGTCATCCGGTGGTGGCCTCCCCGATGAAGGCCACCTTGGCGATCCAGTCGCTGAATGCCAGCGGCTTGCTAGCTTCGGCACCGAAGCCGTTTACGACATTGACCACACCCGGCGACAACAAGTCACCGATGAGTGACAAGAGGTAGAGCATTGACGCCGGTGTCTGTTCGGCCGATTTGAGCATCACCGCATTGCCGGCCGCCAACGCCGGTACCAGTTCCCAGGAGCCCAAAAAATGAGGAAGTTCCACTGAATAATCCGCTCCAACAAGCCGAACAGCTCGTGGAAACGGTAGGCTGCAGTGTCCTAGTCGATTTGCGACAGCTGGCCTTCCTGGTCATGGATGGCGCAAGAAAAATACCAGAAATGTTCTGCTGCCAAAGGGATGTCGGCGGTCAGTGTCTCCCGGGTCGGTTTGCCGGTATCCTAGGATTCAGCCAGTGTCAACGCGGTTGTGTGTTCCTCGATGTGATCGGCGATCTTGTTCAGGACCACTGCCCATTCGACAGGGGCGGTCTTACTCCAGGACGACGTCACGGCATGCGCAGTGTCTAGCGTCTTTTCGATGTCGGTCTCGTCAGATTGAGCTACCTCGCAAAACGTCTGGCTGGTAACCAGTGTCGAATTCTCGAAATAACGGCCTTCGGCGGACGCCATCCACTGGCTTCCAATGAAGTTACCGTACCGGGATTCATACGACATTGACGTCCCCGCGGAAACCGGACGTGGGAAGATAGTAATTGGCTCGGCTCCTCGTTCGACCTGCATTACCAAATTTCACCACCCAAGATGTAATCCAATTCACACTAATGTCGACGCTGCAATGTCCTCCATAATTTCAGGCACTATGCCAGCAACCCCCGAGGACTGCGGCGATGCACCACGCTCGCGAATTATCGCGCCGACTTTTCTCAAGTGAGACGTACTGATCGATATAGATCAACTAGGGCGAATTGACAACCAAAAAAAATGGGCGTGAACTGATGCTAACGTGATTGAATCCGACCACACGCGTGCGCTGGTCAACACCTCTCGAGACAAAGCGGACACACCCATTGTACGTGAAGTTTACATGTTGACAAGTTAATTCGTTGACCACGAATTCGAACTACCGGAGGACAAACTATGAAGTATTCTGGGCAGACTAGGATATCGCACTGGTGTAAAATGACTTTGGCGCATACTAGCTCGCTGGATCCTGCTATCCTCGCGTGACTAAGCGATAGTATCGCTGCCCATCGTTGGCCGGCACAGAGACTATACTTCGATTAAGATGAGCTACGATGTCCGAAGATTTGCGTCAGTGGATCGGACACCGATCTTCAAAAAACCTGCAAAATAAGAGCATTTGACTTCTGCAACTACGAACTCTACGAACTGCGCGACTCGTAGCTGCTTCGCATCGACAAAACCGCCTATGCTAGCACGTAAATCCATTTCATTTTGTTGCTGATTGAGCTAGGAATCGATTCGATTTTTGGCACCAACATTTATACAGTAAGATTGCTTCTGCCCTTTGATTATTACGACTTCTTCTCCAGCACAGCAAAACTGAGCATGGTATTCGATCTTGGTGAGCACACAGTGTTAAACGCACGATGCGTAGACTTGAAACCTGCTTTTGATCGTCACGCTTGCTGACGTGGTCAGCCACATCGATATCACTACGCCAGGTAGCTGGCAGCACAAAACCACTGGCAGACACCCTGGCAGCTACCAACATCGTCATCGTCGCCACATACGATCACGGCAACGAATTATTTTTAAAATCCATCATATTCGACACACCATCTCGATCGATGCGCTGCACGTGCAACGGACAACTAGATCAAATCCATTCTGATCAAGCTTTCTTCGAAATTAAAAAATCAACGTGGCAAAATATTTCGTACTATCAGATGATGGTACGTCGCTCCCGCACTTCGTGGTTCGTCCTAGTTACACCAAAAGGACCTGGCACACACTGCTCAGCGGCTATAGCGAGTTCAAATTATCCAGCACACTGAGATATGGAGACGTCCTAAGCCTGCTGTGACTGGCTGACCGGGAACCTACGTACTAGCTAATATCCCTGGCGGCGTTGGGTATGAGACCAGCTGGAACACACAGAACATGCGTGAGAGTCGACACAAGATAGCCGAGGACTTCATTGCGATGGCAACCGCTTTGGTAAACCGCGGCATCTTGTGCGTCGAACAGCTAAACGTACGCGGCGGCGGCAACGGCGGACTGTTGATATGTGTCATACTGGCCAAATATCCAGAAAAGCTCGACACCCTCATCTATAATACGTCACCCACTGGACATGCACCGTTACCACCGACTGTTTGGCCTGCACTTCCTGGATGGCCGAGTACAGTGACCTAGACAACCTTCACGACTGGAATTGCATCGCCGAATATTCGACGTATCAGAATATTTTCGGTGACCCAGAAGTATCCACTGGTACTGTTCACCACATCCACCCGCGACGACCGGGTGCACCCCGGCCATGTTCGCGCGATGACCGCGGCCTTCAAGCCACCGGTCACCGGAATCTGGTACTATGAAAACTATAGAGGAAGGGCATACTAGCGTGGCCAACAACGCGCAGGCCACGTTCCAGGCGGCGCTTACTTACGTGTTTCTGCATCGCAGGTTAGGAGGCTGGCTCACGCAGCACTCCACAGCAAAGAGCTTGATCAACAAGTCAAAACTGATTTCGCTACTGCTACAACTAAAGCCGAATCCGGTGCCAATTTCGAGACCCTGCTATATACGACCACCAGTCCAGCCGCCACCATCATGTTGCACCGTCCGGAGCACCTCCATACCATTGGCCCACCCATGTCCGACGAGATCGGGACGGCCATCGGGTTGGTCAAGTGAGACCAAAACATCAAAGTCATCGTATTGCGCGGCGCCTGACGAGCCTTTTCCAGCAATTGGCAAAGCCATGCTGACCGACGGACAGTGGGATCCGATCAAGGAGGTCGCGATGGTTACCGCTCGCGAAACTGGATCGACGTAAGAAATTCATGATCATCTGACGAGCCTCAAAACCGATGGTCGTGCAAGTGCACGACTGGTTCGTCAACGGGTGCTAACAACTACGTGCTGTGTGCCGACATAGCCATCGCCAGCAACGACGCGGTGATCGGTACTCCATACAGCCAGATATAAGGATCCGATCTGATCGGGGTGCAATAATGCCAGTTTAGCCTTACCGAGGGTCAAGTAACACTCGCTGACAGGCCGGCCGTTGACCGGTATCCAGGCCACTGCAGTCGAGCTGATCAACGAGTCGATGCTGTTCGAGCGCCTCGAAACAAGCGTCCCCGATATTGACGCCGAGCTAGCATGAATATCGTTGTCGTAGGTAGCAGGCACAGAAGCTGATCTTTAACTAGGCCTACGAGAACATGGTCCTGGCGTCTACCCAGATGCTGGGTAGCCTAATGCGCAACACCCCCGATGCACTCGACTGCATCCGCACCGCATAAAATACAGTGGGATATGGGTCATGGTCGTAGGATGAGACGTGCTGTTCGGCGATTACAGCTAGGCCCCACCCGAACTACGGCTCGACCCTAACATAATTATCTTTCCTGATGGCGATGACTAGTGAGGCAGGCTACGAGTCTGCTACCCAGGCATTCTTCGAAGCCCCGAAACGAAAAGGTTACGGTAATAACCATGTCTCAGCTGAGTGCCAGTCTGCGTGCAGGCACTGTTTTCCTCGCTCTTGGTATCACTGCTGCGGCCTTCCCAAAGTCCTCCCTGGCCGACTCCACGGAGGACTTTCCGATCCCCCGCAGGCAGATCGCCACCACCTGTGATGCAGAGCAGTATTTAGCGGCCGCCAGGGATACCAGCCCGATCTACTACCAGCGGTACATGATCGATATGCACAACAGGCCGGTTGATATCCAACAGGCCGCGATCAATCGTATCCATTGGTTCTATTCCTTGAGCCCCGCCGATCGTAGACAGTACTCCGAGGATACAGCGACGAGCGTCTACTACGAGCAGATGGCCACACATTGGGGAAACTGGGCGAAGATCTTCTTCAACAACAAGGGCGTTGTCGCCAAAGCCACCGAGGTGTGCAACCAATACCCGCCCAGAGATATGTCGGTGTGGAATTGGCCGTAGCCCTGTTCCGGTCGCGACTGGGCGCTGCAACCGCCAAATCGATCTCTATGTTATAAGCAATTCGTCGAATTGCCCCTGTCGAACGAGCAGAGACAAGTGGCGGCTACCATGCTTTGGCTCACTTACCAAACTGCTCACCACCAGGACTTAGATCGTACCCAATCACATTTATTGTTGATAGAATCACAGTCAGCGCCGCACCGACCCATCTCAGTGCGAGCGAAGCAACACTCGCCGCATGACCTAAGCACCTGACAACGAGATCGCGGACACGTTTACGTACTTCAACTCGTATTAGTTCACCTGCCAATCCGAAACGGGCTGCACCAACCGAGCCAACTACATCGTACACAGGCACGCCGTCGATAAATGCAGCAATCTAAGCCTGGACTCGGGTGAAAACTATCGTCAACATTTTATGTATCAGCTGTATGTGCAGCCTCAGAATCAACGTTCTGCGGCAGGCTAGTAATTGACTCGTACACCAGGGCGTATACTATCTGACGTAAAAAGTTCAACTGAACGACATAAATCCACAACACCGTGCAGTTAACTAGCAGAGTAAGTTTAACAAATTCGCCGTCAGTAGTGCGATGTGATTACCGGGAACAAATCGGTGTTCGTGGTTTAGGCCACTTTATTCCTATCCCTAGGCAGTAGTAGTGCAAGCACAATTGGATGGGGTCCGTATGGTCGAAGTAGTCGATTAACTGGCCAAGTGCGTACCTGTTTGCGGCCACCAGAACCAACATCCCAGTAGGATGATAATTGAGATTATTATAAATGAACGCACGATCAAGGTGTCGAACAAAAAGTCCAGGCTGACAGTGGCACTAAACTGCCTAATCATCTTCAAATGGTGGCGGCAAACACTAGATCCGCGGACGTCACCACAGCATTGATGCCGACCATCACCGGACAATTCCAGTCTCCAATCCGGCATGGATTTCCTCTGGAAAACTGAAAACCAGTAACAACTTGTAATCCGATACCACCGCCAAGAGCAAAATGACAGACATCGTGAACACCACCCATAGTACGATTCAAAGCCGATTGTGTTCTGCCGGATTAGGGTGGACAGTCCAAAAGATGCATCCGACGAAAGCAGCACGGCTCCCACAATGGTGATCGCGACCACCAGGTTTCGGGTAATAATCAACATTAACGATCAAGATGAGAATGGACGAAGTTATTCCCGCGATCAGTAAGTCATACTTGGATCCGTCACGCATATTTTTGTACACTGAAGCAGTTTCGGCAAGGTAGATTTTGGCGCTCTCCAGCCGGGTCCTCTTGATGGCTTCTATAGCCGTGCTCTATGATCGGATCAACCTGTGAAATGCTTTCGCGGGTAGCGGGATCCCTTGCATGGAAAAGATAAAGCGGGTCGCGGGTCCATCCGACGAGAGAAACATCTTCAGACCGTATTTGAAATTGGGCTTGTCGAAGACCTCCGGCAGGATATAGAAGGAGCATCGTTCTAAGCGACATCGAAAACCTTACCCATCGCCGTTGGGTTTTTGTATAATGTCCATCTGAGCATACAAAAGCGACAATCCAGCTGTGCATGGTCAGTATCATGATCTTAATCGTCGTCCTGGCAGTAACCATCGGCGGTATTTGGGCGAGCATCCTCGACATCAACCAATCCAGCTCGTCTATGCCGCCGGTGCAAACCACGAAATTTTTGGTTATTTGATCCAATCCGTATAAGATATCGAAATATCGATCACAATTATCCAAAAGCGTACGTCGAAGTAATGTCTTCCCCAGTATAAGTAGCTACGAATCGTACTCTAGAAAGCATCAAAATCGGCAATTGTGATCTCGTAATCATCTGGTAACTATGACCATTGCATTGAGTAAAATAGGTCCTATGAAATGCAGTCTCAACAATCTTCGATATGGTATCGAATATGTGCTATATATATCAATAAACTGCTGCATTATGTTGACCTGCTTAAATATGTCCGCCATGTGCTTACAGGTACTGTTGGTTCTCGACTTGCGTTGTGTTTTTATGCTGATTTGGAACATTATGGATGTGTTTGCGATCGCCGTTCCCAGCGGTCTGATCATCGCCTGTACTCGCACAACACCGAGGATATGGAAGATGCCCCTGGTGATCCGGCTCAACGCCGGCATATTAGCCGGATTACGCATGTCGTGGTCGGTCTCGACCGTTAATAATTCCGGATTAATCTGGGCATGGTGAAAGTTTTTGTCCTCGGTGGCATAGCCAATTTTCGGACCTGGTGCTGACAAGCAAATATCTGTGAGCGTCATAATTGGTCTTGCACCCCAGGTAAAGCGAGCAACTCAATAAGAACAATCGCGACCGACATAACTAGAATCGATTCAGGCTAACAGACGATGGCAGTTCTCACTCGTCGAGTCCTCATCTTTCGTTTGGGGTCGAATAGACGGAAGAAAATGCCGATAGGAAGGAGGCCATTCCTGGCGTAATCGCGGTGATCACGGCGACCAAAAATTCTCACGGCGCACAGCACACCGAGTGTCTGGAAAATAGGACAACTAGGTGAAACTAAGGGAATACATCGCACCAACGATAATTAGACTTGAGTCGATTACAACGTGAGCGGTTACCTGGAACATGGTGTAGAAATTATTTTTTCTCGATCCCTATTGAGAGCACATACCTCTTGATATCATTAAAGAACGAATTACTGTATAGTCCGTTCCTATCGCGATGGCCATGAATACGAGCAAATTAACCGCGAGTTGACAGCTCAATCATGTTGATGTAAGCGTAGGAAAATGACGATTTTCCGAGCCGTCATGAGCTCAATTCCTATAATCACGAGTGCCAGTATTACCTGAACAATAGAGCGGTAGAATAAAGACAACATCTCGATGATCATCTTCCTGGTAATCCTCGTGACCCGTTGCACCCCCTTCTCACCTGCTGTTGACTGATCGACAGTCAGTGCCGCAGCGCCAGTCATTTAAGCC
This sequence comes from Mycobacterium uberis, assembly GCF_003408705.1. Taxonomy (GTDB): domain Bacteria; phylum Actinomycetota; class Actinomycetes; order Mycobacteriales; family Mycobacteriaceae; genus Mycobacterium; species Mycobacterium uberis. The sequence goes on from NZ_QAYL01000006.1 coordinate 174,028, forward strand.
TTGACGCCCGGCGGCACCAGCATACCGTCCACAATGTGCCGGAAAGCCTCGACAGACTCGTCGGTTAAGCTCTCACCCTGGTTACCGGCAAGATACATTTATTATATAGCTCGCCGGCTGTCTTGCCGTCCCAACTTTGCGACCCAGCCACCGTCAGCGAATCCCCCAGAAGTCCTAGATGTGCTTTTTAATCGCCAAGAACTTCCTGATCAGCTCGTCGTAATAGTTATGGGCCTAATTGCCGAGCTATTTATCGTCTTCCAGAACGATACTTATCGCACTGTCAGTGTTGAACCCGTTAAACACTTGGCCGACCCGCTTCATCGCCTGCACAGACAGCGCATCGTGAGGACTCATGGACACCAGGTGTTCTTTTCCGGCGACATCCAACGATAGGCCAAAGACTCTGAGGACAACTACAAGCCCCACCCAGAACAGGAAGATCGGCAGCGCAAGCTTATATAGCATCCACGCAAAAACTGGCACGTTCGAGAGCTGCTTAACCGGATTATCGGTCATTCAGATTTCACTATACAGCAAGGTCTGAGCATTCACCCCACTCGTCGATCTTTCGTCTTTGACCACATCGTTGACGATGATCAGGCAGTCGATCTGGTCGCTATTCACCCTGCGCCACAACGCTGACACTCACCGACGGAAGTGTTGTGGTGAGCGAAAGCGTACAGGACAGGAGCACGTTACTTACCCGCTGCGGCTAAGCGTTGACGTCCAGGTAATTGATGTTGGCCACCGTACCGACGGAGACTATAAGCTTGGCGGACTACGTGCTAGGTATCAGACGGCTTGACGTCATCCGAAATGCCGCTAGTAACGCACCTGATTGTCGTGAGTGTCGAAGAAGCTGTGGAACCAATAAACACTAGAGCCCTGCTACCGCAGCCATGATCACAATCCACACTTTTCGTACCGCGGTGGCAACCGTAATCTTAACCATCCAATCACCGTCCACGCATCGAGCGCTCGACCACCCATTCGACTTCTGGCCCAGGTGTGCGAGCCCGCGAAAACGCCCACCAGCTGGCCATCTCACCAAATGCTTCGTTGTGCTAAATATCTTAGCCGCAGCAGCCAGGCGGCGTATGGAATGGCCGCATCCCGGTCGCCGGGGCCCAACGCACCGGTGATCAACGTCACTTGCCCCGTCACAACACAGCCCCTATCTCTGCTCACTGCGATCCGGAGATGGGGCCGATACAGGTGGCTGCTTAGTCGACTCAGCGCAGCGGCAAAGTCATAGTTCCATTCGGGTGGGAGGACCTCCGGTCCCTCAGCATGTTCGGCATAGGCGTCAGTGAGCCGCTCCGGGGGTTGCGATTTACCACACGGTAGCCGCCAGAAAGTAGGAGGCCAACAGAATGGCGAATGCACTCGAACGCCCTAGCGCAGGCAACGCATGCTGGATTACGTCCGCCAGGGCGATCACAGAAGCGGTACTGGTCCGTTTGAACTCGACGTCCACTTCGTACTCAAGATACAGGTGCAGACTGATAAGCAGATCACAGAATAGCGTGTCGGTGGCCAGTCCGTTGGCCAATGTGGCAGCCATCAGCGATAACGACATCGGACCAGTTTTCGCTAACTTTTCACACACCATGCTCGACCACTACACCCAAACTCTCAGTAGCGAGGTGAAGCAAGATCTCTTTATTGGGAGGTAGAGTAGTGACACACCGCAGAATAGCGAATTCCGGCGCAGCTGGCGACAGCAATCAACGTCACCGACACCACATCAGTCTCGAGCGGCCAGTAAACGGACGGCTTCCACGAGTGCTGCCGCCCACTAACGCTTGTTTTTCTCAGTGCGGGCGCGCTGGAACTTAAGTTGCGCCACTGCCAGTGGCTAACGCACAGGGTGTGATTTGTCGGTGGCAAAGGAACTTGCCATTACGCATGCGATATACGTTACGCTCGAGGAGCGTGACAGGAAGGAGGCAGTGGCAGGCTCCGTGATTTACTTTGGCGAGTCTTGGTTGTATTCCGGCCAAAGCGCTTTCGACTCGGGCCGACCATCGCAGGGCTGCGGTAATCCGGGATTGTGGTGCGGACGGTCCGGCGCGACAATCTGACGTTGAACTTGATCGAGCGGACAACGGGTCGTCAATGTCCAAGTGCTAACGGGGTAAGGGGATTCCAATTTTCAAGTTGTTGTCCCGGATTTGGATTCCACTTGTCGTTCTGGCGGTGCTTGTCGTCGGGGGACTCGTCGTGAACCGCGTCCACGGTTATTTCGCCTCCGAGAAACGCGAGTCCTACGCAGACAGCAACCTGGGAAACAGCAAACCGTTCAACCCTAAGCAGATTGTTTACGAGATCTTCGGCCCACCGGGAACGATCGCAGATATCAGCTATTTCGATGTCAATTCCGACTCTCAGCGAGTCGATGGGGCACAATTGCCGTGGTCGTTACATATGACAACAACCTTGGCCGCAGTAGTGGGAAACCTTGTGGCGCAGGGCAATGCCGGTAGTATCGGTTGCCGAATCACGGTGGACGGCGTGGTCAAAGCCGAGAGAATTTCTAACGAGGTCAACGCCTACACCTATTGTCTGGTGAAGTCCGCGTGACGACCACATACGCGAATCACTTTAACACGGACACCGAACGACCGTTCATCACAATGATGACCCGCCGACTTGCGGTACCGATCATCTTGGCCTGGCTGGCCATTGCCGTCGCCGTCAGTGTCTTCGTCCCATCGCTAGAAGACGTCGGGCAAAAGCATTCAGTCTCGCTCAACCCGAAGGATGCGCCTTCATACATCGCGATGAAGAAGATGGGCCAGGCCTTCAATGAAGGAAATTCCGATAGCGTAATCATGATCGTCCTGGAAGGCGACAAGCCGCTCGGTGACGATGCTCACCGGTTTTACGACAGCTTGATTCGTAGGTTGCGGACCGACAAGCACGTGCAAAGTCTCCAAGACTTTTGGGGGGACCCCCTCACTGCGCCTGGAGCTCAAAGCAACGACGGTAAGGCCGCCTATGTACAATTGAGTCTCGCGGGTAGCCAAGGTGAGCCGCTGGCTCAAGAATCCATCAATGCGGTCCGCAAAATCGTAGTGCAGACACCTGCACCACCAGGGATAACGGCCTGGGTCACTGGGGCGTCGGCCTTGATGGCGGATATGCACTATAGCGGCGACAAATCCATGATCCGGATCACCGCAACGAGTGTGATCGTGATCCTGGTGATGTTGCTGCTCGTCTACCGATCGCTTACCACCGTGTTTCTGCTGCTGTTCGCGGTCGGAATCGAATCGGTGGCGGCGCGGGGAGTCGTCGCGCTGCTCGGGCATACCGGGCTCATCAGTTTGTCCACCTTAGCGGTGAATTTACTCACGTCCTTAGCCATCGCGGTCGGTACCGACTACGGGATATTTATCATCGAGCGCTACCAGGAGGCCCGCCAGGCCGGCGAGGACAAGGAAACGGCCTTCTACACCATGTACCGGGGAACCTCCCATGTAATTTTGGGCTCTGGGCTGACAATTGCCGGAGCGACTTTTTGTCTCAACTTCACCCGGATGCCATCTTTCCAAACTCTGGGCGTCCCGTGCGCGGTGGGGATGCTCATCGCCGTGGCGGTCGCACTCACCCTGGGGCCAGCGCTGCTGTCGGTCGGCAGCCGCTTCGGCTTTTTTGAACCCAAACGGCTGATCAAGGTCCGTGGCTGGCGACGGGTCGGCACCGTGGTGGTCCGCTGGCCGCTGCCCATTCTCGTTACCACCTGCGCCATCGCCATGGTCGGCCTACTGGCTCTGCCCGGATACCGAGCCAACTACAACGACCGGGCGTATCTACCCACATCCACCCCTGCCAACCAAGGATTTGCAGCCGCGGATCGCCATTTCCCACAGGCCCGGATGAAGCCTGAGATTTTAATGATCGAGTCAGATCATGATATGCGAAACCCGGCAGACTTCCTGATCCTGGACAAGCTGGCCAAAGGAATCTTTCATGTTCCAGGAATCTCCCGGGTCCAGGCAATAACTAGACCTGACGGAACGGTAATGGATCATACATCGATACCATTTCAGATAAGCATGCAAAATGCCGGCCAAATACAAACTATGAAATACCAACGAGATCGGATGAACGACATGTTGAAGCAGGCCGAAGAGATTACTAAGACGATTGCCACGATGCGACGCATGCACCAATTAATGGCACTGCTAACCGAAAATTCTTATCGCATTGCTGGCGATACTGTAGAAATGCAAAAAATTACTAATAAACTGCGTGATGAAGTTGCGAACTTTGATGACTTATGGCGACCAATCCGCAACTATTTTTACTGGGAAAAACATTGTTTTGACATTCCAGTTTGCTGGTCGTTTAGATCGATATTAGACGCGCTGGACGGCGTGGACCAGATTGACGAGAAGCTGAACTCGCTCGTTGGTGAGATCAAAAACTTGAATCTGCTGATGCCGCAGATGTTGGAACAGTTCCCGCCGATGATCGAAAGCATGAAGAGCATGCGAACCATAGTGCTGACCATGCACAGCACCATGTCCGGAATCTTTGATCAGATGAACGAGCTGAGCAACAACGCCAATGCGATGGGGAAGGCATTCGACGCCGCCAAAAACGACGACTCGTTCTACCTTCCACCCGAAGTCTTCAAAAACGCCGACTTCAAGCGCGCGATGAATTCGTTCCTATCATCGGATGGGCACGCAGCTCGCTTCATCATTCTGCATCGGGGAGATCCCGCCACCGCTGAGGGTATAGCAAGTACCAACGCGATACGCACGGCTGCCGAGGAGGCACTCAAGGGAACTCCATTGGAGGACGTCAAGATCTACCTGACCGGGACGGCGGCCGTCTTCAAAGACATCGATGAGGGTGCCAACTGGGATCTCGTGATCGCGGGGATTTCGTCGCTTTGCCTGATTTTCATCATCATGTTGATCATTACCCGAGCCTTTGTAGCCGCCGCTGTTATCGTAGGTACAGTCGCACTTTCATTAGGTACGTCCTTTGGACTGTCCGTGTTGCTCTGGCAACACATTCTCGGTATCGAATTGCACTATATGGTACTTGCGATGTCTGTCATCGTGCTGTTGGCGGTGGGATCTGACTATAACCTGCTGTTGGTATCACGGTTCAAACAGGAATTCCATGCCGGCTTGAAGACCGGCATCATCCGTTCGATGGGCGGCACCGGCAAGGTCGTGACAAACGCCGGGCTAGTGTTCACGTTCACGATGGCATCCATGGTCGTAAGCGACTTGCGGGTGATCGGACAGGTGGGTACCACGATCGGTCTGGGCCTGCTGTTCGACACGTTGATCGTGCGCTCGTTCATGATGCCGTCCATCGCAGCGCTGCTGGGACGCTGGTTCTGGTGGCCGATGAGAGTGCGTTCCCAGCCGCTGCGGACCCCGGCGGAATCCCATCCAAATCGTTCCCTGGCTTACAGCGACTAATGGTGACCGCCCAGGCTCGGTGTGCGTCGCGGTCGGTCGCCGCGGACCACCCTTAACCTCGCCCGACCCGAATAGCAGTACGCACAGGATCGCACTGACCAGATTTCTGGGTGACCTGATCACCGAAATATCGCCGTTGCATCTTGTCGGTACTTCCGATGGTGTTCTTGTCCCGTTTAGACAGCACCTAATAAGCACCCACAGCAAACGTTTAGCGATGCGCCCATACCTGGTGATTGCGGGGCCTAGTCTGCAGCTTCAACGTGATCACCCTGGCCGACTCTGCACTATTGCCGATCTTGCATCTGCTGCAGGACGCTATCCAGTGAGCCACCCTGGTGACTTCTGGTGCTGATCGGCGTGGGATTGACCTTTCCGCCACTGCAGCACTTGCTCGAGCTGCCGTTCGCTCGCATACCATGCAATCTGGCAGGGAGCCAATTCGAAGAAAAACAAGCGGTGTCGAGCTAGGACTAACGTTGGGCGCGCTGTAAGTACCGTACGCCGCTCAGGTGCTAGCCATAATCGTGGTTGTCGGCGGCACGACATCAATCGGGATGGCAACGCTCGTGCCGGCCACGACGTTCGCAGCCAGCACAGCGCTGCTGTTGCTATTTCTCGCGCTGGCCAAAGTGGTACGTATCCGAGTGTGGTCAGCCCAAAATACAAATCACAGGCCGAATAACCATGATTAGGGCTGGCGTTCAACCTGCCCACAGTACTACAGCACGCCGTCCACCAACTACACGGTGGCGATGTAGAAAGGCATCGGAGCCAACCAAGCTGAAGTTGGGCGGCACAGTAACGGGGGCAACTGGCCACCTATACCGACGGCACTGCCCAGCTGCAGCAACATGATTCCGCACCGACCTTAAGTGGCATCATCGAGATGACCTCAATCCCCCAGTCGGCACCCCGATCGACCTCGCGTGATTATGGGGCAAGATGACCTCGTCAACTTCTGGTCGTACTCGTACATCAACTGTCAACGCGCTATCAACCACGTGGTCTACTGACACCATCAACATCGCGCTAACGGGTTTGTGGTCATAAGAGTGTACCTCCCTAGAATTAGGTCTTCAAACGGGTTCTCACCAATGTGGCCAGTGGTGCTGCCCCGTTGCAGATCAACTACTCCGTCGCACTCGACAACAATTACACCGTGTGGGAACTAACAAAACCTGTACTGGCCCACCGGATATCTAATCGACGCGATAGAAACGTTTTGCCACACTAAGTTCGACGAAGGCAACTACAACACCACCGAAAACTGATCCGCCAACTGCCTGTCGCCGTCAATCCAGATGCTCGACTACCGGCCCGGATATAGTCGGTCGAAATCCGACTCACGTCCGAAATCTATCTAGGCGTTTGCAAAACCGGCAACTACGGCAACCAAAGCAAGCATCAGGTGGAGAGCGCAACGTTCGAGTACCCACCCGAGTTAACCTACGACGCATTCGCCCTACGCGACGCCTGGACTTTAAACAACCAGGACGCCATCGTCGGCAGTAGTGGCATCATCTTGGCATAACCAGGGATCAAAAAACGACCGCGATGCCGATCAGCAGACCTCTCGTCTTGCGTCCGGCCGTGGCTGATTGGCTGTACTGGCAATACGTCGTTGTGTTACTTGGCAATGCAATGTCGGACATGGTCTAAGCCAAGGCAGGCAACAGTCGCGACGATGAACTCCGGTTGCCTCAGCCGCAGCAGGTCATGAGAACCGTGGTGACATACGCTATACTAGCTCTCCGCTATCGCGCTGTCGGCTCCGTCTTGTCCGAGCAGGACTAGGTCACACTTTATGAGACTCTATATATACATTTGGGGATGTAGTCGGGGTCTGAGGCTGTCGGTGTCCAGTAGTGATCTGGCGATGTAATGGGTGAGGTTGCGGAACCCGAGGGCGGAGCCTTGGAAGTGTTCGAGTCGTCCGTTGATAGCTTTTGGTCGGTCGAAGAGAGTGACATTCTTTTCAAGATCTGTCCGAGGGTTATAACCTCCCTGAGCGTCTTGGGGACTGCGTAGCGTACGGATACGATGAGCTTGACCATCGTTTCGCGTCTCTTTTTCTTGTCGGGTTTGCGGTAGGCAGTGATCATTCGCTGTTAGATTTCCAGGCGGCTTCGACCTCGACGTGGGCGTCGCCGGCGAACGGCACGGCTTTTACTTATCGGCGAGCAGGTCAGCGTCGGTGTACAGGGAGGGTACGTTGTGCCGCATACAGCGGGTCGGTTTTGCGACCATGGCACCCACAGATGGCCTGTTGGACGTGGCGACGACGCTGGTCCAGCGCGTCACCGGCCAGCCTTACGTGGAGGGGGTCCGTGACCGCGAATGCATCCGGTAATTCGCTCAGTAGCGGCAAGTAGATTCTTCTAGCGCAACAATTTCTACATCATCATGTCAGGATTTCAGTAGGCTGGACAGCCACTGTTGGAACACTGTCTTGAAGCGGTCTTCGACCATGTCGAGCAGGCGTGCCGGGTCAGTGCGTCGCGAATAGTGGTCACGCTGACGTTGATCACCGTGACGTGCTTGTCACCGCGACGGGTGTGGAACCATACGTATTCATCGACCTCGATCACTCGCACGTTGTCGAAGTCGGTCCGGATAGTTGATGTGAGTTCGCTTGCTTTCGACCAGGACCGCATTGTTGGCAGTATTCCATTGCACCCCAAGGCCTTTAGCCACACAGATAACCGTCAGGTGCTGGCACACAATAGTTTCTAAAGCTCACCGGCAGACCCTGGTGCGATAGTTTTTCTCGAGGCAGCGTGATACTGCTAGTGTTTTGATGCCACACGGCTCACGCCCAGCGCACCGGTAGCGGCGCTATGGTAACCAGCAGAGTTGTGTGGAACGCCACTGCAGCGGTTCATGATCCAATTGCCGTATCACAGTGTTACGACAGGTAGCTTCCTGACCGGAGCGGCGAGACCACTAGGCCAACTTGACGATACAGCACGCAAAACCGTACAATCTCGAGTTGAGGCGTTGATCAGTAACTTCAAGCCCGAACTCATCAAAGTGGCAGAACTTTCTCAAATCAGCACAAGCTTAAAATAGCGTCAGGCACCTCAAGGTGTTGGCGTAGGAACCTTCATCATCGGAAGATTTCGATCTCTACCTGGCCAACGACGTATCAATTTACTTTACTACCCGCGACTGCGAAAATCTGTCAAACTATAGGGACGTTGGAGCGAGAGTATTGGGGCTGACTGCTGTGCCGGTCTCGGTCCGCTGGCTCCCAGCCTCTTCCGATGATGCCTGGCTGACTAAACGCTTCGATGCGGTGCTGCTCGGCGAGCGTGGAAAGTACTAAGTGAAACAGTACGTTGATTTCGTCGAAGTGCTCCCCCGGCGCGGCCACTTTGATAAAGTCTTCGCCGCTGATGGCCAGTTTGCGCGCAATCTCGAACTCTCCTTCGGGTTCCATGTAGATCAGCCGGAGTCGATCAGGCTATGCGCTGCCGTTAATTTTTATGACGTAATGACTTACGGTTATCGTGAATAAATTTTCCCACTAAACTTTATTTGCGGCGAGAATGGCGGTTACGTGGTTTAGGATATTGACTCCAAGAGCGGCACGTATATCTGATGTCGAAGTAGTGCGAGATTGTGTCCATAACTACTGTCGAGATGATAGCCAATTTCGGCGCCGTAATAAACGGTCTATAAGTCCCATAACAATGAACTGTTGTACTATGTTTTCTTGAGGTATAGGAATCAAACCGATGTTAGCTAAACCATGGGAACGCCAGCATTACTAGGTAGCTATGTCTCCATTATTTAGGTACAAATTTTCGATGGATTTATGTTGCCCTAGTATCTATATTCGAATGTCTGCGTGACTACGCTGCTTTTTTTGTACCGGAGTAACATACCCCCGTGTCTTGTCGTCGCTAGAATTATATTCGGTGGTGCAGTGCGCAGAAGATGCGGATATTAACTTTGTGGTCGGCTATAATAAATTTTGAGCCATAGGTGAGAGATATCAGTTAGCTCCGAATAACATTTAAGACCCTACTATATTTTGCCACACGCGGACATGTAATCGTTATATGGATCTATAACAAAAAGGTCAGTGAGGTCTTTTTATACGTCACGTCGGTCATGCTCATCAATAATGTTTCCTGCCATTAACCCCGATGGCTTGTTTGGGACGATCCTTTTTAGTGGCCATCGTGCGGCTGGAGCCTAGGTGTCTGAGATTTATGTTTTGCCAACGTGTTTGGCATTCAGCGTACGAAGAGAGCCGTAAGCGAACTCGGTTCACAGTTTGTGACAGCCCCATCCAAACCTTTGGGGTACCCAACGAAGGCAACTATACGCGTCAGCTATAGTTGCGATGTCGGCTGCTGAGCCGTGGGCAGACGCGGCGAGTGAGTACTCGCTTCGCGCGTGTCGACGTTGTTAAAATCTCGCCAGAGCGTCTTCAAGAGATATTGACGGACGCGCCTGCCGCGGCCGGCGAAGTTCAAGCGCCTACCATGCTCTGGCTTACGCAGTCGCATCTTCGTAGGCTTGGTTCTGGTCGTGCTGAACTTTATTGTTTGTGTGGCCTACGTTTTGTTAAATTTGACTCAACAGGTCTTATTATTGTGAATCATAGGAAAAGTCTCATAACGCTTGGTCGAATTACCGGGCTCCAGATGCCAGCTTTGGTTTGCTCATGTGGTACCATAGTCATCATCTGCTCGTCTCAGTAGAAGTTTACGTGTCTAGTGTGTCGGACTGGTGTGTAGAGACGCATGCCCGCCGTGTAACTCGATTTACTAGACGACCAGTGCCGGCCCTAATCCGGCCTCTAAACGCGATGCTGTCAGCCCGCGGGCAAAGTTGTTCGAAGACTGTGGTTAGTTCGGTTTCTGACACACCGGTGCAGTTGTCGTCAATAGTGATTCTACGCCTTCACTGGAACTAATCACGATAATCTGAATTTCGGTGTTACCACCGTGCTTGACCGCGTTGGCGATTATGCTATTGATCGATAGCAGCATTCTGGTGGGTAATCTCATCAATCAGTACCGTGGGGACGACATCAGCTATACTTGAAGGCGGGGGTAGATGCAAAGTGCATCGCGTGCGGCATGATCTAAAAGTTCGGTGACATCGAACGAGACAAAATCATCAAAAGTGTTTCGTCCACCCTGTGCCAGCCATTCGAGCGCTGTAAATGTCGTTTCGGTCCAGCTTTGGGCGCTAAGGATGTCGCTTATTACCTCCTCATGCTGGCCGAAGGCCAACTCCAATGTGAACAACACCTCCAGATTAGCGCGCATTGTAATTGGTTAAGAGGTACATAGTTCATGTGAGGCAACTGCGGCAAAGTCACGAGCTGCATCCAGCGCTGCCTTGGTGCGTTCTTGTTCGTTGTCGATGCTGGTCAACATTCCCTCGACTGCCTTGGCGAACTCGACGACTTCACGCCCGCCACGAACTTGAACTTTTTCTGGATGAGATCTGGTGTTAATGGCACACGTTTACCAGGCTAACAGGAGGAATGGATAGACCATGATCAACGAGATCACTCAACACGACTAAAATTGTTCCGCCGATAACGCTGGCAAAACATAGACAACACCCGCGGATGAAGTTTGTTTATCCTATATTGCACTTCGGTTGACGATGCCGCTAAGGCAATTGAGTCCGGACCTTTTTAGAAGATGCAGATACGGTATTGCAACGCCGTTGATAGGCGGTGTTAAAATATTTGTTTACTAATTTAGTCAAGATGATAGTGTCAGGAATCGACACGGTCACTCTGCCAATACGTGCAGTAAGTACTAAGTTGACGTCCGGTGTGAGCCGACGGAGATGGTCTGCTGTACACCGTCGAACGATGTGCCAATATCGCCGAGGCTGCTGACCGAATCAAGTCGGCAGTCAAGCTGACTGTCCGGGTCGTTAGTGACGCCAATCCACATCCACGTACCCAGGGTAGATACGACAGCACCACCGGTAGTTGCCCAACGATGACGATGCGTGCGCAGTAACAGCGCGTGCATTGGCGGCCGTATCCCTAAACATACGTTATGCGGGGCTCCATCATTGAGTTCGTCTCGGTAGTAATGGATCCACGAGTGTGGTTGAGCCGGTAGCATGCTCTGGCAGCGTTTTGCTCTGCCCGCTTTTTTAACCTTTTACTTTACCCGACTTGGCTATCGACTGCGGGCATGAGATGCGTCTAGCCGTCTGTCGACGGCGGCATGCCCAGCCCTACGCAGAAGCAGTGGCTGAATCAGTGCCACCTTATTGCCGAACGATGAGCGGAGGCCTGGTGTAGGCGTTAAAGGGCGGCCGTTGACGCACGCAGCTGCAGCTGTGCGGCGGTGCACCGCCCAACTAACGGCAGCCGCACGCTTGCTGCGGATGTAGGGCCGTAATACTAGTAACCGCTGCTACAACGCAGAGCCCTCAACATCTGACCAACAGGTACGCCGGGAGGACAATCATGAGCGCCGAGCAGCCGACCATCATTTACACGCTGACTGACGAGGCGCCATTGTTGGCGACCTACGCTTTTCTGCCGATAGTGCGTGTTTTTACTGAGCCGGCGGGTATCAAAGTCCAGACCAGCGACATCTCCGTGGCGGCACGTATCCTGGCCGAGTTTCCTGATTACCTGACCGAAGAGCAACGTGTGCCTGACAATTTGGCAGAACTGAGCCGGTTAACGCAGTTACCGGACACCAACATCATCAAACTACCTAATATTAGTGCCTCAGTGCCGCAGTTGGTGGCCGCCGTCAAGGAGTTACAAGCTAAGGGCTTCAAGCTTCCAGACTATCCGCAAGATCCGAAGTCCGACCAGGAAATCGACATCCTTAACCGCTATGGCAAATGCCTTGGCAGCGCGGTGAACCCGGTGTTGCGGGAAGGTAATTCCGATCGACGTGCACCCAAGGTGGTGAAGGAGTACGCACGCAACAACCCGCATAGTATGGGCGAATGGTCGATGGCTTCGCGAACGCACGTCGCAACCATGCGGCATGGCGACTTTTATCACGGCGAGAAGTCGATGACTTTAGACCGCGCGCGAGATGTGAAGATGGAGTTGGTCACCAAGAGTGGCAAGACGATCGTGCTTAAACCCAAGGTATCGCTACAGAACGGCGACGTTATCGACAGCATGTTTATGAGCAAGAAGGCCTTGTGCGAATTCTACGAGGAGCAGATGGAGGACGCTCGCAAGACCGGCGTGATGTTCTCATTACACGTCAAGGCGACGATGATGAAGGTATCCCATCCCATCGTCTTCGGTCACGCGGTGAAAACCTTTTACAAGGAAGCCTTCGCCAAGCACCAGGCGCTGTTCGATGAACTGGGGGTAAACGTCAACAACGGGTTAGTCGATCTCTATAGCAAGATCGAGACGTTGCCTGCATCGCAACGTGATGAGATCGTCCAGGACCTGCACGCGTGCCACGAGCACCGACCCGAACTGGCCATGGTCGATTCAGCGCGCGGAATCTCGAACTTTCATTCGCCCAGTGATGTCATCGTGGACGCGTCGATGCCAGCGATGATCCGTGCGGGCGGCAAGATGTATGGTGCCGACGGGCGGACCAAAGACACAAAGGCCGTGAATCCCGAATCCACTTTTTCGCGCATTTACCAGGAAATCATCAACTTCTGCAAAACCAACGGCGCTTTCGATCCAGTGACTATGGGCACCGTCCCCAACGTTGGCCTCATGGCGCAGCAGGCCGAAGAGTACGGTTCGCACGACAAGACATTCGAGGTTCCCGAAGACGGTATCGCCAATATCGTGGACCTCACGACGGATGAGGTGCTGCTGACACAGAATGTGGAAACCGGCGATATTTGGCGTTTGTGCGTCGTAACCGACGCAGCAATTCGCGACTGGGTCAAGCTAGCCGTAACCCGGACACGCAACTCCGGCATGCCGGTGTTGTTTTGGCTCGACCCTTACCGTCCACACGAGAACGAGCTGATCAAGAAAGTCCGGACGTATCTGGAGGACCATGACACCAGCGGTCTCGATATCCAGATCATGTCGCAAGTGCGCTCTATGCGTTACACGTGTGAACGTCTGATCCGTGGGTTAGATACCATCGCCGCCACCGGCAACATCCTGCGGGACTACCTGACAGACCTGTTTCCGATCCTGGAGCTAGGTACCAGCGCCAAGATGTTGTCCATCGTACCGCTGATGGCTGGTGGCGGGATGTATGAAACTGGTGCGGGTGGATCGGCGCCCAAGCACGTCAAGCAGCTGGTCGAAGAGAATCATCTGCGGTGGGATTCGTTGGGTGAGTTCCTCGCGCTGGCCGTCAGTCTGGAAGACTTGGGCATAAAGACCGGCAATAAGCGTGCCAATATCTTGGCTAAGACAATGGATGCCGCAATTGGCAAACTACTGGACAACAAGAAGAGTCCGTCGCGCAAAGCCGGTGAGCTCGATAACCGTGGAAGTCAGTTCTACCTTGCCCTGTATTGGGCGCAAGGACTCGCTGCGCAAGCCGATGACCAGCAGCTGCGGGAACACTTCACCCCACTCGCCGAGACGTTGGCCAAGAACGAAGCCGCCATTGTGGCCGAGCTCAACGAAGTTCAAGGTAAGGCGGTCAATATCGGCGGCTACTATGCGCCGGACGCTGAAATGGCCGCGGCGGTGATGCGACCCAGCGCAGTGTTCAATGCCGCACTGAAGGCGGTACAAGGCGGTTAAGATACCCCACTTCTTCAACCTGCGTGTCGCTGTCACTGAGTTGTGAATTCACCTATTGAAATACGAAGGTAGACAACACCAGCGACTGGGGCAGGTTATGCAGATTGACGACCGCGACAGACATTTAAGCTTTTACGATGACACGTCATTAGAAGGCTAGTGCAGTATGCAATTTCGATGCCTGAAGAATCTTCAAATCCCCTGTACAAGCATTGCTATTCAGGATTAGCTAGCCAGAACGACTGACCTCCGGGTTCACGCGACAGACCGCTCTTACCCCAACAGTCAGTGAGTGATGTACTCACGTCGGGATGTGACAGACTACTGACTGCGACAATAAAGCTCTTTGCTGTTAAAGAGTATTGGGCAACATCGGTGGACTACGTTCAGCGGGCTTTGGGTCTGGCGTCGGGGTCGAGTGTGCTATATAGAAAAACTTCGCCACAGAAATTTTGAAAATCCATGATTAACAATTTATTTCAAGAGTATAGTAATGATACTTTTCCGGCAGTTGAGCCACGGTGTGATTGGGTGTATAAGTTCGCGGACGAGATCATCCACCCCACTGCAGCTGAATAGGACGAACGCGAGGCAAAGCCTTGTCCGGTGATCCATGAGGCCGCGAAGGTAGGCCTCTACTTCTTGGAGTTCTTCGGTCAGCAGGCCTCTGATCTGACCGACCGGGCTGGCTATGCTAACCGTGTTCTAAGAGATGTTCTGGGGCGACGCCGGTATCCGCTCTCTACTATTACCAGGCACCGGACTCGCTGCAGCGGCGTTGGCGGACAACAGAACTCTTGAACAGCTGGGCTGCTGACTTCCCGAAAGGTCGGTATGTTCGATGAGCACAAGCTCAGCTCGTTCTGTTCATCTGAGCCCGGCTCGGATTCTGACGTCGGCGACATTCTCACCCGAGCATTCTACGACGAGTAGACCCACGAGTGGTTTTTCAATGGCGCCAAGACTTGGTCGACTACCGGCGGTATCACCAAATGCGCACATCGTGGTGGCATCAGTCTATCCCGGAATTGAGCACGTGTGGCTAAACCACGTTCGTCATTACTGCGGACACTAAAGATTTATCCCAGGGACAGAAATTAAAAAGCATGAGATCCACGCTTTGCACACCACCGAAGTGGTATTCAACGATATTTGTTTGTCTGAGGATTACATTTTCGATGGTCGGAAAAAGTTCGACACCTGGATCGCCTTGGTCAAATTCGGTTCTTTCGCGGAGGGAGGCAATGATGAAGATCTTCGAGCGACCAGGCCCAGTGTCAGCGTAATGGCTGTCGGAATGGTTAGAGTTGATTATGATTTCCCTTAAATATGCCTACCAGGGCGAGCAATTCAGACGGAGGTATCGGTGAATTACACGTGGTCGCGTTCCAGTTGGCAGCTATGCAATACAGGACCGACACTGCTCGTCTGATGGTGTGGCGGATTGGCTGGATTACGAGAAATAAGCAGATCTTCGACTTGGTGGAGGGTTTTACGGCCAAGCTGGTGATAAGCGAGACCGCGGTTTATGTCACCGACGAAGTTATCCAGCGCCTGAGCGGCAATGGTTACACCCGTGACTACCCGAGGGGAGAGGATGCACCGCGATGAGAAGATCTTCACGATCTTCCAGTGTGCCAACGAAATCCAATACCTGGTGGTTTCGTGGGCGTTGACGGTTCTGTTCATCCGCTGAGGGCATCAATCGTGGTGATGGTATGACTACCGAGATCCAGGTTCCCGATCTCGAGGATGGCATTACTGCTGTGGCGAACATGTTTCACACTGCCATGGTCGAGCTGCGGTCCCTGCCAAATTGCAGGCCCAGCCAGACCGCAGAGCTGGTTGGACCTTACCGTATTGCAGTCACATTTGTCGATGCGCAATTGATTCCGCAACAAGTGGACTAGCGTTTTCCGGCGGAGCAATCGTCGGGCACGTCGCTGTAACATGCATCGGAATTCCGTTATTCTACACTTAAAAAGAATTCTTAATAAGATGATCAAGTATCAATTGCGCGACATTGCTGCACGCAGTGAGGTGGTCGTCACGTTGCGGGAGCCGGAGGCGACTCACTACGAGCCGTATAGCGATGACGTCGTGAGTTCGTGGTAAAACGTGGAGGTTCAGACGGCACGTGCGGCGTTATGTCTCTCATGTCGGAGCTGGCGGTCCGGTGTGACTATTTCGACGTAACTGAGGCGTGGACTGTCCTATCGCGGATCTACGCCGAGAATCGTCCGTATCGTGCCGGAACTACTGACTGCCCGCCAGTGTAGATGGCAGGGCATGCGAGTGCGCACCGAATTCTCTTCGACGGCTTAGTATGTCGTGGTGTACGACGCAGTGGGAACCGAATCGTTTTTCACTCGGTATCGACCTGTCGACATCGAAACGTGGTGCATCAGCGAATAGCGAACCTTGTGCTAGAGGACTTTTTCGCACCTACTACAGAATCCTATCTGGGGCTGTCGCGTTTCCTGCTTGGGCTCGATCTGATTGACCGCGTGGTGTTCTCTGGACGTTGCAGGTCGATGATCCGTTATCTTGGTTGCTTGCTGGTCGGTGGTTCCTAATGAAACCCGGCTCCGCGTCGTCGATACCCGCCAGACACTCTCAGCGTGTCGATGTGTTGGAGATGGTGCCGTCACCATTTCAGTTCGTGACACGCTTTTGCTGTAAAACTCGGCTAGCTCTACCAACCGCTGGCGGCGGTGTTGAATTGACGGGCGGGTGCGCCCAACTATATGTCGGAATTGAGGAGCTGACCGTCGTCCTACCAGGTGACGCGGGCTCGCCGGGGCAGGGCTGACGCGAATCGATGATCCGGCGGCATTTGTCGTGGCCGATCGGCTGTTTGCGGTTTGTGATGCACTATATGCTACACTTTTTAAGTGGCGTATTGCATTGCCCAACGGATTTTCGATTACCCGTAATGTGGACCGCATATTGGTGGGCGCTACGAAGTTTTGAGGAATACATCGTTAAGAGTGACAGTACGAAGATTTCGCGAGCGGATGATGTCGACGAGTTGCGGGTAGACGTGGGTGACCGGTAGGTGGTTGAGGTGTCCGATTACGATGGCTTGCGGGATAAAGTACTGGTCAGCCATTTTCACGATGTAGTCTTCGGTGATCAACGTGGAGTCCGACAGCGAACCCGACCATAAGGTTGGAACCGTGTATCCGAGGTCAGCGGCCACTGCATCGATAGTGGCGTTGTGTTTAGCATACGGTGGGCGCCAGTATGGTTTCGCGCCGATCCCGTAATTCTTCTTCAAGAAATTACCATTGCGTGTGAGTTGTTTAGCGATCTCGTTTTTCGTCATTTTCGTCAGATCTGGGTGAGACCAGGTATGGTTGCCAAGTTGGATCTGGCCAGATTCCACCAACGGTCGCAACATCGACATATTGTCGGTCCAGGAGTCGTAGACCCCGTTGACGAAAAACGTCAGCCGTATCCCGGTGTCTTTGGCGAACTGCGTGTAGGCACGCACTACCTCAGTGTTGACGCCGTCGTCGACGGTCAGTGCGAGCAGATCACTACGACCTGGGATCTTGGATAGTGCGCCGCCGCCAGGCAACAGGATACGTGCACTAGTTGGTGGCGGCGGCAATAATCCTGCGGCGCTGGGAGCCGTCGTCAGCTCGACAGTCACCGGCGCTTGGGTGAATGTTCGCAATTGCGGGTTGATTAACAGGCGTGCAGCGCCGATGCTGGTCACGGTGGCCGCGGCAAGCGTGCCTAAGAAACGACGTCGGTTTAACTCTGACACGGCATGGCCTTGATCACACGTGCGCACAATGAGGGATCCCGCCACCCCGACCTGCTCATTGCGAGGTGGTTTGCGGTGCTGTGCACGATAGACAAGCCCGCTTGCGGTATGCCTATGCCACTGTCCGCCTCCACAGAGGCAAACCATATCACTAGCAGTGACAGTATGCTGGATTAGTTCCAGCAGGTCAGCCGCTTCTTCTCGTCGAAGACTCGTAGTTGACCGTCGAGGACATTTCCTCCCACCACGGTTGAGAAGTGTTCGGGTGCTCGGTAGTGGGTGAGGTGGTGGAATTCGAGCACCACGATACCGTTACCACGCCAAGCGCCGATCACATCATCACGTGCCGTCGACGGTTTGACGCTCAATGCTCTGGAACGTTAATTTGTTAGAGCGACTTTCTAAACCGATGGTGCAGTCGTGTGGTGGATCGTATCCTTTTTCACTGTTTCGGCCGTTATTGGTATGGGTTTTCTGAATGATCCGGCGTAAGTTGGTCTCGCTTCGGCGCTGCGCTTGGCGCGGTATGCTCTTATTAGTCAATCCCATCTCAGCGGTTATACGTGCCGCGCAGTATGCCGATCTGCCGAGTCCGGAGTTCACTGCCATCGGCAACATGCCGCAGGTGTATTGAATCGTCCCAGGCTCTTCGGTAGCTACGGTCGCCAAGTACACCAATGAGACAGCGGCTACAGGTGTCTTGCCGGTGTTTACGACTGTACAGAATCCCGCACCGCGACTGCGGCAGCTTCGCTACTGGCGGGTTCAGGCCACCGACCCGGGCTCGTCGCCGGCGTCAGTCATCATCGAACCCGATGTATTCGCGATGGCCGATTGCCTGTCGGATGACCAGCGTATGACTGGATTCGCTACGCCGTCGACACGCTGATCCGTAATCCGGCCTGCGGCCATGTACGTCGACGGTGGTCATCTACGCCGACACAGTATCGAGGACATAGCCGCCAGGATCAATCAGGCCGATGTTGCCCGTACACGAGGTTTTCGTCTCGACACTGCAGATTTTTCACTATCTAGGACGAAAATTGTTACAGCGAAGCGATTTTGGAGTCCAGTGATGGTTCGCATTACGTGATTGACACGCCGCGCAATGGTGTCGGATCAACGCTCAACTCCGTGTTCAACTGGTACAACCCGAGTGGCTGAGTACTAGGCACGCCACCTACCGCGGCTCCCGCAGGTGCACAAACTAACGCCTAATTGTGGATCAAACTTCCCGGTGAATTCGATGGAACATGTAACAAAGGTGGTTCGCCGGCGGGCATCTTCGTGAGTCAGTTCGCCATCGATCTGACCCGCCATGCGGGCCAGTAAGAGGACTTCATATTTAATATCTCACCACCGGCATTGACGACTTGCCAACCTGTGGCTGTCGTTGTTGCGCTAAGAGCTTGGCCACATATATGCACATATATGATTGCTGGCTCTTGGGTTTCCCTGGTCACTGGTTGCATCGGATACTCAATAATCGAGCTGCATGTCATCCGGTACCCGGATTACTCAGGCACCCCTGAGTTGCGTGTCGGCAACTGTGAGGGCTGGGTATAGGGGGTCCCCAACTCCGCGGCCAGCCAGGGCAGTGACACGGCGAACGCCTGGGCAGCAAATGGCCAGTCGTGTCTGCCAGGCTGGGTAACTACTGCGCAATTGATCCCATTGGCCGCAGCGACGCCACACAGCGAGTAGGCGGCAGCGTCTTGATCTTCCGGGTTGGCGACGGAGTCGATAGTGGGGCTCCTGGTGGGGTTGGTCACCTGAGCAAGGTTGGTCGGGCTCGTCGCTGCGGGAACATCGAACCACCCCGACACCCCAGTGTAGTGACCGTGTCGAGTCATAACCGTGATCGGGTCGAAAGCAGCCCAGGCCGCAGAGTTACCGCCGAACAGCTCGGCGATGGTTTGCTCCTTGGTTCCTGTGTTGGGGCGCAGATCACCGGCAATGTCCACGAACGCACTGAACATGTCTGGATGCATGACGGTTAAGTCTATGGCGCATGTACCACCCATCGACCAGCCGGCAATGCCCCAGTTGGCTCGGTCGGCGCTCACCCCGAAATTCGAGACCATGAACGGCACAACATCTTTCGTTAGATGGTCGGCGGCGTTACCGCGTATCCCGTTGACGCACTCGGTGTCGTTGTCGAACGAGCCGGTGGGGTCAACGAACACTAGCACCGGGGCGAAGCCGTGATGGCGGGCAGCGAAGTTGTCAATGGTGTCGAAGCCACCCCCAGCACGCAGCCAGTCCGCGGGAGTGTTAAAAGCAGAGCTTATCATCATGACTGTCGGGAGTCGGGGTGGTGGATTGCTGTTGAACCATGCCGGGGGCAGATACACCAGCTCCTGGCGGTGGGGAAAACCGGAAGCGGCGGCGCTAATGTTCACCGGCACCACGACGCCCTTGGTCGGTTTAGTCCCGGCGATCTGCATTTTGGTGACGCGCAGCCGATCGATCTGGTCAGGCAAGGGCCCGGCCGTCAGCTGGTTCCATGCAGCATGTACCGTGGGGAAGTAACCAACCCACAGGTTTAACGCCAAAGCCGCGCACAGTACGCACAGCGGTACCGACAGCATCGCCAGTCCGCGGCACCGCCAGCGGGCACCTGGCCAGCCCAACAAAAGCACAGCTGCAGCAAGTCCACTTAAAGCTATCCACAGCCACAGCGATGTTGGTGCTGGGTCGCCAGCAACCCCGATCGAGGTGATGTACCAGTACGCCAGCGCCGTCACGGCGGCCGCGAGAACTAGCGCAAGCGGCAGTGTCCGCATAAGCCAGCGCCGCCTAGTCCACTCTATCGCATTGATGACCATGAATAGAGTGAAACCTTGTACTGCCGCAGGCAACCAGCCGTGCAGCAAAGACAGTTGTTCAGTAACGAGGCGCAACAGTCGTGGCTTTCGCTAATCCGATGGTTGCGCGGGTCGGGTAGGTGCGCAACAGTACCAACTATCCCATACCAGTACCGCCTTGGATTTTGCCCAAAGCCTTCGGAATCCAATCCGCTCGCACTGCCGATGCGATTACTACGCTCCCTGCGCCGGTTACGTCATTGGCGTTGTCGACATTGCACAGGGCCAACAAGGTTTTCACTCAAATACTGGTGACTGAGCACAGTCGCAGGCTCTTTCTGACAACATAAGGCGCTGGAAAAGCCATCATAGCGCTGGCCGGCATGGCATTTAGCAAGCTGAGCGCGGCTAGCGGGATCGCGGCGAAGTTTATAGCCGAAAACCCAATATAAATCCATCTTAATTGTGGCAAGTATCCGGCAGGAGAGTCGGATCGCATCTGCGGCAGCCCGTAAATCTTCGTGAACCAGGGTGAGATCAGCGGCTTCGATCGCTACACGTTGACACCACTGCCTATGGCTAGTCCGAGATCAGCGGTGGCTAGAGCCGCGGCGTCGTTCACGCCATCGTCAACCATGGCAACCACCTGGTCCTCCGATTGCAAGCGCTTTACGGCGGTGGCTTTGTCGGCCGGCGTCGTGCCTACGGTGACGTGCGCTATAGTAACTTGTCTAATTTGTCGAAGATGAGCTGTGCGACGGTCTTGTTGTCATCGGTGAGCACCATCGACTTTAAGGCCTAGGCGTTTGAGCTGTCGGATGGTTTCAGCGTTGGCGGGTTTGACGGTATCGACGATCACCAGAATTCTGCGGGTGCGACCATCCCAACCGACTGCGACGGTCGTTTTGCTATCGCTCTCTACTTGGACTTTGGCCGCCGAAAAGGTTGGTTCCAATTACTGTTCCCAATTTTGTTGCCATCGGTCAGCAGGTTCTCTCGGCCGACGAGAACGGCCTGACCGTCGACACTGTTTTGTGCTCCTTTGCTTTCCAACTTGGTTAAGTCGTCAGGAGCGGGAAGAGAGATCGATTATGTATACTGAATTTTGATGATTGCTTCAACGATGGAATTCTTGGGAGGTATCTTCTAATGCCCCGGTACAATACAGCAGTGTTGTGCGATCGGTGCTTCCTGCAATGATCACGTCGGCGAGAGTCATCTTGTCGGCAGACACGGTGCCGGTCTTGTCGAGTATGATCATATCGATTTTGCGGGCGATTCCAGCACTTCAGGGCCTTTGATGAGAACACTGAATTGAGCCGCGCGACCGATACCGACCAACAGTGCGGTTGAAGTCGCTAGCCCAAGCACACAGGGGCAGAAGATGATCAGCACCGCGACCACCGCCGTCAGCGCCACGGTGATCGGAAAACCGGAACCGAGCCACACCCCGAAGGTGGTTAGTGCGATAGCGATGACGATCGAAACAAACACACCGACAAACCCGGTCTGCAAGTCGCTGGACTTCGGCCTTGCTTGACTGAGTCGCTTCGACGAGCTTGGCCATCTGTGCCAGCGGGATGTCGTTGCCGAATCGGTTGATAAGCAAGATAAAATGCCCCCCAGTCTTCATGGTGGCACTCATGACAGCGTTGCCCCGGCCGATCTTGACGAGGACGGATTCGCCGGTAAGCATTGAGACGTCAACGGCCGATGAGCTTGAGACGATGATCTCATCGGCGGTGATCTTCTTGCCAGGGCGCATAGCGAACTCGTCGCCCGCTCCGAGTTAGTCGATGGGGAAGCGGATTTCGGATCCGTCGCGCAGTAACGCGACATCTTTGGCACCGAGCTCTAGCAGGACACGCAACGCCGCCTCGGCGCGCCACTTAGAGCGCTTCTCAAAGTATCGGCATGCTAAAATAAGCAGCGTCACTTCCGTGGCTATTTCAAAATAAAGGTTGGCCGCGTTGTCGCTTCGGGTTACGGTCAGCTCAAGGGAATGATATAGAATTGACTTCTTTAAGCCGTCCCGAAGAGCAGCGCATACAGCGACCACAGAAACGCCGACAGAATTCCCACAGAAACCACGGTGTTTATAGTGACCGCGTTGTATTGAGATTGGTTAACACGGGAGGGTGGGCCCACCCGGATAATAACTGGCGCGGTCATCATCAGGGGTGTCCATTACCAGTTGCGGAACTGCAGGACCGGGAGCATTGTCATGGCAATTCCCGGGACGGCGAACAGCATCGCGACAGTCAAGCGGTGTCGACTGAACGACGCCCACGTTAGCACAGGCTACCCAGTTGGTCGAAACCTTATTGGCTAGCGATGAGATGCCCACCCAGGTGCAACAGACTCTGGATCAGGTACTCGACGAGTTCACTACCATGGTTCCATTTTTCAATGCCAATCTTGATCGCTGAAAGCAACCCATGGTCATTTTCTCCGTACAGGTTTTCGATCTTAGTCACGGTGTTGCTCTCATCGCGGCGGTTCGTCTGCTGTACACGCTAGGTGCAAAGTAGATCCAGGTCATCCGAACGTGTCACATCGAAGAAGCGGCGGCAATCAGCCAACCGCATCAGTATTCCGATGGAGTAAATTCGTTTGTCTTGACCATGGTTGCGCGACGACGTCTTCTACTAGTTTCCTCATGAGTGTGAAAAATCATGGCACATAGCCCCGTGTTATGGAAAACTTTGGCGACTTCGTCGCCGGTGCTGGGCTGATGGATCTGACCTGCTGTCCTCGGAGTTGCCGGACCAATTTTCCACGTTTCCGGCTGTTGGCTCACTGCAATCGAAAGTACCTACCTTAGGCAGTGCTGTTCACTTATGCACGAGCAGAACATTATTGAAGTCATTTTGGAAATATATACCGACAGGAGTTTACGCGACAATTTGGAAGCTCTGGCAGCCGGTGCTTCGCTAATATGTGCGTCCTCTTGTGCAGTGGTCCGCCTGCATTAAATGACTGGTCATGCGTAGAGATTGCGGCATGAACTGGCAGTAATTGATCACCTACTGGCTCGTCGGACACGTCATATATTGGTCAGACAACGAGGCACTCGCTGGATGAGTCAGCGGTAACATCGAGCTAAGTGAAGTATGGTGCTACTTGCGTTGCAAAGAATTATCTCTCGGTGAATCGCGCGGTAATGAACATCCGGCAGATGTGCTAATGATGAGCACGAAGATTGTACACTAGTCATTTACCATCTTCTCGCTCGCTGCTGAACGTTTGTTACGAGCGTAGCGATTCGGGTGGGCGGCGTACGCGGTGTGGAAGCTTCGCGGTGAGGAGGGAGCATCCAAGCTACCCTCGATCGCGACCTGCCGCTCTTCCGCGACGTCAGATTCAAGGTCGACCAGACGATTAGTAGCACATGAGTTGGAAACGGTGCTGGTCACCAAACCGTTCACGTTGGCAATGTTGATCCCTGGTGCTAGCCACCTAACGTATTGCTGGAAGTTGGCGAAGGCATCGACCTGTGGTTACTAAAGCGCTAGGGTGACCACTTCAGGGTGGTGGCCACCCGGGTTTTCCTGCCGTTGGAAGTCTATGATCTGGTCAAGGGCATCCGGATGACTCGAGTGCCGACTTGCACTATCAACGCGGTAACAGTGGTCTATCTGCTAGCCTAGAAGTGACTGTTTGGTCTGTGAGGGTGGTGCAAAGCCTACGACTGAAGAATGGTGCGGTGAACAGTTGCTCAACATCCAACGCGGCGTGACAAGCACTTAACTCATCCGAAACCGCATGCAACGTTGCTCGGTGCATGGTGGGTGATATTTGCCTAGCGCATTAGCGGGTTGGTGATGGTACAGTGTGTTGTCGAACCCACATCTCAGATTTAATCGATGAACAGTTCTTATTACTAGTAAAATTCATATAGTAGCTTAGTAACATCAAACAAATTCGTCTATAACTTTTGTCTTACTTAAAAGCTCGCCAGGTCCCTGCCGTCGCAACAGAAATTCTTGCATTTTAAAGGACAACGTGGTAGTGGCTGCAACCGACAAAGTGTCGGCGCTAATGGATCGATTCCGGTTCACACAGCACACAGATACATGTAACGAAGTGTTCCTGGATATCCAGTTGGTTTCCCGAACCATCACTTGAAACATCAATACGGATTACATCATCTTTATCATGAGACGACGGTGTGTGTATCCTGCACGCGGGACGGTAGCAGTGCGCGCGAGGTTAACTCCACAGTTCCATCATGTGTGTAGTGACTTGTTTCTATTCATTAGAAGTTCGATCGAACTTGGCCGTCTGTTGCCGAGTATGTCCGGTACACTGGAACTCCATTCATGACGACTTGCTGGACGTCAGTAGCCTTATTAATTCAGTGCGTTGGAGGTTACTGTGTTCCAGTTCACGAGATTGCGATGACGGATGTGGTGGCGTGGATCGCGTAACAAGCTAGTTGTGCCGCATTGGGCTGTGGCGCATGCCATAGCACAGTTTTTTGTAATATTCACTCCAACACATTCCATTCGAAAAAATATATCGTTTAAATCGAATCAGGAGATTAGCTGAGCTATCTTATGATAGATAATGGCTGTGATAATAATCAAGATCTGGATAATATAGAGCACTATAAATTTTGATTTTGTCAACCCGATTAAGGTGCACACATATAATGCGTTGCTCAACATGTTGAGAAGCAAGTTGTGCCAGCTCGACACTAAATCCGTACCTCATACGTAAAGGTGTTAAGCGCGTAAAGCTGTTAAGCGCTGGTAATAGGGCTGCAGAGTGCAGCATACCCAGTACTTCGTTGAGCAAATCGTGGGCAAGCGGGTTCTGTGGTGACTGCATGATGAATTTGAGTGCTGCTCTAACATTAGTGTTGTCAGTTGATATGATAACGTGATGTAGGATGTTGGTGGCTGATGGTGTCTAGTGATTGGAGATCCAAGTGCGGTCCGATAACGCTGTGGTGACGACCCAGTGTCATCTGTGCAATCCCCTAGGACTTGGCGTAGCTGTGTAGCGTCCTAGCTGGAGCCAATTGCCAAGATAGTACCCATATCGATTTCGAGACTGGCGAAATGAATACGTAACTGTTCATGCTGGCTACAACCGGTATGGGAAGGTCAATGTGGGATTGGTCGCAGCGCTGCTCGCTATCTATGTTCTAGTGTCCTATTGTCGTACAATTTTTTCACCGGAATTGCCGGCGGGCTGGATCCCGAACTGCGCGTCGGTGACGGTACCATCGCGAGGATTTTGTCCTGCTTATGCTGTCCACTGTGACACCGTCCCGACTGGTTAGCATTGCAAGCGCACTCGAACTCGACTGTACAATTACTTTGGCGGTCTCACCATAAGAATATGGGGGGCGGTGTGCTGGCATAGATTTGCTAATTGTTTGACTTCTCGTGACTGGTGATTCGTACGCTTTCTGATATGGTTGGTGGCGGTTTCGGGCTAAAATGCAACATGTTTGTCAAAGAGGTTGTGCTCAATTCGGCCCGTGTCTTGCGGCAACTACTGCCTGCGCTGCACTAGATAAATCCCCCGCACACCGACGACATGTTTGGATTGCAATCTAATCAATATAGAATCTGGACATTCCGAACATGTTGCTATCATCATCAGTGTGTTCTTGACAAGCGCGAAGCGAATTTTCGATCTGATTATTAACTCGTCAGCCGAACTGAGCTGGCAACAGTGTCCTCGTCAGGTTGCTCCTGGGCAGCGCTTCTGCTATGTCGGCGACGTTTTCCTCATGACGTTGATCGGTGGTGCGGTTCGGGAGAACCACGTGGTGGAATCCATTGAAAGCGGCAAGATTGCTTGGTGGCCAGCAGAATTCGGGAAGCAGCTGCTCGACTACCTGTGGCGCTGGGAGCTGAAACCAATGAATGTCGCACTCACCACGGTGACTCAAACATTTACGACTGGCCAATCGTTGACTGACAAAACTCGTTTGGCAAGGGCTAGTGCGACGACGTATTGAGAGTCTGTGCGAGCCGCTAGACCGCCTCGCTAGGTTCGCGCAAGTCAGCGAAGGTTGATGAAAGCAAACTAGCGCCTTCGTTGCAGTCCGGGTACGTTCACTTTATGGTTCTTCCACCATCGGGAAACGATTGTGCTGCAATCGTAACTGGCGCTTCGTCGGGCATCGGTGCGGAATTTGCCCGGATACTTTTTCGGCGTGGCTATCGGGTCGTGCTGGTAGCCCGTAACACTGACCGCCTCAAGCAGCTTGCCGAACGATTGGGTCCACGAGCACACCCTATGCCGGCCGATTTGTCCGACCGGACGGTTCGAGTGGACCTGACCGACCGGATTGCTGCGCTCGGCCTGGTTCCCGACATCCTGATTAATAATTCGGGTATATCGACGCTTGGACTCGTCGCGAAATCGGTTCCTGAGCAAGAACTTAACCTAGTCGAAGTGGATGTAGCAGCGGTAGTGGAACTGTGCAGTAGGTTCTTGCCGGGGATGGTCGAGCGTTGTCGAGGTGCCGTGCTGAACGTGGCGTCCATGGCTGCGTTCGGTCCCCTGCCTGGCCAAGCGGCCTACGCCGCTGCTAAGGCGTTCGTGTTGTCCTACACCTACAGCCTGCGCGGTGAACTGCGTGGCACCGGGGTCACCGCGACCGCACTGTGCCCCGGGCCGGTGGACACCGGTTTCAGCGACACAGCTGGATTCACCAAAGAAGAAGCCGAAAATAGCTTGCCGCAGGTCATGTGGGTTCCCGCTGACCAAGTGGCCCAGGCTGGCATCGACGGTTTGGCAGCCGGCAAAGCCGTCGTGATTCCCGGCCGGGTTAACCGGATTGCTTCGGCAGTTGTCCGAGCCGCACCAGCCCAGCTGCTAGCATCATTACTGGCACGCAGGCACCCAGCTATGAAGCGCGACTGAACTGTTCACACCAACGTGACCGGAGGTCCGTTGTGAATCACAGCTTACCGTGGACCCACTGAAAAGAGTCCAGTCAATGAAGTGAAGTCGGGGTGAAAATTGTTGCCCGCTCGTATCCCATTGCGTCCATCACCGCGAGTGCTTCCTGTGCCCATGACTTCTGCCTGATCATGTCCAGTGCGGACACCTTAAGTAGTGTTCTGGGTGATGGATTCCGACATTGACGAATAAGTGTAATGTGGCCAGCATCGCCAGTTGGTGAGAGCCGTATCAGCAAGGGGATGTTCATTCTGAACAACCTCGAGTACGATAGGGCAGTATAAATTTCTGGATCCGCAGGACAATTCAGCGATTCGGTGAGTGAGGTACGGCCGGTAGTTTCCTTCGAGGGTGACTCCATCACTAATGGTGCGTATTGACCATGGATTCCGTTGGACACTAACTATCGGGTTTTGCAACGGATCGGGTGTGTTTAGATATGTTTGGTCCGGGCGGCGAACATCGGAACCTGTAATCGCGAAGTCGTCATCAGTACCGCCGGTAAGCCGCTCACTGAGTTGAGCATGTTGCCGCCGTAGCACGTTTAGTGCGCTATCAGCGCGCAACGTAGAATTCGGTCATTGTCCGTTGCGTAGCGCGAAGCACGCGTTTACCAATGCGGCCGATACCTTCGCGATCGTCGTCATTGCGGAACTAGACTTCTACGTCTAGGTCGAACTGGTCAGACGGATTTCGTGATTGTGGATCGCGGTGATCCGCGCCGGTGTTCGAAGCGCGGCACGTACCGTTGGTATGATATTTGGACATAGTGCGGCCGACTCGGCCGACTGACGTGAGGAGAACATCCAAAAGGTAGCTTGGTGTGGACGCAAAGGGGGAAGTATTGGCTATGCGGGCTGCTGGAAACGATTCTGGCATTCACGTCCGGTCGCTCTAGACGCTCGCACTGGACTATCGGGTAGGCAATGTGTTCGTCGCGACGCGAGCCCCTGATTGCACACCGCCTGGTTAACGTTCTGCGTCAGACGAGGTTTCGTCCCGAAAACGTGGTTCTATCTACCCACCAGTCATTCGCTGTGACGACGAGAACATTCGGTTGGCCGACCTTGCCATTGTGTACAGAGGCCAGGACGTCGTGGACAAATACGCGAAAGGGTCATGCGTACTGGTGAACGGGCCAGGACGCGAGAAGGTTTTGATCAGCGCTTAACGAGATTGGCGCGACTACATCGACAGCATCGTTTACTCGATCATCGGTTTGGTCAGAATGGCATGCGTCGACACCACCACGGTTCTCTACGAAGGAGACGGAGACCCAGCTCTGCTGACAGCGGCGATCGTCGAGCGGCTGGTAAGGATTGAGCCGCTGCTAACAAACGATGAGCGAGCGACACTTGACTCAAACAACTCATCTACACGGCGCGAGTTCTGGCCTGCTACTTGGTTGTCAAGGTCGCGGAAACGACGGTGCTCTGCGGTGCCGATTAGATGGTTACTCCGCTTAGTGACAGCTGTGCTGCATTGCAGCCAGCAGTGCAGCTGCTATGCCCGTGTGTGGATATCGCCATGGTCACATGGTGTTGGCCTAGAATTGTTACGTCATTCGTTAGTCATCACTGTGAGCACCGACGAGGAACAGCTGATCGATGACCTTATCACCGAATCGGCGATAAGCAAAGTTTACAGCGGCCATTACTCGACTTGCTATGCAGTATCGGCTATCCGGAACGCCAGGTTCATGGCGGATACTCTATATGTGTAATAAGGGCTTTGTCAGAGACTGACGCGCTAGTTTACGAATCGAGTAGTATAGAAAGCGAATGCACGTGATAGAGCGAGTCTTGAAGACGGTCATCTATACTTCGGCCAACTCGGTGCAGATGTCGAATCCCTATAAGTTGCGTAGGGCCGTTTCCGGCAAAACAGTGCTGGTGACTGGAGCTTCGTATGGAATTAGTTAAACAACCGCGCGCAGGTTGATTTCGGCAGGAGTAAACATGCTGGTAATTGTCTGCTTGGCTTAACGGTTCGTCGACTTCGCCACTTCGATCAAAGCTGGAGGTGGAAGAGCGTTCGCTTACCCGACCGATCTGACCGAGGAAGTCACCATCAACGGGCTGTCCAAGCAGATCATTTAGAACCACGACCTGCTAGATCTCCTAGTCAACAACGCCGGTAAATCGTTGCGCCGGTCCCTACAGCACCAATACAATCGTGCTCACGCTTTTCGACGTATCATCGACATCAATCACTCAAGGTTGATTTAGTTGCTGCTCGGTGTATTACATGCTATGTGTAAGAACGGTGGCGGGCACATCGCGAACATCTCGAGTGTGGTTGTGCGACCGTAACCTGGTCCACAATGGAGTGCTTACACCAGGCCTCTAAAGGGGATTTCGACCGCTGGCTGCGCAACATGGTACTAGAACTACACACCGACGGTGTGGCAGATGATCGAGCCGACGCCGATCCTGCGCAGGTTGCCGGGCTGCTATCCCGATGAGGCGACCGACGCGATCGTCAAAGTAATCATCGATCGGCCCCGTATGAACGAACCGCCCTGGGTACGACCGGCCGGGTTGGCCTCGGTGTTGCTTGCCGGGCTCGCCGATCGTGAGGCCCGGCTTGTCGCCTGCCGGTTTTCGCCGACCTTGGGAGAGCGCGATAAGGACTCTTAATGACGACGTCAACCGACAGCATGGTCGCCACCGTGGACTTGGGTACTATTGCATTCCGGATTGCTTAGTCCGCCCTGCCCCGATCGCTGTGCTGCGACTGGCCCGCTAAGGGTGCCGGAGCGGCACGAATCTGTATATAGGCGGCGCAATGGCCAGAGTGCACTACAGTCACTCGACGACGGTGCGTTGCCTTACCGCGAATTGTAGTAGAAAATTGAATCGCTTGTTCGCTAGCTAGTCTGCGACGGTGTTGGAGCGGGCCAGCCGGTCGGGATCATGTGCCTCGATTGATGCAACTTTATTGCTGTGGTATTTGCCGCTGTCCTGGTGGGTGCTGACGCGGTGTTCTTGATACACCGAATTTCACACTGACGCGTTTGCAGGCATGTGGAGTGCGCACTAAATAGGAGCCATGTTCGCCGACTTAGAATTTACCAAGCAAGTATCTCGGGTCAATGAATCTATCGTGGTGATTGACCTAGTAACCGTAATCACCCAACAGAGTGTCCAGCCGTTCAAGATTGTGTCGTAGGGCCTGACTGTCTTCCTTATCTCAGGCACGACGGAAACACTCAGGGGAGTACACAGCATACTCCAAATGCGTTCCAGTGTGGGCGTGGTCATGACAACTGTTGAGCACACTCGGATTCGGATCTATTAGTGAATAACATTGAAAATGAATATTTTTCATTGTGATAAATATGCTGATATCGACTATAATCTTGGTAGAAACAGCGTTAACCTGTCGGCACTTTTATGCCGAAAATCGTACTCGCGCAGGCGTCGTTGCAGTGTGCTTACCCCATGAGCGTGGTTACGACCGTACTGCCGAGTAGCCTCGACCGGCCCCGATCTGTGCGAACCCGCAACCCCGTGCTGTCCCTGTGGGTGATGTTCTCCAGCGGTGATTGGCTCGATCCGAGCTTGGTGTGATGAATACGAAGACATTTTCTACGACGGCTCCTGCTCAACCTAGGATGGCATCGTCACATTGGCGACACCAAGCTGGACGACGGCATGCTCCGAAAACCGTGGTAAGGCCGGTTGTTGGATGCCTGGTACGTACCTTCGATTAAAGTTGCAGGCCGCTCAGGTCGAACGGTGACCGGGCGCATCTTCGTCGGCGGTGAACTGACATCCTAGGGTTGTACGAGCGGCCTGATCGTAGGCCGACGCTAAAGTTGTCATTGATCCGATGACCCGCTTCGGCGGCATGGGCTATTTCGACAATTCGGGCCGGTTGTACATCGTCGGCAGCGAAGACGACATGATCGTGTCGGGTAGCGAGAACATGTATCCGCGCACACTGAAAATGCGCTTGCAGAGCACCCCCGTGTCGCCGAAAATGCGGTCGTTGATATCAACGGCGAGCAGTTCGGGCGATGATTGGATGCCTTTATCGTGCTCCGGTCGCAGAACATCATCTATGCGCCTATGACACGGGGAGTACTTGAAAGGCAAAGTTTCTCGCTTTGATTAGCCCAGAGACTTCGTATCGGCGATAGTATTCCATGCAATCTTGCCGACAAGGTGGTGCGCAAGGAGTTGACCAGCTCAAGCGGGTTGAATGTTCATTCGCGATCGGGTTGCACGATACCAACAGCTTTGTTTAACCACTGGGGTGCCAGTACTGAAACTGCGGTGGCTCCTGCTGTGGCAGTAATCACGCCTAACCATGCTACCGGTCCAAGCGGTGTGCACCCGAAAAACTGGCTGATCACCGGGGTCTGAATGATGCCGATTAAGACACCCGCGCTGACCAAAGCGGTTGCCACGACGAGCGGGCTGTGGCGGCGCGTGAGCAGGGTCTGAGCCAGCTGCGTCGTCACCAATGCGGTCAATCCCATTGTCGCCGTTCGCCGTTCGGTTCCTGGTGTCCAGCGCCCGATGGCCCAGGCCGTGGTTGCGCCGGCTGCCGTGACCACTCCACGGCTAACGATTTGACGCATTAGCGGCGCATCGAGCGATGGTGCAGGCTTGGTCAGCATCTTAAGTTGGTGTGCTCGCCGCGCCTCGTCGGCCTCTTTGTCGGTGTGATATGCGTCCTTGTCGGGTTCTTCGTATTGCGAGGTAACCGCGACTGCAAGCGCCGGGAACATATCGGTGAGCAAGTTCACCAACAGCAATTGACGGGTCCCCACCGGCGCCCGTCCAGCGCCGAATGCTGTCCCGATGATGGTAAAGATCACTTCGCCGACATTGCCGCCGACCAGAATCGTGACCGCATCACGAACGCCTGCCCACATGCTGCGGCCTTCAACCAGTGCATCGAGCAGTACACTCAGGTCGTCGTCGGTCAAAACGATGTCGGCAGCTCCCCGGGCGGCTGAAGAACCGCGGCCGCTGACCCCGATGCCCACGTCGGCCATCCGGATGGCGGCAGCGTCGTTGGCGCCGTCACCGACCATCGCCGTCACTCGCCCGCAGTGTTGCAACGCTGCCACAATCTGTACTTTTTGTTCCGGGCTGACCCGCGCGAAGACCTGCATGTCGGCAGCAAGTTTGGCGCATGTATCCTTGTCGAGACCTATGAGTTCAGTCCCAGTCACTACTCGTGCATCCGGTCGCAAGCCCAACTGCTGGGCGATGGCTCGTGCGGTGATAGGGTGATCACCGGTGATCAGCACGACGTTGCATTCGGCCTCCACCAACGCTTTGATCAACGGGCGCGAGGACGGTCGTGCAGTGTCCGCTAGTCCGATATAACCGATCAGCTCGAGATCATGTGCCGCAGCGTTGACGGCATCAGCATCGGTGTCGTTGTCGTCGGTAATGTCGTGGTCCCAGGAGCGTTGCGCCACCGCCAGAACGCGTAGGCCTTGTTCGGCGAGGTGGTGCACCAAGGACTCTGCGTGCGCAACATCCCCCTTCGGATCGGCGAAGCGACATCGCGGCAGGACTTTTTCGGGAGCGCCCTTGAGCATCAGCATCGGCGCCTTACCGTTGCCGGTTGTGCCGATCGCGGCGGCGTACCCGCGACTGGACTCAAAGGGCACCTCCGCAAGGAGACTCCAGGTCGAATCGGTATGGTCGTTAAGCGAATTTGCTGCTGTGAGGATCGCTTCGTCGGTGGCGTGCGCGTGGCCCTGCCCGTCGTGGGGTTGGGTGGATGCGCGCGCGGCGGCCCGCAACACCGCAGTAGAGCGCGGGTCGGTGGTATAGTGAGCAGGGTGGTGTAGTTTACTTGTGCTCGGCACTGCACAGACTACGCGCAGTCGATTTTCGGTGAGCGTGCCCGTCTTGTCGAAACATATGGTGTTGATGCGGCCCAGGGCTTCGATCGTGCGATGCGAGCGAACCAGTACACCCCTCCCCATCAAACGCTGAGCCGCGGCGAGCTGGGAGAGGGTGGCCACTAAGGGCAGACCCTCCGGGACGGCGGCCACGGCAATTGCGACGCCATCCGCGACTGCTTGACGCAGTGATGTGCGGCGCAGCAAAGCCAAACCCGTCACCACCGCGCCACCGGCCAGCGTCAACGGAAGAACTTTGCTGGTCAGTTCTCGGAGTCGTGCTTGCACTCCGGCCGATATTTCCACGTCGGCGACCGCCGAGATCGCGCGGTGTGCGGCAGTGCCGACTCCGGTGGCTACGACGATAGCGCGGGCACGTCCTGCCACGATTGTACTGCCTTCGAATAGCATGCTAGCCCGGTCGGCGTCGTTGACGGCAACCGGGGCAACTTGCTTGTCTACTGGCAACGACTCCCCAGTGAGCAAAGACTCGTCAACTTCGAGATCCTCTGCCACTAGCACACGGGCATCCGCCGGCACCACTTCCGGCGCTGCTAGGTCGATGACATCGCCGGACCGCAGCGACTTGGCGGACACCGTGACTGTCCGTGTAGCGTGTTGTGCCGCCTCTAATCGACGTCGGGTCGTTGCCACCGCCGGGACAACGACACGGCGCACCAACTGGTCCTGCTCAGCGAAGAGCTCGGCGGCGGCTGCTTCGGCTCGTAACCGTTGCACGCCACCGGTAATCGCGTTGACAGCCATCACGCCAGCGACCAGAAGAGCGTCGACATTACTGCCGACAATCGCCGACGCGACCGCACCGACGGCCAGGATGGGAGTTAGCGGATCGGCGAGCTCATGCCGAGTTGCGGTTGCCAGCCGAACTAGGTTGGTTGCGGGTTTGCGCAGCGGTGCCAGCACCCGAGTGTAGGACAGGTCGTCGAGACGGCGTCGCCAATCCGGGGTACCGGGCTCGACGGCCAACGATCGCGCCCCTCCGGCCAGTCGCGAGTAAACGATTTCGGGGTCCAGCGCGTGCCAGGCTGTCAGCGGTTGCGGGGTGGGATCCGGTAGTCGAAGAACCTTACTGGCGGAGAAGGCGCCGGTCACCAATGCGGTCGCTGCGGCTGCATTGACCGGACTTAACCAGCGTCGCAAGCTAATTGGGCTAACAGACTTGTTGCCAACGTCGCCGGTGATCAGTAGCAGCCCGGCCAAAGTAGTGCCACCCTGCGCAAGGTGCACCGAAGATTGACTGGTCGACCGGGCCGCGGGCAGTGCCGACAGGATCCGCACTGCTGCAGCTAGATCAGTTCCGGTGATAATGTCGGCGGTCCACGGTGTAGCCGCATGGGGATCGTCAAGGGCGATCCCGACGTCAGCAATAGCAAGTGCGGCCAGCGTGTCGGTCGATGCGAAGTCTCGGTGCAGTGCGGTAATCAGTAACACCGGCCCGCGATCGGTGCGCAGTTCACGTACCAATTTTAGCAGCGGTGTACCGGGTGGATGTGTCGCGCCGACGCTGGGAGAAAGATCTTCTGTGCCAGCAACATGACGCAAGACCACCCGCGCTCCGGTTCGGTGCGCGGTCTGCAGCAGCGGGATCGCGTAGGGGTCGACCTCCCATCCGACGTCAACACCGCCGACGCACTCGCCATCGACTACTAGGTCGGCGTGTTCGCGGCCTTGGGCGGGCGTTGTCGATGGCCCGTGCAACGGTACCCATCTCAGTCGCGCGCCAGTGGCCGGCAACTCGTCGGGGTCAGGCTCGGGTGCCCGTTCACCGTGCAGCAGCGCGTCGGCAACCTCATAGACACGGTCGTCGTCCCAGCCGGGCGCACTTCCCCGGGCAAGCAACACCGCGCGGTGATCACCACGCAATGCGGCGCCGTCGATGACAACCACCTCCACCCGGTCCAGGCGGCGCAGCGCACCCGGATCGAGCACCAGCTGCCCGGCGTTAGCTAGCCCGCGGCCCAGTAGCGCTGCGAATGTTTGCCGGCCTATGTGTGCCGCTCTTGGCACCCCGGCCAGGATTGCGCCGGCCGCGTCTTCAGTGCCACCGCCGGCAAACAAGGCACTCGCCGCGGCAATCAACGAACCGTTTGCCGCTGAATCGACATAGCTATCTACAGGTCCTTTCATTGACCCTTTGGCGGTGTCGATTGCCGCGTCGATTGATCCGTCAACCACGACGTGCGACGCCTCACCTGCTGCCGCGGCCGCCCAGTTGTGGCGCGGGGCATGCGATTTTGCCCCGGCCGACGAGATTACGGGAACCACTGGCGCTTGTGGCCGCTTGGGTGAGGCCAGTTGCGGCTCTAGATCTCGCCACACGCGCCGGTGAGCCACCGCCTCGGAAAGTTGCAGGCCACGCTGTGCCAAATCCAGCAGAGGTGTGCCGACCGCTTGAGTCAGCCCGTTCGCCATCGCTGTGGTAACGCTGAGCGCAATATCGGTTCCCACTCGACCCAGTCGGGATTCCAGTAATGACACCATGCGCGGTTGATGATTGACAAGAGCTGCCGCAGCCCGGGTAGTTTGCGGCGCGGCAGGTAGTCGGGTGACCCAGCCGGTAATTGCAGCGCTCAACGCGACAAGGTCCATTGCCGCGGCGGTGAGTGGCACCAGAATTGCCAACGGATTACCCGGGTCGGCAAATGGTGCCACCTTCGGTGCTGACCCCGACCCTGTTGAAGCTAAGTCGGCGGCCAGGACAACAACCACGTCACGTATCTTGCCCAAGACAACGTCGCTATTTGCGTCTTTGTCGAGTTCGATCACTAGTCGGCCCAATGAGCCTTCGATGTGAGCCTTAGCCACGCCCGGAATCCGACGAACCGGCTCCTCCGCTACCGCTGCATACTCATGCCAGCGGGGAAATGGCAGTAGTGGATCCAGATCCAGGTGCACACGCTTGCCGCTGTGCCAGCGTACTTGCGGCTCGACCCGATTGGCGGAATCATTCGGCGAATAGCCTGCTCTGAGCACTCGGCCCGTAGATTGAGCCATTGACTGTGCCACCACGCCAGCGAATTCGACGACCGGACTGACCAGCATCTGCACCGTGTCGCTAGCCTCGGCCGCAGCATGCGCGCCAACCTGCACCACCTGCGCTGTTCTACCGACCACGCCACCGACTACACTACCTACTAGGTCGGTCACATATGGAATCTTCATTCCTCACTCTATCAAAACCCTTCAAACCCCCTATCCAATGCCGCTACCGCGCCTGAGCCTAATGACGTCTGCCCGACATGTCTGTCAACAGGCCCAGTGGATAGGCGAGTAAATATTCGGTTTCTGCGTTGGTACTGGGTTTTCGGCAAGTTACGAGGGGTAATCCCTGCAATGCTAGAAGCCCTACTGGCTCAACGGCAACCCGAACATGGTAAACAGCGTCGGATCGAAAAAGTACAGTAAGGGCAGCGATTCCGGTGGTGCCGAGAGTGAGCCAGAGTGAGGACGTAAATGGCATGGGCTCGCATGATGTGGCCGGAGCTATCTGTGTTTCGGCGGTATTTGGCGACAGTGGATTACGCGTTTGCCGCCGTCGAGATCAGCACCACGTCGCCTGCCTCGGCGAAAGCTCGAACATAAAGTGAAGTGCAGCACAGTGTCTCGATTGGTGAACCACACTGGCAGTGGTGACATTGCAAGTTTGACGTCAGCTTGAACAAGTTCGGTAAGGGTGGCTATGTCGGCGTTTTCGAACGCCGCACAATAGCGATCCAGGAGTTTATGCTGTTTGGTGTCGTAGGGCTCGATAACGTCTTCCTCGGTGGCAGAGACCTCGGCAAGGTGAGCGTGGGGTCGCTGCAACGAACTGTTGACCGCGGTGGGCGTAGTTTGTTGGAGACGTGCGGCCCTCTCTGCGGCGCTGAACCGTACGCGGTCATGCAGGATGAACACAGCCCACTGCTGCGTAAGCAGCTCGTGCGGGGTTGTCATTGCAGCCAGACGCCCACTTTGCTGGGCGGCGAAGACCGTTTCCGTTGATGGACGCCACTATACATCGTCGAGACGGGTGTCCGGGTCGACCGAGGTATCGCCCAGCCCTGTGGGCAACACCCAACGGGCCCGGCATTCCCGAATCCGCAGGAACATGGTCGTTGCGATCCGGGAACAATAAATTCCGAGTACCGCGTGTTCCTCGAACTTTGGGTAGCCATGTCAGTCGCGCAAGTCAGGTTGTCTTGGACAAGGTCCTTTAAGTATTGATATCTGTTATTTCATGTGGGCTCGGAGAGGATGACCTGTGAGGCCTTATCTGGACTCGGGAGTAAACGACTCATCTGTCGCTGTTAGCTTCCTAGGTAATGATTCTCGTGCCGAAAATGATATAGCATACTGTATTATTTTTGAGGTCAGTGATCTTTGTCTCTGGTCGACAATAAATGATTCTGCATTAAGGCTTGTGAGCATGCTTAACCTTAATCTTCCTGCCGCTGTGTCGAAAACGAAAAGCGAACGACTCCAACTTCTTTGCGGCATTACATTAGCAGTCCAGCCCGAAAATTATTACGAAAAACCTATATGTGCGTGTCGCTGTCTGAGACCCATATCGGACTGCATTCGTTCGATCCGGATGGTACGGATTTATCTGCAAGTTGATGAGAACACCGTTTCCATAATCAGCGTGTATCTTACGGCCATATTGACTCGATAGAAGCTACTGGTGGCGCAACAGGATAATTATAGGGTTGCGTGGTACAAGGATCACGTACATACTTATTTTGTAACAGCAGTTTTTACGGAACATAATTAGGAGGTCTAGTTCTCCATGCACTTTACCCTAAAGATATTTTTATAGAAAATGTAGGGAAAGTTGTATATGAAACCAGGCTTCTCAAAATATTTTATAATTCATTTTATTTCTGATTTATTGTGAAATTAGGAGCCTGCTTTTAATTTAAGTTTTAATTTAAGGTTTTACCCTTAACGTTCAAATAGTTGCGTGCCGGTTTAGTTGAGGATAGTATTATTTAAGGAGTGACTGATGACCCAGGATCAGATTGTTACTGAGCGATTGAGTGCGACCGATGGCACGTGGGCCGACGATGGAAACGCTCGCACGTATGAGGTACGCACTTTCGGCTGTCTGATGAACTCGCATGATTCTGAACGTATGGCAGGTTTGCTTGAGAAAGCCGGTTACGTGAAGGCTACGCCTGGAGCGACGGCAGATCTGGTGGTGTTTAACACATGCGCGGTGCGTGAGAACGCCGACAACAAGCTTTATGGATCGCTGGGGCACCTGGCGTCGGTCAAGGCGAATCGTCCGGATATGCAGATCGCGGTCGGTGGGTGTTTAGCGCAAAAAGACCGTCAGACTATACTTACCCGGGCACCGTGGGTCGATGTGGTATTCGGTACGCACAACATCGATTCTTTGCCGATGCTGTTGGAACGTACTCGACACAACCGGCAGGCCCAAATCGAGATCCTGGAAGCACTGCAAACATTCCCTTCAGCGCTGCCAGCTACGCGGGAATCGGCCTATGCCGCATGGGTGTCGATATCGGTGGGTTGCAACAATACCTGCACTTTTTGTATCGTTCCCGCTCTGCGGGGCAAAGAGGTCGACCGTCGCCCCGGCGATATCTTGACTGAAGTGCAGGCGCTGGTCGAACAGGGTGTGCTTGACGTGACCTTACTAGGTCAAAATGTTAACGCCTATGGCGTCAACTTCGCCGAACCGGGGCTCTCGACGAGCAATACGTCCGCGGCACGGGATCGCGGCGCGTTCGCCAAACTGCTACGTGCCTGCGGCCAAATCAAAGGCCTCGAGCGGATCCGTTTCACTTCACCACACCCGGCCGAGTTCACCGACGACGTCATCACCGCGATGGCCGAAACTCCCGCTGTATGTCCCCACCTGCACATGCCGCTACAATCAGGTTCTGACAGAATTCTTAAAGCAATGCGCCGTTCATATCGACGTGATCGTTACCTCGGCATTATCGACAAGGCGCGCGCCGCAATGCCACATTCGTCCATTACTACTGATATTATCGTCGGCTTCCCCGGCGAAACCGATGATGACTTCGAGCAAACCCTCGACCTGGTCGAGCGGGCACAGTTCACCAGCGCCTTTACCTTCCAATACTCACCCCGCCCTGGTACTCCGGCCGTCGACATGGATAGCCAGATTCCCAAAAATGTTGTGCAGGAACGCTTCGACCGATTAGTTGCCTTGCAAGAACGAATCTCCTTGCAAGGCAACCGCTCCCTCATTGGCACCCAAGTTGAGCTGTTAGTCGCCGCGGGTGACGGCCGTAAAAACGCCATGACAGGCCGAGTAAGCGGCCGCGCCCGCGACGGCCGACTCGTACACTTTCGCCCCCACTCGACCAATGACTCTATCCGACCCGGCGACGTAGTACACGTCACGATCACCGATGCCGCACCTCACTACCTCATCGCAGACGGACCGCTGCTGCAACACCGCCGCACCCGTGCCGGCGACGCCAGTGAAGCTGGTCAAACCACCGCCACTCACGGCGTCGGACTCGGTTTACCACGTATCGGTGCCCTCAACTCTCGCTAACCACTTCAAGCCAATGCACCAACTCCACCCTCTGCTAGAAACAACGCTTCCCAAACCGCTGCTATAACCACCAAACCGATCACCACAAATGACGATATATATATATATATATATATATATATATCAAAGTTGGCTCGACGCCCCCGTTGTTCTGCTTGATCCTGCCCGTCACTGTCAGGTGGATCGATACTATCCGCGAAGACGACTTCGTACGCATCATCGCCATTGACCAGCTCGTAGTCACCACCGACATCGATAGCGCATTCGCCAACCTCGAACCAGCAACGTTTTCGAATGTATTGTACAAACAATAATATTCACGCTATCATGAGCGTAGCTGTTTAGTCTATTGTGCCGGTCAGCACCGGTACGATGCGTGGCTACTACTGAGTGATTGATCGAATCAGATTGGCAGCTTTCCCTATACAGATTCACTGCCAAGTGCTGATACGTTTTCTCATCGAGGGATATATCCTCACTGAGGATAATCAATTCCCCAGAGTGCGCCTGTGCGAGATCGTAAATTTTGTACCGATTCGAAAGCGGTACCCAAGTCGCTGAGAGAAT
Organism: Mycobacterium uberis; assembly: GCF_003408705.1. GTDB lineage: Bacteria > Actinomycetota > Actinomycetes > Mycobacteriales > Mycobacteriaceae > Mycobacterium > Mycobacterium uberis. The sequence goes on from NZ_QAYL01000006.1 coordinate 214,683, forward strand.
TACGTATCGCCACGCCCGGGGCGCTGGCCTCGATGACATGCGCGAGGGGGTCAAGGTACACATCGCGATGTTGGCTTGGTCTCCGACGTAACTATTGAGTCTTCTTGGTCAGCAGGACTTCAATTCCTAATTCAGCGCTAACGCCGAGAGGTACTTCATCGAGTTCCAACCGTCGTTAACACCGATCTTCTAGCTGTTGATAAAATCTGCACCCGGAGAGCACAAGAACGCTACGCTGTTCGCTACGTACCCCACCGTGCTTAAACGATGCAGCGTCATCTAGTTAGGTGTTGATCCGCCGGAACTGTTCGTCCGGCAAGTGATATCCTGTCATAGGAATCTAGATAACTCCAAGTGCTAACGCATTATAGCGTATTCTCTGTTCCTCTTAATTGACTAGGCGATGTGGATAGTACGGGCAGTGTGTCCACCTTTAGCCGCCAACTAGGTGCTATGAAGATCATCTACGACAGCGAATGTTGAATGTGATGTTGATGTCGCTGAGCCAGGACGCATGTGCGGAAGTATAAAACTGAGAAAATGATCAAACGATTCGTCGTTGGTCTCATGTATTGGTTTGATACTGTCAGTTCCAGTGCTATTAATCAGAAAGTCGACGTGCCCCCGTAACGTAACGACGCTATCTGTGATTTGTCTAGGTGCGTCGTGGTTTCGTAGATCTACGATATGTATAACTACTCGATCGGAATTAGCAGTGGTTTGCACTGGTTTGGCCTTGTTGCGACCCGCCGTTAGTATAGCTATGCGTGGCTCGGTGAGTCTGATTTCGCAACCGAAGCTGATCTTATCGGTCGCCCCGCTTACAACTGCTAACTGAATGCCACTGGTCTGATTACATCAATGTCGACCAAATCTAGTATTGTAGTATATTACCCGCATTGTTTTTTGGTAGAGCATGCCAAGTAACCGTTGTTCGAGTACTTTGAACCGAACCACGCCGGGGGTTCTAGGAACCGCCGCAAGTTGACAACATCCAGGCCGGGTGCGATGGCGGGAATCACTACCTCATAGGTTCGCTTCTCGATTGTTACTGCCCGGTAAGCCGACGATAACAATCTCGGCGACGCAGGGGTGGCTAGCCAGGATACCTTTAACTTACTTGGATGAGATATTCTCGCCGTTGCGGATAGTGACATATTTCGTTTGTTTAGTGACGAGGAGGTACTCACCAACGATCCAGATCTCCTGTATAACAATAGCACTCACGATCCAAGGAGTCGGTTCTGGCGTCTAGAGGTTGTTAACTGGCCAGCATCTGAGGTAAGCGCACATGGATCTTCCCAGCAACCAGCTTGAAATTGACTAGACCGACACGGCCATCGGTATATGCGACGTAATAATGGTGTCTTGGTGATCTGATCGCCGCGACCATAACCTGCGTCAGATTATACATGCTGGTTACGACAGGTGGTATCAAAATACATTGTAGCGCTAATGATCAAAGATATAGACACTGAAGTACTATCACACACAAAGAACTTGAGGTCGGGAAGTAGGAACTCTGTGCGCTACGCGGCCACTAACATCTGCTCGAGAAACAGCGTTGCGCCCGCCATGTGCGTGCACCGTTCGGCTTCGATGAGCCGCACTACGTCGTCGCCATGCCAACGATCCATAAGCACAGCGGTCGTGCCCAACAGCGGCGGGCATTCAAACATGTAGGCGAAACCATCGAATAGACCGGACTATACGTATGCAGCGTGTTGCGTATCCTTCGACCGGCCCGTGGTCTCTGCAGTATAGACAATCATCCACACAGCATCGGGATTTAGCACGGGGAGCTGTTCGATAACCTGCTGCTGCACAAGTAGCGACACAAACGGGATGCGGTCCGCGTCGAGATCGCTCCGTAGTCATGTAACGTAAGGTAGCGCTTGTAACCCGGACCGTAATTCTACCATCGCAGTGTGGTCAAGACGGCCGAATCATGCTGGGAAAATGTCATCCTGCTGCCGGTGTTTTCGAGGATGAAATTTCAGTTCACGATCCCCCATCAATGGTAAGATAGGATCAACCATTATTTTCGCTAGCGTTGCCATAAAATAAACTGTGGTGGTTAAGCAACATAAACGACACCAGACTACTCATGGGGATGCATGCAATACATGCGACAGCATTGTCGCTTGCTGGTACAGGTTGTCGGTCATCAAGCCGCCAATCGCCGTCGACCAGCACCATCCGATGGGATGTGTGCTACGTGGCCTCGTGTAGCGAAGCGGTCGATCTGTAGGCGTAGGCGGCGTGTTGGTCGTACCATAAACCCATTGTCCACCGATCAGTTTTCTGTTCGCATCCATTCAATCCCTACTGTCACTGGTACTCAATGGTTATGTACCTGTCCATAGTCGTGGAACGACGGACGCAGAAAGCAGGATGGGTGTTGATCGTGATCTGGGCGACTTTCTTGTCAGACGTCGCGTAGGTGCGCTGCACCTACATAGCCTGACGTTTCGGACTCGGCGCTGAGGTCAGCTGCCGACTCTAGTATAGTTTAAGCATCGTTACAGTTTTTTAGTGAACTTAAACGATATTCAGGTAGAGCAGGTCTTAAATCAGTGGGCCAAATCGAGCTTCCGTGATGCTGTAACAATTCACCGATTACTCGGTGCTGCAGAGTACCGACCCGGAAGGCCCTGTATCGCTTCGCCAAGCAAGAACACCCGATCGACGCAGTGTACGTTGTTGCTGTCCGAGTAACCGGACCTACTTCCCGAACCTGACTCCGACACCGCGGAAGTGCACGGAGAACATAGGCCGGTCGTTTCCGATATGAATTCGGTCCGCGCCGAGACAATAAAACGCCATATAGGAAACTCGGCATCGGAAAGCCGTGGCGTGTCTTCGTCGCTATCTGGTGGTGCCACATCTAAGCTTGCGAAGATCAACAGGAGGAGCAGCGACGTATCGGCAGCAACTACAGCGCCAAACGCCTTGGTGTTCAGAGCGCGCTAACCGCGAACGCTGAGCCGGGTGGGATTTATCCCGCACCGGCTTACTCTACTGGGCGGCCTCGATGGGTTGCTCCCGTGCGACATGTTATTCAGCTGCCGATTTGGGGTCCACCTGAGCGGCGTAACGGCATTCCGGCGCTAGACGGGCTTCGCGCGATGGCGGTTGCGCTAGTGCTCACTGAGCACGGTGGCGTACCCGGCTTGAGCGGTGGATTCATTGGAGTGGACCTCTTTTTTGTCCTCAGCGGATTTCTGATCACGTCACTGCTGGTTGATGAACTGCGACGCACGGGGCGTATTGACCTGATCGGCTTTTGGATTCGACGTGCACGACGGCTACTGCCAGCTTTGGTTTTGATGGTGCTTACCGTAGGCGTGGCCCACGAACTTCTTCCGTACCAGGCGCTTACCGGCTTACGAAATGATGCGATCGCCGCGTTTTTGTGGGTAGCCAACTGGCGCTTCGTGGTTCAGAAGACAGACTATTTTACACAAGGTGCACCACCCTCGCCTCTGCAGCACGTTTGGTCGCTCGGAGTGGAGGAACAGTATTATTTTGTCTGGCCGTTGCTGCTGATATCGGTAGCCTTGCTGTTGACCGCGAGAGCCAAGCGGCGTTGCAGCAACGCGACCCTTGGTGGAGTGCGGTTGGCTGCCTTTGTGCTAGCCTCGTTGGGGGCGTTCGCTTCTGCCGCAGTTACTATTGCCCTTGTCTGCGACGCGACGCGGGACCGTGTCTATTTCGGCACCGATACCCGTGCACAAGCATTGCTGGTTGGTGCTGCGGCGTCGGTTTTGCTGGTTCAGGATTGGCCGTCGCTAAACCGTGGATGGTGCCTGATTAAAACTCGATGGAGGCGTCGGATCGCTTGGTTTCTACCGATCCTCGGTCTGACGGGGTTGGCAGCGGCGACTCACTATGCAACGGGTGATGCGGATGATTTCCGCCACGGGCTGCTGATCGGGGTCGCAATTGCGGCCATCGTCGTGATCGCGCCGGTAGCATTGGAGCAGCGCGGAGCGGTGGCCCGCATCCTTGCGTTGCGTCCGCTGGTGTGGTTGGGCACCATTTCATACGGTGTTTACTTGTGGCATTGGCCAATCTTCTTGGTGCTAAACGGCGAGCGTACCGGATGGTCTGGAGTCCCACTATTCGCCGCTCGGTGCGCGGCGACAATGGCAGTGGCGGCAGCATCCTGGTGGTTGATCGAACAACCCATCCGCCGCTGGCGACCGGTACGAGTGCCGTTATTGCCTTTGGCTGTCGCTACTGTGGCTAGTGTTGCGGCGGCGACGATGTGGGTGGTTCCGGTGGGAACCGAACCGGGCTTGTCTAAGCTTGGTCAGCCGCCGAGAGTGTCGGCGGTAGCGGCCGTATCGCCATCTCCACCTGAACGGAATCGTCCGAGTCCGCGGGACCTCAACCAGCCGTTCACTGTTTCGGTATTCGGTGATTCGATCGGGTGGACCTGGATGCATTATCTTCCGCCGACACCCGGATTCACTTTTATCGACCATACCGTCATTGGCTGCAGCCTGGTGCGTGGCACACCATATCGGTATTCTGGCCAAACCCTGGAGCAGAGACCAGAATGTGATAATTGGCCTACCAGATGGTCGACGCAGATCAACAGAGATCACCCAGACGTCGCACTGCTGATCATCGGTCGATGGGAGACAGTAGACCGCGTCAACGAAGGACAGTGGACTCATATCGGCGATCCAACCTTCGACGCGTATCTCAATGCGGAGCTGCAGCAAGCGCTGAATATTTTGGGTTTCAATGGTGTTCGAGTAGTTGTTGCCACCGCTCCCTACAGTCGCGGAGGTGAAAAGCCAGATGGTCGGTTGTATCCAGAAGACCAGCCGGATCGGGTGAAGCTGTGGAATAGCATGTTACGCAGTACAGTTCGTCAGCATCCAAACGTGCAGATCCTCGATTTGAACAAAAAGCTATGTCCAGAAGGTACTTATACTGCTAAGGTCGACGGAATCAAGGTACGTAGCGACGGTGTCCACCTTACGCCGGAAGGTGTTAAGTGGTTGACACCATGGCTAGAAGAGTCTTTAAGGTAGCCAGTTAGTCATTGATACGATAGCCGAGTTCCACTCTGTCGCGATTTCGACGGGAGAAATCTCCGCCTACGCAGCTGGTTGTTGGGATTATGTACGTAATTGAAGTGCGGCCGGGTTTCGAAACTTGTCGATGCTATCAGTAACGACAAATACGACCGACGCCAACTCATCCGCTTAGCGGCGAAGTCTAACTTTTTCCAACGTACATCTGGCTGAATCCCACCGCATCTCTAGGCGTATTATTGTATTATTTTCTAAGGCAAAGATCATCCTTTGTTAAATTGTTGAGGGGTGAAGCTAACCGCGAAGTTCGTCAAGATTCTGTAAACGGCGTTTGACGAGCACCTGGTATCGGATAATAAATATGATAATGCAAGTGTTTCGATAGGTAAGTAGTCTTTACGAATACAGGGCGTCTTTCTTGGATGTTGAGAGAAGTTTTAGGTCGAGAAAATATATCATGCAGTGCCGAAGTTCCGACGAGAGGGATGTATTCAGTGCTCTGCTGTTGAACGTTTCTGTTTTTCCGTGTATTAGATATTCGTGTGTGTCTCGACTGTAAGGAGGTGAGGGTGAGATGAGTCCGAGTGGCAGTTTCTATGTGAAAACCGGATTGTACAGATCCGGTTCCAGCGTTTCTTTTGCTGTATAGTATTTTCGGATATTCCGTACGCATCTATCGCTCTGGCGCGTGTTTACAGCGCATGCCCAAATGTGTTCTGACGATGTGAAAGCCACTGTATACGATGTGCGGAATCTCGCTTTCCAATTGAGCTCCTGGTAGGAGAGCTATAGCGATCTTTGTTATTGATCAACGTGTTACTGTTACTAAGATGATGTCTGGATGGTTGATTCTGTGTACTAGTCGACTACGAATCAAAAATTGGGCATCTAGCTACTCCTAACTCCGTTAGGAGTAGATCAAACGGTATCTGGCGCGGATGCCAATTTCAGTGATCGCTGATTAGCGGGGCAATTATTCGTTAGTCAGTGTGGAGAACCATCGGGATTCGTCCCGCTGCGATCCATCCAGCATTATGTACTGTCTGCTACAGTGTTTGCCATGTCACCTAAAACTTTTTGAGCTCGAGTCCATCGATACAGCGATAATTCAATGACTTCTATCTCCACTGACGCAATCAGTACCGTCGCAGTCCCACCGACCACTATTGATGCTTCCGTACGTGTCAAAAGCCATGCGACACCACGGGTAACATCCGACGCTTCTGGTTCGGTGGTGCTGGATCACGCACACTCCGGTGACATCGTTGGCGTGTTTGGCCACATCGAGCGGAACGTCACCCGTGTGGACCACAATCGTCGGCAACAACTGCGATTGCTGATGGTTATTATCGGTCCGGGACTGATTGCGATTACCGGTGACAACGATGCTGGTGGTGTCGCGACTTACGCACAAGTCGGACAGAGCTATTGGATGAGCAGCTGGTGCTGCTGATCTCGGTGTTGTATGTGAGCAAGGAGATGGTGCTCCGGTTGGGTGCGGTTACCAGAGTTGGATATGCGCGGCTGATTTTCGAACGGTTCAGAAAGTTCTGGGGTGCGTTCAGTTTCGGTGATCTGTTGATTCTAAACACATTGGCAAGCATCATCGAGTTCGTCGGTGTGTTACTGACACTCGGCTTTTTAGACTATCCGAAGACAAGCGCGATACCCGCTGCCGTAGTGCTATTATCTGCGATGCTCGCTTGCTGCTCATTTCGTCCTTGGAAGCAAGTTATGTTCATGCTGATTGCGGTTGAATGTCGCTATCGTCCTGCTGGTGTTGCCGGTGTATCCCGCCCTGGGCCCAAGCCTGCATATACTGATGTCGTTATTTTGCTTGGCGACCCGGGTTCGCTAACCTCTGCTGTGCTGTTGGTCATCATGGAGATTGTGGGCACTACGGTGACGCCCTGGCAGTTGTTCTTTCAACAGTCTAATGTTGCTGACAAGCGCATCATGCCATGCTGGATGCGTTACGGATCGAGCCGATCCGGGTCATTTGTACCGTCGGCATCATGGTGTAGGGTGACCACCCTGATGTCGGTCATCGTTTTCGAGCTTGTACGTACTGCCGCAACTGACCACTTCACTGATGCGGGAGCGCGTAGCATATCATCATGTACAATCACGTCAGAAACCCGATAGGTGTGTTGTTTGCGATCATCTTGCTAGACGTGTCGTTGATCGGTGCAAACGTCGTCGGGCTAATCACTATCTGCGCACTCGGTAGCGCTCTGAAGCACGCCACATTTGCTGCATTGTAAGATTACTGAATATATTACTATATATAATAGATTTACGGTAGTTACATCGTGCTTCTTGGGATATCGGCTATGGTCGCGTTAAGCTTCAATCGCATCCTTGATCTCATCACACAGGGTATGTAAAATCTCGCCAGTGTTTTGCTGCCTTCGGCAACTGTATTTTGGCACTGTTGTATAACGACCAACCAGTACTAGGTTCGTGGGTGAATGTTGTCCGCCAGAATGTCTTGGCGTGGATGATCGTGTGATTGCTGGTGGTACTGTCGTTGCGTTTTGCTGATTAGCCGAGGGACGCGGTGCGGGGGGCATGGCGTAGCAGCCTAGCCGATTGGGTCTCGAGCAAGTGGAGTTCAATGTACTGCCGAAACTGACGCGTGCTAAAAGAAAGGCGTTGTGTGGATAGTGTCGCGCCAACTAGACCATGTCCGCTTTAGCGACTTTAGATTGGGCGATTATATCGCAGGCGTATCGGGCTGGGCGGTTGACGCTGCGCGGCTATATGGTGTTGGTCGTGGTTAAAGTTGTCCAGGCCGGTAGTGGATAGTTTGCTCGGTAGTTTAAGACAATGCTATGTGGTGTGGAAATTGCCGACCTGTCGCAGCAGAACAATTTTGCCGTGCGTGTGTAGCCGCTCGAGTTCCTCGAACGCATCGATGATCTGGTCGAGTGGAAATGTCGCGGCGATATCGAACTCAATATCGCGCCGGTGACGACCAGGTTGGCGATTTCGACAAGCACTTCGGATGTCGATGCTTTGGCACCACCCTCGGCCGTGGTGCCAGCTTTACTTGCCTTCTGGCAAGAGGTGATAGTGTTGATCTGTTCCGGCACTACACTAAGACCCACGGCGAGTTGAATGTAGTCGGGGTCGAATAAGTCGATGAACGCTTCAATGTCCGTTCGGTGCCGTTACCCGCAATACCGATCAGCCAGCATTTGGAAATTGTTGCCGTAGGCGATCGGTATGGCGACGTGCGAGCGCAGCTAGCCAGTGCCACTTGGCCCTGCGATGCCGAGCACCCACGCTTTGCATAGGACCAACAACTGTACGACTAGAGTGACCGGCACCGCCGGCAGCTGCCGAAACAGTGACCGTTTCCCCGGTTGGGGTACTACTGTACGGACGGCCGCGTATGTCGTGGCGCCAATAACTTAGAGCGAACCCGCTATCTAACAGCTTAATTAGGGAGGTTTGAGGATCAATAACCTTACCGGAACAGCAGCTTGAATGGCGCGGCTGGAACGACGGAAAATGAAAGCTTCAGGGATCTCTTTGCTGACCGAAAATTCGGTTACACTAGGCTCAATGACAATCATTACGCCGGCCAAGTTGCTACCTTCGCCAGATGGAAACGTGGTGAGAAACATCTCAATGTATCGCGCCAACGCAGATGACGGATTCTCCAGGGTGGATATTGGCTGAGTGAACCCTCTGCCACCACCTAATTTAGGCTGAGCGACAGCATATCGATGTTTGCTAGGTGCAATACATCACAGCCTCCGTAGTGGTCAAACCTTACAGCACGCGCCATGATAGCCCCCACCTAGAGTTTCTCACCTGTGAATCGAAGTTCACGCGTTGCCGTATATTCAGCATAGGTGGTGAATCCTGCCGAAGATAAGTCTGCGCGGTCATGCTAACTGGTGTCCTTTGTTTCTAGCCAGCTGTATTAAGCTTAGTTTTTGTTACGAATAATTTTCGTGAGGTATTCGCCATCGGTACACGCCGAAGGCAATTTCAACTACGAGTGATGATTGCGGACCGTGGTTTCGCCATCACCATAACCGACTATGAGGGGTTGCGCACCCCCAGGGTGCATACTTATTATAAACCGGCTAGCCGAAACGCAGGTCGATACTCAATCTTGACCGCGTTGCCAGCGGCTGCCTGTAACTACGTTGGAGCTGTAAAGCTCCATTAGGTTTTGAGGTTATTCGCAGGGTGGCAGTGTCGCGGTCTCCGCGGCTGAACTTGCATCAGTCTACGTCCCGGACCTTAACGTGATGGGCACATATTCTGGTGCGTTGTCCGTCAGCCTGGCCGAAATGTTGCCTTAAATATAGACAGCAACATCCTGGTCGGCGACCGGCTACTGGTTAAAAGGGGTGTCGGAGTGGTCGGATGAGATTCACGTTCAGTTAATGCGGCGTGGGGAAGACCGACTGGCCAAGACCCACCACCAGTGCGTCAGTGAAACGTTGTTCAAGTTTCAGTTTCGGCAATTTCAACAGCGGTGTCGACAAACTTGTCGATGAGGAGCCGTTCAAGATCTTGTTCGATATGCCGCGGATTGAGAGTTATAAGTGAAACACACCGGTATCCATCGCCAGCAATCGTTACGACTCACTGATGCCATATATATTCAGCTATCAAACTTGGACGTGATTGGTGAGCGCAGAGTGCGGATATCCAGTTCTGGACCCACAAAGAGTCGTCGTTCCTCGACAAGACCTCAATCAACCACGTGCTGACGGATTGGATGGACAGCGAGTGGATAGCCAATCGATTCAACAGCCTATCCACCGCACCTAAATATTACAGTACAGTGAGTTTTAGGTTCGAATGTCTGATTCTCGTCGACAGGCCAGAGGTGACGCCGCGCGAACCGCATGGTCGCGGGCTAACCAGGTCAAGTAGCCGCAGATCCGTAATGTAGTTGTCGATCAAAGATCAGCAGTAGGTTCGGAATATCTTTTTACGCAGCAATTTGTCTTCATTCACTGCCTCTTACAACACCTCGGTCGGCCGCACTAGGTATCCGACAAGCATTGATTAATGGGAGGACTGAACGCTCACGCTGCTTGTCCGGCAAGTCCGGAAGAGCGGTTTCGACGTGCCCTAGCCATTGGTTATAGTTATCTCCGCGAGCCTTTCGCTCGGCAAGTGTTACTGTTGCCGAGCCACGGCTAACCCTAGTTAAGCTACCACTTCAATGGGATCGCCAACGTTAACGATGTTAAAGTACCATGCGGCGTTATCCGGGCTTAGGTTTATACATCCATGACTGACATTTGCATAACCCTGTGAGTTCACCGACCATGGGGCTGAGTGTACATAGACGCCGCTCCAGGTAATGCGAACTGCATACTGTGCAGTGATCAAATACCCTTCGGGCGAACTTAGCGGGATACCGATGGTCCGCGAATCCATCACGACGGTGCGTTCCTTCGACAATGCGGTGAACTTACCGATTGGCGTCGGGCGGGTGGGTTTACCCATGGATGCCGGCATAGCGCGTAGCACCTCGCCGTTTCTGCTGACGGTGAAGGTGTGCGCGGACAGGCTGGCAACACCGAGTAACGCGTCACCGGTTTCGAAGCCCGTCGTTAGAGCTTGAAAACCGACTGATACATGCGTGTGAGCTGGCCAATACTTGGCTGGAACCCACTGCACGACCTTGCCACCAAGCCACTCAAAGTGGCCGTTCATGTTGCTTGGCGCTGTGATGTGAATTGACTGTTCGGCGGCGATGCGGTCGGTTACCGGCGTGGTGAATGACACCACAATCGGATGCACCACGCCCACCACCGCACCATTAGCCGGTAGCACCGAAGCAACCTTGGGAGTCGGCTTAGGTGTCGGTACAGCGGCCATGCTAGGGCTGCCCGATCTTGCCACGGTCATCAGAATGATAGTGGCTATAACAAATAGATGACGAACTGCTCGACGCATGGTGTCCGCCCTTCAAGATGATGCGATAAACACAACGATATTCTAGTTATCGTCTATCCAATACGGGTTTTAGCAAACGCTGATAAGTTTGCTTGGTAGCCACTGGTAGGCGGTCCCGGAATGGGGTGCGGTGGATATGCACATTGCGTGGATAGACGCGCCAGACAATATTGGCTCGTGGCTTGCCGCTGAGTCATTGGCCAATGTTGTTGAACTGAAACACAAATTTCTTCTGATTGGTAGTCTCTAACCGGTAACGGCATTCCTAAGCTTGGCCGACCCGGACTAGTAGAGTAGTGAAAATAGCAGCAAGACACCAGTATTCGTAGCTTTAACATCGTCAACTATCCGCGTACATCAAGTTACCTCCTCAGTTGTTAACGGACTCGTTTGTGGTTGCTTTGATCGGGTAGATTGGCTGATCGGGTAGTGGCGCGTTAGCCTCAGCGGGATTGGTACCCAAAAGGGAGGAGGTGCGGGTGCTCTTCCGTCAACTGGAATACTTCGTCGCGGTCGCTCAGGAACGACACTTTGCCAGAGCGGCCGAGCGGTGCTATGTCTCGCAACCCGCGCTATCATCCGCGATTGCCAAACTCGAACGCGAGCTGAATGTCACGCTGATCAATCGGGGACATAGCTTTGAGGGTCTAACGCCAGAAGGAGAGCGTCTGGTCGTGTGGGCTAAGCGGATTCTGGCCGAGCATGATGCATTCAAGGCCGAAGTGCACACGGTGCGGTCCGGGATCACTGGGACGCTTCGACTAGGAACAGTGCCTACCGCCTCAACGACGGCATCCCTGGTGCTTTCGGCCTTTTGTTCGGAGCACCCATTGGTGAAAGTGCAGATTCGTTCCCGATTACCTGTCACCGAGCTGCATCGACGGTTGGGTGACTTTGAGCTTGATGCTGTCATCGTGCATTCCGCACCTGACGACACCCACGACGTGGACCTGGTGCCACTTTATCATGAGCACTACGTGTTGGTATCGCCGTCAGATATGTTGCCGCCTGGAGCGTCGACGTTGACGTGGCCGGACGCCTCGCAGCTGCCGCTGGCGTTACTCACGCCCGACATGCGGGACCGCCAGCTGATTGATCGGGCCTTTGCAGGCCACGGAATCACTGTTACCCCGCAAGTTGAAACCGACTCTGTTGCTTCGCTATTTGCCCAGGTGGCCACCGGAAACTGGGTATGCATCGTTCCGCATACCTGGCTGTGGACAACGCCGATGGGTGCAAAGATCCGTGCGGTCGAAATGGTCGGCCCTGTTCTTAAGGCCGATGTTGCACTCGCCACTAGCTCCGCCGGACCAGGCTCCCCGGTAGCCCGCGCGCTCGCCGCGTCTGCGAAGCAGCTTGTGTTGGACGAGTTCTTTGAAGCTCAATTAGCAGGAATCACTTGCCGGCGCTGACCGGTGTTAAGGCGCTCATGGGATTGAGGCTGGCTAAAGTATCCGCTCTCCACCCTCGCGGTTGGTGTCGAGTTCGCAGTCAACGATCAATGGTCTATATAGATGCGATCGCTTCAGTCAGTGCTGACCGCAGTTTACAAGGTGTTAAGATGTGACGTCCTCTGCTTTTGAGGGTTTTTGCTATCAAGTCGTGGCACGCTGGCATTTAGCACCTTGGGTGCCGCGGTAGTCCGCGGAGTCGAGACGGGGATCTCGTCGCCGCGGTAGACGTTGACATTTTTGAGGATGACTAAGGTTACCGGCAATAGGTAGCGGATGATGGTTGCAATTTCCATGCTGCCGAAGCTAAAAGCACTACTGCCTTCGATAAATGGCAATCAGCTTGCCGGTTTCGACCACGACGGCGACAGCGTAGCTCATATACAAATATTCCTCCCCCAGGTTCCCGTGTCGAGCTGGAGCCGAGGCGCTTCCATTTCGGTGGTAATGCGAGCAGGGTTGAGTGTATTAGCGTCTTCCTTGACCACATAAATGTCCGGGTTAACGTGCAGAACAGAGCGAATGATGTCCAGCGCGTTGTAGAAATGCATTGGACGAGAATCGACGACCAGCCACTGGCGCAGCTTAGCGTCGTCGGCTGCTTTGCGGTCGGCTAGCTTGTTAGTCCAGTCCATGGTAGCGACGATCCGATGTGTAGCCACACCGTCGAGTAGTGCTGGCATTACCAAGTCAACGTCGTCGCCCAGCGGCGCCACGATCGGCCAGCTATTGTTGAACTCCGTCGGTGCGATATCGACCTTACTAAGTTTAGCATTGGCAGATCATTGCAGTTACTTGCCGTAGCCAAAAAGCTAGTTCAGACAGGCTCCGACTAGCAAGATGGCATCTGTGCGTGCAAGGGCAAGCAAGCGCACGGCGGCAACGGACTGAGGGCCCGGGTCGGGCAATAGCTCTTTGGCTATCGACATCGGCAGGAAAAGAATTCCAGTTGTTTCGACAAAGTCCCGAATCACGTTGTCTTAATTGTGTGTAAGTTGTGTCTTCGCCGAGTATAATCAGCTGCTGTTGAGCCTGCGTGAGTATGTCCAGCACGCGATTCACCGCTTCTGGCGCCGGCAGTTTACGAAGCGCGGAATTGACGACCCGTCAGTTACGTAAGCTGTGCCCGGAGCCGCCATGGCCTAAGTTGTGGTATGTTCTTACTCCTGATATGGCGCTAGCGTTGCGTAAAAGGTTCTCCGTGTGACGGCATGACCGAGAAGCTATTCAGCAGGCTATCACCACGGGTGTCGAGCAGCTTGGCCAAGGCGAAAGCTTTGTTGCAACAAGGGAGCTCTTCAGTCAGTTGATTTGGTGCCCAGATTCACATCGTTGGATCCTCCGGGTAGTACCCTCAGATGCCGTCGAGAGGGTCTGGTTGCGTGGCCCCACTTTGGTGTGGGTATCTGAGTGATCCGGCTATAACCGCCGTTAACTTCACCCACAGATGGCTGCATACCGGTGATCTGAGGATCCAAGATCGGATCAAGGGACTCATAAACCGCTTTGGCGAGAAGATCTCGCTAAAGCGCGTTGGCCAGTCATCCCAACGTTTTAGAGGTGGAGGCATTTGGTGATCCAGACAAGATATACGGGGAAACAGTGGCTGCAGTGATTGTTCCTCGCAAGTCCATCGCACCGACTCTAGCGGAGTTTGCGGTGTTCTGTCGTGATAGGCTAGTAGCACTTCGAAGTGCCCACCAGCTTTCAGGATGCGAGCGCGCTGCTGCACACCGCTATAAGATTCACTCGACCGACGTGCTGTGGCCAAACAGTGTGCTTAGCGGGATGAAGCTGTGAAGACCCAGTCATGTTCGAAGCCACACTTCTTTACGCTGCCCGTGCGTCCGAATCGCCAATACGGCACAGCTGGGCCAGCGTGGCCACAGCTGCGATCGCCAATACTCCGATCATGCCTTACAGGGCGAATTGTACCGTTTGTCCGCTTGTCTGGCGAATATGGAAAGCGGCTATCAAAGCGACCTCAACTACCGACGCCGCAAGGGTATAGATCAGGGTTTAGCCGAGTTCTTTGTGAATCCGTAGGGCAACGGACGGGCCAAGCCGAGGCTCTAAGCTATAGACCCCGCGCGGGTGGTCAATGGGGTCCAGATAATGGCGCCGACGGCTAGCACCAGGACCAGCCAGATCAGTCGCCATCGCGCTAAGGTTCACAGCGCGCAGAGGATCGCCAAGATTGCTGTTAGCGGACCCAAAGCGACGAAGAAGTGATTGAGCACTATGTGGATGGGAGAGTCCGTTGACCGCCAGCATAGGACTTCTGCATTAGCGTCTGAACAGTAGGTTGCACTCTAGCCCCTGCGGATTCCAGCATCGATTTATAGCGGGTGAATGACGCGATGCCATGTGCGCATGAGTACAAATCGATTGGTTATCGGGTAAGCTTGACTTGAGGGATTTGGGCTTTTACTACTGCGATTTTGTTGACCTACGGCAGCAGTGCCGAACACCCGGCCGTGGCGACTCGACAGGTCACCCTTCACCGCACCGATAAAACCATCGAGTATCTGGGCCGAGATTTCGTCGATCGGATTGAGCAAGGTTACCTTCGCCGCAGCTATCGTCTCCAGAATATCAACGCACTTGCCATCTGAAAAACGAAGTCCGAAGAGTCGACCCTGTGAGCCTTGCCGTCGAGCAGAGCGACCTCGGCTGTCGACCACCGGATAGCCGGCTTGCACCCCCTTTTTTCCATCTAAGCACAAACGTCCTTTTCCACGCTGGGATGAACTGTCGTGGCACCGTATCGCCTAGCTGTACTTGTCAAGGGAATTCAAACCCAGAGCCCTGATGACGCCATAGCTGTTGGCCAACGCATTGAGCGCGATGCGATTCCGGCGTGCGCTTCGCCCATGCGACCACAGCACAACCCGGCGCGTCTCTTGGGTTCTGTTGTGATCCGCAATTTCGGATCTAAGGCAGTCAACCCATCCCAGTCCGACCGCCAGCTTGTTTTCGTCGATCTTGGCGTGCGCTTGAGTGGCGACCGGCAGCGGCGACTGAAGTATTGTACAGGGTTTCAGCACCAAGGGCTCGGCCTTGTCCGAGAATGTGCCGCCGGTTTCGGCTCGGCTCAGTTTGCTGATTGCGCAGATGTCGCCCGCCACCACCGCGGGTGTGGGATGCTACTGCTTACCAAATGAGAACGATGCGTTTATCTTTTGTCATGGTCGGGGTGTATCGCATTTGCCCCGTTGGTCTCCCCGAAAAACGACGCAAAATGGCCTGATACGTGGACCGTCGTGTCGGGTCTGATGGCCCCCGGAAAGCACCCAGACCAGAGTTGACCCTATTTGACGTAAAGGTCTGCCATCGTATTAAACACCTCTGCGGGTAACTGTGCGTTAGCGTCGCAGGCCAACTCGACATGTGGAGCGTCCCGCGGCGTGAAGACCTCTGGCATCGAATATTCCATCGGAGATGGGAATCTGCGAGTAACGATTTCGAGCAATTTCTATGGTACCGACACCGGTGTTACTACACATTGGGATTACCGGGAAGAACGAATCTCGGGCAACCGCTCTTTAAAGGTCGTCGATGAATACCGATTCATTATCGGTCTAGCCGTCAAGATAACATTCCATCCGCGACTCACTCTCAGATTCCTCCTCAGATTCCTTCAATCAGGGTGCCGCGCACTTGCTCGATCCGATTGACGTCCGACGATTCGAGGGCGTGCGTTGTTCGGCTGCCATCGGTGTAGTGATAACGAGTCTATGACAACAATCCGATAAAGTCGTCTCCGTTCGACGGGTAAAGCGGTAAAATTGTTGTAGTCTAAAATTGTTGTAGTAAAATGTTTTTGTACGGTAAGCAGTGCTTCTTGGTAGTTCGCTCGGGCCTGGTTGCGCTTGGTGACTACCGCCGCGCAGAGCATCTCGACCTTGCTGGCTTCTTGCCAGAGCGACTTGGTCGGTTCGTCGACGCCCTGGCTTGTTGAGATGATAAACAGCGCGCAATCCGTGGCTAGTAACCCGGCCCGCAGCTCGTCGACAAAATCAGTGCATCCGAGCATGTCGACGAGGTTGCCTAAATCCCGTCGTGTGGCAGAGAAGCTAAGATAATTCCCACTAATCGCTGCTGCCGGGTCTCGGCATCATTGTAGTTGCAGACCGTTTGGTCGTTCACGGCGATATTTAATCTAAACACTACGCCGGCCGTGAGCAGTAGGGCCTAGACGAGGGTGGTCTTAACTTGTTTCGAATGATCCGGCTAGAACCACATTGTGAATGTCGCCGGTGCTGTTCGCGGTGGGAGCGACCCTCGCGTCCCGGGACGCATTCACCCTGATTTCTCTAGTTCCCCAGGTTCACTTCGCGCACCGCAAGCGGGTATGTCTGCGGCCCGCAGGATATGGTAAGTGACTTTTCCCCAACGGCTGTCCAATCACAAGGCCGAAGACTGGGCACATAATTGCGTTGGGCCTTAGCAAGTGGCTTGCGTGTGTAGCATTGGGTCAGCTCGGCGTACCAGCTGCCCTAGTGGCGCACGACAAACATTCTTCAACGGAATCAATTGTTACTAAGCATCTTTGGCGCTAAGCAGTCATTATTCGGTATGTATTACCACGCCGTCCCGGTGGATCATGGCAACACCGTCGACGTGGATCTAACACAACTGTGTAGAATCTTCGACATAATGATCAACGAGCAGGCTTACCTGTGGATTGTTCTCGATGCTGGTTAAGTACCCCAGTCATTGCGTTGTCGTCGGCTTCGCATCAACAGCTGGTGTATATCATATTGCAACTTACTGTAAAGACGACTGGCATCAGATACGATATTCTCTCGCGTGTGCCTGTGGTCAGTTGTCTTACTTGGGATTGAGTGAGTCTGACCTTCGGGTTGAATTATCGCATTGTTTAGGCGCGCGGTAGGTTAGTTGAGTGCGGGCAGAGATGCGCATTGCAGATTTCCTCTATCGTTATGCCGAACCTATCAACAGTGGTTATCTGGCGGGGCGGCCGTCCTCTTCGAGCAGGCTAGTATCAGCATCGGCGCCGACGACACAGTCGATTCCTGCCGGTTGCTGGCTATCTGGAAGTCGTTGATCGTGCTTTATCCCGATGGCGTACCACGAGCCAAACACGTGGTTGGCAATCCGGTCATTGAGGGCAACGAGGACGCTTGCATTGCGACCTGCCGTAGCCACTACACCGTGTGGCAATAGTATTGAGGAGTTTACGCTGCAGGTATCGTCACCGGCCAATACCACGACCACTTTGAGCGGGTCGACAACAAGTGGCGGTATTCCTACCGCGATCTCACCTTTATCGACATGTCCAGCGACGTCAGCTATCACCTCGCGTAACCCCATTACGTTGGTCCTGCGGATCTTCTGTCAGGGACCTTGGCAATCCGGAAGCGTCCTCGACGGCCGGAGCGATATACCAAATATGTCGCTGACAGCAATCTGCTTGATAGCAATCTGCATTAGCTTGATGTACACAAAGTCGTGCCACCCAGACCCAAAGGCTGGGACAATTTCTGGTTCTTAGCTGGATGCAGGAGGTTACGGGATGAGCAAACGACTCCACCGTTCACTCTGGTGGTCATGGTTGGTCAGCGTGCTGGCCACGTTGCCGCTAGGTCTGGTCCTGGTCTCGGCGCCGGCGTCCGCTACACCGTCTGGACTGCCCACTCTGGTGCTCGACTGGCTCAGCGACCGACCACCCTTGCCGCCCAATCCCGGTGCGATGGTTGCGCCGCAGGTGGTCAACATCAGCACTAAATTCGGGTACAACAACGCGGTGGGAGCCGGAACGGGAATCGTTATCGATCCCAGCGGTTTCGTACTGACCAATAATCACGTGATCTCGGGTGCTACCGCTATCAGTGCGTTCGATGTCGGAAACGGCAAAACCTACGGTGTCGACGTGGTCGGCTACGATCGCACTCAGGATGTTGCGGTGCTACAACTTCGTGATGCGAACAATCTGCCCACCGCCATTATCGATGGCGACGTGGTTATCGGCGAACCAATCGTGGCCCTAGGCAACACGGGTGGCCAGGGTGGGCAGCCCAGTGTGTTGCGGGGTCGTGTCGTCGCCCTTAACCAGACCGTCCAAGCATTTGATGCCCTGACCGGTGCCCAAGAGACGTTGTCTGGGCTGATCCAGATCGACGCTCCGATCAAACCCGGCGACTCGGGTGGACCCGTAGTCAACAGCGACGGTCAGGTGGTCGGTATGAACACTGCTGCTACCGATAACTATAAGATGTTGGGCGGGCAGGGTTTCGCCATTCCAATCGGTCGGGCGATGAGGATTGTCGGTGCCATCCGGTCTGGTGCCGGGTCGAAAACTATACACATCGGCCCGACGGCCTTTTTCGGTCTGGGCGTTGTCGATAACAACGGCAATGGGGTACGGGTTGTGCGTGTGGTCGAGACCGGTCCCGCCAGGGCGGCCGGGATCTCCGTGGGCGACTTCATCACCTCGGTCGACGGCGTCTCTGTCAACGGGGCTACCACGATGGCGGATGTGCTCGTGCCACATCACCCCGGGGACACCGTCGTGGTGAACTATCACGTTGCTGGAGGCAGTAACCGCACCGCGAATGTGACGTTGGCGGAAGGACCTCCAGCCTGATATCCAGTTGGATACTGATTGTTGGTCAGCCAATTCGTTTGGAGCAGCGCCTGATCTCAGACCTGATTCCCGGTGTCCTTCCTCGGGTACCCATGGCATCGTGGGTTTGATGAACGACGCAGTCCATACCGTTGAGGCTGGCGAGCACGATCCCACGAGAGGCAGTCACGTCGAAGGGGGTGTGGTCGAGCATCCGCGTGTCGAGGACTTTGGTAACGCAGTCACACTGCCTGCCGATCCAACCTGGTTCAAGTATGCTGTCTTCTACGAGGTGTTGGTACGGGCGTTCTATGACGCTAGCGCCGATGGTTCTGGAGATCTGCGAGGACTCATAGACCGTCTGGATTACTTGCAATGGCTTGGTATCGACTGCATTTGGCTGCCGCCGTTCTATGATTCGCCGTTGCGTGATGGTGGTTATGATATCCGAGACTTCTATAAGGTGCTGCCAGAGTTCGGGACCGTCGACGATTTCGTCGCATTGGTGGACGCCGCGCACAGGCGGGGTATCCGGGTTATCACTGATCTGGTGATGAATCACACTTCTGAATCGCATCCATGGTTTCAGGAGTCTCGCCGCGATCCTGACGGGCCGTACGGCGACTACTACGTGTGGAGCGACACCAGCGAGAAATACGCTGAAGCCCGAATCATCTTCGTCGACAGCGAAGAGTCGAACTGGACGTTCGACCCGGTCCGCCGCCAGTTCTACTGGCATCGGTTCTTCTCCCACCAACCGGATCTGAACTACGACAACATGGGCGTGCAAGAGGCGATGATCAATGTTCTACGCTTTTGGCTCGGCCTAGGTATCGACGGGTTTCGACTAGACGCAGTTCCCTACCTCTTCGAGCGTGAAGGCACCAATTGCGAGAACTTGCCTGAGACGCACGCTTTTCTCAAGCGTGTCCGCAAAGTGGTCGACGAAGAATTCCCGGGACGGGTATTGCTGGCCGAGGCTAATCAGTGGCCAGGAGACGTGGTTGCGTACTTCGGCGACGCCAGCACCGGGGGTAACGAATGCCACATGGCGTTTCACTTCCCGCTGATGCCGCGCATCTTCATGGCGGTGCGCCGGGAGTCGCGATTCCCGATCTCGGAGATCATTGCCCAGACACCGCCTATCCCGGAGATGGCTCAGTGGGGGATTTTCCTGCGCAATCACGACGAGTTGACACTGGAGATGGTTGCCGATGAAGAACGCGACTACATGTATGCCGAGTATGCCAAAGATCCACGGATGAAGGCGAATGTCGGAATCCGGCGCCGACTGGCGCCACTGCTGGACAACGACCGTAACCAAATCGAGCTGTTTACCGCGCTACTGTTGTCGTTGCCCGGTTCGCCCGTTCTCTATTACGGCGACGAAATCGGCATGGGTGACGTCATCTGGCTCGGTGACCGCGACGGCGTACGGACTCCGATGCAGTGGACACCGGACCGTAACGCCGGCTTCTCTACGGCTAACCCGGGTCGGCTATATCTGCCGCCTAGCCAGGATCCGGTCTACGGCTACCAGGCTGTCAACGTGGAGGCGCAACGCGACACCTCCACGTCGCTGCTCAACTTCACCCGTACCATGTTGGCGGTTCGTCGACGGCACGGCGCCTTTGCCGTTGGGACTTTCCAGGAGTTAGGTGGCTCGAACCCGTCCGTACTGGCTTTCATACGTCAAACACCTGGTGATCGAGACACTGTGCTGTGCGTCAATAACTTATCGCGATTCCCGCAACCCATAGAACTGAACCTGCAGTATTGGAACGGCTACACGCCGGTCGAACTGACCGGGCAGGTGAAGTTTCCGCGCATCGGTCACCTGCCTTATCTGCTGACACTGCCGGGACACGGGTTCTACTGGTTTCAGTTGTCTGCACACGAGGAGAACGCATGATCCGCGCCGGCGACGATGCAGAGCGAAGTGATGAGGAGGAGCGACGCCGATGACTCTGCCAGCCAAGCTGCCTTGGTTTGAGTGGATGCCACAGCAACGTTGGTATGCTGGACGCAGTCGTGTGCTTTCTGCTGCTGAGCCTGCGATAATCGTTACGCTTCGAGACGACCTCGACTTGGTGTTGGTGGACGTCGACTACATGGACGGTTCATCAGAACGCTACCAGGTGATTGTGGGGTGGGATACTGCGCCGGTCATCGAGTACAGCACTGTGGCAACCATCGGCGCTGCTGACGATCGCACGGGTTTTGATGCGCTGTATAACCTGGCCGCACCCCAATTTCTGCTGTCGCTGATCACTTCGTCAGCCGTCTGCAGCTCGTCAGATGCCGAAGTGACGTTTGCCAGGGAGCCTGATGTTGAGCTGCCGTTGGGCGCACTACCTCGAGTTTCAGATACCGAGCAATCCAACACCAGCGTGATTTTCGATCGAGGACCCATTTTCAAAGTGTTCCGTCGGATCAGCAGTGGTATCAACCCCGACATTGAACTAAGCCGGGTGTTGAGCCGTGCCGGCAACCCGCACGTGGCCCGACTGCTTGGCACCTATGAGATTGTCGAGCCAACGGGCGCTGCCACTAAGGCCTGCTCATTAGGTATGGTGACCGAATATGAAGCCAATGCCGCCGAAGGCTGGGCAATGGCTATCGCCAGCGTTCGCGATCTGTTTGCGGAGGGCGATTTGTATGCCTACGAAGTCGGTGGCGACTTCGCCGGCGAATCCTACCGACTCGGGGAGGCCGTTGCATCCGTGCACGCTACCCTGGCTGAATGCTTGGGGACGGCGCAGGTCACCTTTCCAGTGGACAATGTATTGGCACGGTTATCGTCGACTGTGGCGGCGGTTCCTGAACTTGGGCAGTACGTGGCATCGATCGAAGAGCTATTCCAAAAGCTTGCGAATGGGAGGATTACCGTGCAACGAGTACACGGGGATCTGCATCTGGGGCAGGTACTGCGTACTCCGGAGGGCTGGTTGCTAATTGACTTCGAGGGGGAGCCGGGTCAGTCGTTGGACGAGCGGCGGGCGCCGGATTCTCCGTTACGCGACGTAGCGGGCATGTTGCGCTCCTTTGAATACGCTGCTTACGGGCCACTCGTTGACCAAGCCGACGATAAGCAACGTGCCGCCCGCGCTCGGGAATGGGTCGAACGCAACCGCACCGCATTCTGCGATGGCTACGCGACCGTATCGGGGATCGATCCCCGAGATTTGGCGCAGCTGCTGACCGCATACGAGCTTGACAAAGCGGTCTATGAAGCCGGGTATGAGGCCCGACACCGCCCCGGATGGATGCCAATCCCGCTCCGGTCCATCGCTCGTCTCACCACTTCCTAGGTTGTTAGCCGGATCTGTTCGTTGTGCTTTGCTCGCGTGGTTACACGCTGCGAGCACTGGGCGCATCTGAAACCATTTTCTTTTGAATCGTGGGTTTTTCGACAACGAGGCACGATTGTTGTGGGTGATAGCAGGAAGGGCAGCATATTCGGCGTGACTGCATTTAGGCACTCAGGAGGGTATTCTGGTGTGCTTCCGGGGTGACATGTTGTTGTAGGTTACCGCTGCACTGCTTTTGTTGTGCTTCGTCGCCGGCGTAATAACCGTGATAACTGTGTAGGTGCCATTTTTGGGTGGCGAATCTGCACGGCTGGACGGTGTTGACTGCTCTCCAGTCTGATAGCTGTAACCGAGTGTGATATTGTATTGGGTCGTTAGCGGAACCTAAAGGTTAGCGATCGCGGTTATCATTGCGAACATTGACGGCCGATTATATTTAATTTTCACTGGTGATTCCCGCTTTCTGTTGTCGCAACGTTCTAGTGACTAAATTCTTCCCGCAAAATTAAACAGCATCGACAACAGCTCTGGTCGTTGTGCTGTTGTCGATGCTGTTTAATTTTGCGGGAAGAATGGTGTCAGGTATTGTCGCTGCTGCCGTTGAGTACCTGCTGGATGTCGGACTTCATGGCAACTAGCTGTTGATTCCAGTACGGCCACGAGTGTGTCCCATTGGGTGGGAAATTAAACGCTCCGTTATGTCCGCCCGAGGCTACGTAGGTATTTTGAAAGTTTTCGTTAGTGTGCAGTGTGAGACCTTCCAGGAATTTCGCTGGTATGTTGTCGCCGCCGAGGTCGCTTGGTGAGCCATTACCGCAGTACACCCAGATCCGAGTGTTGTTGGCGACCAGCCTCGGAATCTGTACCATCGGGTCGTTGCGTTTCCACGCCGGGTCAGTGGAAGGGCCCCACATGCTGTTGGCGTTGTAGCCACCCGAGTCGTTCATCGCCAAGCCGATCATTGTCGGCCACCAGCCCTCGGACGGGTTGAGGAAGCCTGATAACGAGGCGGCGTAGGGGAACTGTTGCGGGTAGTAGGAGGCCAGGATCAGTGCGGAACTGCCCGACATCGACATGCCAACCGCTGCATTGCCGGTCGGTGACACGTTCTTGTTGGCTTGTAGCCAGGAAGGCATCTCCCGGGTTAAGAACGTCTCCCATTTGTAAGTGTAATTCTGACCGTTGCCCTGCGACGGCTGGTACCAGTCGCTGTAGAAGCTGGACTGGCCGCCGACCGGCATGATCACCGATAGGCCGGACTGGTAGTATTCTTCGAAAGCAGGGGTTTCGATGTCCCAACCGTTGTAGTCGTCTCGCGCGCGTAACCCGTCGAGCAAGTAGACTGCATGTTCTCCGCCACCCTGGAACTGGACTTTGATAGTGTGCCCCATAGACGGTGAAGGCACCTGCAGATATTCCACTGGAAGACCAGGCTTAGAGAACGCTTCCGCGGTTGCTGTACCACCGACAGTACTTACAAGACCGGATAACAGGGCAGTTCCTAGAGCCGCGCTAGTCAGCCGGCGCGGCAACTTTGCCTCTGGGCCAAGCAACTTTCGCATCTGCTGCATAAACTTCATGGCTTCCACCTATCTCAACTGCTATCTGCCGCATGATGCGGTCGAATCTGTTCTGGGCGAGTGAAGCACAGATACATGACCGAATCCACATGTCAGGGCCGGAGCTAATTGTCGCGGTTGGTTAACAATCAAGAGTCGGCTCGGCTTCGTTACGTTCAAGTCACGATATGATTATTAGAACGATGTTGATGTCTTTCAAAACTTAATAGAGGCTATGTTATCAGTAGTTAAGAAATAGGCATAGTACAACCGAAAGTTGTTGTGGTACATAGCTGTGATTGGTTCACGGCGGTTAACTGGTTTGGTCTCTAAATCCTTTGTCACTAAATTGATTTGACCGAAACCAAGTTCATCAAGCGCTTAGGATATTGGCGATATGCCGGGTAGGCGTCGGCACACAATCTGCTTTTCCAGGGGATGGACGATTCCGTTTGTCGATGCTTTGTTGTCGACCGTGGTCGTGTAGTTGCAAAACGGCTGCCGATTACGATCTGTTGGGGATTCAAGATTCGACAGCCGCAGGTTGGTCGTCATCGTAGTATCTCACGGGATGTGACTATGCCCGCATACCAGGACCTAGATGTCCGGATACAGTCGCAACATCCAAGCTTAGCGGTCGGTCGCAGCCCCGGTCTCGATAGTAAAATATGCGTCTGTGAACGTTTATGTACGCTCGTTCCGACAGCCGCAACCGCGGTTCGAGTCCAGCGTTATTACCCAGCACGCGACCAGTCAAACGGCCCTGGATTCCAGTTCGTCGAGTAATTTGAGCTCTACCCAGTAACCGGTGGAATTACCTTAGACGACATCTGCCTTTGCGGTCTCGTCACTATGCCTGTGCGTACAGGTATAGTGCACGTTGTGGGACATGGGTATCGGAAATCAGCAGCAGGGATTCTATGCTTACCCACGAACACGGGGAGAGAACCATGCAGATCTTCGAGTCAGTTGCCGACTTTGCTTCCGCTGTAAGTGACAACGATCGGGCAGAGTGACTGGGTGATGATCACTCAAGGATAACGTCAATCAGTTGGGCCGATGCGACCGGCGATCGCCAATGGATTTTCGTCGACCTGAAACGGGCAGCCCTGTAGGTCCGTTCCGTGGCACTATCGCCGATGGTTATCTAGCCCTAACGTTGCTGCCGTGGCTGAAATGCCAGATTGTACACTCTGCAACAGAGTACAGCGCGCAATCACCTATGGCCTCAATGAAGTCCGTTTCTCAGCACTGGTGCCGGTCGACTCCAGGGTGCGTGGCCAGATTACCGTAGGTAGCCAGCCACTGACATATTCCATATTCGGTGGTAACCACCGTGGATATTGCCGGATCGGCCAAGTCGGCATGTGTAGTCGAAAGCATCGTTCGCTGCATTTCTTGACGGCAGTAAGCCACTAAAAATAAAGCCTAACTGTATTTCTAGGTGTAGTCGCAAATATTTGCGCGTTACGGTGCTTGTAAGAATTCATCTATTGCGTGTTCGAGACGGTTGATAATTCTGACCTAGGCTTCGGCGTGACGGGCGAATATCTGCTTATACAGTAAAGGCGTTGTCATAGGCTCATACTTACGCAGCACCCGGCAGTTCACAGCTATTTTGACGAACGACATGTTGTTACAAATACCGAGCACTACATGCAGATGCATGGCGCGTTGTGTGAAACCATACAGTACCTGGTACAGGGTAACCTTCTATTGCTGCGATGATGTGTTGCACCTTCTGACAGTCATGCTGCCTATCGAGCGTACATGCGGTGCGTAGCACCAGCAAACGGGACTGCTCGATTCTGGATTAGCTGTCAGTGATCTTCTCTTGGGTTATATGGAAATCTCTAAGTCGCCCATCTCTGGTCTGCCAAGAGCCAATGCGCTCACAAATCATATCAAAATCCTTACATACCAATTTAATTGTGCGTACCGTGTGATGGATGCATCCTCCGTCCAGTTGAGTCTGCGCGATCATTAACGCCTGATTTTTACTGTCCAGGACATTATCTGTTTGCACCTGAACGTTGTTATAAGCGGATATAGTCATGATTGGTGGCGGATGCTGAATTCCGCTCTAATCTCATATCGATGTTACGCACGATATCGATGTACGATGTTTCATCGAGAACGATAAAAAACAATGATCTTATCGTAAATGATGGATTGGATCTAGGTCACGAACATGACGATGAATAACGGTGCATGCTTGGAATTGGTAGAATAAAGTTGCCCGAGTTTGGTTCCTGGCAGGCGAACGTTGACAGTGCCCGCGTGAGCGCTCAAAGATATCGTGGTTAGTATGTGCCTGAAGGTTGCCGTTACAGCCATGACATGTGGTATGCAAGAGTTCATTAAGCACGTGCACCCCGAAGAACCGCGCTGGTATCCCGTAACGATTGGCAGCGATCCGACAGTCCGCGACTAAGGTTTCAGATAGGCCCTGATGCGGCTATGGCTGGACCGCTGCGACGTTGAGGGCTGTTCTGCCTATTGTTGAAGCAACGAAGTCTGAAATGTGTCGTATTGCGAACATTTCGGTTTCAGCGACGGCTGTAAGATTGTGCTACCCAACGGCGACCTAACGATGTGAGCGCTATGGCGAGCTCCGCGGTAACAGCTCTAACGAACAGGTATCCGCGGACCATCTGGACGACGCAGCGTGATCCGCGTTTAATCGCTGACGGCTAGGGTAACCGTTGCGTATGGCCTCGTGGATTTGGCTGCAATGAGGAAGGCCAGGTGACTCGCTGAGTGCGAGCGAATCCACCGATTCCGACGAGCTTCGCAACGACGACGGCAACGTTGTCGTAGATTCACCCGAGGACTGGAGCGAAGCCCGACAGGTTCGAAATGACTAGGTATACGAAGTGCTCGACGGTTAGTTGGTGTTCGGCTGGTCACTGCGCGGAGGAGGCGAACTCCGTTAGGGGCTGCTTCACCAAGCGGCTACACTTAATAATGATCATCCATAGCTGCTTAACTGCGATGCGTCGGATGTCTTCGAGCGTTTCGGAATTCTGAGCGTCTTCGATCTCCTCAGCGATGACGATCATTGCGTTAACGAACAACGTCTTAAGCGCATTGAGCTTTTCGGTTCTCCGGGTGTTAAGTCCTGGGAAACGTGCAAGATCGGCAGCCAGCTCGGAAGTGATCAGTTGGATCTCATAGCACAGAGACACCGCCAAAGCGCTCCCGGCCGATAAGGAGCCAGTGCTCATGTCGTTCGACGCCATTGGTGACCAAGACCTGAACGGATGACTCGATCACCCAGCTTGAGTCGAACTTGCCGACACGTGCTCCACACATCATATCATATAAGGTACGAAATGACGCGTTGATCAGGACCAGTCCGAGGGCCTCCATAAACTCGAAGTTATGGTGGAATTGTTGCCGGCACAATCCCGGTCTTCGGGATTACCTCACGCAGGCTCAAGCCACTGAAGATGAAAAATTACAGCAGATTGAGTGTAGCGGGCGATGCTAGTTTGCCGGGTCGCCTCTTTACGCGCCTTACGGGACGGGATTACGCGGTCGCAGCCAGATCGATGAGACCGTGAACTAGGAAGACGATTGTTCACTGTATGAAATCTATCACAGAGTCGCATTAACTACTTGATGAATTGTGCTATTCAGTCAAAGCAGTGTGTAGCTATTCGCTAAAAATCCGGACATCTTCCGGGAGGATGTTCCGGAAACAAGGCCTGGATTGAGACCCGGTACACTTAAATGCCTAGTACGGCATTGACGGCTATATTGGCGATTGGTGGAGTTAATATAGGCGCTGGGTACCACACGTGCCACGGGCACTGACGACGCCGGGCCAATATGTCAACATTGTGGTTGGTATCGACGGTCGGCGGCACACTCGTTTCTGTTCACCGGCTAATGCCGAAGGTGCCGCCAAGCTCAAACCGACGATCGGTTGACATACCCGTATGGGCAGGCCCACCGCGGCATGATCGTCGACCGAGCTGGTGTCGGTGGCGACTTCGTGTTATTCGCACGCCAATCGCGTCGGGTCCTGTTCGTCTCCGCCCGGCGTGGTGTTTTCCTGGAGGGCAGATGCTTTGGTTGAGTCTGTCCGCTAATACTGCGTGAATATGTTCACGGAGAACTTCGTGCCGCGGTATTTGAGCTGTCGGCCAATCCTTCTGATGGATGAATAATGTTTGCGAACAGCAGTATTAATGTCATCAACGACGGTCACTCGTTGCTGTATCGAAGCATTTTCTGTTGCTATTTCCTTTATGGAACATAGGAATACATCGTCAAGGAGACGAAGGATTTAATGTCGCGACATGTGCTACTGTTATCTGTTTTTCGGCTCGGCGAACTTTACCAGCGACAAAATCTTCCACGTGCTGTCCAACAACCTGTTGTATCAGAGCAGGCAACATCTGCTTTCGGACATGGCAGTTCGTAGCTATTCCGAAACCATCGGTAAGATGCAGGGGGTTTGCACATGTTGCGGTGTCCAGTACAAATTGTAGTTCGCTATTATCCCAGTTCGGCACCATCGTGCGCAAGATTGTCACGCTGAGACTCCCGCAGTCTCCAAAATTTCCTTCAATGTGGCGTGTAAATCGAGTCAAGCTGGCAGGCCGAGTTCCCGCCGGTGCCATAAACCGGGAGTGTTGCCGCGGGCCGGTCGGGGGACAATGGGGTTCGTGGAATGGACCGGTGCACACTATGCCGACAAGCCAGCTGTGCAAGCATCGACATGGATTGACGCAGATCCGCGGCGGGTCTGGAGCCTGGTTTCCGATATTGAGTTAATGCCGACGCTGAGTAATGAGCTGCAATCCGTGGAATGGATCGATGGCGCTGACCGGCCCCGGGTCGGCGCCCGGTTCGTCGGATACAATGCACATGACGCGTTCGGACAATGGAGCACAACGTCACAGATCATCGCCTGTGATGAATTGCGAGAATTTGCCTGGGCAGTTGGTGAGTCGGACAACCCGTCGGCGACGTGGCGATTCCGATTGGCACCTCATGGTGGTGGCACCGCGTTGACGTTTTCAACGCAGATGGGCCCGGGTCGCTCAGGTCTGTCGGTGGTTATCGACGCAATGCCCGACAGGGAACGAAAGATTGTTTTCGTGCGGCTGCGGGAGTTCGAGGCGGCGATTACCAAGACCTTAGCGGCGATCAAAAGGCTGGCCGAACACGGAGTGCGCTGATACGCACCAGCCACGATGCTCGCAGTCCAGCGAGACGTGGGTATGGCTACTGTGCGGCTCTATCGCGCGGGTGACACACTCGAAGCCAAGCGGCGTGTGTTGGATAGAGCCATCGAACCGATCTGCAAAATTTAGTACACCCATGCGACCATGACCTGATTTTACGCTATCATGTCCCCAAGCCTTCCTAATAGGTATCAGTGGATTATTTTGCAGTGTAAGAGGTTTCGAAAAATCGAAAAATAAGCTACAGCAATGTATTTCGTCGTGCCGTGTGTGTAGGTTATGTGGTGTGTAGTTTCCTGGTTGAACGAGGGTGCAAATAGGTTTGCTCTCCTGACGTTCCAGCTTATCGATACCCAACGGCAAATTTTCGAGTATTATAATCGTGCCGGCTGAACGTGATAGGTTGGGGTGTCTGTGTAAAAACAACTTCAGCTAAATGTTTCGATGTCGACGTTTTGGCAGCCGAGATGAGCGGGTACCTGCTTGCGCAGTCAACGCGGATATAGCAGTGGGTCCGATGGTCGGTGAATCCACGCCTTCCCGACACCCACCAACCGGGTCCCCATTGATCAGGCAGTGCAGAGACTACTCGAACGTTGTTCTGCGGCCAATAATGGCGTCAACACCGCATCGGCCAAGATCGCGGCCTGCTTCAGCGAGACATTGTTTGGCACGTGCCCTAGGCCAGCCCGCTTGTGCCATGGTGTATTCGGTCCAAGTGCCATCTTAAGCAAATGTCATCAGCTAGATTCGCGTGCGGTTCACTATGTCACATCGACGGTAGTTCTGGCATGCTTAGCATGGCTGACCTGTGGCGACCATCACTCGGTAGCCTTCCGCCCAGCCGGTCACGTCAGGGTCCAGCTTCTTCGCTAATGATGTCTGACGCTTCGTGGCCTTGCATCACCACCGGTGTTTTGGTCGAAAATGTTCCATTCATCAGACTTAGGCCCGGATGGCAGATCCCGCAGAAAGGAACCTTTACTTAAGGTTTCATCGCTTCTCGGCTCCGGAATTGGAAAGTCTTTCGGAGTAACTTTTAGTGTACGCACGGAAGCGCTTGGCGCGCATGGTCGGCGCCATGTCGGTAGTTCGTTGACCCCTATCGTTATTTCCGTCGACTTGATGAACACCGTCGCAGACTGACCAAAAGCCAAGCCGAGTTCGACTGTGGCATCTTTGGTGACTGAGGAAGTGAAGACCTGATTGCCGCCGTCAAGCTGGATTTTCACGATTGCCATCACAGTGCCGAGGTCAACTTCAGTGATGAAGTCGTTGGGCTGGCTCCGAGTCAATAGCCGCATCGTAATATTTCGTGTTTCGGATCATTTTTGATAAGCCTAGCCCGGCGATTCTGTGGGCCGGGATGGCTCAAGCAAGAGTTGGGCAACTTGGCTTCCTATGGTACTTAATGGTCAATATTTAGGGCCAAGTAACGTGATCGACGTACCCATGGCCAGCTCCGATAATTTCCTGGACGGACCGTCCATCTTCAACGGCAAGTGCGGTCAATTCACACAGATGCCCAACAAGATACCTGCGAGCGGCGCAGTCAACGGCGGCAAACCAGCTAGCTGCAACCTCAAGCTGACACCGAGATTGATTCGCAAGCTGGACAACAGTTTGCAATCTACGGCGCTGGACGGGGCGACAGAAAATACTTATCGACGAGAGCGCAAAGCCACATTAGAACATGATACAGCTCCCCACGTCGGGATGCTGATTTTGGAGACCGCGTCGGCATTCGTTTTAGGTGTTCCTGCATCCCAGCTTTGGGGCTAGTAATCGTCGGCTGGAGTAGGCTAAGGCAGCACAGTGTGAAATTCGGACCCCTTGTTAGGCTTGGTATCCCGGAGTACTTCACCAGGAAAGACTCGTGATGCACCGCTGCATCACTCCGATCTGCGGTCACGTTGGGAGTGCCATCGCTATGAGCACAGTAGTCACCGCCCCACCGGCGTCGCTCGCGGTGAGGTTGCCTCCATCGCTTGGCTGCCGACAATTTGGCAGAGCTTGTCTTTGTGGCGTCACGACGTAAGTACTCCGATATACAGTTATATTGTCGTTATTGTTAGTCCGCAGTTAGCCAAGCATATTTTCCCCACTAGTACAGAAGAGCTGGTCAAAATCCAGCAGAACCTGAACAGGTTGTTCAGCGCCGACTCGGTCTTCCTGCTTGATGGCGAGGCTCACCGCCGGTAGTGGCGGTTATTAGCGCAGCCGTTGCACGGCAAGAGCATGAAGAACTGCGAGCACATTATCAAAGAAGAGAAGTTATGGGAGAACGAGAGTTGGCCTCGAGGCCAGCTTTTTGTCCCGCTGCCGTTGACGAGTTTGATCACAATCAATGCCATCTTGCGCGTGGTCGTCGGTGCCCGGCGGTGCTGAACTAGACGAGCTACGCCCTATTCTCCCGCCGCGAGTCACCCTAGGCTCACGTCTGGCCGCTACGCGAAAACCCGAACGTAACTTTGATCGCTACAGTTTGTGGGGATAGGCTTTACTGGTTACGGTGTTGTCATGCAAGGATATTGGTGGCTAGCAGTGTTAACTGCTAGCCACCGGACAGGAAATCACCGCGACTATTCTGGGTTTGGCCTTCGAACGGTTGAGTCAGTATCCTCAAGTGTTAACGCCGCTTGTCGATGAGGCCGGCAATGCCGATGAGGGTACCAGACGTGAGCTGTGCCAGGCGACGACTCTGGAAGTCTGGCGTACATCGACCGTCGCTCGGCGCGTCTATCACGCCTATATGCCAGCTCAGCGAATAAACCATAGCACGAGAAGATTCAATCTTGTTATGCACTATGTAGATACACGAAAATCCTGAAATTTTCCCAGATCTGGAGCGCTTCGATCCGTAGGCAGTACGTCGGATGCAAGCCGTCCTCTTTCGTGTGAATTCCGATCAGGGGAGGCACACGCTGCTGTATGGGGCACATTTGTGGATATAGTGCTTCAAACGACCGTTGCACCACTTCACTACCGATACTGCCGTAATGCTTGGCGAGCGGTGGCACTCACGAGGGGTTGCTTATATTCCTAAGGATGGTAAGCGGATTGTCGTGCGTCGATGTTGGCCTCCTCGAGTCTTAGCCGATCAACTGTCGGATTTGGAGTCGGCAGCGGCTTGCCGTGACAGTTTCCAGTCGGGGCGAATAAAATGGCAAGTGTAACCGTTGGGGTAGTGCTGCAGGTAGTCCTGGTGTTCAGGTTCGGCTTCCCAGAAATCCTCAGCGGGGCTGACTTCGGTTACCACTTTGCCGGGCCATAGACCGGAGGCATCGATGTCGGCGATAGTGTCCAGCGCAATTCGCATTTGCTCGCTATCAAAGTAGAAGATTGCTGACCGGTAGCTGGTACCCCGGTCGTTACCCTGCCGATTTCGTGTTGTCGGATCATGGATCTGGAAAAAGAATTCCAATAGCGTGCGGTAATCAGTAATCGCTGGGTCGTAGATGATCTCGACGGCTTCAGCGTGCATGCCGTGATGATGGTATGTCACGTTGGATGTTTCGCCGCCGCTGTAGCCGACCCGGGTCGAGATCACACCAGGTTGGCGGCGGATAAGATCTTGCATTCCCCAGAAACATCCGCCGGCAAGGATCGCTTTTTGGGTGCGTGCCATTGCTTGTCCCTCCCTAACTGGCCTTACCAGCGCATGGTGGCTGGGGCCGACAACGTTCGCTATTTCAGGATACACTCCAGCGGTGAGATGTAACGGGACTTGGAAACCGTATATACGATCAAATTATGTCAAGAAGATTCTCCTAGCCAGCACTTTCTGAGTGCCTGCGTAACCATCCCGCTGTTCTCTCGCAGTGAACTGCTCGTCACATTTGAGAAGTTCGAGAAGACGGTCGTTCGCGCCGCTGAAACAGGAAACTGGGATGCTCGGTCCGCTCAGTACACACCGGACGTTGAGTACATCGAGCATGCGGTGGGCACCATATGGGGGCACGAGTACGAGTAGGTGTGTGCTTGAGTTTAGCAGACGATGAGGACTTTTCCGGAGAGTTACATGATTGTGTTTCCGTTGTTGTGGTCAGTTATCGACGAACCCGCCGGACGCATCATCATGCGAACTGGATAACCCTATACTCGATCCCGAATGACGGTATCGTGATCAACGTGACGAATATCTTTATCGCTACCTACGTCGGTAACAGCCAGTGGTATCGTCAAGAAGACATCTATAACTCGCTGCGCTTCGCGCGGGTGGGAACGCAATGGTTCTGCAATACGCAGGCCCTGGGAACGTTCAACTACGACTAGGCTGCAAGCTGAGGATTTGGTGATGTGTTACGTGGTCGATGCTGGGTGTCCTACCGTCGCAATGTGCTTCTCGACGATGTGTGGTAGGGGAGACTAGGGCCGCACCCGCATGACGCCTTCATTTTCATTGCTGGCGTGGTTTTCGGCAAGCTGCCATTTCTGATGAACGGCATCAAGCTGTAAGTTATCAGCCTCGACGATGCCGTTCGGGTAATGATTTTCGCGGGTGCATTGGCTAACGATACCTAATCTCTGAACGGATGACTCCGTTGTGGGACGTCGTGAACATTGCGAGTGCCTTAGTGCTGATGTTGAGCGATTGGGGGGTGTTGGGCAACTTGCGATCTCGACTTGCCGGCAAAGACACTGAAGTCGGCCTCGCGTCAGTGCGAATGATACGTGCCGAATCCGAGATTGACCACGGCAAGGC
Source organism: Mycobacterium uberis (assembly GCF_003408705.1). Taxonomy (GTDB): domain Bacteria; phylum Actinomycetota; class Actinomycetes; order Mycobacteriales; family Mycobacteriaceae; genus Mycobacterium; species Mycobacterium uberis. The sequence goes on from NZ_QAYL01000006.1 coordinate 248,484, forward strand.
CGTGCGAGAGTTGGATTGGAGTCGTGTCCGGTCGAGGATATTGATCCACTAGGCCATCCGATTCTGAGTTGTGATGCAATACCGCTCGAATAGAGTATCATTGCTCTACCAGAATAGGGTTCGTGTCTATAGAGCAGGTGCGTGTCGCACTTAACCGACTTGCCCTAGACCGTGCTGGCAATGCTGTATACTAAAGTACTCGACGTCGACGCGCGCCATGCGATCCTACGTGGCCGGTATGCTAAGGCAGTCGTGGAGCAGGGCGACTATTATTGGGAAATAACAACTATCAACGCACGTCGGGTATCGTCAGTCGCGATTTGCTCCGCACACTTCGACAATTGGACGCGTCGATAACTGGCAGCGCATGATGAAACGGTGATGCTGCACGTGGGTTGTGGTCTGGGCACCCGTGTGTATCGGCGGGATTCTGCTGCAGGTGTGCACTGGTATCACATCGACCACCCCGAAGTCATCGAGTCGTGCCAATAGCGCATATCCCGCTTACGCGAATTGTCGGATGTTTTTGGCGTCGGTGACGGACTTGCACTGGCTGACGGGAATACCGGCCGAGTGTTCATCTTGCTCACCGCTAACATTGGGAAGTTGTTGAGAGCCGGCTGGTGTTGTACAAGGCGTTTGTGTTTGAGGATGTATTAATCACAAGTCATCGTTAACTCCTAGAATCTAATGTTGGGTATCTGATCACAATTGAGCCAATATTAGAGAGACAGGTCTAAGTTTGGGTTGATGGTGAGCTGGTCGGGGACACGACCGCGGCGTTGGTATTACGGTAGGGTAACTTCTTTTGGGGTGCAATATATTTCGTTAGGCTATATAGCACAGCATCGGCTGTCCCACACCGACACCAGTACTTGCTGCCTGTTCAAAAGTGATGTCAGCTATTACCGCATGACCACAGTTGTCGATGACATCGTCGACGATGCGATCTGGACGTATGAAATTCGTATTCGGTAGTTGCAACGACCGCTAGGCATCTCGCTTTCTATTGTAAAAAAACCGAAGTCACCGTCTTGCCGTGATAACCGTGACTAGAAGAACGCTAACACCAACGAGCGAGTATCATTATTATTCGCAGATGGCCACGATCAGTCCATCGCGGGTATCGAAGGTACAGATGAAGGGGCTGTTGTACCGGCTGCCGGGAGTGGCGTTGTTGACCTGCCCCTAATGACCACGGTGTCACCTTCGTTGACACAGCAAATTAGTTAGACGGTGATCTCGGAGATCTGTTTGTACTGTTCGATGGTGTGCCGCAGAGGCCTGCTTATCGAACTAATCACGGGTGACGGTTTTTCAGTAGATTTGAGTTACCGTTGAGCAACGCGAAGCCTTGGTCGAGATCGCTACATTTGCACAGACAGTGCAAGCACATCCACGCCAGTTCGGCCTGTGGGTCGTCGAACGGCGTCATCACGTCGCTATTCTGTTTTGGGAGATAGTTTCCGCCAGGATACCTTTGTCGAATCTTTGATTTGTTGGAATTTGGAATTATGTGGTGAAGAGCGTACATACTGTTATGTTTCCCGGGACGGCCAGCTTCGAGCACACTTTGACGCCGCTGCGGCGGGGTCCTTAGGATCCGTGTTTTCCGGCCCTTGATTATGGCATGATCTGGCGAACCAGTCGCTTGGCCGCAGGGTCCGTCGCGGCGAGGATCAGCCGTGTGGCTGCTACCTTCGTCTATTGAGCGGCATCGGGCAGTGGTGCTGAAGAATTCGTCGAGATGCTATCTGCGATGCTCGATGTCGATGCAGGTACCGCCGTCGGCGCAGGTGCGGCAAGACATCCCGTCATGCGAATTTTACCGCACCAATGTTGATCTGAGGCGGGTTCAGACAGTGGTGAGCTGCGTGCGCCGAGTGGCGTCATTGGAACGATTGATATCATGACTGATAGTGGTAGGCGCGCGAAGTGTTGCAGTCGCTGCTGGGGGTTGGTGCGTGGACTGCTGCCGAGATCACGCAACGGGAGTTTGGTGATGTCGACTCTGTGTCGTTGGATGATTGCTATATTCTGAAGATGATTGGCTTGACACTGCTGGGTCATCCGATCGATAACGACGTTATGCTAAAGTTTTTTGGAGTCGATACGACCGGATTGCCATTGGATAGTTTGGCTATTTAGAAGCTGAGCCTCGTAGAGGTGACGTTGGTGTTTGACATCACCAACGATGCGATCCCAACCTTGAGGATAGCTCTTGGAACGACCGAAAATGAACCGGTCATCTCGGCGACCATGGTCATGATGGTCACCGGAGAACAGGAGGCACCGTTGAAGCATGTCATCGTGCCGACCACGTCAAACATCCCTGGGCCAGATAGTCCAGGCAATTTGCAGTAGCCACCAGATTGTGGCTACGACAAACGCCCTAATTCACGATTCCGGGATCTAACGAGGACACCGAAGTCGCCGGTACCGATGTGGCGAAGATTTTAGCGATCGGGAATGCTATGACGAGCCACAACGGAATCGCCATTCACTATCCCTGATCGGCAGCCAGTTGTGCTCAGCCCTACCTACTGCCTAAGGCCTGGAGCATCAACAATTCCAGCATACCGACTAGGAGTCCACCCAGCGTGGGCTTGAACACCAGCCCGCTGTGAAGCCGTCGAGTTCTTGTCACCGACGCATGGAAGATTCGGACGTATAGGTAGCCGACCGCGACCAAACCGATCACCACAAACCACAGCAGCGGCCACCCTACTTTCGAAGAGCTGTTAGGCTTCGATGTAGCCGAACATCAGGTTAACTACCAAGATCGCTCTGAGCACCGCTTACTCTAAGTTATAAAAGTAATGAATCCCGGGGTCGGGATGCGGTAGTCGAAGAGCCGATCGATGCCACCAATACCGCGTCGTCTAGTAGTATGACGAAGGTCCTGCCGATACCCAGTGTCACTGCGGCTTTGCCGTCTTCGTCGGACAGGTTGAGCCGTCGGGTCAGTATCGAAGAGGAGCCCGCCAAGATTTGAGCCTTCGAGCTCTTGGTTCAGTGTGACCCCCGGAGTCAATTTTGGGCCCGCTGGACACCAGCCTGACCAAATACCACCCTGCCGCGGATGACATGCAAATCGCTATGTGCTGCCTCAATTGCTTTGTTGGTGCCTTGACCGGTGGCTTCCGGAGCGAATCCGGCTACGATCAATGCTGATAATGGTGTCCTAGCTGTGGTCACTACGGGATCGCTCGTGGGTGTTGGAAGCCAGCAGAGCCGTAGTTGCCACCCTCACCGATTGGCGTGGAGCTGTGGCTGCATGCCAGGCAGCCGAGCAGAAATTCCCCGGTGTATCGCAGCGCGAATCGAATACGCCAGCTCCGAGACTGGCGATGACACCAATCGCAGTGCCTAGCAGGAACCACTTGCGTGGGTAGCTCGAGTCCCTGATCGACATGCCGAACCGCCTGCCTGCGGCTACGAGCTGGGCCGCCGCCGGCTACGGTTCACCCTGGGCTGCCGCACTCACGGCATTGGCCTGACCCACGATCCTCAGGTGGTCACATTGGCGCCCAGGCGTACCGGTTGAATTGGCTGCCGTGCACTGCGGTTTACGAAATTGACCAGCCCAAGGTTCTCGAATACATAGAGCGGAATTCTGCAATGGTTTATAGTGTAAAAACCACTACTGGGCACTGCCTGGTCGTGGTGAGTTCTGCGCGCTGGTTGGCCAGCTGCACTAACCGTGGTCGGATTCGACCGACCCCAAACCGATCGCATTGCTAGCCGAGAGCTTACTGCCGTATCTGCCCAACGACGTAGTCAAACTGGCTTTTCGAGATGGTTATTGCCCGAAGTGCACCGGGTAGTTAGATCGCTGTCTAGGTGTTCAGCTCGAATTCGAGCGGTAACTTTCAGCGATGGTCGTGTATGCGAGACTGGTTCGGTCTGGACGCCAACGTTCCAGAGCTCATCTACCACGAGCCTGACCGGTCGGATACCACGCAGTGGCTGGTCGACCACGGCTGGCAGGTGTGCAGCGTAAACAATTGGGACGAGATGGCCCGGCTTGGCCGCCCAATACCGGAAGACTTAGCCGCCGAGGCCGTCCGCATCCGCAGTATGCTGCTGCGAGCGCATCCATGTCGGACCACCCGACGAATCACCACTCAGTAGGATCTTATTAAGAAACTCAGTAGGATCTTATTAAGAGCGGGAGCACGCGATGAGCACAATGCGGACCCATGACGACACTTGGGACATCAAGACCAGCGTCGGCACTACCGCGGTGATGGTGGCCGCCGCCCGAGCCGTCGAAACCGATCGGCCCGATGCACTGATCCGTGACCCTTACGCCAAACTGCTGGTGACTAACACCGGTGCCGGTGTCTTATGGGAAGCCATGCTTGATCCGTCAATGGTGGCCAAGGTGGAAGCCATCGACGTCGAAACTGCGGCCATGGTCGAGCACATGCGTAGCTACCAAGCGGTTCGGACGAACTTCTTCGACAGCTACTTCCACAACGCTGTCACCGATGGAATCCGCCAGGTCGTGATCTTGGCGTCCGGGCTGGATTCTCGCGCCTACCGGCTGGATTGGCCGATTGGTACCACCGTGTACGAAATTGATCAGCCTAAGGTGTTGGCGTACAAGTCCGCGACGTTGGCCGCAAATGGCGTGAAACCCGCGGCTGATCGCCGTGAGGTGCCCATTGACTTACGCCAGGACTGGCCGGCGGCATTGCGAGCCGTGGGCTTTGACCCGTCCGTTCGAACGGCTTGGTTGGCCGAGGGGTTGCTGATGTACTTGCCTGCCGATGTCCAGGACGGGCTGTTCACCCAAATCAGTGAGCTGAGCGTGTTAGGCAGCCAGATTGCGGTTGAAACTTTGCCTCTGTACGGCGATGAACGACGCGAACAGATGCGCGTGCTGTTCAGGAAGGTGGCCAATGCGCTTGGCTTCGAGCAGTCTGTCGACGTGCAGGAGCTGATTTACCACGATGAAAATCGGGCGGTCGTTGCCGACTGGCTCAACTGCCACGGTTGGTGGGCCACCGCTCAAAGTGCGCCGGACGAGATGCGCCGGGCGGGCCGCTGGGTCGATGGTGTGCCGATGGCCGACGACAAGGATGCATTTGCCGAGTTTGTGACAGCTCAGCGGTTGTGACGACGCACACCGCAAACGATCCCTGGGGAATTGTAGCCAGTGTTGGGGGATGCTGGTAGCGCTGATCCCGGTTGGATCTTCCTACTGCTGGCCCAGCCAGGTGATTAGGATCGCAGTTAGCGCCGATGAGCGCTATCGCGGAAGGCGATAGGGAGCTGCGGGAAGGAAGAGTCCTGATGATCACCGAATCAACTGCGCCGAAGGCATCCGCTTCCAAGAGCGAGGTTCCCTCGTACGCTCCACCGGCGATCAGTAGTGCTGCTACTGTAGCGCGGCTTCGTCAGACGTTTGCCAGTGGACGCACTCGTAACGTCGAGTGGCGTACGCAGCAGTTGTGTGCACTACAGGCAATGATGACAGAGAACGAGGGCACGATTGCCAAAGCGCTCGCTGACGATCTAGACCGTAACCGGGTTGAAGTATATATCGCCGACATTGCAACGACCGTCAGCGAAGCGAAGTACGCGACCAAAAAAGTGCGCAAGTGGATGCGACGTAAATACCGACTCCTCGAGGTTTCGCAGTTACCTGGTCGTGGCTGGGTAGAGTATGAACCGTATGGGACCGTGCTGATTATCGGTGCCTGGAACTATCCGTTCTATTTGACGTTGGGACCAGCGGTCGGGGCCATTGCGGCGGGAAATACGATGGTGCTCAAGCCGTCAGAGATCGCAGCCGCTTCGGCAGACTTGATGGCTGAAATCGTTCCGCGTTATCTGGACAACGATGCGATCGCGGTGATCGAGGGCGATGGCGCAGTCAGTCAGGAACTGATTGCGCAGGGCCTGGACCGCGTGATGTTCACCGGCGGCACCGAGATTGGCCGTAAAGTTTACGAAAGTGCGGCACAGCATCTGACCCCAGTCACCCTCGAGCTCGGCGGCAAGAGTCCGGTGATTGTGGCCCGTGACGCCGACATTGACGTGGCGGCCAAGCGGATCGCTTGGATCAAAATCCTGAATGCCGGCCAGACGTGCGTGGCTCCCGACTACGTGTTGGCCGACGTGACGATCCGCGACGAACTCGTCAACAAGATCAGCGCCGCTATCACCAAGTTCCGGTCCCAAGACGATCCGAGCGGAATGCGTATCGTCAACCAGCGCCAGTTCGATCGGTTGAGCGGTTATCTCTCGGAGGTGGAATCCGCAGCTGGAGAAAAGGGTACGATTGCTGTGGGCGGTAAGTGTGACGTGTCGACACTGCGTGTTCAGCCGACTGTTGTCGTCGACCCCGATCCGGAAGGCACGTTGATGACAAACGAGATCTTCGGACCGATCCTGCTGGTGCTTACTGTCCAATCCTTGGACGAGGCAATAGGTTTCATTAATGCGCGACCTAAGCCACTGTCAGCATACCTGTTTACCAAGTCACGTCAAATCCGTGAACGGGTGATCCGGGAGGTGCCGGCGGGTGGCATGTTAGTCAACCACCTCGCCTGCCAGGTGTCGACGGCGAAGCTGCCGTTCGGCGGTGTTGGCGCGTCCGGCATAGGTGCTTACCATGGCAAGTGGGGATTCGATGAGTTCAGCCACCGCAAGTCGGTGTTGACCAAGCCGACTCGGCCTGACTTCTCGGGAATCATCTACCCGCCTTACACCAAGCGAGCTTTCAAGCTGACTCGCAGGTTGTTCTGACTGTTGTTTCCCCCGAATCGCTTTCGCAGAAGAGAGCCTGATGTCCGGAGTGCAAGGCCGTGTCATCGTTGTCACCGGATCCGGTGGAGGCTGGGGCGAAAAGCCGGATTCAAGTTGTAGAGCCACATGAAAAACTATCTTGTATAAGAGAGTTTTTCGAGCAATCCAGGATGTTGTCCACTGATATAGACAACATTTCCGGCAATGGTAGCAATGTTGTCGCCGATTTTCGTGACGGGGATAGAAACCGAGGGTCTCGTACAGTTGGCACGGTCTGGTTTGGGTTTGCATGTGGGCGAATGGGTTTCCGCGCTTGGAGTGTTTCAAGGCTATGTGGAACAAATGGTCGTTTCGGTGGCTAGCGCGATCTGCAGTCCCGTAGAACGGGATGATGCTGAAGTGGTAGTGTTGTTGGCTAACTATCTACCATGTGTTTGTCTTAGCTTGTCGCTTCGTAATGAGGTCAACTGGCAGCGTGTTGGTGTTAGGCGCTGCCGGCGGGGTTGACGCGGTGGCAGTCCAGATCGCCAAGGTGATGAGCATGAAACAAATGATAACAGTGGTGTGCCGCGCGAACGCAGCAGAATATGTCTCGTCGTTGGGTGCTGATGTGGTGGTGCCGTTGACTGATGATTTGGGCGCAGTGGGTGCGGGGATATACCTATGGCCGTGGTGTGGAAATTGCCGTAGATCCCGTTGTGGCGCGGCCTTCGACGAAGCGATTCAAGTGCTGACCACCGACGGTAATCTATTGACCATCGGCTTTGCCGTGGGCGTCCCCCTATCCTTCGGGTTAATCGGTTGCTGCTACGCAACGTCAGCATGATGGGTGTGGCGTGAGGCGAGTACCTAAACTCAGGTCCTAGGCTCGGCAGCCTTGTTCTCCTAGGGCTTGGGTTAGCTGGTTTTCTTTGACCTGACATAGCTTCCGCTGCAATGTTATCCATTGTGATAAGCGCAGGTAGCGTTGCAATGTATAGCTGATGCGCGGGTGTGCTACGCAAGCTTGTCCTCGAGCCTTAGAGAGCGTTTAAGAGCACCTGAAGTTCGAAACCTCCCGGCAAGGGCATACAACGCGGTGTTAGCGGTGATGTGAGCGCCTAATGTGTAGATCAGGTCGTTCACGGGGTCACCGTCGAATTCCTATTCTACCTCGCTTAGGAAGCGATTAATGTCTTACTATGGCAATAGTGGTCACGAGCTTATTGGCGATATCCGCTGTCGGAAGCAGAATTGCGTAGGCATTGGCGGCTGCGTTCGTGATGTTGTTGGTGATGATGGTGTTTGCCGACTGCAGGACTTGGATACAGCTGTCAGTAATAACGTTTGGCGGCAGGCTACTTGTCGTACGCCAGAACCGTTGCTGAAGCCGCGGTTTCGGATAGACCGGGAGAGCCGGTTGATCCGGCGATCTTCGCTTAGGTTCCAAATCTTTTCTGGGCAGTTTATAGAATCCTTAGCAAGACGGTGCCGCGAGCTATTCGGACACTGAGGTCAACAACGCCGAAACTGTCTTTTGATCTAGCTGAACGTTCTGCTAGCATCGAGTCGTCAACGCCATTGACAGCAGCCGTTACTCGTCCGAGGAACAAAGAATAACGAGATGTTTTAAGCAAAGGATCCGCCGGAGGTTAGCTCTGCTTGCATAGACAGTGGTGTGGATCCGGGCTAGATGGAGTGGCTTGGTTGCCCAGGTGGATGGCACGTTGAACGCTGCTAGAGAAGTGGTTTAGGTCTATCGGCTATACAGATGTTTTAGGTGGACACGCCGGTTTACGAGTGCCTGGTTGTCGTCGGAAAGCTGGCCTGGACTTGCTGGCGCATGGCTCGATGTCATCTCAGGCGCCTATATCCTGAGCTAGGCGCAATATAAGTGAACCCGCAGTTGATCCTCAGTAGCTTAGCTCAATTTCAGCTGTTTACCACAAACAACGTATTAGCAGTTAAACACTGTGATGATCGCTGGCCTTGAGAGGGAATATCAGGGGTTCTGCCTCCACAAACAACATCGAAGTCTTGTGTTGGTCTCAGTCCAAAGCGACTGGATGTGGTCCGTGAGGCGTTTGCGCTGACGCCTTTTTCGGCGTTCCAGGAGTGCGAATGGCCCTTGTAGAGCTTGCTTAGCCCAGCAGCGCCCTGTGCAACTGGTCGATGTCGGCCTTGGTGATACCCGCGTCTCGTAGGTAGCTGTCCAGTGACCCGTAAGCATCGTCAATCGTTTGCCGTGCGGCGGCCAGATACTCCTCACGTACATCTATAACCCCGTCGGATAACTGGGCCGCGGTGAACGTCATAACTTCTTGGGCCAGTTCTCTCTCAGAGTGCTGTTGGATCATCTCGGCGACACGCATCCGTAGCTGTGGCGCGGCGTCATTACTGCGCAGGAAATCGGCGACAATGCTGTCGTGATCAATACCAATCGTTTCCAACACCGTGGCGACAACGAAGCCGGTGCGATCTTTGCCGGCGAAACAGTGCGTCAGCACCGAGCGACCCGCGGCCAGTAGTGTGATGACGCGGTGCAGCGCGCGTTGAGCCCCGTTCCGCGTTGGGAATTGGCGGTATTCGTCGGTCATGTAGCGTGTAGCGGCCTCATTAATGGATTGGTCTGAATCTTCCGCTACGGCGTTGGCTAGGAGTTGCTTAAAGGTGTGTTCGTTCGATGCTGCGTCATCGGTTTTGGCGCTATGACCGGTTTTGGGAGTGGCTAAGTCTGGGAACGGCAGAAGATGGATCTCAATGCCGTTGGGCACTCGTCCCGGCCCACCACGGGAGACTTCCCGCGCAGCGCGCAGGTCGGCAACGTCGGTGACCCCCAGCCGGTGCAGGGTCGTTTGGCCGTCGTCGTCGAGCCGGCTCAGCTCGCTGGAGCGAAACAGCCGCCCGGGTCGCAATAGTGCTCCTATGCTATCGGAAACATCACGAAAGTTCCATGCGCCCGGTAGTTCCCGGCTAACTTCGGCCATGTTAGGTGACTGCCACAGCAAACGGAGATGTCCACTGCTCTAGTTCGACGCGAGCAACTGATCGCATGTGCACTTCGTCGAGTCCGGAGAAGAAGCGCATCACGCTATGCCAGGTGTAGAGCCGGGCCAGCACGGCATCGTCGCTGACGCCGGCGGTTCCGTGTACCTGGATTTCGTGGTTGATCACGTAACAGGTCACTTGCAGGGCCACCGCCTTGATCACCGCTACCAGGTGCTGTGTCGTTTTGTTGCCGTGCTGGTAGATAGTCCACGTCGCCTTCTCACACAGCAACCTGACTTGATCAATTTCTTTGTGGGATTTAGCAACTAGGTGCTGAACGACACTCTGATCAGTCAGCGTACAGCCGAACGCCACTCGATCGCGGACGTGGTCTACCATGAGCACTAGTGCACGTTCGGCTCCACCCAGCGCACGCATGTAGTGGTGAATGTGGCCGGGCCTGAGCCGGGCTTGTGCGATCGCGAAACCGCTGCCCTCTTCGCCGAGCAGGTTGGTTGTCGGCACCCGGGCGTTGTTGTAGACTAACTCGCAGCGGCCATGCTGATACTGCCAGTCGAGCATCGACGTCAGGCGGATGATTTTCACTCCGTGGTTGTTCATCGATGTTAGGATCATCGATTGCTGGTGGTGGGCGGTTGTATCGGGATTGGTGCGGCCTATCGTAATCAGAATCTGGCAGCGTGGGTCGGTTGTCTTGGACATCCACCATTTGCGGCCATTGGCGATGTAATCGCCGCCGTTGCGCGAGATGGTGGTTTCGGTATTGTGAATGCCATTGTTGGCGGTCTCCGGCAATATCGAAACGGTGCTGCGGATCTCGCCGTCCAGCAACGACTGTAACCACTTCGTACGGTGTTCGTCGGTGTCGAGCATGTACAGAATCTCTATGTTGCTAGTGCCCGGCTTCGCGCAGTTGAGTGACTCGGGCCCGATTGCAAGACTCCCGCCGATACGCTCGGTTAGCTGCGCGTATTTCAGGTTGGCCAATCCCGATTTCGCAGGTAGGAACAAGTTCCACAGACCGCGCTCTTTGGCCTTGGTCTTCAGTTTCTCAATGATTGGCGGCACCATTTGGTTTTGCGGGCCGGCCTCGTGGTGGTATTGGCCGTAGTTGGTCTCGACCGGGAGGATGTACTCCATCATGAAGTCGGATAGCCATTGGTGACAGTAGACGGCCTTGACCGACATCGCGAAGTCCATGTCCGCCACGATAGGACACGTCCCGTGTCACTTAGTTTCCGGTTGCTAGTGCGACATTGAAACGACGATGACGATTCGCGCTTCGCGACTCGTGAACGTGCATGATAGACGTTACGAGTTGAGCCTTGACCGCTGTTTCCGTCGTTCACCGTAGAAACCCGCGATCCAAAAAGTTCAGGCCACAGAGGATGCCTTGAAACATCCGCAACCCGGACCATGTGAGCTTGGGCTACACACTTGACCCAAAATGGCGGAACCGCAGTAAAAACATTGTGGGCAAGGAGGAGATCATAGCGTTTCTGATGCACAAATGGCAACGCAAACCCAACTATCCGCTACGCGAGACTTTGTGGGACTGTCACGACAATCGCATTGCAATCCAATTCCAGTACGAATGGCGTGATTACACCGGTTAATGGTACCGCAGTTACGGTAACGAATTGTGGGAATTCACGGCGTTGGGCTTAATGTTGCGTCGTGGAGACAACATTAACAATTTGCCGATCTCCGAATCCGAGTGCTATTAGTTCGGAGCGCGCTCCCGTGTCTGAGCACGACAAAAGCATTCCCTATCTGGCAGCGACGTCAGACTCGGCGACGATGCATTCTGGGTAGTGCAGCGAACCAGAACTGAGCAATCAGGTTAGGGTATCTGAGTATGCTCAGCAATCAGCCTACTAGGCGATCTAACGATCAGCAACAGGGCAGCAAGACCAAGAATAATAAGGAAAGCAGATGTAAGCATCATGACAGAAGCGCAGACGACGGTTGGTGTGGTCGCTGAGTCCGGGTCCGAAGAGCGGCGCGTTGCGTTGGTGCCCAAGGCGATCGCGTCGTTGGTGAACAGCGGTCTAGCGGTAGTGGTCGAATCCGGCGCGGGCGAAGGCGCGTTGCTTCCCGACGAGTTGTACACGGAGGCCGGCGCTCATATCGGGGATGCGTGGGCTACCGACGTCGTCGTCAAAGTGGCACCGCCGACCGCAGCCGAGGTCGTCCGGCTGCACCGTGGGCAGACGCTGATCGGTTTCTTGGCGTCGCGCAACGCCGATAATTTAATTGGCACGTTGAAGCAAGCCGGTGTGCAAGCGTTCGCGCTTGAGGCCATCCCGCGTATCTCGCGGGCACAAGTGATGGATGCGCTATCATCACAAGCCAACGTAGCCGGGTACAAGGCGGTTTTGCTTGCGGCTTCTGAATCGACCCGGTTCTTCCCGATGCTGACGACGGCTGCCGGCACGGTTAAGCCGGCCACTGTACTGGTGCTCGGCGTCGGGGTGGCAGGCCTGCAAGCGCTGGCGACGGCCAAGCGCCTGGGCGCGCGCACCACTGGCTATGACGTCCGTCCTGAGGTGGCCGATCAAGTTCGGTCAGTGGGTGCACAGTGGCTAGATGTGGGTATCGACGCTTCCGGTGCGGGCGGATACGCCCGTGAGCTCACCGATGACGAACGCACTCAGCAGCAGAAGGCATTGGAAAAAGCTGTCAGCGGATTCGACGTGGTGATCACCACAGCGCTGGTTCCGGGCAAGCCCGCGCCGCGGTTGGTGACTGCCGCGGCGGTGGAGGGAATGAAGCCCGGCAGCGTGGTGGTGGATCTCGCCGGGGAAACCGGTGGCAACTGCGAGCTCACGGAGCCTGGGCAGACGGTGATTCGGCATAACGTCACCATTGCGGCGCCGCTGAATCTGCCTGCGACGATACCAGAGCACGCCAGCGAGCTCTACAGCAAGAACATCACGGCGTTGTTGGACCTACTAATCAAGGACGGCAAGCTGGTCCCCGACTTCGACGACGAAGTCGTCGCGGAGTCCTGTGTGACCCGTGATCGAGAGGACTCCTAGATGTACGACGAGCTGTTGGCCAACCTGGCGATCCTGGTGTTATCCGGGTTTGTCGGGTTCGCGGTGATCTCGAAAGTCCCCAACACATTGCATACCCCGTTGATGTCGGGCACCAACGCTATCCATGGCATCGTGGTGCTCGGTGCGCTATTGGTGTTTGGAGAGGTTGAGCACCCATCCCTTGCTGTGCAGATCATTTTGTTCGTAGCGGTCGTATTCGGCACGCTGAATGTGATCGGGGGATTCATCGTAACCGACCGGATGCTGGGTATGTTCAAGGGTAAGAAAAAGGTTTCGGCCGTCAAGGCTGAGAAGGCAGGAGAGCTGGCAGCCAAATGAACTACTTGGTGATCAGCCTCTACATTCTCGCGTTTACACTGTTCATTTACGGCTTGATGGGTCTGACCGGGCCCAAGACCGCGGTGCGTGGCAACCTGATCGCCGTGGTCGGCATGGCCATCGCCGTCGGAGCGACGTTGGTTAAGATCCGGCACACTGACCAGTGGGTTCTGATTCTTGCTGGTCTGGTCGTTGGTTTGGTGCTCGGCGTACCGCCGGCCCGCTACACCAAGATGACCGCGATGCCCCAGCTGGTGGCGTTCTTTAACGGCGTTGGCGGTGGGACCGTCGCGCTTATTGCGCTGTCGGAGTTCATTGATACCAAAGGCTTTTCGGCGTTCCAGCACCACGAGTCGCCGACCGTACCCATCGTGGTGGCGTCGTTGTTCGCCGTAATTATCGGGTCGATCTCGTTCTGGGGGTCAATCATCGCGTTCGGCAAATTGCAGGAGATCATCTCTGGAGCACCGATCGGCTTCGGCAAGGTCCAACAGCCGGTCAACCTACTGTTGTTGGTCGGGGCTATCGGCGCCGCGGTGGTCATTGGCCTGGACGCGCAACCCGGATTCAGCGGGGCGTCGTTATGGTGGATGATCGGGCTGCTGGTCGCCGCCGGCCTATTAGGCTTGATAGTGGTGCTGCCGATCGGCGGCGCCGATATGCCAGTAGTTATCTCAATGCTGAACGCGATGACCGGCCTGTCGGCCGCGGCGGCCGGTCTTGCGCTGAACAATACCGCAATGATTGTGGCCGGCATGCTAGTCGGCGCTTCCGGCTCGATTCTGACCAACCTCATGGCCAAGGCGATGAATCGTTCCATTCCTGCGATCGTCGCAGGTGGTTTCGGTGGCGTCGGCATGGTATCCAGCGGTGACAGCGGCGGCGACAAGCATGTCAAATCCACTTCGGCTGCTGATGCGGCGATCCAGATGGCATACGCCAACCAGGTGATCGTGGTGCCGGGTTACGGCCTGGCGGTCGCGCAGGCCCAACACGCTGTCAAGGGCATGGCGTCCTTGCTGGAGGACAAAGGCGTGCCGGTGAAATACGCGATACATCCGGTTGCTGGTCGGATGCCCGGACACATGAATGTGCTGCTGGCCGAGGCGGAGGTCGATTACGACGCCATGAAGGACATGGACGACATCAACGGTGAGTTCGCCCGCACCGATGTCGCGATCGTCATCGGCGCCAATGATGTTACCAACCCAGCGGCACGCAATGAGACATCCAGCCCGATCTACGGTATGCCGATCCTCAATGTGGATAGGGCGAAATCGGTGATCGTGCTCAAGCGGTCGATGAACTCCGGATTTGCCGGTATTGACAACCCACTGTTTTATGCAGATGGTACCACCATGTTGTTCGGTGATGCCAAAAAGTCGGTGACTGAGGTCGCTGAGGAACTGAAGGCGCTGTAGCTGTTAGGAGGCTGTGGTGTCGTAACGTTCTAGATGGGCGGATAGACAGGCGGTGGACATCCGTTACCATCGGTAACCCCGCGGAAGCCCCAGGTTATGTACCTGAAAAAATATTCGATTTCATCGCTCATATCGTAATCAGGACTTGGGTCCATTACACTGCCTCTCGATTCGCGACTAGTTCGCTCAGGAGTCTAATCCATTCCGCGTGGGCACGACAGGCAGCGGCCTCTTGCCTAAAAACTGTCCAACTAGTTGATTGGTAGTGGCTTTAGTCGGGCTAAGTGTGACCCGCCGGCAACGACGATAGAGTTACGATAGTGAGTACAGATGGCACCAGACAGCCAGGCCACGGGGCTGAGCCGCCGCGAGGAGTTGTTGGCCGTTGCCACTAAAGCTATTTGCGGCTCGTGGTTACCATGGGACCCGTATGGACGATGTCGCCGATGTGATCGGGCTGAATAAGGCGACAGTGTAACACTACTACGCCAGTAAGTCGCTGATTCTTTTCTATATTTACCGCCAGGCTGCCGAAGGCACGCTTGCAGCCGTACACGACGATCCATCCTGGACGGCCCGCGAAGCGCTTTACCAGTACACTGTTCGAATGCTCACCGGGATCGCGAGCGAGCCGGAGCGGGCGGCTGTGTACTTCCAGGAACAGCCGTACATCACCGAATGGTTCACCGCCGAACAAGTCGCCGAGGTCCGCGAAAAGGAAGCGCCGGTATACTGGTACGTGCACGGCCTGATCGACCGCGGCATTGCCAGCGGCGAGTTTTATGAGTGCGGTTCGTACGCGGTGGCATTGGGCTATATCGGGATAACGTCGGGTAGCTATCGCTGATTACGGCCGAGCGGACGCCGCACGGCCAAAGAAATCGCAGCTGAATTCAGCACCGCGCTGCTACGCGGACTGATCCGCGATGAATCGATACGCAACCAGTCTCCGCTAGGGACAATAAGTTCAAGATTGGCGGAACGAGATGTAAGATATCCCCTAGACTACCATTCAGCGGTGATAGTGCCGTCATCTGCAGCTGACCGAAGTAGAAATTCAGTCTTGGGTTGATCGACGGAAACCATGAGTAGGTGTCAGAGAACTACTCAGGCCCTCAGAACCCCGCTTTCACCCCAATTTCGACCGCAGTGTCGTAAGGTCTTTGCAAAACCCTCCCTAAGGCCAGATAATTTAGACGACAGCGACCAGGTTAGAGGCTAGAGAACAGCCCTACTGGCGTGGGGATGTCGGTATAGTGGCCACTGGGGTCCGTAGCTAGCGTAGTCCAAGTCGACGAGCACTCATAGATCCGGCTGGAAAACATCGGCGATTGGAGGTCCTGTGTAAGGGTATAGTGCGAATTGTTGCCTGTGTCGCGTCTACGTCTGCCGCGTTGATTGCTGATCTGACATTTTTCTAGATTTGCTGTGGACGACGTCAATATCTGCGGGGTGGTGATGTATGCAATGTCCTGCTTCCTTCCTGACAACCGGGACCTTTCCCGGTCAAGAAAGTCCTATCCGCTATTGTGGATACTCGGTATTACGAGAAAATTAAAGTGATGATACTGGGCAGTCCGGTGTTTCACGTAAGCTTCGTTGAGTTTGTCCACCAACGACGAGTAGCCCTACGCGACTGATAGCGAGTTAGTTATTGACGGTGGACGAGTGACCGACGTATCGGACAAACATTTGTACAACCTGACGAGCCTGTACCGGTGGTATGTGCTGCTTGACCCAAGAATCTGGGCGGCGAGGGCGCGATAGCCTGAGGGTGCTATAACCGCGAGCATGCTGCGCAGCCTTAGGCCTCTGAAGAGCATCGTGGGATCGAGCCACGTAATCACGGACCCCGATGTACTGGCTGCCCACAGCGTGGACCACACCGGTCGGTGTCGGGGCCAGGCAAGGGCGTTGGTGCGGCCGGGTATGGCCGAGCAGGTGACTGAGGTGCTGCGGATCTGTCGCGATGCTGGGGTTCACGTCACCGTTCAAGGTGGCCGGACCTCGCTGGTGGCCGGCACTGTCCCCGAGCACAACGACGTACTGTTGTCTACTGAACGGCTACGGGCTATCAGTGATGTCGACACCGTTGAGCGTCGCCTCCAGGTCGGTGCCGGATGCACGTTGACTGTGGCCCAAAGTGCCGCGACTGCAGCGGGTTTGATGTTCGGTGTGGACCTAGTCGCACGCGACACTGCGACCATTGGTGGCATGGCCTCAACGAACGCCGGCGGTCTACGTACTGTTCGTTACGGCAGCATGGGTGAGCAAGTCGTCGGACTTGAGGTGGCGCTACCTGACGGTTCGCTGCTGCGTCGCCACAGCCTGGTGCACCGCGACAACACTGGCTACGACTTGCCAGCCTTGTTTATCGGCGCCGAAGGCACCCTCGGTGTCATCACTGCGCTGGATCTGCGGCTCCACCCGACTCCGTCGTACCGGGTGACGGCGGTCTGCGGGTTCGCCAACCTCGAGGCGCTGGTGGACGCAGGGCGGACGTTTAGGGATTTGGACGGGATCGCCGCACTGGAATTGATCGATGGCCGAGCCTGTGCGCTGACCCGTCAGTACCTCGGGGTGAGCGCCCCGGTTGAGGGCGATTGGCTGCTGCTGGTCGAACTGGCAGCCGACTACGATCAGTCCGGTCAACTCGCCGATCTGCTCATGGGCGCGCGGATGTGCGACGATCCTGCGGTGGGTGTGGATGTTGCGGCACAACAGCGGTTGTGGCGCGTGCGCGAATCGCTGACAGATGTGCTCGGGGTGTATGGATCGCCGTTGAAATTCGACATTTCACTGCCTTTATCGGCGATAAGCGGATTCGCAACGGAAGCAGCAGCTCTGATCCACGCGCACGTCTCGGGTGTTCAGGCGGCACTGCCGTTGTTATTCGGCCACATCGGTGAGGGTAGCTTGCACCTCAACGTTTTACGCTGTCCACTCGACCGGGAGAAGGAGTTGTACGTGGCGATTATGGACCTCATCGCGCAAGTTGGAGGCAATATCAGCTCGGAACACGGCGTCGGCAGTTGCAAGCGTGCTTATCTCGGGATGTCACGGGAACCCGCCGATATCGCCGCAATGCGGGCGATCAAAGCGGCGTTGGATCCGACCGGATACCTCAACGCCGCAGTGCTGTTCGACTGATCATTCCGGAGCCCTTGATGTCGACCGCGTGACGTAGCTGCGTCAGGAATTAATCCACGTCATTGCTTCGGCCTATATAGTGCGATATCGCGATCCGGGTTACCGTCGTCGTTTTTAACGCGGAGTTTGGGTCCGGGCAAGAGGAGTTGGAGTTCTTCCCACATTTGCGGGATGACCCGGGAGGCTTGTGCGATCACGTGCTCGGGCTCAACATCGATCATGTGTACCCCGGGTACGGGTATCTGTACTCAACGATGAACTGCAATGCGGTTTCTAGCCTGTCGGAACACTTTTAAGCCCCGCGGTTTCCTTGTCCAAACCGCTTTCAAAGAACTGTTGCTCATAGTGAGTTGAATGCCAAGAATAACTTGTCTTTGGATGCGAATCAATGGTACAGCGGTAGGGCGGGATACTCTGGTTTAGGCAGCCATTTCTGATTGACTAGGCTCAATTTTACCATCGTGACCGAAGTACCTCGACAGTGGCGGCGAGGTACTAATCTTTGTCAGGTTCATCGCTTGGGCCGTCAAGTTTATTATCCGGGCTTTTACAAAGTATTTTAGGGAACTGTGGAACTATTGGATCATTCGTCCGCCTCCAAGTAACGACTCGGTAAGTAACAGCCTGGATTATTCGCTCACAATCTTTACCGAGCACGGCAAAGTGTCACAGCACTACGATGCTGGTGTTAATCTAGCACGGCAGCTTCAAGCGCCACGGACCTATCCTGTTACCATTTCATGATGCGCGCGAAGTTTGATTTGTTGGCTCGTTTATGGATGCATGTGTAGGGGTGGGCTTGACTGGAGCTTTAGTCTTTTTGGTGTGGTCTTGCTGGTGGTGATCATGAGTAGCTCGGGGTGAGGGTCTGGATTTTACGTTGAATTGCGGCAGGCTTGATGTTGAACTTGCCGCCAATATCACTGTTTACGCCGACGATTAGAAACGCTACAGTTGCTGGCGATCTCATTCAAGATGGCGAGCCCCCATAGTACGTCCGTTGTTGCCTATGTGAGAGTCCTCCGTGTCGTCGATGACCAGCTCACCGAACTGTAGCAACATCATTTCTAGCTTGCCTCACTGCACAGTCATGTCGTACCTGCGCGTTCTACAGTCGAGGCGACAAGCAGCACTACGCACGCATCGTTATTGAATCAACACGCCTATTTTCTTCTTAATTTAAAGTATGTGGGTAATACCCTGGCCGGCTTGAGTGAGTTTTGACCTCGATTGCGCTCGTCATAATTGTGAGTATTGGTCGGCCGCTGCGTTTACCGCCAACGTCGACGATGCTAACAGTGTACATGAACGGTAGTTAGCTATACTGTGGCATTTATCCAGGGTTGTTTAGGATTAAGTGGAGTCGGTAGGCTTTTTAGTCACAGATCTAGAGGCGTTGGCGAAAGCGGCTGGCGCGCTGCCCGGGATCGATGATCGCCTGGTCACTGTCAGTGTTGCGGCAGAAAACAGTGGCCACTGTTGTGCCCTCGAGTGCTGACGAGGTGTCGACTTATGCGGCGAGGCAGCTACATGTGGCGGTGGACTACCACTAGGTTTGGTCATTGGTGGAGGTCTGGTGATGTTAAACAGCGCTGTCATATGGTGAGGAGCTATATTCGAGCACCGAGGCCAGCAAATCAAAACTCTTCGTGCTGACGATACCGGTACCGTCAGTCTAGGCGCCGGTGACAGTAGTAGTAGTATAGATAGGGCATAAGAAGAATGTTTCCTAGCTTCGCGTTGCGATCATTAGAGGTAAATGTCCGCAGGTTGCCTGTTGGCCCAGGAGCTGCCCGGATATAGGCTATCGTCGATGCGTGGCCGGACTTGTCGGATGAGCTGCATAGTGAGTGTGACGACATAAAGATGGCGCTGGCCCCCAGCGTATTTCGATTGACTGTAGATTGTTGCAGATCACACTAAGATTATCGCCAATAAAGCCAACACGGACACGAACGCCTTTTAGTAAGCGTTTTTATTGATCGTGTCATCGTCGTGGGTTTACAACAACAAGAATCGGAGAACGGTGCTGGTAAGCGACAGCGTGTTGGGAATACGCAACTCCGGAGATTGAATAACTTGAAAACTATTACCAGCTATACTGAGATCACAACGCCCAGGTTAGGATGCTTTATGTAAAGACAGTTTTGATAGATTCGTCAGTATTGATCGTTTGGTTGAGTTCGGCCAAGAAGTCGATGGTTCGGTTGCCACCAGTATCGAGAAGTTGTATACGTACGTCTGTACGAGCTCGGATCGGTCCGCCACCTCATCGACGGATCGCGGGTAAGGTGCGGAAGAGCAGCGCTAAAAAGACTTTCAATCTATTTTCGGAGCATGCTGGATACGATGCGTGGCCTGTTATGGTCGCCTACGCGTAGTGGCTCACGCCGGTTGTCACGGCCTTGCGGTCACCCAGTGACAATTCCATCGTCAGTATCTCACCAGCGGTGTGCCGGCAGCCGCACAGCCATGCTGTACCGACACTCTCTGAGTAGAGACGCTCAATTTACAGAATCTGGCTACAGTATCACTTTGTGCCGTGAGTTGCTTTCGCGAAGCGGCAACTATGATCTAAATAAGATTTAGAGTGTAGATTTGACCACAGATATAAGTAAAACCCAGTGATCGGTCGTCGGCTTGTCCAAAGTGTTTGGCGTGTAGGCCGACGGGTTAGGCCGGCTCACCGTACAGAAATACCAATGCCCGGTCGAGAGCTCCGACTCGTCAACGTCAGCAGCTCCGACGAAGTTAGGCTGTTAGAGCTGTCTGCGTGGGTGCATTACGACTCCATTGCTATCCGTGACGATTTGGTCAAGGTGCTCGTCTCGTACTTCACTGGCCACCTGGGGATCGCTACAACCATGCGTGCGGACCGCGGCATCGACATCAGGCAGGCGCATCTCACCGTATTCGCAGTACCAATGATGATCTGGATCGTCTTCCACAAACCTGTGCGTTGGCGAGGCTCAATGCTCTACACCTACGAGAGTACCCGGGTTGGTGCTGGGAGAGCGTGCGTTAGCGGAACTGTACACGTGCAAGAAGGTGCGCTGCTGGTCTTCTTTGTTCAGGAATCGTTGATCTGGTCGCTGCGTACCAGCGACGCCGAAATCGACTCCTGGTCACGTTTCTAACTGCTGAGAGGTAGAGATGCACTTTGCTATCACCCATCTGATGCACGGCCATTCTTACGTACAGTATTGCGATGTCACCGCGATGCGGTGGGCCGGGACTGGTAGGCAATTGACTTGGCATTTAGCAAGTTGGACGGTGGCAACCCTGCCGGCGTTGGCTTCAAAGCTGACGTTTACCTCTTTGGACTAGAAAAGCTGGCGGCCTTGGGGGTGAGCTGGGTACATGTTAGCTTAACTGGGGACAGCGTGGCGGAATCGCTCGACGCTATCGAGCGATTCCGCATCCTTGTCATGGACGCGGTCTAGATGAACTTCTTGGTGGTGGTTCTCTCAACCGACGACGCAGCTTTTAGTGATCAAACGTGCTCTTTCGTGGTTGCGTATGTCATCGATTAAGTGCGCCGGCATGATCGAGCGTCCAGCGAAAGCTTTGATGTGAAAGTACACTTGGCGCTGGATGCAGCAAGGTATCTGGCCGCGGACTTCAAGCTCGACACCTACGATGGGTTCAGTTCGGTCCGTCGACGAATCTTTGAGCTGGAAATTGCGCGAGCTCATATGACCACATACCAAATGGAGCCCACGTCAGTCGTCGTTCGGTTAGTGCAGCAGTTCGCATCCGTGGAGCTCACCAGCCAGGGTTCACTGGGAGTTCTGTCCGGGCGCATCCAGCTAGGTCTGGGCTACATTGAGCCCGACGGCGGCAATGATATAGCTATCTGCAAATTCTAAGCAGAATGCAACAATTACCGTCAGATTGTCAACGGCTCCAATACGTTCACCTCGAATACATAGAACGCCAGGCATGTATGCTGCTCATGAACACCCACCCGCAAGACTGATGGCCGAGGCAGTCGATGGGGGCGTGGCGATCCGGGTGGGGACGGACGCCGAAGGGCGAGGCCGATTGGATGGGGCGGGTATTATCCACGTTCAGGATGTTTGGCCCGCGTAGCGATCGGGCAAACGATGCACGCCACCTCGGGGATTTGATGGACATGTTGAGGACCACATCGATCTTACCAACTTACACTCAGAGTTCGGCCGATGATGGTATGACGAAATACCTATCCCGCCCGATCGTCACGCACGCATTCAAACTAAAATGCCCTAACTACGGTGAGTGATCAGCAGCGGTTGTGTTTTTCTATCCACTACTGTCTTGTCCTGAGACTTCCCGTACTTTCGGGTTTTCATCAGTGTGGGTGTCTGTCAACTTGGGGTATTGTTCAGCTAGGCGCAGCGAACATGCCGACCACATTCATTCCGTCGTTGTCCGAGACGCTTACCGTTCTCTGTGTCGGTGTGTATGCATTTGAGCGTGTGACCGCCTGGTCCGGGTAATTCTGCGCTTGGTTCTCGGTTGCAGCCGTCCAACGGTAACTTGTCGCGTCCATACGTTGCAAGGGAGTCAACCCATCGCGGCCTATATGCTTGTCGCGCCAGCCGTTGGTTGCAAGGTCGTGCGCGTGCCGGTCAGTGGCCTGCAGTTGGGGGTTCTGGTGGAGAGGGAGTACAAGGGGGTTGCGCTTACGCTCGTTGCTGGTTAATCAGATCAAGGGGTGGTTGGTCTGGATTCTTACGCGACGGCGAGGTTCCGAGCGACACCCCGGTCAGCGCGAGGACGACTGCTCCGCCGCCGACTTAATCGACACGTCAACCGGCTGGTAATCTTCATTCGTGTAAACGTCTTGTCCGAGAGCTTGATTGGTGTTGCATCCTGAACTGTTTCCCAAAGAATTATAAACCACAACAGTTTTGGTAGATTTTTCATCTTTGTAGTCGATACCGTCATCGCAACTGAGCCGGACGTGGAGGTAACGACGCTGGCATAGAGTCCTTTCGCGGGCACACGTGGTAATGCGAAAAGGTCAGCACCAGCTGTCGTCTCCTCAAATGTTCCACGGTGAATGGCGTGACACACAATTAGCAGCCGGTAACCTCCACTGGGAGCTTGCGGCCAACCGATTGCGATCAGACAGCGCGAAACGATGGGCAACGACAGTGCGTTTAGGTAAAACAACGCCCAGCCGTTGCTAGGCATAGTGCTTTGAGCTATAGCGCGCTAAGTGTGGGCTGTCGTGAGCGGACTGGTGAAAGGAGTGGCCACTTTAGCAGTGATTGCATTGCTTAGTGTGGTGGTTGGTTCCACTGTTAGGACGTATTTAGCAGCTAGTGCATCTGAAATTTTTATGCATTTAGTTACCATGGATCAAAGGCAAGATACACAACCATTGGATTCCTAGGGGGTCGATCGTAGTCGTATAGAGCAGTTGCGTTGAGTGAGTGACGGGTTTCGGTTTGGTTGATGTATGCACCGGAAGGGAAGCAGGCATCGACAAGGCGTTTCAAGTTACCTCGGTGAGAAAGCCGATCGCCGTTATCGTGATCCTCGAGTCATTCGTTGATCATGGGTCTGTCGCTGAGTACACCGGTTATGTAGATCCAATATCTCCGATGGCAGCACGTGAACGCTGCCAAATCCGTATCCACAGCCAGTAACCACGCAAAGGCTGCTACCCCACATGGTGGGGATCGCCCCTATCATAATCTTTATTACTCCTCGGGGTTCACTTCCGGTCAAGTCTTGTCGACCCTCGCCCAGGAATTTAACGGTCGGCCATCACCCCGCTTATCACGGTAGTCGCTGAACCAGAAACGCTGTGGTCCTATGCGCCGAGTGGCTACATGATCTTGCAGGCAGCGATCGATCAACAGAACAACTGGCGGCCGTTTGAACAGATTACCGATGAGTATGTGTTGCACGAGATCGTGGAATTACGCAACAGTAGCTTCGCTGTTCCGTTCGGTACCGCATTCGTCGGCAAGCTTGCGGTACCCTGTTTTCCCGATGGGTCGGTGCTGCCCACAGCCGAAGCGGGTGCTGTCGCGTGTACTGCACGATGGGATTTGGGTTTTGGCATAAATCTGGACGTGACGTTCATGAAGCACATGCCCGACGATCAGCCCATCGAAAACCCCGAATTTAACCCAGGTTATCTGATCTTTCCTGGCAAGCAAGACTGGCAGCAAAGGATTTGTGCTGATGATCAACTCCGCACCCGCAGATACGACGACCTCGTATATTCCTGAGCTGACGTTTGTTACCGAAGTGATCAACCGGATAGCTGGCGGCCAGCATTGGCTGGACTGACTTCATGTCGACGTCGGAACGTGTTGGAATATGTCCATGTCTTGGGTTCCTTCGGCACCGAACGTTCTCAAGAGTGGTGAAATTCCCGGTGCCCATCCAGTGGGCCAACAACGACGTGTTAGGTTACCTCTATAACGGCGTCTACTACCAGGTGTTCGACTCCGTGATCAAAGCGTGGATAAACGCCAGGTACCGAGGTTGACCCGAGCACTACACTTTTGCTGGGCGTCGTCGCCGAGTCAGGCTGTCGCTACTTCGCTGAACTGCGTTTCCCGGAAAGTCTAGTGGTTGACCGGTAGGTTGCCCTACTGGCACAGAGGAACGTCACCGACCTGCTCAACGTGTTCCGGGCTGCTCTCGACGGAATGACTACATCTATACCTATGCAAGCGCAGCCTATCATCGTGTTGGAGCACTGGGTGCACGTCTATGTCGATCGAACCGGTCGTGAACCGGTCCCTATTCCGGACGCAATATGGTCATTGCTGGTTGCGGCTTGCGTTAACCAATAGATCCGATGCGCCGGATCGTGACTGAGATGGCCTCCGAGGAGGTCGCTTTCGTATCGACCACAACTTAGGCTGTCATCGGGGTGCCAGCCGCGTACCCCGTTATGGTTATGCTCCGCGAATGCCAGTTGTGAGCAAGACCATCGAGGTAAGTGCCGACGCCACGTCGATCATGGCTATCGTCGTCGACTTCGAGGCCTACCCTCAGTGGAATGAAGGGGTCAGGGGCGTTTGGGTGCTCGACCACTATGATGACGGGCGTCCCAGCCAACTACGTCTCGACACCGAGATTCAAGGCTTGGAAGGTACTTATATCCAGGCTGTGTATTACCCGGGCGTGAATCAGATCCAAACCGTCATGCAGCAAGGTGATCTCTTTACCAAGCAGGAGCAATTGCTTAGTGTAGTGGAGATTGGGGGGGGCAGCTTGTTGACGGTGGATATCGATATCGAGCCCAGCACGCCGGTGCCCGTCCCGATGGTCAAGTCGCTCCTTAACAACGTGCTCGACCACCTCGCCGAGAACCTCAAGTTGCGCGCAGAACAGTTGGCTGCCACCCAGGGGTTTCAGCGGCTCGCTGGCTCGCCCGAAAATTCCAGCAGCAGACTGGTGTGGCCGTAGGAGTGGATGAGATGTCGGTGATGCGACTGGTCCACGCGACGGCCAGTTCCGTGTGATCATTGCCGTAGCCAGAAACGTCGTCGGTGTTCTGTCGGGTCAATGGCAGGATGATGTGACCGCGATGTGGCTCAGACGCAGATCCCCGGACATGACGCCCGCAAGTGGCTCGCGAACTTGTTGGACAACTGTGCTCGGGGTACTGGTGGTTGGTTACGCGGCTGCGCCGTTAAGAATACTTTCACGTAGCCCGTCAAAACTTTCGGCGGCTGGGCTGGCCCGGGTGGAATGTGACAGAGGCTTGTGATGAGACCACCGAGACTATTGTGTTATGCGCAACACAATTTCTTGATTGGATATCAACTGCCACGTAGCGATACACGAGCGGAAGGTTGAATTATTTGGTTCACCACGCAACTTGAACTTGCCAACTACCTCAGACCGGCCACTGATCAGGCCTATTTCACTCGGTGGCATAGCTGTGTTAACCAGCTCGAGTGGCATAAACATTAATGCAACAGCAGGGGGTGACGCTGAAGGTTGCTTGGTGACAGGGCAACATAACCCAATTTATAATTTATAATGTAGCTCCGCTGCCCTGGTCGGTGCGTTAAGTCATCGGGGAGTCGACTGCGGGGACCGGGTGATGGTCCTGATGTTTAACCGTCCTGAGTTCGTCGAGTCTGTGTTAGCCGCCAACATGCTTGGAGCGATTGTGGTCCTGGTGAACTTCCGGCTTACTCCGGCCGAAGTTGCTACCTTACTCGAAGACTGCAAGACACGGGTGATAGTCACCGAAGCCGTGCTGTGGCGCCAGTAGCCACCGGGGTCCGTGACATCCAACCGATGCCGGGCACAATCGTCATCGCCGGCGGCTCCTCGGACGTTCACGTATCCAGTTATGCAAGGTACATCAACGAGCTCAGTGATGTACCTGAACCGGTAGACATCGCGAACGACTCACTGGCTCTGATCGTGTATAATACGGATATCCCGGGCAATCCCAAGGGCAGTGCTGACGTAAACCAAACCTAGTCGGCCAGACGATGATATCTCTCTACATCAGTGGCGCCAATATCGATATCATAAGCGATATTGGTTTAATTCGGTGTCCTGTTGTTTCACATCGCCAACATTGGCAGCATGCTGACGGGCATGCTATTTGGCGTTCCCACGGTGATCTATCCACTCGGTGCGTTTGTTCCTGGCCAGCTGCTCGATGTGCTAGCGACGAGAAGGTAGCCAGCATTTTTTCTAGTTCCAGTGCAATGGCAGGCGATGTGTGCCGAGCAGCAAGCCGAGCCACATAATCTGCAGCTACAGGCCATTTCCTGAAGAGCTACTCCTGCATCAGATGTGCTACTGTGGCAAATGTCGGTGATTGTATCCGGAACCCAGGCACTGGCGATATTCGGCACGGCCGAGACGTCCTAGGTTACGTACATGCTACTTAGCGGCAACGTGATCTGTAGGCATCGGTCGGCAGGCAAGGCAACTTCGGCGGTCGTCGCTTAGGTGGTTGACGATAACATGCACGACGTGGCGGTCGGTGAGGTATGGGAAATCGTCTTCTATCGGGCACTAAATATTGATTAGCGGTTATTGGAACAACCCAGCGGCTACCTCGGAGGCGTTTGCTGGCGGCTAGTTTCATTCCGGGGACCTCGTTCGAATGGATTCAGGATAATTACTTCTGGGTAGTAGACAGCGAGAAAGACAGGATCATCGCTGGTGGTGAGAACATTTACTGCGCCGAGGTGGAGAATGTTCTCTCCAAACCATTTTGACTCCAAACCATTTTGACATCGTCGAGTAAGGCGGAGTGCCGATCGCGGTTGGGACGAATAAGCATTTGCGGCTTGAAGAACTAACTGAATTACTGGTCGATCGGCTCGCGCACTTTCAAGCATCCCGCAGTGCTTCAGGTCGTCGACAGGCTGCCTCGTAACCCGGCTGAGAAGGGGCTCAAAAGTGAACTGCGATCCTGTTTTCGTAACCTAGAAGAATTACGAAAGTCATTCTGTATCAAGATGTTCGATCATTGAAGGGGACTGCTGATATAGTCGAAAGTGGTTGCTGGGCGTTGACGATGAGGTCAATTGGGCCGATGCGATGCGCATGCGGGTGACCATCGGGTACATTCTTGTGGTCTCCGTTACCACCCGCAGGGTGGGTAGCCGATGGTTACTGAAGTTACGGTCGGAGCAAGTGAAGTACGGTTCGAAACTTAAGGAGGCGGCGTGCCACACAATCTGCCGCCGCGTAGCGACGTCCGTGGTTTCAGCATTAAGGGGGCAGCGGTGACGACGGAGACGCGCCCGAGCCTGATCGGGTACGCTCGTGACCAACTTCAGACGCCGCTGACTCTTGTTGGCGGGTTCTTCCGGATGTTCACGCTAACCGGAAAGGCGTTGTTCCGGTGGCCATTCCAATGGCGTGAGTTCATATTGCAGTGTTGGTTCATCATGCGGGTGGCATTTTTGCCGACCGTCATGGTTTCGATTCCGCTGACCGTGTTGTTGATCTTCACTCTCAACGTTTTGTTGTCGCAGTTCGGTGCCGCTGACCTATCTGGCGCGGGTGCGGCGATCGGGGCAGTCACCCAGCTCGGCCCGTTGACCACGGTGTTGGTGGTGGCCGGTGCCGGATCAACGGCCATATGTGCGGACCTGGGCGCACGCACCATCCGCGAGGAGATCGATGCGATGGAGGTGCTTGGCATCGACCCCATCCATCGGCTAGTCGTGCCTCGGGTCGTTGCTGCGACGCTGGTCGCCACGCTACTCAACGGCTTGGTCATCACCGTGGGCCTGGTAGGTGGCTACCTTTTCGGGGTTTACCTGCAGAATGTGTCAGGAGGTGCCTATCTAGCCACCTTGACCACTATTACCGGCTTGCCCGAGGTGGTGATCGCCACTGTCAAAGCTGCGACGTTCGGACTCATCGCTGGCTTGGTCGGCTGTTATCGTGGCCTGACTGTACATGGTGGTTCCAAAGGGCTGGGTACCGCCGTCAATGAGACCGTGGTGCTTTGCGTGGTCGCGTTGTACGCGGTAAACGTGGTGCTGACTACCATCGGCGTGCGATTCGGAACAGGACGCTGACATGTCGACTGTTGCTGTCTTGCGTGCTCGCTTCCCGCGGGCCGTTGCTAATCTGAATCGTTATGGTGGAGCCGCAGCACGCGGAATCGACGACATTGGCCAGATGAGCTGGTTTGGTCTTGTTGCCCTCGGGAATATCCCTAATGCGCTGAGCCGCTATCGCAAGGAGACACTGCGCCTGATTGCCCAGATCGGTATGGGCACCGGTGCCATGGCGGTCGTTGGTGGCACCGCTGCGATAGTCGGGTTCGTTACACTCTCTGGTAGCTCTTTGGTCGCTATCCAGGGCTTTGCGTCGCTGGGGAACATCGGTGTCGAGGTGTTTACCGGCTTTTTTGCCGCCCTGATTAACGTGCGCATCGCTGCTCCCGTTGTCACCGGTATCGCCATGGCGGCCACCGTCGGCGCCGGTGCCACCGCCGAACTGGGGGCAATGCGGATCAGCGAAGAGATTGATGCCCTGGAAGTGATGGGGATAAAGTCGATCTCGTTCCTGGCGACCACTCGGATCCTAGCCGGGCTGGTCGTCATCATTCCACTTTATGCGTTGGCGATGACCATGTCGTTCCTGTCTCCGCAGATTACCACGACAGTGCTCTATGGGCAGTCAAATGGCACCTATGAGCACTACTTCCGGACCTTCCATCGTCCCGATGACGTTTTTTGGTCGTTTTTGGAGGTCATCATCATCACGGCGGTCGTGATGATCACGCATTGCTACTATGGGTACTATGTCGGTGGTGGGCCCGTTGGCGTTGGCGACGCCGTCGGGCGATCGATGCGTTTCTCTTTGGTGTCGGTGCAGGTTGTTGTTTTGTCCTCCGCGTTAGCGCTCTATGGCGTTAACCCCAACTTCGCTTTGACGATATAGCCGCCATGACATCACCAGCAAAGATCAACACATTGCGAAAGCCGCCGTACAAGTTGGCTGGGGTCGCCTTGTTGGTCGTGGCTGTAGTGATTTTCAGCTTGGTCTATGGGCAGTTCCGAGGAAATTTCACCTCTAAGGTCAAGTTAACGATGCTGGCCGATCGGGCTGGGTTGGTGATGGATCCGGGCTCGAAGGTCGTCTACAACGGAGCTGAGATTGGCCGGGTTACCAACATCTCGGAGACTGTGCGTGACGGCAGGCCGGCCGCCACATTCATCTTGGATGTGTATCCGCGGTACCTGTCTTTAATTCCCGCCAACGTGAACGCCGATATCAAGGCGACTACCGTTTTCGGCGGCAAATATGTGTCTTTGACGACGCCGAAAAAACCGTCGCTGAAAAGGCTCACACCACAGGCCGTAATCGACGTTAGATCGGTGACCACGGAGATCAACACATTGTTTCAGACCATTATCTCGATTTCAGAGAAGGTGGATCCTGTCAAACTGAACCTGACGCTGAGCGCGGCCGCGCAATCACTGACTGGGCTGGGTGAGAAGTTCGGACAGTCAATTGTCAATGGCAACGCGATTCTTGATGACGTCAACCCGCAGCTGCTGCAGGCCCGTCACGACATCCAACAGCTGGCGACCCTGGGTGACGTTTATGCCAACGCAGCGCCGGATTTATTTGATTTCCTTAACAATTCGGTTGTCACATCACGTACGATCAACCAACAGCAGAAGGACTTGGACCAAGTGTTATTGGCTGCGGCCGGGTTTGGCAACACCGGTACGGATCTCTTCCAGCGCGGGGGACCCTATCTGGCGCGGTCCGCTGCCGACTTAGTGCCGACGGCCCAGTTACTGGACACTTACAGTCCGGCGATCTTCTGCACCTTGCGTAACTATCACGACATCGAGCCTAAGGCCGCTGCGATTCTCGGTGGCAACGGCTATTCTCTCAATGACCATATTGAGCTGTTGTCGGGACTGGGATTCATGCTAAACCCGACATCAGCGATATCCATCCTTGGCGGAGGAGTCCTCTCACAAGGACTCCTAGCCCCGCTTGGGCTAGCAGGAGTGCTCAACGGGGCACCGAATCCTTACATCTATCCGGAGAATCTGCCGCGGGTGAACGCTCGCGGTGGGCCGGGGGGTGCACCAGGTTGCTGGCAGCAAATCACCCGCGATCTGTGGCCCGTGCCTGAGTTGGTCATGGACACAGGCAACAGCATTGCGCCGTACAATCATTTGGACGCCGGTTCGCCTTACGCCATAGAGTATGTTTGGGGCCGTCAAGTAGGGGATAACACAATCAACCCATGAAAATCACCGGTACTGTCGTCCGACTCAGCATTTTTTCGTTGGTACTGTTGCTATTTACTGTGATGATCATTGTGGTGTTCGGTCAGATCCGTTTCGGCCGTACCAATGAGTACTCGGCGGAGTTCATCAGTATCAGTGGTCTGCGTGCGGGCCAATTTGTTCGCGCCTCGGGAGTGGAGATCGGTAAGGTTGACTCTGTTGCGCTGATCGACGGCGGCAGGCGAGTGCGGGTGAAATTCAACGTCGACCGCTCGGTGCCGCTGTATCAGTCGACGACAGCACAGATCCGCTACCTCGACTTGATTGGCAACCGCTACCTAGAGCTCAAGCGTGGCAAGGGTCAAGGGTCGGACAAGATAATGCAGCCGGGTGGATTCATCCCGCTGTCCCGGACGTCGCCGGCGTTGGATCTCGACGCGCTGATTGGTGGTTTCAAACCGCTGTTTCGGGCGCTGGACCCAAACAAGGTCAACACCATAGCCTCGACCCTTGTCACCGTGCTTCAGGGCCAGGGAGGCGCTATCAACGATATTCTCGAGCAAACAGCTCAGCTTACCAGTGCTATTGGTGAGCGTGACCAGGCGATCGGTGAGGTGGTTAAGAACTTGAACATGGTTTTGGACACCACTGTTCGGCATCGCAAAGAATTCGACCAGACCGTCAACAATCTTGAGTTATTGATCACCGGGCTTAAGGATAACGGTGACCAATTAGCGGGTGGCTTTGCGCATATCAGCAACGCCGCGGGGACAGTGGCCGATCTGCTGGCCGAGGACCGCGAGTTGTTGCACAAATCGATCAACTATCTGGACGGGATTCAGCAGCCTCTGATCGATCAGCGGCAACAGCTCGAGGACTACCTTCGGAAGTTGCCGACCGCGTTGAACCAGATCGGGCGCGCGATAGGCTCTTACGGGGACTTTGTGAACTTCTACTCCTGCGACATCACGCTCAAGATCAACGGGTTGCAGCCTGGCGGCCCTGTACGCACGGTCCGGCTTTTCCATCAGCCGACGGGTCGGTGCACGCCGCAATGAGAACGCTGGAGCCCCCCAATCGACTTCGCATCGGGCTCATGGGGATCCTGGTGGTAATGCTTTTGATCGGCGTGGGTCAAAGCTTCGCCAGTGTCCCGATCTTGTTCGCCCGGCCCAGCTACTACGGACAGTTCATCGACACCAGCGGACTTAACAAGGGTGACAAGGTGCGCGTTGCCGGCATGGATGTCGGCAAGGTGGAGTCACTAAAGATCGACAGTGACCACGTTGTGATCAAGTTCTCCATCGGCACCAATAGCATCGGCACCGAGAGCCGGTTGGGAATCCGCACTGACACCATCCTTGGCAGGAAGGTCCTTGAGATCGAGGCACGCGGCAACCAGCCGCTACGGCCCGGGGATAGTTTACCGCTGAGCCAGAGTGCGACTCCTTATCAGATCTACGATGCGTTCTTGGACGTGACCAAGGCTGCGTCAGGCTGGAACATAGACACCGTCAAGCAGTCGCTGAAGGTGCTGTCGGAAACCATTGATCAGACCTACCCGCACCTCAGCGTTGCACTCGATGGTGTGGCCAAGTTCTCCGACACCATTGTCAAACGCGATGGGGAGATCAAACACCTGCTTGAGCAGTCCAATCAGGTGGCCAGTGTTCTCGGTGACCGTAGCACGCAGGTGGACCGGTTGTTGGTCAACACCAAGACCTTGCTCGCGGCGTTCAACGAACGCGGGCGTGCTATCGATGCGTTGTTGAACAATGTCGCTGCGTTCTCGGCCCAGGTGCAAGGACTGATCAACGAAAACCCGAATTTCAATCACGTGCTGGAACAGCTGCACCAGCTGAGCGGTATCTTGGTCCAGCGCAAAGACGACCTGGCTAATGATCTCATTCAGGTCGGCGCCTTCCTGCCATCGTTGAATGAAGCCATCGGGTCGGGACCTTTCTTCAAAGTGGTCCTGCACAATCTGGCGCCATATCAGATTCTGCAGCCGTGGGTTGATGCCGCGTTCAAGAAGCGCGGCATCAACCCCGAGGACTTCTGGCGCAGCGCTGGGCTGCCGGAATTCCAGTTCCCCGACCCCCACGGCAACCGTTTCCCCAATGGCGCACCATCTCCTGCGCTGCCGGTGCTGGAGGGTATTCCGGAGCATCCGGGACCGGCCGTTCCACCGGGATCGCCATGTTCCTATACACCGGCGCATCCGGGCGACAATGTAACCATCGGGGATGAGGTTCTGTCGCGACCGTGGAATCCGCTCCCGTGTGCCGGTGCGACCACCGGTCCGTATGGTGGGCCCACCTTCCCTGCGCCAATCGACGTTCAAACGTCGACGTTGAACCCCGATGGGTTGCCTCCAGGTCCACCGGCACCGCCCGAGTTTAAGGCACAGTTGCCGGCCTCGTTCATTAACTCGGGAGACACGGGAGTCAGTAGTGGTGTCACGGAAGGTAGTCAGACTTGAATGCTATTTTCGGTATCCGTGATTTGAAGCCATCGAGGCGGTTACGAACAGCGGTGATTATCGGATCGCTGTTGGTGGTAGTAGTCCTTGTCGTCGGGTTCGTTGGTTGGAGGCTTTACCAGAAGCTGACAAACAACACCGTTGTTGCCTATTTCCCTGCTGTGAACGCGCTCTACACCGGCGACAAGGTTCAGATCATGGGCTTACGCGTCGGGTCGATCGATTCGATCGTGCCGGCCGGCGACAAAATGAAGGTTACTTTTCACTATCAGAACAAGTACAAAGTTCCGGCCAACGTCTCCGCGGTGGTCCTCAATCCGACCTTGGTGGCGTCCCGCTCGATTCAGTTGGAGCCGCCCTACAAGGGTGGCCCTTTGTTGGGAGATAACGCGGTGATCCCGATCGAGCGCACGCAGGTGCCGGTGGAGTGGGACGAGCTGCGGGACAGCGTCACCAACATTATCTCCAAACTCGGCCCGACCAAAGAGCAGCCGAGAGGTCCGTTCGGTGACGTCATCGAATCGTTTGCCGATGGGCTGGCCGGCAAGGGCAAGAAAATTAACACCACGTTGGACAGCCTTTCGCGGGCGTTGACTGCATTGAATGAGGGGCGTGGCGACTTTTTCGCGGTGTTACGGAGTCTGGCGTTGTTCGTCAACGCACTGCATACCGACGATCATCAGTTTGTTGCTTTGAACCAAAACCTGGCCGACTTAACCACTCGACTTGTGCACTCCGACACTGACCTGTCCAATGCGTTACAGCAGTTCGACAGTCTGCTTTCCACGGTGCGCCCTTTCCTTATTAAGAACCGCGAAGTGCTGGCTACCGATGTTAAGAACCTGGACACCGTGACCACCACGATAGTTCAGCCGGAGCCGTTGAACGGGGTGGAAACCTTCCTGCACGTCGCTCCTACGGCAGCATCAAATCTCAACCAGATTTACCACCCGGCGCACGGTTCCGTTGTCGGTGTGCCGACGATTTCCAACTTCGCGAATCCGATGCAGTTCATTTGCAGCGCGATTCAGGCTGGCAGCCGATTGGGATATCAGGAGTCTGCCGAACTTTGTGCGCAATATCTTTCGCCAGTCTTGGACGCGATCAAGTTTAACTACCTCCCCTTCGGTTTGAACCTTTTAAACACGGCGGAGGTGCTTCCCAAGGAGGTCGCCTACTCCGAGCCGCGGCTGCAGCCACCGAACGGGTACAAGGACACCACTGTCCCGGGGATCTGGGTGCCGGACACTCAGCTGTCACATCGCAACGTCCAACCTGGCTGGATCGTCGCCCCGGGAATGCAAGGGCAGCAGGTCGGGCCGATTACGGCGAGCCTGCTGACCCCCGATTCGCTGGCTGAACTCATGGGTGGCCCGAACATCGCGTCTATTCAATCCAACCTGCAGACGCCGCCGGGACCGCCTAACGCGTACGATGAGAATCCAATTCTGCCACCCATCGGCTTGCAGGCGTCGGTGCCGATACCGCCGCCACCGCCAGGACCGAATGTGGTGCCTGGTCCGGTTGCTCCAACGCCGGCGCCAATAGCGCCAGCGGCTAACGCCGGCGGCCCACAGCTACCCGCTGAGATAGGTGCGGGACAATGAGGTGCCTGATGGGTAAGCTAACCAATTTGGCACCGAGGCGCGCGATGAGCGTGGTACGTGTGAGCAGACTGTGTCACCGGGCCTGGCAGGGGTTGGTGTTACTGGTGGTCGCGTTGTTGCTGAGCTCGTGTAGTTGGCGTGGAATTTCTAATGTCTCAATTCCAGGTGGTCCGGGCAGCGGCAAAGGGTCCTACACCATCTACGTGCAGATGCCGGACACACTGGCAATCAACGGTAACAGCAAGGTCATGGTTGCCGACGTCACAGTTGGTTCGATACGCGCCATCAACTTGAAGAACTGGGTAGCCACCCTGACGCTAGGTTTAAACAGGGATGTCAAGTTACCGAAGAACGCCACCGCCAAGATTGGCCAGACCAGTTTGTTGGGCTCTCAGCATGTGGAGCTGGCTGCACCGGCAAACCCGTCGCCAGAACTGCTTAAGGATGGCGACACCATACCGCTGAAAAATTCGTCGGCGTTCCCCACCACCGAGCAAACACTGGCCAGTATCTCCCTGATCTTGCGCGGTGGTGGCATCCCGAACCTGGAAACGCTGACGAACGAGGTCTTCAACTTTTTCCACGGGCGAGGCGATCAGATCCACGCCTTTCTAACAAAGCTGGATACCTTTGTAAGCCAGCTCAATCAGCAACGTGATGACATCACCCACGCCATCAACTCGACCAACCGGCTGTTGACCTATGTGGGTAGCCGCTCCGATGTCCTTGATCGAGTGCTGACTGACATTCCGCCGCTGATCAAGCATTTCGCCGACACCAAGAACTTGCTCATCAACACTACCGATTCGGTTGGACAGCTCAGCCAGGCTGCCGATCAGTACTTGTCGGAGGTGCGTGGCCCCCTGCACACCAATCTGCAAGCGCTGGGATGCCCACTGCGGGAACTCAGCCGGGCCTCACCGTATCTGGTGGGCGCGCTGAAGTTGATTTTAACCCAGCCGTTCGACGTCGACACCGTTCCGAAGATTATGCGGGGCGACTATCAGAATGTGTCACTGACGCTGGACGTAACTTACAGTGCCATGGACAACGCGGTGCTGACTGGTACCGGATTGTCTGGGGCTCTCCGTGCTCTCGAGCAGTCGTTTGGTCGCGATCCTGAGACGATGATTCCTGATGTTCGCTACACGCCGAACCCCAATGATGCACCCGGTGGACCGTTGGTGGAAAGGGCAGATAGACGATGCTGACTGCTTTCATCAGACGCCAACTTGTCCTGTTCGGCATCCTGACCATTATCTCGCTGACTGTCCTAGGTGTGTACTACTTGCAGATTCCAAGCCTGGTAGGTATTGGCCGGTATTCGCTGAAGGCGGAGCTTCCCGCAACGGGCGGGCTGTATCCGACGGCTAATGTGACCTATCGTGGCATAACTATCGGGAGGGTTACCGGTGTTGAGCCGACCGCAACGGGCGCCGAGGCGACTATGAGTATCGACAGTCGCTACAAGGTCCCGATCGATGCGTCGGCGAATGTACACTCGGTGTCAGCGGTTGGTGAGCAGTACTTGGATTTGGTGTCGACCGGGAACCCTGGCAAGTACTTGGCCCCCGGACAAACCATCATCAAGGGTACTGTGCCCAGTGAGATCGGGCCGGCACTGGACTCCGTTAATCGAGGGCTTGCCGCGTTGCCCAGGGAAAAGATCGGCTCGTTGCTCGACGAGACAGCGCAAGCAGTTGGCGGGTTGGGGCCGGCACTGCAACGGTTGGTCGATTCTGCTCAGACGATTGTGGGCGATTTCAAGACCAACATCACCGATGTCAACGACATCATCCAAAACTCTAGGTCGATCCTGGACAGCCAAGTTCAATCCGGCAGTGCGATTGAGCGCTGGGCGCACAACCTGCACGTCCTAGCGGCGCAGAGTGCACAACAAGATCAGCATCTGAAAAGCATTCTTTCCCAAGCAGCGCCGACTGTCGATGAGGTTAACGCAATATTCAGCGACGTGCGGGATTCACTGCCGCAGACGCTGGCCAATCTCGAGATTGTGATCGATATGCTCAAGCGCTACCACAACGGTGTCGAGCAGATGTTGGTGTTTCTGCCGCAGGGTGCTTCGATTACGCAAACGGTGGCGGTGTCGTTCCCGAATATGGCCGCGCTTGACTTGGCGTTTTCGTTCAACCAGCCGCCGCCCTGTCTGACTGGCTTCATTCCGGCAGCGGAGTGGCGGTCGCCGGCGGACACTAGCCTGCAGCCGTTGCCAGTCGGCACGTACTGCAAGATCCCGATGGACACGCCAGCCAACAGCGTACGCGGATCACGAAACATCCCGTGCGTTGATGTCCCGGGCAAGCGGGCGGCTTCGCCACGGGAATGTCGCGATCCCAAACCGTACGTTCCGCTGGGGACCAACCCTTGGTTCGGCGACCCGAATCAGCTCCTGACTTGCCCGGCGCCCGGAGCGCGCTGTGATCAGCCAGTCAAGCCAGGTTTGGTGATCCCAGCGCCGACGGTTGACAACGGCGTGAATCCGGCGCCTGCGGATCGACTGCCAGGGATACCTCTGCCGGTCAGCGACCCCTTGTCGCGGCCACGATCGGGTAGCGTGCAGTGCAACGGACAACAGCCTAACTCATGTGTCTACACCCCGGGCCGGCTTCCCTCTGCCGTATACAGTCCCCAAAGCGGTGAGCTGGTTGGGCCCGACGGAGTGAAATACTCCGTCGAAAACTCGACCGAAATAGGAGACGACGGATGGAAGGAGATGCTGGCGCCAGCCGGCTGAGTCTCCCACCGATGTCGATGCTTTGTCGTCTGCGTATGCTCTCCCGGAGATCAGGTAAGAGAATTCGACAGGGCGCCAAGCTTGTGGCCGACCAGGCCAGCACCGAGCCGACCATCGAGGAGTTGCCAGCATCAGAAGTCGCAACCGACATTTCGGGTGTTAGGTTCAACCGGTCGCGTCTAGGTCGCAGGTGGCTTGCGGGTATCGCTGTGACGCTTTTCCTAACCGCCAGCGGAATAGGGGCCGGTGGCTACTGCGCGCTGCGTTATCATCAGGACAGCCAAACGATAGCGCGCAACGACGCCGTGGCGCTGAAAGCGGCGATGGATTGTGTCGTGGCGACACAAGCGCCAGACACTAACGCGATGGCGGCCAGTGAACAGAAGATCATCGACTGTGGTACCGATGCTTTCCGCTCCCAAGCTCTGCTCTACACGAGCATGCTTGTTCAGGCATATCAGGCTGCGAACGTACACGTTCAGGTGTCCGATGTGAGGGCAGCGGTTGAGCGCAACAACAACGACGGTTCCATCGATGTGCTCGTCGCACTCCGCGTCAAGTTATCTAGCGACCAGGCGCAAGGCCAAGAAACCGGCTACCGCTTACGGGTGAAAATGGCGTTTGCTGAAGGCCAGTACAAGATCGCCAATCTCGATCAGGTGACAAAGTAGCGGTGGTGGTCGAGAAGAGTCAGACCGCTGCGGTCATCCCAGAGCTATCGCCGAATTGCTTGGCGCCGTGGCATCTTCGGGTGGGCGCATTCGCTGTCGATGTTCTGCCGGGTCTCGTTGTGGTAGTGGCGATGGCATCGGTTGTTCTCACTGTCCCGCTACGCAGCGCGTGGTGGTTGTTGTGTATGGCGGTTGGTGGCGTCGTCATCTTGCTGCTGTTGGTCAACCGGTTATTATTGCCGGCAGTCCTCGGTTGGAGTTTAGGGCGTGCCTTGTGCGGTATCGCGGTGGTAAAGCGTGATGGGGCAGCTATTGGGCCGTGGCGGCTGTTGTTGCGGGATCTTACCCATCAGCTCGACACGGCAGCAGTGCTCGTGGGCTGGCTATGGCCACTGTGGGATTCGCGGCGCTGCACCTTCGCTGACAAACTGCTGTGC
Source organism: Mycobacterium uberis (assembly GCF_003408705.1). Classification (GTDB taxonomy): domain Bacteria; phylum Actinomycetota; class Actinomycetes; order Mycobacteriales; family Mycobacteriaceae; genus Mycobacterium; species Mycobacterium uberis. The sequence goes on from NZ_QAYL01000006.1 coordinate 286,838, forward strand.
ACCGAAGTACGCTGCATACAACTGGGCAAGCGGAAGCGCACCATAAGACGGCGGGTCTCGGTGGCCCTGTTGACTGCGACGGTGGTGTGCCTAGGTGGTGCCGCCGTGAACTATGTGGTGGTGTATTCGCATGATCGTGCAGTCGACCAAACTGGCGCGCAGATAATGATTCAGGGACCGAAGATGGTCGCGCAGATGCTGACCTACAACCCAAAAACGCTACGGGCCGATTTCACGCACGCCCAATCGCTGGCTAGCGACAAGTATCGCCGCCAGCTGGCTGTGCAGCAGGATGTTGTGGAGAAGGGGCACCCGGTTATCAACGAGTACTGGCCGATCGCGGGCGCGATCCAGTCTGTCACGCCAAATCGTGCGACGATGCTGTTGTTTATGCAGGGTCGCCGAGGCGCGGCGCCTGACCAACGATACATCAGCGCAACCGTTCGAGTGAATTTTGCTAAGGATAAGCATGGCCATTGGCTCGTTGATGACCTCACTGTGTTGACCAAACCGAGACCACCCGGGAACGGGAAATGAGTCCCCGCCGCAAGTTTCAAGCCGGCGAGGGACCACTGCTTGCCGCGGGGACGGTGGTGTCACAGCGACGATGGGGTTTGGCGTTTGTCGCCACGGTTACTGCATTGGTGATGACGGCGGCAACTATGGCATCAATCCTGATGTCGATCTCACATGCATCCCGTGAGCACGCCATGACCAAGGACCAGCAGGTGCTTAGCTACGTCAAATGGTTTATGGCGGAGTTCACGACCCTTGATCCGTATCATGCCAATGACTATGTATCACGGATATTGGCGCAAGCGACTGGTGACTTTGCCAAGCAGTACCACGATAAGGCAAACGAGATTCTCTTCCAGGTCGCCAGAGCTGAACCGACCACTGGCACCGTGCTCGACGTCGGCATGGAAAGATGGAATGACGATGGCAGCGCTAATGTGTTGATAGTTACCGAAGTCACCTCCAAGTCGCCGGATGAAAAGCAGGTAGTCGAGAACACAAATCGTTGGGTGGCAACCGCGACTCGGGAAGGGGATCAGTGGAAGATCAGCAATCTGCTGCAGGTGACTTGACTGTCAACACGAGTTCAGCAGCCTTAGCTGCTAACGTAACCGAAGAATCACAAGGAGTCACCGAGTCAGCTGGAATCGCTTCCGGTGAGATCGACGGTGCGGTAGTAGAACAGTCAGACGGTGACGCTGAGAACCAAGAAGAGACACTTGCGTCAGCGGTTGAAAGCAGTGGCACCCTAAGGAGCCGGCTGGCCGGCCAGCATATGACTCTCGCCGTCGCAGTAGCCGCGATATTATGCGTTGGTTTCGCAGCCTTTGCGGGCGCGACCGTGCAGCTCTACCTGGTTGATCGCGCTACCGCTGCAGTCAAGCTCAAAGTGGCGCGGGCAGCAGCCAACACAGTAGCCGTTCTGTGGACTTATACGCCGGAGAACATGGACACCCTGGCTGACCGCGCGGCGACCTACCTCAGCGGCGATTTTGGTGCCCAGTACCGCAAATTCGTCGATGCTATCGTCGGTCCTAACAAACAGGCCAAGATAACGAGCAGCACCGAAGTAACCGGCGTGGCGGTTGAATCACTTGATGCTCCTAATGCCATCGCCATCGTATATACCAACACCACATCCACCAGCCCACTGACCAAAAATATTCCTTCGCTGAAGTATCTGTCCTACCGCTTGTTTATGAAACATAGTGCTAATCGCTGGCTGGTGACCAGGATGACGACTATTACATCACTGGATTTGACGCCGCAGTTGTAGTCTGGCCGTAGTGTCTTGACTTGCAGCTCTGCTATTAATAGTGGGCGCTGGCCAAGTTTGTTGTAGCAGATGGCAGGGCTGCGCCACAGTTTGGTTGTGTAGAAGCTACGTCTGATGACGTTGCGGGCCTGGTAGTCTTCGGGGTCGAGTCATGGTGGTCGGCCGCTGTGGGGAGCGACAACACACCACGGTCAGGCGGTTTGATGCCCAGATTTTGTGATTCGACCCGACCTTTGTGTGGCGAGTGATGCCACTCTGTATCTTGGGCGGCGTTGGTTGACCAGTCACTCACGCCAACGCCGCATCCCAGGTGCCCTGGTCACTCATTTGATGCCTCTCTGCCAGGGCTTCTGCCCACCCTGGTCTGGTGTTGTGTGGTTTTGTTTTATGTGGGGTGTGGTGGTGTGGGTTGTGGTGTGGGTTGTGGTGTGGGTCGATGGGTTGTGTGAGTTGATCTACTGTGTGGATG
>NZ_QAYL01000007.1 GCF_003408705.1 Mycobacterium uberis
GACCCCGTCTTAGCTCAACAACACGACCCCATCACCCCAGTCGCCACACCAATCACCTAACACCCCAACTCCCGAACAAACCAAAAAACCGCCGAACCGTTTCCACCAGCTGTACCAACCGCAGAAAAGCAGCCCAAGCCAGGTACGCACGGAACGTAGGAACCCGGCTACAACCCAATTTGGTGAATCGTTGTAAAGGCAGACACGATCGGGAAGATTAGAGCAGCCATTTCGCAACGTCAGGAACATGCTACACGGGATACGTGACGGGATAACCCATTTATGTATCAAAATAGACTAACACGACGATCAACTATCAGTTCAACGGTGTGGACCACCATCCGGACTCAAACCACTTTAATTGTTAAGCCGAACATCAGGCCATTGCACTGTTCTCACCGTATACCGGATCATATACCGGATCACCGTATACCGGATCATATACCGGATCACCGTATACCGGATCATATACCGGATCACCTATCGGTAACCCTTCCGCGGTCGACATCAACCCACTTTCTGAGGTGACTATCGGGCTGGTATCGGCCCAAGTTTCCGGCACCCGCAACGCGCCAACCGACACGCCCTGGCCCAAGTCGGCAGCCACCAGACTCTCCAAACTCGAGCTTAACGCACCACAACCCGGCGAGTGTACAGCATTTTCGATCAACTGTTCACTTTGCGTTAATGATTCTACAGCATTGGCCGCTGTCGTTGGCACGATACCCTTCATCATTGGACCCATGCCGTCAACCATCGACAGACCCGTGCTGGCCATTGAGGCGATGTCGCTCATACACAGCATAGACTGTGCAACATTCTCATACATTGGCCCCTCATTAGGATAGGAAAAAGAACCAATACTCTCATCAAACGAATCAATACTCTCATAGAGTCGCTCCGCGGCTGCCGCCCCAGAAGCAGCTGCCGCCTCAGAGACGGCCGACGCCCCAGAGTAGCCAAACGAATCCATACTCTCATAGAATGACTCCGCGGCTGCCGGCCCAGAAGCGGCCGACGCCCCAGAGTAGTCAAACGAATCAAACGAATCAAAGGAATCGTCCGATGTACACGACCACACACAGTTGGAGACCAACATCGGTGCTGGCTCAAACTCTGGCGTTCTCGCTGTTCCCTCGAGCACAGCATCCCGATAGGCCATCATCGCCTCTGCGTTTCGGCTCCACATTTCGTTGTATTCGGCTTCCTTGTCCGCGATGCTAGAGGAGAATTGCCCGAACCAGTTGAGTGCTTGCAACACCTTAGTCTGCACGAGGTTCACGTACACCGTCAGCGGCGGCACCATCGTCTGGTAAGCCGTCTCGTAAGCGTTTGCCGCTACGTTGAGCTGATTCGCGGTTTGCTCGGCACACGTGGCGGTACTATTCAGCCAGTTCACATAAGACAGGGTCCGCCTTGCCACTGCCTCTGATGTCGGACCCGCAAATGACGCCGGCACCGCCTCGATCACTGTCTCCGCCACTTCCTCAGCAGCCGCAGCCAGATCATCCGACAGACCCTCCCATGCCGCAGCGGCGGCAAGCATCGGAGCAGAACCCACACCGCAATGTAGTAAGGCGGAGTTGACCTCGGGAGGCTGCGCTATAAAATCGAACATTCTGTTACCTCTTAATTCTTAAAGTATTCCTATTCTCGCTTATAGCTACTCAGATGCAGTGAGGGACGTCCACTATGAGGCCCCTGCGAGACTTAAAAACTCTCCACGTTCAGAGACGTTTTGGTGATCACATTTCATCGCTGATCATATATTCACCTGCAGCACTCTTCAAGCTCTGAACGAAATCCCGATGAATGTTCGCACCTCGAGCGGCGTGTGCCTGGTACCGTTTTCCGTGGCTACTATAGAACTGCGACAATAATTTTGACACTTCATCGGCAGCCGGGGCAGGAATTTCAGTTATCGCTGCAGAACACGCGGAATTACTTGCCATAGTGTTACAACCAATGCGCTCTAACCTACCGGCTGCCATAATCAGCCCACCTACATCTACTTTCAGAAAAAAAGACATACTATCTTCCTCTAGGTTCAACAAATCCCAAACTATTGCAAATAGCAAAAACAAAGCAATGCAAAAATTGAAACAACCTAGCTACCTAAGCTCTAATTCCACCGACTGCTTGCCGGTGCGAAGTGCGCTAGTAGTTATCTTTCAACAACATTTGCAGCACGCTAGACACCCTCGAATTTAAGTGAACTCTAGCTAACACACACATCACATCGTACACTTAACAGTCAGCTGAAATCAACTCAGCCGGAATCAACTGAGACCTCTCCGTACAGGGCGATCCCGGAGGGGCCACCTCCATCACCAAATCCAACACCACACCCGAAGGTCACGCACTTCATACATCGCGACCTCCCTCAGTGTTCGTGGCACACGATCACCTGCATATCCAAACCAGATCTGGCACCAGATTTGTTTGGGGGAGGCGTGGAATGCCAGAGCAAGTCAGCGCGAGCGGCTTCGAGATGTTCAGCCACCTTGGGTAACCTGTTTGGCCAGGGAGTCAATAGTACGCTCATATTGAGCAGTAACGGGTTATTCAGTAGGACTGACCGAGTACTGAGTGCAGTACTATGCGTATCCAGAGCTAGGAAGACTTTGGTGTGAAGGCCATTGAGGGTTGGTGGCGTAATGGGTACGATGCCGCTGCCAGGTACACGCCGGGCAGGCTGGATCCGATCACGGCGAGCAGTTTGACGTGAGCATAGTTGATGACTAATTGCACGTCAAAGAGCCCGCCCCGTCCTCGGTGAGGTTACCGTCGACACTCAGGATTTCCCGGTAGCCCTCGGAGTTGACGCCGACGGCGATCAATGCGTGCACGTTGACTACCCGACCGGCCTCACACACCTTGAGGACCAGGGTATCGGGCGCGACGAACGTGTACGGGATGGCGCTGAGGAGGCGAGTCCGAAAGGCTTTCACGGCCGTGTCGAGTTTCCTTGGTCATCACCGAGACCTACGACTTGGACGGACTCAATGATTCCCGGTGTTTCTACGAGCTTGTCCATCCACCTCGCGGACACCCCACACCAGATATCAAGGTAGCGATCACCGTGGTCAGCGCTATTTCAGCTTGCTTACGCCGCTCTAACAACCAATCTAATCGGGAAACACGAGCCGTGCCGCAGCTTAGGGCTAGCCAAAGCCAATGAACCCTGCGCTAGTGTTAAATTAGCGAGAATGCTGGTCGTTGTGTTGTTTGGTCTCTTCAGCACTGTGTTGCCTAGTATCCAGCATCGAACAGGCCATCAGCTTCTGCACCTATCAAGGCATGGATGAACGTGGTGAATAGTTTGCGCAGCATATCACGATGCGTAGTGATGAGTCGTTCAGCTAGCACTTAGGGTCAGGTCAATGTCGTGGGCAGTGATCATCGTGTCGATTCTTTTGCTCGAGTACCTTTGGACAGTTTCGCGAGAAATCTCGTGGTGACCTTCATCTATCTGGCTACGACACGCTGGGCCACTCGGCCAAGCCCGACTCATACACCAACTCGTTGAATTCTGGCGGGGATACGCCGCCTACAGCGATACTCCCTGCAGTAATGATCGATCCGGCTCGTCGTATGCCTGTCATCTTCGGGTCAACTCCATGAAATAGCCCGTCGGCCAATCATCACCATAGCGTGAAGTGGCTGAAAAGACCAAGCATACCTAAAATTGCTGGGCCCTAACCGCATCCAAAGGCCACTCGAACGAAGCAACAGCTGCTATACGAGCAAGGACAATTCAACACCCACTTCACAGTCACAACTATGCGGAAGAAGCAAGAGGTCCAATACGCGCAAACTACTGCAAATCTAGTCTAATTCGAGGTAGACATCATCGCCTGATCAAGCTGCTATGCATCCCCTGCTAAGTTCTAAGTTGCGGTGGTGATATAACATTCAAAATTTTCGGTGCTAGTGGTTACCTAATCAACTTGTAGAAGAAACACATTGCAGCACAAAGCGATATTGAGCATCCTAGCAATGGCTTCTCCCGTTTTACAGATGAGCCTTACCACGGACGATAGTTTGCTGCATGACGCATGCTAGCTCCTAACCCTCCACGCGCGGTACAACACTCGACTTATAACACGAATGTAAATTGCAAAGACCAGTTCACAACGTCCGACCAGCACCACGCCAATCCGCTCCCGACACATGATGGGCGCCAAGGACATACCAACTGCTGTCCTGCTTATCGGCGACACGTTGTGAATCCATCCATTACCCGGTCCTTAGCGGGCCGCCCCCTCTCGGCCCGCTAAGGAGCCCGGGCTAACCGGATTCGCCGGACTCCTTCGCGAGGATTTCAGCGACATTAGCCTTCAGATCCGCGGACGAGCAGTTGTCAGTCGCCTTCTCGCGCTTGGCCGCAACCCGCTCGATCGCATTGTTTAGCTGTGACCCTAGTGGGAAGCCGACGTAGTGGGTGATGAACACGGCGAGTTCGCGCAACTCGCCGAGGGTCAGCTCACCGGTATGCAAAATAGCGTTGACCTGAACCTCCAGTAGGTCCGACTGACCCTGAGCAGTCAGCACCGTGATGACCGCCATCTGGCGGTCGCGCATGGACAGTCCGGAACGGGTCCAGATCCCATAGAAAAGGTGGTCGACTGTCGGGGCAAAGTACTTGCCCGATGTATCGGGCATGTCCCATGCGTAGACCTGATTCGTCTTGTCCAGGCCAGCACGACATAACTCATCCATCATGCCTCTTTCTTCTTAGTAGGTAAGTCCGATTCGTTGGTTAGGCGCAGCACCCCAAGACCGGTAGCCATTGGTTAAAATGCCAACTGAGTCATCGGCAGCTCGACCGATACCGCTCCACCCGGTGCCAAGATCAAACTCACAACCCTTCTCCCCAGGCCATGGGTGTGCCCCAGCATCGGACGGAACAGGTCGTCAGGTTCCATCGGCATCGTCAACATTGCGGAACATGAACGCTCCTGCGCCATCGGTCAGAACTTTGTTGTGCTGCAAAATTTTCCCAAGTGCCACGATGTCCAATCCGCAATCGTCCGGCGAGCTGTAGCGCCTCGGCGGCAGCAGTGTAGGACACAAATGTCAGCATGTTGCGCGCCATTTTCATTCTGGCGCCCGCACCGAGTTCACCGACGTGGACCACTAGGGACGCCCACCGTTGAAACGGCTCCTTGCTGCGCTGGAACTTTTCATCGTCAACGCCCACCCTGGTGACCAATTCACCCTTTGCGACTACCGCACTGCCACCGCTGACCAGTGGTGCAACCACGACGCGAATCCCTTGCGGTGCGATCTTGCGGGCCAGGTTCACCACGGTGGTATCACTAATTGTGAAATGAATTGCAACGATGTTGCTCGGCTTGGTTTTTAGATCCAGTTTGCTCTCCCCGGCGACGATCTCACGCACCTGCTCACTGTCGAGCACGGCGACACTGATGATGTCAATGTCCGTCATATCCGATAAGGCGGTAGCCTCTGTGGTACCGATCTCGACTAACGGAGCCATAACCTCGGTGCGTATATCGAAGATTGCCAGATCGAGATAGCCCTGTATTCGATCCCGTTGTCGTGCCGAAACCAGCGGCCCACAAACAGTCCCTGGGTCACTGTGAGCATCGGGCTTGATCGACGACATGGTGGCCGCTGCAACGGCGACGCCCTCCTTGTAGCGGTCCCGCAACACCACCAGCCGGGTGGTTATCGCACAACCCTGCCCGGCATACACGCATGCCAAAAACGCCGATATGCCGCTGGCAGCAGCCAGGTCAGCGTCGTCTAGCACAACGAACACTGACTTGTCGCCGAACTCCAAGAACACTTTTTTGCTAGTGACAGTGACCTCGACCATCACACTGCAGCCAGTGGCTATCGAGTCAATAAACGAAATCATTTCTAACTGTGGATCTTTAACCAGCAGCACCCCCAGATCATGGTCACTAGAGATGAGGATGTTGACTATGACAGGCGAAAACTGACTGCACTCGAAGATAAGTTCGCCGAGTACTGTCGCGCACCACAGCGTGTCGAGCACAGGTTTCAGAACGACGGTATTACCTACAGCTAAAGCGGGACCCAACTCTGCAAGATTGATCTGGCGCGGGAGGTTCCACGAGGTAATCAAGCCGACGATGCCAACTGTTTCCCGTGCTATTGCACGCCGGGTGAGGATTCCCATCGGGGACAGCGCACCGGGACCCTGATTCCACAGGTACGACTTGGTCATGTCGGCCACGAACCCCAGGTCGTCAGCCGGGCCCTCGAACTGTGCGCTAGCGGTGAGCAGACGCGGAGCCCCCACCGCGGCGATACTCAGCTCTTGCAGTTCGTCAATGTGGTTACGCATCGCATCGCACAGCTGACACACACGCCGTACCCACAATTCGGTGTTGCCGGACCAACCGGTCTCGTCGAAGACACGCTGCGCAGCATCGAGGGCACGACCTACTTCCTCGACGTCAGCTTCGGTGGCAACTGCGAGTACTTCCTCGATTCCCGAATTAATCGGCGCACAGGTGCGCGCACCACCGCTCAACATTTTGCCGTCGATGAACAGCTCGCTCACGCCGTCGGCCAACAACACCATCTTCTGCTCCCGCCCGCGCACTTGTTAGTCAGCTGACCAATAGTAGACACTTGTCCAATGTAGTTATCTGGGTACGATAGCTGGCAAGCCAGTCGCCGTGCAAGCAGGGCCTGTTCCAGTTGTTATGAATATCTTAAATAAACAGCACATTTATCAATGAATCTTGTTTCGCTCCGCAGGGATCAGTTAGCTTATACATGTGTCCAGCACCGCACTGGTGGCAGTGCACACCGAGCGCCAGACCGGACCAGCGTCGCGCAACCGCCGCCAGGAAGAAACCTTCCGCAAGGTGCTTGCCGCCGGTATGGAAACCCTGCGGGAAAAGTCGTATGCTGCCCTGACCGTGCGTGCAGTGGCAGCGCGCGCCAAAGTGGCTCCGGCAACCGCTTATACCTACTTCTCGTCGAAGAACCACCTGATCGCCGAGGTCTACCTTGACCTGGTTCGGCAGGTCCCGTACTTCACCGATGTCAACGACCCATTACCCACCCGAGTAGATCAGGCATTGCGTCATCTGGCTCTGGTTGTAGCCGACGAACCCGAGTTTGCGGCCGCATGTACGACAGCGTTGCTCAGCGGCGGCGCCGACCCTGCGGTGCGTGCCACACGCGACCGGATCGGCACAGAGATCCACCGCCGCATCGCCTCTGCTATCGGGCCCAACGCTGAACCGGGCACGGTGTCCGCGCTCGAAATGGCATTTTTCGGCGCACTTGTACAAGCCGGCAGCGGCCGATTCACCTATCACGATATCGCTGACCGGTTGGCCGACGTGGTGAGCCTTATTCTATCCCGTAACCATTCGGATCGCACTGAGACATAGGGATGGAAAATCCTGCAAGACAAGCGGTAGCCATACGAGCAGGTCCTGATCGACGACAAGCAGGATGCAGTTATCAGCTTCTGCCAGCAGGTCTAGTAGGCCAACCCGACAGAGCGAGCAACCTCGAGTTCGAAGTGTACGGGATAGGCAGCAACTGGTTCCGCTATGCCTGCAACGGAAATGCAACTGGCAGCTCGACTTCTTCGACTTCAAGAAGACATCGGCACTCTACTTGACACTTGACGTTGATCCAAGCTGGCATGCTCTCCGCATGCATGAAGCGGATCTAACGCGGCATATCCGGCGAAAAGGTTCCCGGCTGCTACTGGCTGGGAAAGTATCCGGTACCCCTACTGTGACATGCGACAGCTACCCAGTAGCACCGTCCACATGCTGACCTACACTCAGCCCATCGCTCGTTGCAGCGGATACCAATTCGTTGCAGCGGATACCAATGATGAAAGCAGGTTCACTGTGAAGACCAAGGGTGCACTGATATGGGAGTTCAACCAGCCATGGTCTGTCGAAGAGATCGAGATCGGTGACCCGGTCAAGGACGAGGTTAAAATCCAGATGGAAGCTGCGGGCATGTGCCACTCCGACCACCACCTGGTCACAGGCGGGATCCCTATGGCAGGCTTCCCGGTGCTCGGTGGACACGAGGGTGCGGGTATCGTCGCCGAGGTTGGCCCCGGCGTGGGAGACCTCGTCCCAGGTGACCACGTGGTCTTGTCCTTCATCCCGTCCTGCGGACGGTGTCCATCATGTCAGGCCGGTCTGCGCAATCTGTGCGACCTAGGCGCCGGATTGCTGAGTGGCACCTCGGTGAGCGACGGCACGTTTCGGATCCAGGCCCGCAGTCAGAACGTCTACCCAATGACGTTGCTGGGGACGTTCTCGCCGTACATGGTGGTGCACCGCAGTTCGGTGGTGAAGATTGACCCGTCGGTCCCGTTCGAGGTCGCCTGTCTGGTTGGCTGCGGAGTCACCACCGGCTACGGCTCCGCCGTCCGCACCGCCGACATCCGACCGGGTGAAGACGTCGCCATCGTCGGTGTCGGCGGAGTTGGCATGTCAGCACTCCAGGGTGCGGTCAGCGCCGGCGCCCGCTATATATTCGCGATCGACCCGGTGGAATGGAAGCGTGATCAGGCTCTGAAATTCGGCGCCACACATGTCTACCCGGACATCGATGCTGCACTGATAGGTATCGCTGAAGTCACCTACGGGTTAATGGCCAAAAAAGTGGTGATTACCGTCGGCGAACTCAAGGGCGCCAATATTGACAGCTACCTGACTCTCACGGCCAAGAGCGGCACCTGCGTGCTGACCGCAATTGGCAGCCTGATGGACACCCGTGTGAACCTGAACCTCGCGATGTTGACCCTTCTGCAGAAGAACCTACAGGGCACGATCTTCGGCGGTGGCAACCCGGAGTACGACATTCCACAGCTGCTGGGGATGTACAAGGTCGGCAAGCTTAATCTAGACGACATGGTCACCCGCCAATACCGGCTTGAGCAGATTAACGAAGGGTACCAGGACATGCTGGATGGCAAGAACATTCGCGGCGTCATCCGCTACACAGACGCAGATCGATAACCGACAAGACAATAGGTTTTCCGATGACCGGACAGCTTTCCGTGTCTGTTGTAATCGGGACAAATCGGCGCCATGACGGCGCATAGCCAGGCTATCATGTCTCCGATGGAGACCATGTACAGCACGGCAGACAGGCTGCTCTCGGCAACATAGCCATGACTATTTCGCCGCCCGAGCAAAGGGTGGAATCTTCCTGATCACGTTCGACGCCAATGGATCCGACCATAATCACCCGGAGAATCCCAGCGGGATGCAACTATCCACTGACGTCGCAGTCAATGCGCATCGGGTGCTGGTAAGGGTAGTCTATGAGTACGACATCAAAATCCAACTTCAAGTCGTGCGCGCTGGGCCTGACAGGCTAGGGTGGGAGATATTCGGCGTCACGTCCTTAGGGCCGTCGATGATTCCCTTCTATCTGACCTAGCGTCCGTCAGCCGAGATCAGCGAATAGCGACTTTATCGAGTGTTCAACTTATTTCACAAAGCTACAGCGCGACATACCGTCGAGTCCGGACACGACGGCATTAAGCTACACATGGGCTCTTTCCTTGCTCCGCAACATAATCACAGTACCGATGACTACCGGAGTTACTCGGCTCGGAGTTGAGTCCGTGTGGTGCTGCAGACACTAGACGGGATTAGATCCGAGATCGGCTCTGCCCTGCCGACCACACTACGTACTTCCGGGTACGAACGAGTCACCGACGGGTGACCGATATATGAAACCGGATAGATAACAACCTAACTCGTCGTCTCAGGCGGATGCGCTCGGAGGCATGATCGATCGGCTTATCACCAGAACGGTCAACGACACTGACAACGGCGAGGAAGTCAACGTCGGTACCGTAACCGCAGTTAAGCAAACTGTTGACATGCTGACGATCGCCCTCGGCCGAATTTACCACCCCATTAGGGAAAGACATACTATAGCCTATAAGCATACCGATTTCATAGCAATGGAGCGTCTGCTGTTGGCCTATCCCAACCTGCTCCACAAACTGCTATCTGGGCAGGCGAGCCGAGTCCGTAAGTGCATCTCCTATGCAAACAGTATAGATGCAATAAGAACAGCGATTTTCGGTCGACTGTGCCGCAATTCCCACAATGGCAAAGAGCGCGAACTAGCAGCACCCCGTGCCACTTGCGCCAAGCACGTAGTGGTGAGTGTCGGCAGCCCAACCGGTCTCAAAGCCGCTCGCGTTGCCACCAAACGAGGTCACCACGTCACGCTTTTCGAAATTAGCGGCCAACTGCGCGAGGCCTTATGTTAAAGGCGTAGCGTACGCTTGGAGAGTCAGTCATTTTCATGATACCTATGCAACGATATCAAGCATAGCCCCGGAAAAGTACAGCTGGGCCACGTTGTTTCTCACGTCAATCAGACCGGATGCGATGGTGGTAGCTACCGGTAGCTAAGTCACCGTGCCGGCAATCCCGTGCACCGACCTACCCCACATAAACACTGGCACCAGGTTACATGATATTCTTGGCAGTTAGGCAAAATCCGCGGATTCAACCTGACAACGGCTGAGCACTTCTTAGTGGTCGGTTGGCTGCATCTGCTGGTACACCCCGCCGCCGTTCGAGTCGCCACCTTGCACATAGATGAAGATCGGTCGACGAGTCGACATCATTGATGGTGGCCTTGTCGCCCTCGAACTTATCGAATTTTTGACCTGTTGTGGCCGCCTAGTGTCAATACTCGAGGCCATCAAAGACATTGCTCCAAAAGGCAGTAACAAACGCAAGACCGAACACATGGATCGCCTCAACAGGTTAGATGTCACCATTTATGTTCGCGCAGAGGTCAAGCGGGTCAGGGTCGGCGGTGTGGTATTCACTCATTGGTGGTGAAGTTACCCGGGAACTTGCCGTCCACAGCGTCATGCTGACCGGAACACTCGAGCCCGACACCGCCCTGTTAGACGACGTGGTTGCCAGCTATGGCCAGTATCGATGTATATGCCGCCGACGATTGCAGCGGCGTTAGCCTTATTCGTAAAGTAATCGAGGACAGCGCGCGTGCGGTGTGCATCATTTAATTACACAAAGGATATTCCACCATGGCCCAAGTAGTTGACTCCCGGCACTGACCGCGTCGCAGTCAGTCGTCGTGGTGCTTGCGCGGAAGCCCACGACTGCTCGTGCTGGCTGGCTCTAATGGTCGACGATTTCTTCACCGAAGAACCGATTGGTAAGTCCATCACCAACCCGGATGGCACCGGCTTCCGAAGCAAGAAAGCCGTCAGCTTCATCTACTACATCAACATTACGGCTAAATCAGTTGACTGATCATATGCGAAGAGAAGTTTCCCTCCAGCTCGTCCGTATTATTTTGCTAAAAAGTAAATTTGGAGCAGGATTCACCAGCACCGTTCGTGGGATGTTCACCTACCGCATTAACGACGCCGGACTCATCATCAACATGCTCGGGTACTGGAATCGCGACGCCATGGCGTTCGGTAAGGAAAAAGTGAGCCACAGAATACTGCTAGCCGTTCTTAAATCATTTGTTTCACTATGTCATCAACGGTAACTGAGCAGTGGTTTTGGTCAGTGGTCTCCGATAGTTCCAAAGCATGGGTTCGGGTTGTATCGTTGATCGGGAGGCGATCGCAGCTGGTTTTGACACGTTGGACAGAGTGGCTGCGCCGAGCATGTGCAACCCCACCACCAACGCTCCCAACCGTGAACGACCCAACCTTCTAGACAAACCATGGACAAAGAAACCCGGAGCCCCACCCAACACAACCATGATGCGCTCAACATCGCGTTGCGTACCCTGCTGACGCGGGAAAATGTTTCAGCACAATGGCTTACCTTCCTCACGCGTTGTCACCACGACACTAAGAAAGCTGAAAGCCATCGCCAGCAAAGGACTCAACGGCAGGGATACTACCTTGCCTATAGAACAACGTGATCCACCTTGCTCAGGATACGCGTCATTACTTTGCGATTTTCGATAAAGGAAAAGCCCTAGTGCTTATCATATCAGATGATTCTCCTCCACGGAGGAACAAATTACATTGTATACCAAGGACTGTAGCTATACTCCGCCCGGCTGTTCCGTGCGACTATAGCGAAGTTCTCCACATCACCCCCAACACCGCCTGCTCCAACCTGGCGGTTGAGCCATCCGAAAACACGTCAACAGTGACACTGGACACTGAATGGATCCCATCACTCCACACTTGACCGCAGTGAACCGCGAATTAAATTAACATCTTCTGGCATCCCAAGAAACTCTTACGTGACGGAGACGATGACGAGGACAACAATCCAAGTGTAGTGTAACTACCCTGTACACCTAGCGCTCTGGGACACATCCCCTAACGGTGTTTCATCGTACATATGCTAAGGCCATGGCGACTATCTTCACCAAAATCATTAACCGTGAACTACCAGGCCGTTTCGTCTACGAGGACGACGACATCGTCGCATTCCTCACTATTGAACCGATGATACAAGGCCACACGCTGGTAGTACCACGCGCCGAGATCGATCAATGGCAGAACATAGATCCTGCGATATTTGGCCGCGTCATGGTCGTAAGCCAGTTGATCGGCAAAGCCGTATGTCAGGCATTCAACACTGAGCGGGCCGGGGTGATCATCGCCGGATTGGAAGTACCCCACCTGCACGTCCATGTGTTTCCTACGCGCAGCCTGAGCGACTTTGGCTTTGCCAACATCGACCGCAACCCGTCACCGGAATCTCTCGATGCGGCACAGGCCAAAATCAAGGCAGCCCTGGCTCAACTAGCGTGAGCTGGCGGTTGTTGCTGTGCTCAAACGTACACAGGCACCTTGCTAATCCGCGGTAATGTAACACGGAAGCAGCAACCTGACCTCGATGCGGCTGTCACGGTAACCACACCGCCGTGGACGCCCCACCAATGAGTCAACGATCGATAATTTCAGTCCGGTACCGCCACTGACCCAGGCGCGAGATAAGTCAAATGCTATAGAATAGCTTGAAAATCCACAGGGCATCCTCCAGACTGATACCTGGGCTCTTATCAGCGACTTCGCCCACCGAGTCGTTGCCATCGGTGCCGACTCGTACGGCGACACCGGCGTCTTCCGAGCTGTGCTGTAAGGCATTGGCAACAAGGTTGCTCAACACCTAGCGTATCCGGGGCTCATCGCTATGCCCCTAAGAGGGTATTTAGCCGTCGAAGACTTCCATGGTACTCGTGCGGTTAGGGTCGATCACCTGCGCGTCGTGCACGACATCGCTGGCCAGCACCAACAAGTCCATTCGACGGTGTTCGAGCAACCGTTGTACATCCAGGCAGGCCAACAGTAAATCATCCATCAACAGACTCATCCGGCTTGCCTCACCTTCTGCTCCGCGACATCAAGATGACCACGTCACGGGCAGCACCCTGCCGATACAACTCAGCAAACCCGCGAATGGTGATTAACGAGGTACGCGGTTCGTGGCTAGCGTCGGTGATGAACCGCCGCATCCGGTCCTCTGAACCACGGGCTTTCTTGGCAGAAGACGCCGAAGATGCCAGCGCTTCCTGAAGCTAGGTACGCCTTCCTTTTAACGCCAACGAAAGTCGTCCCACCTTGGTTCGGGGATCACGTTCCGGCATGCGGAGATCCAGCTAGCCCGCGGCTATCGGCGCAGTGGTTTAATCGATTTCGGCCAGCGGTCGCAGACTAGGGTGCACAACCGGATAACCGGCAATCCCGACCACAATCAGAACCACTATTCCGATGTCGAACTGCGACCAGACCGTGTGCCGCACATCGGACAGATCGATTGCCATCATGGTAAGACCGTACGGCCTCCGCACCGACATCCGCTTGTCACCGAATATTCGAGTTCGTTGACCGAGGAAAAGGTCGTAGGATTAGGGCTCACGTCATTGTTGGACGGGAACGCCGGTTCGGCGTTGCGGTCATTGATGACCGTAAAGGTGGTACCATCGGCACCAACACCCCATATATAAAACTTTGACATATATAAAACTTTGACGGCGGCCGGCCTGGGCCGAGAACCACGTAGGGCGGATCGGTCCCTGATTGCCGTGGTGCCTGCACCCAGCTGTAGGATGCGTGGAGTCAATGCGGCTTGCCAAGCTACAGCACAGAATCATAGCTGCGATCCCAGAAATTGCTAGACCGCAAGGGAGCAACACTAGGATAACGGCAACCAAGCCGACCCGCAACGGCATTCTACTTCGAAAACTATTGTGCCATAACCGTACTCAACTATCTAGCTGAATCGCTGGTGGCAACTCAGCGTGGCTCCCGCAACCACGTAGCCCACCCCGCGCAAAGCATGCAGCAACCGCTTCTCCCCGGTGTCAACCTTGCCGGTGCAGGCACGACACATAGGACCCGCCTACGTTGACGTCGTGCCCAAAGTCATAGCACCACACGTTATCGAAGACCTTGGTTTTGCTCAAAACTGTACCGGCGTTGATCACAAAGTAACGCAGCAAAGTGAATTCGATGGGAGAAGATGATACCGATTCACCGGCCTTCCAGACCTCGTAGGTCTCCTCGTCGAGTTCGACATTAGCGAAGGTCAAGCTGTCATTGCGAGATTCTACCCTGCCTTTGCTGGCGCAGCGCAGAATGACTCGCAGCCAAACGACGACCTCCTCGAGGCTGAACGGCTTTGTCATATAGTCGTCATCGCCCAGGGTTAGACTGGCGATCTTATCCTGCAGCGAATCGCGCACAGTCAGGAACTAATGCCGAAGCGCCAATGCCGTCGGCACGCAGCCGGCGCAGCGCCCCGAAACCGTCTATCCCCGACATAATCACATCCAGGATCACCGCGTCCAGCCGAGCTTCGCGAGCACGGTCCAGCGCCGCAGCTCTATTAGTCACGGTGTTAACCTCAAAGCCCTGCAATTTGAGGCTAACCGCAAGCAGTTCGACAATGTTAGCTTCGTCGTCGACAACGAGAACGCTTGCCTTCGAAATGATCTCGCCAGGGGTTACCACCGTCAACAGTTCACATATCGAACGTGGTTAGATACTACCTTCCCACCCATTGTTTAGTTCCTGGGAACGAACTGCCAGGAGTCTGCTAATAATCGCCTCAGCTGCCAGGACCCTGCTGAGGTTTTCTGAATGCGTTACAAATAAACTCACGCCATGAACCTGGGCAAAAGCATCGTAACTATGGTGACCGTGCCCATACGATTCGGGTTTGCCGCAGCGGAGACGAGCCTGAACCTTGCCAGCGCTGGCCTTCGCCTGGCGAAGCAAGCGCTGGGTGACAGAGACAACACCGGCTCGAACACAATGGCCAGCATGCTGGGAATCGAGGACGCACTGGCGCGCGCCAACCGGCTGGCCAGACTACTGGATGACGATGCACCACTGGGACGCGCGATCGCGCCCGAAGGGCCGGTAGATCGCTTGTTGCGCCCGGGCGGGTTGGTCGATCTGGTGACAGCACCTGGCGGTTTACTTGACCGCTTGACCGAAGAAGGCGGCGGGTTACAGTGCGTGTTGCAGCCAGGCAAGCTGGCCAATCAACTGCTCGCGACGGACAGGTTAATCGAGAGAATCCTCTCCGATGGCGGGCTAGCCGACCGGTTACTCTCCGAGGACGGCCTGATCGACAAGCTGACGGCTAAAGACGGACCACTCGAACAGCTCACCGACCTCGTTGACACCCTAGGTCGACTGACGCCCGGGATGGAAGCGCTGGAGCCCACTATCGCCACTCTGCAAGACGCCGTCTCCGCACTGACCCTGGTAGTCAACCCGCTCAGCAACATGGCCGAACGCATCCCGCTGCCGCACCGCTCGCCTCGGCACCCACCCTCCCGGTCTGTGCGGTCGCAACGCGTCATCGATGCCGACGAATGAGCAGCTAGGCTTGCACTGGTTTACGCCTCCTTAGCTCAGTGGTAGAGCACTCGCCTTGTAAGCGAGCGGTCGTCAGTTCAATCCTGACAGGGGGCTCCAACTGTCACTACCCGCGCGGTCTGAGCGAGCAGTTACCGCAGCAGGTTGGTAAAGTCGATCGATAGGCCAGCCAGGCTGCCACCCACTTAGTCTGTCACGTCCCGAGTTACCACAGCGGGGAACTGAACCGTCGTCGCGGCGACCTCGCTAACACTGTTTCGAACCGCGTTAACGATCGTCGTCGGATCACCAGTGCAACAAGTAGTGTCCCAATGTCGGTAAGACGCAAATTGCGGCGCCATCATCAGGACCCACGCGTCGACAAACAGCTCGGCCGGCAACGAAGTCAGTGAAACCAACTGACTAACGTCCAGCCAAGTTGAGGATCGCCCTGCACCACGAAAACGCCGGTGTTGGATAACGAAGTGAGCAAACATGAGCAAAAAATGGCTAGAGTAAATATATTTGGTAATCTGGCTGTTCATGGCCTAGATTAACTGGACTACATCTAGAGTAAATATGTTGTTTACAGTGTGCTGGTAATACCCTAGTCGGAAATCACTCCGTTAACTATTGAGGGTACCTGGCGCCAACATCGACACGAAAGAAAGTCCGAACGTCCAGACGTAAGCCTGCAGGGTTGACCTATGGTCAAACCCCGAGAATGACGGCGTTGATCTAACTGAGCTCGACCAGCAACTATGAGCTAAACCAACCCCAGTATGCCAAACAACACCGCAGTGGCGGCCGACAACTCATCACCGCTCGCCACCAACAACTCAATCGTCGGGGCGACTGCAGCCAGATTGCCGGCCATCACTGCCGAACCGATCCGCGCTACCTCCGCTGCCGCCACCTCCAATATCCCTGGCGTCGCAAGAACAAACGACATCGTCTGTCCTCTGTATTATTGAGTACTAGACATCATGGCACCCAACACCAGAAAAACGAAAATCGATACCAACGAAACGAGTACCTAAGGTTTTCGATAGAATCACTTTCCCGACCGAGGCCCGCGAACACGTCGTTACCCAAGCCGAGAAACGCTCTGTTGCAACGGATATCGGCAGTATCTGTTATGTTTCGGTGTCGAGAGCCGATCAGAGTCGGTGCAAGATACATCCAGTTGAGTGTTATGGCGACGTCGGCGCCAAGCCGAGCCGCACACACCGCCACCATGGTCATCTTTCACCAGTAAGGCACGCACTGAACCAAGTCCCCCTTACAGCCAACAATGGCCATTGTGCTTGTGATCGCCGTGCTCGTGATACCGCTCAAGGTACGGCAGGTGCACCAGGCTACATTTTTGCTACGACACAAGACAACGTTCACTACCTACTAAGTTGAACCGCTAGGCGTATACATCGCCGAAATCGTCATGGGTTCGAACATTAATTTCTTTTACAGGTCGGCCGGCGAAATCGAGAAGGTCCGGTAACTGACCGCGGTGCCGGCCGCAAGCACACCGCTCGAGTCGAAAACCGATGCAAATCCCAGAGAGACCGTAATCGATCGCAACAGCGTACCCTCCGGTTCGCTCAACGCCGCAGCAGTCAGCGGATTTGTCGTGACGGCCGTGCTGTTGGACTGATCAACCTGAAATCATCTTAAAGTGATGTTGATAGGTGTGATCGAAAGCGTGTGCGACGCAAATGCGATGTGCCCGGCCGATCTCCGGCATTGTACAGCGGAGATCAAGTCACCGCCGAGCAGCTGGTCAGCGATGGCTACATCACAAAGCAAAAAGGTTGCACGCCGTACACACCGCCCAACCCACGGTCCGTGACCTGGTATCTGCCAGGCTGTACGCCAAACGTTGACGGGACAGGCGTCGTGAATTACGCCGATGCGCAACTGGGCGGCCATTTCCGCGACGACAGGGTAAACGGCCGGTGGCACATTGAATATTTGTATTGTTAATAGCTTAGCAAAAAGTTTTGCTAACTATGACAGATCTGTGTTGCGTACCTGAACGCCGCACTCGGCAGGGTGATGAGCCGAGAAGAGTATGGTGAGCCCAGGGTTCACCATCTCCTCAGTGATCCCGAATTTCATCGGGTCGATGCTGATCCCGACGGTATCCGGAGTGGCCTTGGCGGCATGAGCCTCGTTGTCGGTCCAAACGTTCACCTTGTTGGTCTATGGCGTGCGTTTGATAGCCATTATCGACAAGCCATCGGCGCCCTGCTGCGGGCCCAGTTGTACGAATTTTGCGCCGTTGTTGGAGATGATGGAAACCAGCGCCGCGCCGACCCAACCTGCGGTCTGCTAATCCGTACTCGTCGACAGCAGTTACTAGGCGAACCGCACTGCCAACTGCAAAACTTTGCTTCGCGGATGTGTGACATCAACCTCGGATGTGTGACATCAACCTAAGGCCACCGTCATGAAAGGTGGCAGCGTTGACCCGGACTGCACCTAGCAAATGAGTTTGTTAGACAGCCGCGACCAGTCAGCTAGCGACAGACTTCATCTAGACTTGGACGCCCACGACGACCACAATCAACAACAAGACGACCGGAATGACCAATCGCAGCCCCGCCGATGTCTTGTCCCACACCCGCCGTACACTGCAGCCGGCGACGAGTGTACTAAAATTAATGCACTAAATTGTTTGACGGGTACGAATTGAGGTCAATACAAGATTTAGACGCCTACTACTGAGGTCCTTCCGGCAAGGTCAGGCCCAAAGACCCCGCCGCAATCTTTAGCGAACTTGACGGATTTTCTCTAAATGATACTGATAACGGGCGAATCCGGACGAAAACTTCGCCACGTCCGACCAAGTGAGCCTGCCGATATCAACCTTCGCGTGCCCCATTCGATTGGGGGCTTAACAGATAGCTACCGCATACTTGACGCCATGCATCCTGCGACATCGCCACAAACCGCTGATGCGATGCTAACTGGTGTGTTAGTAATCGGTCGAGGTTTCTGATGGCGCGTTCTGACAGTCCTCGGCACCGGCATCGCGCCGTTCGTAAGCCGTCACGAATCCGCATAGTGCTGACCCGGGGCTTCATGACGCTCACATCGCTCGTTGCGGTGCTACTGACCGGAGCCGGCTATTGGACAGCTCACGGTGCGCTGGGAGGCATCACCGTTTCGCAGGCGCTCACCGCGGACGATCCGCGATCCACCGACAACCATATCAACATCTTGCTCATTGGCTTAGACTCACGCAAAGACCAGCAGGGTAATGATCTACCTTGGTCAATCCTAAAGCAGCTGCACGCTGGCGACTCCGACGACGGAGGCTATAACACCAACACCCTGATACTGGTGCACGTCGGCACCAACAACAAGGCAGTCGCCTTTTCGATCCCTCGCGATGACTGGGTGCCTTTCAGCGGTGTTCCCGGATACCACCACATCAAGATCAAAGAGGCCTACGGACTGACCAAGCAATATGTCGCCCAGAAACTCGCCGATCAGGGCGTCGACGATCAGAAAGAGCTGGAGACACAAGGGCGTGAAGCAGCCCGGGCGGCGACCTTGCGTGCAGTGCGAAGCTTGACCGGTGTTCCGATCGACTATTTCGCCGAGATCAATTTAGCCGGTTTCTACGACCTGGCTCAGACCCTGGGCGGTGTCGAGGTGTGCCTCAACCATACAGTCTACGACTCATATTCCGGTGCCGACTTCCCGGCCGGCCAACAACGGCTGGATGCTTCAGAGGCACTCGCGTTTGTCCGACAGCGTCATGGCCTCGACAACGGGGACCTTGACCGCACTCATCGACAGCAGGCATTTATATCTTCAGTCATGCGGGAGCTTCGAGACACAGGAACCTTCACTAATCTAGACAAGCTTAAGAGTCTGATGGCAGTGGCACGCAAAGACGTGGTACTGTCGGCAGGCTGGAACGAAGACCTGATCCAGCGATTAGGAGTGCTCGCGAACGGCTCCGGAGAAAACCGCGTCGAATTCCGGACGCTGCCGGTGGTGCGCTATGACAACATCGATGGCCAGGACGTCAACATCATCGATCCGGCTGCAATCAAGGCTGAGGTGGCGTCCGCGATCGGCGCCGCCCCGCCAGTAACCACAACCACCACGCCCAGCAAACCTAATCCATCCATCGTCGTCGACGTGATCAATGCCGGAAGCTTGACCGGACTCGCCAGCGAAGTGTCCCGGGCGCTGGAAAAGCACGGCTACACCACAGGTCAGATCCGCGACCGCAACTTGGGCGAGCCGGCTACCGCCTCGATTCAATACGGCGCCGGAGCCGACACCGATGCCCAGAACGTAGCCACTCTGCTCGACATCGACGCTCCTACTCAAGCGGATCCCAAGTTGGCGTCCGGACACATCCGAGTGATCGTCGACACCAACTATTCGTTGCCCGCCGCCGATAACAGCACATCGAACGAAACCACCACCACTTCCAAGAAAACCAGCACCTATCCGTCATACAACTACGACACCAGCCCTTACCCCACACCCGATCAAGGGCAACCCATCGACGGTGACGGCGTCCCTTGCGTCAACTGACGTCGGATCGATCAGAACTTCCGGGGTGATCCCTCACGCATGTGTACCACCGTCGATGACGAACTCCTCGTTAGTAACATCCATCTGGATAGTGGTAAACAGGTCACCTGTTGTCGCCTGGTAGACCCGCGCCTGGGTCTTGGCCAATCCGTCCACCACGATATTGGCTCACGCCACGGTGACACCCTCATCCAGCAGCCGCAATGCGGTAGTTTGGCCGATACCCGACGCTCGCACCGGTAACTAGGATCGAATTGCTCTCGAATCGCTTCATGCAACACATTTTTCACCAAGCCACGGAAGAACGCTGCGCGGCGGATGGCCTGGACATCGGATTCATCGTCCTGGGAAACATGGGCAATGGCATGGCCGCCAACCTGTTTAATTTAAATACGGTTCATCAGGTCACCGCCTACAACCGTTCACCCGACAAAGCGGGAGGCCTCATTCAGCAAAGCACGATCACGGTCCGCACCGCCGCCGAAGCCCGCAGTGGTGCGGTCGTCGTCTATCACTATGCTCTCCAACGACCGGACGGTCGATAATGTGGTGTTTAGTGGGGAAAGCATTGTGATTTCGCTAGCGCTGGATACCCCATGTCTCGTCGAGCACCATCAGCGTCGCGCTGTCGGATTGCCTGGCAGCTGCACACGCCCAAGCCGGTCAGCGGTATGCCGCGGCAGTGATGTGCGGCAGGTCAGAAGCTTCTTCTCAAGCAAAGCTTCCGCTATCGCCGCGGGCTGCACGCAGGTTCTAGAGCCGCTGTTTAACGCTATCGACCAGTGGCCTTTCGTCGTGTCCGAAACAACCACACGCCGCCAACTTGGCAGAGGTTGCTATAGCAACTCTCTAGCTAGCATCGGCCATCGACACCGTCACGCTGTTCACCAAGGTCCGTGTCGATAGGCTATATTATGTCGAAATACTTATCTGGATATTACTATTACTTCTCATGCTAGTTTATCCGACCTACGGCTATTTCATCGCGCGACAGTAATTCGATCCGGTCGCATTCACGGCGGCACTCGACCTCAAAGACCTACGGCTGGTGTTCGCCGCCGTATCAGGCCTGCAGGTGCCGCTTGCCCATCGTCAGTCTGCTGCACAACCTCCTGCTGACCCGGGTGACAACCGGTAGACAACGGACATCTGGACTGGTCGGCCGTCGCTATGCTCACCGGCCATGACACCAGCACGGCGTCCACACCAGATTCATACCACCCCATACAGACCGTAGGAACTGAACACGGGTTCCGGCGTCACGGAGAAGCCCGTATAGTAACGCAACGTCTGTCCGCCACCGACGTTGATGATTTGCTCAGTGATTCAACTGGCCACATCGCTGAGCAAAGACATTGCCAGGTTGGCGATGTCTTCGATCTCACCCAGCTCTGGCGAATCCGTCACGAGCGCAACTAGATCCGCGCGGATCAAACCTGGGCGGATACCTTCCGACGAACAATCCACCACCACGCACTAACTCACGTGCCACCTACTTGAGCACGTGCGTAATATGATTGGCGTTGAAATCAACAGTACGGTATCATGCCGGTAAGTCATTCTGGGCCTATTGATCTGATGCCCTCCGAGCCGCCTGCGCAATGCGCCATTCCGCACAGCTGATCGTGCCACCGCTGTCGCAGACTATGATGTATTACAGCACCCCACCTTGACCGGCTTCGCGGTGTGCCGATACTCACACATCTGGCAGCAGGCCAACCCGATATCGGTTCTCGTTGCGTGCTGTCCAGCGGGCGTGCCCAAGCTCGTACACGTGGAATGCATAACACAGCGCCTCGGTGAACCCGATCGCATCAGAAGTGATGTTATCAAGTTCTGGATCAGCAACACCGCCACCGTGGGCCGCTCGACAATGCGGCCGTGCGCACTCGAGCGTCTTGGCCTTCCAGCTCATCGAACAGGAAAACCTTGGACACCATGCCCAGCCGATAGGCTTCATCGACGTCCAGCGCATCGCCGGTCAACAGCAGCTCTTTTTGTCCTTACGCATACCGAATTCCCAAGATTGAGTATGGCATTCGATGCTAGGCATACCTATGCGCATCGTGACCGCATTGCTGAACTTCGCGTTGCCGGCAACAACAATCAGATCGCGTGCCCAGATCAGCATCAAGTCTGGCCAGTATCGCGTTGCCTTGCACCTGGATGGTGATAATTTTACGTATATCGCGCCAGCGGCAAGTGTCTTGGAAAAGTGTAGTTCCACTCCTGCAGCTAGGTTTTTCCACGACCACATAGCGTGTAGCGCCGTGGGAGCGCAAAGTCGGATGCTGCCCCGGTCCGAGCTTGCGTTCCAACAACGCCGCTCCTGAGCCCAAGTCGTGACCTGCAGAAAAGTTTCTGCCACGCGCCGCTAGAATCACCACACGAACGACGTCGTCAGCCTCGGCACGGCAAGACGCCTCATCAAGCTGAACCAGTAAGGTGCAGTTCTGCGTGTTATGGGCGTCAGGCGGATTGGGCTAAATCCGCACAATGCGACCGTCGTCGGGAGTTTCAGAGGCCACCTGCCCGTTTGTGTTGGTTTAGTCTTCGACTAAACCAACACAAACGGGCAGGTGGCCTATCCTTACTTATCAGGCTTGCTACCTACTCGGCCCACCCTTTCGCACATTACAGCCAGCACATTCACCATCGGGTTGATCGGTATCAACAGCTACGAAGCTGCATCATGCCAACAACTCCTTCAGGATCAAAAAGCCCGACCGTGCACCCCAACTAGCTCAGTCGTCGGTTCCAACAGCACACCACTGTCAATTATCCAGTGCCACTGCCAAAAGAACCACGACAGACTTGAAAAGGCCATTAGTGAGGACAAGTTCTGCGTTCTGTTGCTCCAGCTGGTCAAGTTAGCGGAACTAGTTCGGAAGCCACGCCCGAACCATCGTGGTCCATATCACTCCTGCATAGCCGCTCATGCACCGTCTCAGTGATGGTGCCGCCGAGCACATTGGCCACCGTCCGGATCACCATCCGCTCCATGCCATGACAACCGTGCACCTAGGCGACTGTCCACTCCTACTCGCGGATAGGGACGTGCCATTGCCCCCATTTTGCAACACGGGCCGATATAACCGCGCCATCGGATGGTTTGCGGCCTCTGCGCCAACAAGGAAAGCTACTGCCTGCTGTTGACCCCCAACCGCCGATCCAGCTTCGCTGTACGCTAGCGAAGCCCGGATTCCCACTGGGCCAGTTCAGCTTCTTACTGAACAAGCTGCGTCTCCTGCCAGTAGACCTGCCTTTTCATGCTGACACACGACAGCTTCCCAATCAACCAGCGCGACTTCCCGCTTGCAGAGCTCCACGTCCTCCTCGATATGTCGAGTCAGCTCCTACCCAACCAGATCGACTTCATGTTAGCGCGTGAACACGCTCGCCAATACGGTGACCTTGAGAAAACAACGTTGTGAACATCAGCTGGAGTGAGAGCCATTGTTTCTCTCCTCCCGAAGTCTCGGACACCGTCAGACGAGTCTCAATGCGGCTGAAGATAGTGCTTTTTACGGCACCTGTGCTTCGTTCGCCAGGAAACGACGAACATCGGCTCAAACCGGCAACTATGCGGACAGCCGGAGGAAGTGCACTAAACGCTCGGTAATCTGCGCCTGAACGTCACGTTCTTCGACGTCAGCTCCATTCAGCAGACCTGCCGTCAGGAGCACGGCAGTCGTCAACCGCAGTCGATGACCACCCAGTTACACGCCCTAGATAGACGACGGCGCAGATGTTTCGAACGTCCACTAAAGGATCTGTCTCAATCGCATCCTGGCCGTATCGACATCGACGGCTACCCAGAACTCGATAATCTGCGCTGGATGCTTAGCCTGGTGTGATTCTCCTGGGGTGGCCGGCATCGGCATCAGTCGGTCCTGATTGTCCCGCCTCCTCTCCCGGCCACTGACCGGCCGCATAAACGCGAGGACGCATGCGGCAGCTGCGACGCAATACGATCTTCCTTTACAGTTAAGCAATGGCTACCAAATCTGACCCTGGCGAGATCGACGACGTCGAGCCACTGGCCGACAGCACGGCAAGCCAGGCCAGGCGTGTCGTCGCCGCGTATGCTAACGACGCGGACGAGTGCCGGATCTTCTTATCCATGCTCGGCATTGGGCCAGCGAAACACGAGACATAAATGACTCCGGGGAGCACCCGCGGCGCGAAAACCTCAAGTGGCAAGCACCTCGGGGATTCCGACTTCGTGGTGGTCGCTAATCGATTGCCAGTAGATCAGGTACGACTTCCCGATGGCACTATGGCCTGGAATCGTAGCCCTGGCGGGTTGGTCACGGCGCTAGAGCCACTGCTGCGTCGCCGACGCGGGGCCTGGGTCGGTTGGCCGGGCGTAGTCGACGATAATGTGGACTTCAACCTGGATATGGAACCAATCCACCAGGAAGACTTGATCCTTTACCCGGTACAGCTGAGCACACGTGATGTCGCCGAATACTACGAAGGACTCTCGAACGCCACACTGTGGCCGTTGTATCACGACGTCATAGTCAAGCCCATCTACCACCGCGAGTGGTGGGAGCGCTATGTCGATGTCAACCGTCGCTTCGCCGAAGCAGCGTCACGCACGGCCGCCCCCGGTGGGACCGCATGGGTGCAGGACTACCAACTACAACTAGTACCGAAGATGCTACGCACGATGCGGCCCGACCTAACCATCGGTTTCTTCTTACATATCCCATTCCCGCCGATAGAGCTGTTCATGCAGATGCCATGGCGAACCGAGATCATCGAAGGTGTGCTCGGAGCCGACCTAGTAGGGTTTCATCTAGCCAGCGGGGCTCAGAATTTCCTGTTCTTGTCCCGACATCTGCTCGGCGCCAACACGTCACGCGGATTGATAGGTGTGCGATCACGGTTCGGCGAGGTGCAGTTGAAATCCCGGACGATCCAGGTGGGTGCGTTTCCCATCTCGATCGACTCCAGAGAAATCGACCAAGCCGCCCGTGATCGCAACATCCGGCGTCGCGCCCGCGAAATACGGGCCGAATTAGACAACCCACGCAAGATCTTGCTCGGCGTCGACCGACTCGACTACACCAAGGGTATCGATGTTCGGTTGAAGGCCTTCGCTGAGCTGCTCGCCGAGGGTCGCACGAAGCGTGACGACACCGTACTAGTCCAGCTGGCGACACCGAGCCGCGAACGGGTGGAGAGCTATCAGATTCTGCGCAATGACATTGAACGCCAGGTTGGCCACATCAATGGTGAATACGGCGAGGTCGGTCATCCCGTCGTGCACTACCTGCACCGTCCGGTTCCCCGTGATGAGCTCATCGCGTTCTATGTGGCAAGTGATGTCATGCTGGTCACCCCGCTGCGGGACGGGATGAACCTGGTGGCCAAGGAATACGTCGCGTGCCGCAACGATCTTGGCGGTGCACTCGTCCTCAGCGAATTCACCGGCGCCGCCACAGAACTCCGGCAAGCCTATCTGGTCAACCCACACGATCTAGAAGAGGTCAAGGACGCGATCGAGGCGGCGCTTAACCAGCCAGCCGAAGAAGCACGGCGCAGAATGCGGTCGCTGCGACGCCAAGTGCTCGCCCATGACGTCGATCGCTGGGCACGATCATTCCTTGACGAACTCGCCGAGGCGCCTGCGCGCAACACGACATAACTCTCACCGCTATAACAACGCCCACCGTGATAGTGGTGATTTTGTCACTGAAACACTTTAATGCTCTCAATTGCAGTGCGAAAAAAAATATCGTGCATACATCCGTCACGGGCTGTCCGCTGCTGCCGGTGTCTTCTCGACCGTTGCGTTCGGGATTGCAGTGCAATCCCTTAACCCCGCGAATACCGTCGACCCCTTTACCGGACGACAACTACAATGTCAACCAGGCCAGTGTGTCCCGGATTAGCTGGACCATCACCGCCTTGTGTGGCCAGCCGTCCGGAACCCAAAAACACCGACACAGTCCCTGGACGTTCCACTGCGAACTGAATGTGGCGGGTCAGAAGCCCAAGCAGATCCACACATGCTAACCGGCTGCAGAACTTCAGCGTCAGAGCGCGACTCGCCAACGTGCTTTAGGTCTTTCAGGTGAGTCAGCCCAGCAACATATCATGTACGGAGGGCGGCACCGGCGCTGTCTACCGAAACGTATTCGTTTGATGACGCAACACTCACCGGTACATATACCATTTTGCACAGCGCCACCTGCGTTCTGCAGCCAGAGATGAGCAAATAACCGCTCTCACTACAGCTAGTCGAATCGCCACCCAGCCTGGCCCAATGTTATCCATTGTATCGCAACAAAGTTGCCATGCGTTATTGAGCGGCTTCGACACAGTCAAACGGTAGGTTGTCGACACTAAAACGACATAGCACACGCAGTGCAGGCGGTGGAGGTACATCTAGATCGGCGTGATATAGGCAATCAGCCATTTGTCGCCAATCTTCTTGAAGTCGACCCGCAACCGGCTCCCATCGTAGAGCGGCTGGCGTGACTTGTCCGTCACGGTGCGGTTCATATAAACCATCACCGACGCCGAATCGCGTTTAGCGGACATAACTCCCACGCCCACGACATTGGCCTGAACAACCACCTCACGTTTCTTCGCCTCCGGGATGATCTTCGAATCGACGCTCTTCTGGAACTCGTGGCGATAATCAGGAGTCAACAGCGGATAGGCGGCCGTGAGGCTGCGTTCAACGGTCTGGTAATCGTAAGCGAAAACCTCCGGTATCTCTTTGGCCGCCAGTTTGAGCAAGACCGCCCGCGCTGACTCCTCGCCACCGGTTTGCACCCGCTCCCAATAAAACCAGCCACCCGCAGCAGACAAACCGACAATAACAGCAATCAACACGGAGTAGGTGACAGCGTTAACCCAGCGCATCAGTTGCCGCCGTCTGGATATTTCAAATCATAACCGGTCATCCGCCCATCGTCATCCTCGTGCACGATGACCCGCAAACGATAAGGCATTGACGGCTTGTTGACGCCGTCAATGTCGGCGACCGTCACCCGGACTGACACCAGCACCGACGCATTGCCGGTTACTGGGTCGACACCTTCCAGAGCAGCACCGTTGACAACGGCTTCGGATGCCGCGTTAGTGGAGCGAAACAGACTTTTAAGGTTGTCGACATTGTTGTTGGAGCTAAGCATGCCATGCAGCGGGCCGCTGGTGCCGTTCACAAAACGGTTGACACTCTCGTCGATATTCTCCGGCCGGTAGCTGAACATGTTGACCACTGTCTGCGTCGCGGTGTCGACAAAGCGATGGTGGCGCGCTTGTTCGACCTCAGCATGCTGGTGCTGGACGACCAGGGCGGTTAGGCAGCCGGCCAGCGCGGCAATCGCTAACAACGCGCCGGTCAGGGCGATCCACCCGACCCGTACACGGTGAGCGGGCCGGCGCGGCGACGACTTAACCCGCCCGGTCGGCACTACTGGCCGTTCCGACATGATGGTCTGGACCAGTTTTAGCCGGTCAGCCGCACCGCCGGCCTGAACCGTGGTGATGGCGCCGGGCTGACCTTTCGCGGGACCAGCTGCCCGGAATGCCCGCCGACGAACACGCGGCGTTGTTGACGGCTGCTCCGCAACACGAGAGGTCACGACATCTGCCACTAAAGCGACCTCGGATCACGCATGAGATCTACCCAATTCTCGGCGCTGGATACACCAGTGATACCAGGCGCGAAAATACCAATACTGCCCGCCGGGTCCACAAAGGCTCCAGTGTTTTGGTCGTAGGTGGTGTAGGACAGGCCGCTAGCCTGCGGCTGCGGGCCAGGTGCTGGACCGATGCCTTCTGGTGGCGGCGGCGGGGGGATCGTCGCCGGGTATGGCAACTGGGGTGGCTGCGGCGGATACCCCGGCGGCATCCACGACGTGAACGGCGACGGCCCGTTGTCGTTGGGCGGCGGCGGAACCATTGCAGGCTGATGCCGCGCCGGCCCTGGACCCGCCACCTCACCCGGCCGAGGTGGGCCGGCGATTGGCGTGCCGGGATCGGGATCAGCACTCGGAGGAATATAAGGAAATTTGTTGGGCGGCAAGATATTTCGTCCATCAGTTACTGGCGTGCCGTACGGAACCGGCGGACCGCGCCACGAGTTGGCACCCACCGGCACATAGCCTTTAGGATCACGACATAGCTGAATCGTCGGTGCACGTTTACCCGGGTACTCCTGGCATGGGTAGTTGCGCGCGCCGCGTATTGTACTGGGACCATTTTGAGCAACCTTGCAGTACATGTCTTTCGGGAGTTCCCTCAGCGTCTCGTCAGCCGGTGACCGGATCAACGGCGAAGGCAGAAAGCCGACAGCACAGGGGGGCGGGTCGTGCAGGTCAACCTTGAAGTCCAACTTGGCACCTTCGTCTTGAGGTGCTCCGCCCGCAGCCGTGATAAGCGCCGCAAACAATGCTGGAAAGAGTACCAACAGCTGCTCAATCGACTTGTGATAGATCACGCCCACCCGACCCAAGTTGGCCAAGCTGGCCGCCAATGCCGGAAAGGAGGGGCGGATACCGGAGAACGCGGTGCTAACCTCGTCGATCGTACTTGCAGCGTTAGCCAGCGTTGACCGTAACTGAGGATCGGCCTGTCGCAGCCCGGAGGTGGCTCGCGCAAGCCCATCGGCAAGTGACTTGATGTTGGCACCGGCGCGAATCTGAGCTTGCAGTAACGGGCCCACCTGATCAATCAACTGTGAGGCTTGTGGATAGTCGGCGTTGGCCTCGTCGACCAGCAACAGAGCGGATTCGAGCAACCGGGCCAGTTCGGGACCGGAGCCGTTAGCCGCAGCTAACGTCTCATGCAGCAAGTCCCGCAGCCGGGTGTCGCCGAGGCTGTTGACCAGGGCTTCGGCCTGGTGCAACAATCGGGCGACATCTTCGCTAATTCTGGTGTCGCTCCTATCAATCCGAGACCCATTGTGCAACTTGCTCGATGACGGCTTTGCAGGTGGAACCAGATCGACATACTGCTCACCGATGACCGACACACTCTTCACCGAAGCGATAACATTCGACGGGATAGTGGTGCCGCTGTTCAGCAACATTTGGGCGTCAACACCACTAGGGTTGAGCCCCACCGATTCGACTCTACCGACGGCGACACCACGGAAAGTAACGTTGGCGTTCTTGTACAGGCCGCCGCCGGCCTCGAAATCAACGGTCACATGATACGTCCCAATACCAAACGTAGCCGGCACTCGCAGATAGAAAATAACCATCAAAGTCAATGTTATGCTGGTTACCAGCGCGAAAATACCGAGCTGGATCTTGGTCAGTCTATCTATCATCTGCGCCGCCCCCTATTGTCCCGACGCCGTACCGGCCGGAATTTTGAACGGATCAGCGGCCTGACCGGACAGGTTAGCTAGCTCGCCGATCAAAAAGTCAGGCGGGTTGAGAACCTCGGCCAGATGAGTCATGTTCGGGTCAAAGTACGACGTGGTGAAAAACGTCTCACCGATCCGACGCAGGGTGAGGTCGAAAGTGGTGAACACGTTGAGATAGTCACCGCGTACGGCCTGCTTGATGCCGAAATTGGGGAACGGGAAGGTCAACAAGAGTTGCAGCGAGGTGATGAAGTCTTTTCGGTTGTCGTTGAGAGCCTTTACCACCGAGTACAAACCTTTGAGATCTTCGGCGAAGTCCACCTTGGTTTTGGCGAGTACATGCGATGTGACTATCGCTAGCCGCTCAAGCGCAGCGAACGCCTCGACGATGCGACCTCGGTTGTTGTTGAGCACGTGTATCGCTTCGGGCAATGTTTCCAACACCTGGCCCAGGTTGTCCTTGTTGCTCGCCAAAATCGCTGAAAACCGGTTTAGCCCGTCGACCGCGTCGATGATGTTATGGACCTGGCTCTTGAGTCCCGCCGTCAACTGGGCGAGCCTGGGAACTAAGTCGATGAACTGGCCCTGCCGACCCGCCACGGCCTGGTAAGTCTCATCGGTGATATCTTCTAACGCACCGACGTTGCCCTTGTTGATTACCAAACCAAGTGCGGATAGCACCTCTTCGGTGGTGGGAAGGCGGCCTGTACTAGACTCGTGAATTATAGCCCCGTTGATCAACCTACCGATCGGCGGCTGATCCCGAGGGCCAGCCAAGTCAATGTGCAGTGAGCCCAATAGCGACGTCTGAGCGATTTTCGCAGTCGCATTCACCGGCAACACTACATCCTTGTCTATGGACAATTTTACTGCAGCATAAAAACTTCCGTCGGACCGCTGCCTAGCTTCAATGCCGGAAATACTACCAACAGTGACCTCGTCGACCATGACTGGCGAGTTCTGCGGCAGCGTCGCTACGTCGGCCAGTTCGACGGTTACCGTGTATGCACCACTGCCATGACCGGCGGTGCCAGGCAATGGCAGCGAGTTTAGCCCACCAAATTGACAACCGGACATAAGCATGCTAACTCCTGCTAACACGCTGTTGCACAGCCAGATCCGATTCATCCGCCAGCGCCTTGTTCAACCGGTAGCGGCGCGGTCGGCGCTGGGCTAGGCGGAGGCGCCGAGCCTGGATCAGGGCCAACCTCCGGGACGGGCGGGACCAGCAGGCTCTGCAGGTCCGCCGGGTTCTGCGTAGTTGGCGATCGTTGAGCGGGTATCCAGGTCAGGTCGGGAACCGGTGTCTGCGCCTTGGCTTGGGTAGCTGGGGTGTCGTAGATGATCTGGCCCTTATACGCTGTGATCGTATTAAGCGGATGGAACATGATCGGTGGGTAATTCATGGTGAGCCGGCGCAGCACCG
The DNA here is from genome assembly GCF_003408705.1 of Mycobacterium uberis. Classification (GTDB taxonomy): domain Bacteria; phylum Actinomycetota; class Actinomycetes; order Mycobacteriales; family Mycobacteriaceae; genus Mycobacterium; species Mycobacterium uberis. The sequence continues at coordinate 31,153 of NZ_QAYL01000007.1, forward strand.
GCCCCAGTCGCTCACGACAGATCTCGGCGCGCCTGAAGTAGTCGGGTGCCGATGGCCCGGCGGCCGTGTCAAAGGAACCACCGCAAATGAACTGGACGGGATTGGCAAATTCAGGTATCGACAAAAGGCCGCTCAGCGCGCCTTGCGCGGGATCATAAATGTTGTAGAAGTTGGCGATGCCGGGGCCGGCCACATGCAGCACCTGTTCGATGTTGTCGCTCTGATCATTCAGCGTCTGGACAAAGTTATTGAGTTTGTTGATCGTTCCGATCAGCGTCGAGTTATGTTCATGCAGGAATCCTCGGACGTCCACCAGCGCCTTGTTGAGCGTGCCCAGAATGTCGTCCAGATTGCGTGAACTGTCCGCAAGCACCTGCGACACCGACGACACATTTCCGGCGAACTGCACAATCTGTTCATTATTCACCGACAATGCGTTAACCAGTACCTGCAGATTTTTGACCGTGCCGAAGATGTCGTTGCGTGAATCCCTTAGACGCCCAGCAACTTGCACAAGCTCACGCAACGCGTTATGGAACGACTCACCGTTACCATCAAGCGTATCCGCGGCCTGGTTGATCGCGGCGCCCAGTGTCCCTTGCATTTGTCCGGACGCCGGACCAAGCTGGGTGGCGAGTTGGCTCAGCGCCTCCTTCACTTCATCCCATTCCACCGGTACCGCGGTGCGGCCCAAACCAATGCTACCACCGTCGGGCAGTACCGCTCCCCCGGTGTATATTGGAGTGAGTTGGATGAACCGCGCCGACACCAGGTTTGGCGACATGATTACGGCACTGGCGTCCAGAGGCACTTTGACCTCTTTGGACACCGACATGGTGATCTTCACATCGGAAGCCCGCGGTTCGATCGCGTCGATCTCGCCTACCGGGACACCTAAGATGCGGACCTGATCGCCAGGATAGATCCCGACCGCAGACACAAAGTAGCCGACGATGGTTGCGCTGCGCCTTCCCGACGAGAGTACGTAAACACCACCCATCAGCACTACGACCAACGCAATCACGGTGCCGTAGCGCAGTCCGCGCCTGCCGGCGATCCTCTTCACCATGCCGACTTCGCCATCATGGCGACTTCGGCCTGATTATCCAGCGTTCCTGAATAAACCCGCGTAGGTAGTCGGCGAGGCTATCCGGCAACTTGCCTGGCTGATAAACAAGGTCAAACACTGTTGCGATCATCGGCGCCGGCAACACACTAAAGACGTTAACGTTGAATCCGGGACCAGATCCGACCACCTCACCTAATTCGGTCGCGTAGGTGGGCAACCGCTTAAGAGCCTCGGTTATGTAGTCACGTCGTTCGTTAAGATTGTCCAGCACCAGATTGAGCTTGTTCAGTGTGGGGCCGAACTCCTTGCGGTTGTCGGCGACGAAGCCGGAGATTTGGGCTGCGACATCACCGACCCCGGAGATCAGCTGACCCAACGCGGCACGCCGCTCGGCGAGCGCGGCGAACAACTCGTTACTATCGACGATCAACCTGTTGACCTGTTCGGCGCGCTGTGCCAACAGCGATGTAACCGACTTCGCGTGCGCCAGCAATTCTTGTAGCGCCTCATCACGGTGATTCAAGGTGCGAGACAGCGACGTCACCCCGTCTAGGGCACCGCGCAGTTCCGGGGTAGCGTCGTGCAGTGTCTCAGTGAGTACCTTCAACGCCTGTTCGAACTGCGACTTGTTCAGATTATTCGCGTTTTGGCCCAGATCTTCGAGCGCGCCGGCGAGCGTGTAGGGAGTCGTCGTACGGCTCAGCGGGATGCTGGTCGCCTTGCCGGTTCCCGCCGGGCTGACCGAGACGGAACGCTCACCTAGGATGGTGTCGGTCCGGATCGCAGCCAGCGACTGATCGCCGACAGCGACGTGGCGGTCCACGCTGAAAGTGATCTTGGCGCTGTCCCCAGCCAAACTCACGGCCTGCACCTTGCCGACCTTGAGTCCCGATACATAGACAGAGTTACCAGGCGTAATGCCACCGGCGTCGGTGAAATAGGCATGATACGTTTGCCCCTGCGGCCAGAATGGCAACCCACTGTAGTCAAACGCGATAAACACGACGCAGACCACCAGCACTAAGCCAAAAATGCCGGTGCGCAGCGGATCGTGAGGTTGCATGCGTAGCGACCCGCTGTGCACAGCTCTGCTGCGCTTGCGGTCACCACGAAGTTCGTGGCTACTTGACAAAGGCACACCTCCCCTTGCTGGGATCCGGCTGGCCACCAATCGGCAGAAGAATGTCGCTTCCGGCTGGCCCGTTGATCTTGATCGTCACCGTGCAGAAATAGATGTTGAAGAACGCTCCGTAAGCACCGAGCGCGGAGAGTCGCAGATAGTCTTCACCCAACTGCTCGACGTCGTTGTTTATCTCGGCCTTGCGATCGTCCAGTTCCGTGGCCAACGGCCTGGCATTTTCCAGAATGCCCTGCAACGGCCGGCGTGAGTTTTGTAACAATTGCGTTAGATCGGTCGTCGTCGACGCTAAAGGCAGGATAGCACCTCCAATCGTATCCCGGTTTTTGGCAAGCCCGGTGATCAATTGCTGCAACAGCTCGATACTGGCCGAAAATTGCGCGCTCTTATGGTCGACAGTCGAAAGCACCGCTTTGAGGTTGGTGATCGTATCACCGATCAACTGGTCGCGTTTGCCCAGCGCCGATGAGAACGCGCTGGTATCGGCCAGCACTCTCGACAGCGCTCCACCCTGCCCCTGCAACAATTCAATGACGGCACTGCTGATCGTGTCTACCTTATCTGCGTCCAGGCCCTTGATCACCGGCCGTAGTCCGCCCAGCAACGCGTCGAGATCCAACCCGGGCTGAGTGTGTGCCGAGTTAATCGTGCCACCCGGCGGTAACTTGTGCAACTCCCCTGGACCCGACGTGATTTCCAGGAACCGGTCGCCGACCAGATTTTCATACCGGATCACCGCGCGCGTTGACGAATACAGCGTGTAGTGCTTGTCGATTTCGAACGTCACATCGACGCTGTTGTCGCGGTTAAGCTTAACATTCTGGACCGAACCGACCGGCACTCCGACGATACGTACCTTTTGCCCAGCCTTCAATCGAGACGCGTCGGTGAAGGTGGCGTGGTAAGTATTTCGGGCACCGAACGTGAAATTACCGAAGATCACCACCAAGCCAGCGACCACCAATAACATGGCCGCTGTGAAGACTCCAACTTTTATCGCCATCGACCGGTATATTGACCGGTCCGGCGGAAAGCTCGCCATCAGAATTTGTCCCGTTCTGCGAACGCGCCGTTCCACAAAAACTGCAACGTTGAGGGCGCGTCAACCTGCAGTTCGGTGAACGGCTCGTAGGGGATATAGGCGTTGTCAGTAACCAGGAACGGCGCCCGGTAAAACGATCCCCCGGTCTGCTTGGTTGGCATGTCCGGCAACCCTCGGCAGTTCGGACCTCCGGAGGCGTTGACAATCGGCAGGCTCTCTGGATAGGTGTAGGAGGGCGAACCCAAGATAAAGCTTGACGACGTAAACAAGCCCGCTTTGCGGACACCAATCAATGGCGCGAACTCGCGGACTCCCCGGCTGATTCCTCGGAACAAACAGCCTATTTCTGGCGAATAGTCAGCACCCACCTTCAGCGGGGACCGCAGCCTGCTTACGGAGTCGATGAGATTCCGCTCCGCCGGAGCCAGTGTCTCATAGGCGTTGTTGGATAGCCCGATGGTGGCAAGTAGTGTGTCGTTCAGGTTGTCCCGCTGATCGATTACCGCCCTACTAATCGTAGGCACATTGTTGATCACGGTGTTCAGATCGGGCGCAGCATCGGCATAGATGTTGGCAACAACCGCGGCCTTACGGAAATCCTCTTGCAGTGTAGCGAGTTTCGGATTCGCCTGCTGTGCTAGCATATTGAGCCCCGATAGCAGCGCGCCCAGGTCATGGCCATGATCACGTAGACCTTCAGACAATGCGCTAAGTGTCGCGTTCAGATCGACGGGATTGATCTTGTGTAGCAGGTCGATAAGCGATTGGAACAAAGTGTTCACTTCCAGCTGCACAGCCGAAGCCCGCACATGCGCATTCGGGCGCAGCGGCCGCGCCGGAGTCGTTTCGGGCGGAACGAAATCCACCGATTTGGCACTGAAGATGGTGTTGCCCACGATATGGACCGTCGCATTGGAGGGGATAAAATCCATCTCGGCGCTGTTTATGGACAATGTTAGCTGTGCCTGGTCGTCGCGATAGCTGATATCGGTGACCTTGCCGATCTGAATGCCACGGTACTTGACTTTGGCGCCTTTCTCCATCACAAGACCGGCTCTCGGCGATGATACCGTAACGGTATCGGTCGATGTGAAAGCTGCCATGTACGAAAAGTAAGTGAGGACGACCGAGGTAATGATCAAGCTGGCAAGCAGTGCCGCTGCCAGCCGGACAGTCCTGAGTCGCGATCCGCCGTTTGCCATTGTTCTGTGGGAATCTCCTTACCCGGAGAGATTGAAGTTACCGGACGCGCCGTACACCGCCAGTGAGATGAACAGCGTAATAACAACCACCACGATCAGCGAGGTCCGCACCGCCTGGCCGACTGCAATGCCGACGCCGACCGACCCATCGCTGGCGTTGTAACCGTAATAGGTATGCACCAGCATCACCGCAATCGACATCACGATAGCCTGCAGAAACGACCACAGTAAGTCGGATGGGATAAGAAAGGTGTTGAAGTAGTGATCATATAGGCCTTTGGATTGCCCGTTGATATACACCGTGGTAAAGCGAGCCGCGAAGAACGCGGCAAGCACCGACAGTGAATACAGCGGGATAATCGCCACGAGGCCAGCAATCATCCGGGTGGACACCAGGTACGACACTGAGTGCACCGCCATACACTCTACCGCGTCGATTTCTTCAGATACCCGCATAGCGCCCAATTGTGCAGTGGCCCCAGCACCGATAGTGGCCGCCAACGCAATACCCGCAACCACCGGCGCGATAACCCGGACGTTCAGGAACGCTGACAGGAAGCCGGTCAACGCTTCGACACCAATGTTGCCCAACGACGAGTAACCTTGCACAGCGATAACGCCGCCAGACGCCAACGTCAGGAATGCCGCAACCCCAACCGTGCCGCCGATCATCACGAGCGCTCCCGCGCCCAGTGTCATCTCAGCAACGAGTCGGATCGTCTCCTTACGGTATCGGGTGAGCGCGTTTGGGATGTAGCGCACGGTTTGGCCATAGAACAAGGCCTGCTCACCAAACTCGTCCACCGGCCGCTGCAGTCTGGAAACAAAGCGGCAAAACCGGATTGTCAAGTCGTAACTCATCCGTCACTCACTTCGCTGAGAATCGGACACCGATGGCGGTTACGATGACGTTAATGACGAACAGACAAATGAATGCATAAACAACGGTTTCATTGACCGCATTACCGACACCCTTAGGCCCACCCTTGACGGTCAGGCCGCGGTAACAGCCGACCAGCCCAGCCATGACGCCGAACAGCAACGCTTTGATTTCGGCGAGAACCAACTCACGCAGTCCGGTAAGCACAGTCAACCCGTTGATGAACGCACCTGGGTTCACCCCCTGAAGGAAGACGGAGAATACGTAACCGCCAGATAAGCCGATGGCGCACACCAACCCGTTAAGCAGCAACGCGACCAACATGGACGCCAAAACCCTGGGTACGACGAGCCGTTGAATCGGGTCAATGCCCAGCACCCGCATCGCATCGATTTCCTCGCGGATGGTGCGAGCACCTAGATCAGCGCAAATCGCGGTTGCACCGGCACCGGCCACGACGAGCACGGTTACGACCGGTCCCAGCTGGGTGATGGTGCCAAATGCCGTGCCGGCACCAGACAAATCCGCCGCCCCTATCTCACGCAGCAAGATATTAAGAGTGAACGCAACCAGGACCGTGAACGGGATGGAGACCAACAGCGTCGGCACCAGTGACACGCGAGCAACCATCCAGGTTTGATCCAGAAACTCGCGGAATTGAAACGGCCGACGGAAAGTAGTACGAAACATGTCCAACGACATTTCGAAAAACCCGCCGACAGCCCGGACTGGAACCACAAGTTGCTGGATCAAACTGGGTACCCCCGTCTGCGACTCGCGTGCGAAGCTTTGCGTTACCCCTTTGCGCGGCCTTTGATGCATATGCGGCCCGATCCGAGCCGGATCCTATTAACTCAGAACAACTTCACCGTGTCAATCAACAACATTTTGTTGTTAACGTCATTAGTTAGTACAGGTCAACACCCTGGTAATACGGCCAATATGATACGTGTTCTAGGTGCTAACGGGTCTATGATCTGTGAGTAGGAAGAACTCCGGTGCTGGCCCTTACCCATCCATAAGACCGATCGCGGAGAAATTCTGCTCCGGATCGCGGCCAGTAAAATAGTCCTGCAATGTGGTACTAAGTTGGATCAGGTCCCAGGCCGCGGTGTCTGCGCTGAACTGACGTTCCACAGTGGGTGCGGAGACCAGCGTCACCTGAGGACCGTACACGATGAACACTTGCCCATTGACTTCTGCTGCCGCCGGCGACGACAAAAACTGAACCAAGGTCACCACGTGCTCGGGTGACAATGGATCGATTTGGCCTGCCGTTAAATCAGAGACATCGGGCGCCGGACCGAAGACGTCGGCCGTCATCGCGGTACGGGCTCGTGGACAGATCGCGTTGACGCGCACCCCATATCGACCCAATGCTCGTGCGGCTGACAGAGTGAACGCGATGATTCCCGCTTTCGCAGCGCCGTAGTTGGCCTGACCCACTGGACCTACCAAAGCCGCCTCCGACGAGGTGTTGATGATCCGGCCATAGATGGATCCGCCGGCACGGTTGGCTTCTTTGACCTTTGCACGCCAATAAGCCGCCGCGTTGCGGGTGAGTAGGAAATGGCCACGCAGATGCACCGCAATTACCAGATCCCATTCCTCGTCAGACATGTTGAACAGCATCCGGTCACGAGTTATGCCCGCGTTGTTCACCACGATGTCCAGTCCTCCTAGGCCATCGGCACAACTTACCAACTCGTCGGCGGTTGCACGTCGGCTAATGTCGCCAGCCACTACTACGGCCTTGTTACCTATAGCGTTGGTCTCGTCGATTACGTCGGAGGCGTCCAGCGCGGCGGCGATATCGTTGACAACGACAGTGGCACCTAACAGAGCTAAACCGATTGCCTCGGCCCGGCCCAGTCCCGCAGCCGCACCGGTTACCACCGCGACCTTTCCGGATAAATCGACCGCGTTCATAATGCTGCCCGGCGTGGCCTGAAACGAAGCCGGGTCATTAACCTTAGTCAATTTATGAATACCTCTAGTTTCGGGTCAATCTTGCCGCAGTAACGCCGCACGTGGGCACTCGGCGATCGCCTGCTCTACCTGATCTTCCTGGTCGGGTGGAACCGGAGCCGTCCTCACTACGGCATAGTCCTCGTCGTCCAAATCGAACACATCCGGCGCAAGTCGCAAGCACACCGCATTACCCTCACATCGGTCACGGTCCACGATTACTCGCACGACGTCCTCCTCAAACCTGGCCACCTGTCCCCCGTCAGGAGCTCATTTTCATTATGTAGCACCCACCATAAGGCCCCGAGAGGCCCTATGAAACGATCGCTGGATTCCAGCACTAGAAGCTGTGTTACAGCCGGGAAGACAGTATGGGTAGTCGTTAGCTGGTGTACGACGCCCAACGCTGGCTAGTGATATCGATACGATCGCATAACTCAAAGGACGGCTGGAATGCGCATCGGCTACACTCCTAAACAGGAGAAGCTGCTTCGCGAACTAAGTTTGTACTTAACCATTTTCATAACTCCGGAGCGCCGAGAAACGCTGAGTTCGATCCAGGGTGAAATGCGTACCGGGAGACCGTCGCTCAGATGAGCAAAAGTAGAAAGCTTACCCTAGAATTAGCCAAATGAGTATAGCGACCAGGACCGCTCGCCTATGGACTCGCTGATCTTCATCGACAAAGCCGGCCATCCCAGGTGCCCTGGTACCGTTCCCGATGATCAACAGCGTGGCACCGACAACCATGGCTTACGGCATTGACGAGCAGAATGAAATTCTTCCCGCCCCGTATTGCTGTCGGGAATCTGCACTTCTCGATCGGCTATTCTGAGCCCGGTGCCGACACCGATCTGGCTAACCACCGCGATTCGCGATGGCGACGACTACGTGATCAACGGCCGGAAAATGCGTACCAACTTGACCCAGTACGCTGGCTATATGTGGCTGGCAGTGCACACCAACTCGGAGTCTACGAGGGCTAAAAAGCACCACGATATCTCGGCGTTGATTGCACCGACCACCGCCGAGGCACTCTCGTGAATAGCCAGTGTACACCATGACCGGTCCGAACACCAGCATGACCGGTCCGAACACCAGCGCCACCTAATTACTCCGACTTATGGGTGCCGGTGACCGACCAGGTCGGTGAGAAGAACGACGGCTAAAAGTTGGTTACCAACCAGCTCAACCACAAACGAATCGCGCTGGTGTCACCGACGCCGATCATGATGTGCCTGCGAGAGGTTCACGAATGGGCAAAGAGCACCGAGGATATCAGCTGCGCACAGCTCATTGACTCCTAGTGAATGTAGCTCAATCTGGCTCAGGTAGCACGGCAAGATCGAAGTCCTCAAGCTGATTAACTGGAAGCTAGCCTCGTTCCAGCACGCCGTCCCGTTGCTGGCCGATGCATCGGCCAGCAAGACGTTCGAAACTGAGCTAGCCACCAAAGCTTACCGCTTGCTGATGGAAATGCTTAGGTATTGTGGCGACCTTGCGGCAAGAATCGCCAAGTGCGTTGCTATGTGGCCAGGCTGAACGGATAGACTGGGCCTGTCTGATTTTGACCTTTGGCGACAGTACCAACGAAGTCCAGTGCAACATCATTAGGGATGGCCGCACTGGGACTGCCCCGAGCCAACCGCTGGCCTTCTAACAGTCAAAGACATTCATGGCTTTCACCACAACCGAAGCAACAGCCGACCTCGGTAGCTTGGTCGACACCATCGTGGACGCGGTATGCACATCGGAGTATCAATATGAGCTAGGCGGGTTCGACCAACGGGTCGACAAGAAGCTGTGACACAAGCTCATCAACTCTGATACAGAGCTCAATCCGAGAATGTCGTAGGCAACGGCGGTCACATCGAGATCCTACCGCCCTTGGGTTCGCAATCCCTCAATCGTGTACATCCCCGACCCGTCGTATTCTAGGCACAGCACCGGACAGTCGGGAGCGATCACCACGGCCGGGATGTCACAGCCGATCGTCCCACCCGGTCCGGTCAGCGTCAACCAGTTATGGTCCGGCGCCCCAACGGTAGCCGGGCCCCAGAAGTATCTACCTCATCGACGACAATCGCCCATTCGGGCAATAGCTGGCCGATCACGTGATCCCTCGACACTGAGGTCAACGGACTTGACGACAACTGCAGGCGCGATGCAACCATCATCGGAGCAGCAGTCCCGGGTGCCACTTTGTCGGCTAACGTGGTTAACGCGTCGGCAACGCCACTATAACTCAGTGAACACGTGCACCTCGCAGTCGGTCTGTTAACAGGTCATGAGGCATGCCCGGGTAGGAAAAAGGCGCAGGTAGCTTGGCGCCATCCACAACCGGGCCACGACGGCTTCGACGCAGTAGGCAAGCCACACAACAACTAGAGACACCAGCGCCCACGCTCCAACCGGGCCGGAAATGTCTCGTAGAGCCAACGAGCCCTGGTCATCGCAGCGATCAGCGCGGCCACGGCCAGCCCCTGTCGTCCGGTGGCATCCCCACCGATCAAAGTAAATTGTCGGCTCTCCCGATTCGTAGAACCTTGCGAACCGATCCCACGTCAACACCGGACTTGGCTGGATGGTCTGACACCGATGCGGCAGGATCGGCGCCGTCTGATCAAGATACGTCCGCAGAACGTACCAGCGTCGATATCTGCAAGCTCCACCGGCTTGTAGTGATCACCTCCGCCGTGTCGAGCCCAACGTCGGAGCGGTATCCGCTGTCCGGCACAGTCTATCTTGAAACGGTGCCAGCCAGCACAGCAATGTCGGATTCTATTGGAGCAAAATATATTTGTAATATATTTATGTGTTGAGTGGGGTGGTCGCCGAAGACTACCATCATCGGCACCCAGGCGCGGCGCGCGTTGTGCAGGTTAGCCAGGCCGTTGTCTAGTACTGGGTCCAGGTACAGCAGCACCACTGCTGGCTATATGCGCGTAGCCGCCGGCCTCACTGGTGGCCATACAGTCGAAAAGGTTGGCACGCCATACATACGAACAACAGTGTCTAGTGTGGTCACGAAGTGCATCTCCGAGGTGCCGGGGTTAGCAAAGCACACGTCGATGCCGCCGTCGATCAAAATATTGATCAGCTCTTGAGCATCGCTCATCTGTTTTCCTCCACCCAGAAAACACGTTCATCGTTGCTGGGCAAGAAGTTTCGACGTTGCTCATCATTGACCCCGAGTTCATCCAAGTCCGTCAGAGTGTTCGCCTAACTAATTATAGGGTAGGTGGCGCTGAACAAAAATTTGCATCGTACGGCAAAGGTTTTCATGAATCGGACCAACATATCCAGTAGTCGTTTGATCTTATAGACTGAGGGGTTGATGTAGACGTTCTCGTACTTGTAACCGACAGCTACTATTTACTCAGTCCAAGGATATCTGACGCAGCTGCACACGATCACCAGCGCTGGAAAACCGAGGACTACCTTGCCGACGTAGAGAATACGGCATCCGGTCTCCGACGGTCACAGCGGTCAGGTGTGACCAACCCGGGCGCAGGCACAGAACGACACCGCGGCCCTGACGCATTCGATACAGAACTGATAGTAGTGACTATAGATCAGCGGTACGTTCCACAGCCAGGGTACCACCCGCAGTCCCACGAATCCGACATCACGGACTCGCCGTCGCAATTCGCGGACCGCCGCCATCGGACGACTCACGTTGACCGTAGCCAAGCCAACAAACCTGCTCGGGTGAAACAGGGCTCACTCTGCAATCTGCATAATTGCAGATCAGATCCTGGCCACCCAGACCGCACCACGCACTAAGCAGAACCAGGCCGACGTCAGCAACGTCCATCGAGGCGATAGTCGTCTCGATCGGGATGTCGGTGTCCGGAATTCCCCCAGTCCAACGCCACACAGAAACCAGCATGTCGCTACGTAGGAACCACGCAGTAGGATGCTGCATCTACACGTCGATCATCATAGAGCTTCGACACTAGACACAGTTAGCCAGCCAGCACGGCCAGCAGCATGTGTCTGCTGAGCGTACCTGCCGCCGAACAACACTACATACGCCAACAACAGGAAGAGCTGGTGCAGACCGATGTGGTTGCGCCAGATAGGCTTCAGCGCTCGCACCCGCTAGTAACCGGCGAGAACGACATCGTAATACAGAAAGCTAACAGCGCGAGCATCGCTAAGACGGTCTCGCGGTGACCAACGTGCGCAGCCGAGTTGACCAGCACTACCTCGTGTGAGGTCCATATCACGTTGCCGCCTCACAAGTAGCCGTGTAGCCGAACCAAAGGGCCATCGTCGCCCAAGTCGCCTGCACAGCAACATGCCAAAACTGCATCGATGATGGCGCGTAGGTAACAACATCCAGGCGCGGCGCTGCGAGCTTGGCCATCAGAACCGACCGCTCGTCGGCGTAGAAATTGTCCCACCGCGAGTGCCACTGCAACGGCATCGACAATGGTTTGTGACAACGGACCGAAAAACCCGGACCCGGTCCATCTGCCTGGTCCGGCGCCAAACACCGCAGCACCCGCATCGCGTGTGACAGCCAATCGGATACTGAACGCATATGCCCCTTCGAGGCGTGGAGTTACCGAATCAAACCGCCACAGCGTCAGACTAGCGACACCGAAAGGTACTACCTGCGCGCAGAGTGCACCGCCGGCAACACTGGAAAACTTGCGCAGCACAACTGTTTCCCAAGTGAAGAAGCCGGTGGGCACGCCAGGCTAATACTTAACCAACACGGTCACGCCACTACGTGCGCGTCATGTGCCGGTGGTCACCCGGCTTGCATGCACATCGTCAGCAGGGCGCGACTCGGTCTGTTCCTTGGCCCAGCAGTAGTCAGGCTTACCGGCTGGCGACCGCTTGACCTGGCTCACCAACCAAAGGCTTTGCGGTACTTTGTATCCCGCGATCTCGGAGCGCACGAAACTGTCCAGTTCGGCCAGTGCCGGCCGACATCCCGGTCGAGCCTGCACGACAGCCGCCACACACTGGCCATACCGAGGATCGGGCACGCCAATCACCAATGCATCGAAAACATCAGGGTGGCCCTTGAGCGCCGCCTCGACCTCCTCGGGATAGACCTTCTCACCGCCGCTGTTGATTGACACCGAGCCACGGCCCAGCATGGTGACCGAGCCGTCGGCCTCAACCACTGCGTAGTCGCCCGGAATAGCGTACCGCACACCATTGATGGTCTTAAACGTCTCGGCGGTCTTCTTCTCATCCTTGTAATAACCGACAGGGATGTTGCCCTTCTTGGCTATGAGACCGCACACACCCGAGCCAGGCTTGACTTCGTTGCCATCCTCGTCGAGAACGACGGTGCGGTGATCGATGACCACTCGCGTGCCGCCACTGTGCGGCACATCCTTAGCAACGATGCTGATGCCACCGAAGCCGGTCTCTGAGGAACCTATCGAGTCGGTGATAACGCGGTTGGGCAGCAGCTTGAGGAGTTTTTCTTTTATACTTGGCGAGAACAGCGCCGCGCTGCTGGCCAACAGGAACAGCGACGACAAATCGTAGTCATTGTCTTTGGTCAGCGCGTCTAGCAACGGTCGCGCCATGGCGTCCCCTGTGAAGAACAACAGGTTGACCTTGTGCTCGTTAATCGTGCGCCAAACCTCTTCGGCATGGAATTCCGGTGCTAGCACGATGGTTTGACCCGAGAAGATCGACATCCATGTGACGGATTGGGTGGCACCATGTATCATCGGCGGAATCGGATAACGGACCATTGGCGGATTGGTTGCGGCGGCTTTAGCCAAGTCATACTCATCCTTGACAAATTCTCCTGTGGCGAAGTCAGTTCCACCGAAGAGCACCCGGTAGATATCCTCGTGACGCCACATCACACCCTTCGGAAAGCCAGTGGTACCACCGGTGTAAAGCAGATAGATGTCGTCGCCGCTGCGCTCGCCGAAGTCGCGTTCGGATGAGCTCTGCGCGATCGCGGAGTAAAATTCCACACCCCCGTAGCGTTGATAGTCGCTATCACTCCCGTCCTCAACGACGAGTACAGTCTTGATGTTTGGGGTGTCCGGCAGCACGTTGGCCACCCGGTTGGAGTACTGGCACTCGTGCACCAGTGCAACCATATCGGAGTTGTCGAAGAGATATCGAAGTTCGCCCTCGACGTAACGGAAGTTAACGTTGACCAGGATAGCGCCCGCCTTCACGATGCCAAGCATCGCAATGACAATCTCGATGCGGTTACGGCAGTAGAGGCCCACCTTGTCGTCCTTCTTCACACCCCGACCTATCAGGTAATGCGCGAAGCGGTTGGCTTTCTCTTCTAGTTGGATATAGGTCAGCTTCTCGTCGCCACAGATCAGGACAACGCGGCCAGGCACAGCGTCGATAGCGTGCTCGGCGAGATCGGCAATATTCAGGGCCACGGGCACCAAACTAGAACGTGTTACATTTCTTGACAAGCGAATGCCTAAGTTAAAGGAGAAGTGGTAGCCCGTAGCCAAGACTACAACAAACGAATTCGGACCGTATGTGCTATCGGAACTGCGCGAGCACACCCGCATCATGACGATAAACCGACCGGCTGCGCGTAACGCGCTGAGCAGTGAAATGATGGAGAGCATGGCCGAGGACTGAAACTGCGTTGACGACGACCACCGATGTGCAGTACCCTAACCAACAGTTGCTTCTGCGGTGACTTCTGCGCAAATATTATGGACCTTAAGGTGGCCGCCAAAAAGCCGCCCAGCGACTTCTTCAGCAATGGCAGCTACGATATATTACGCATCGGTACTCTGCTCCGAAACCGGGGGCTAACCAAATCGCTGATTACCACCGTCGAAGGTTCCGCCGTCTCCGATAGCAGCGAAGGTCCTACAAGGCAACGATATCGTGGGTCAACGGCAAAAGCACCACGTTCGGCATCTCTGAGGCCAAGTGGAGCCTCGCGGCTCGACGGTACATTTGGCCCGGCAGATCCTCTATACGGTAGCCTGCGACCTGCTGCTGACCGGGCACCACATCACCGCTGCCGAGGCCAAGAAGCTTGAGCCTGATCGGCTAATGTCGTACCCGACGGGTAAGTACTACCCAAAGCCGCTCGAGACCGCAGAGGTGATCTGGAATAACGGGCCGTTGGCTGCGCAGAAGATCCTACGGTAGATCCGCGCGACCGAGAGAAGAGCCGAAAACCAGGCATTCAAGATTGACACCCAAATCGGTATCAAGGCGTTCCTGTCTGAAGACGCTACAAAGGCCCGGAGGTGTTCGCCGAGAAGCGCAAGTCCAGATTCCAGAATCGCAAACCCTATTAGCCGAGCGTGAACTCCACTGTGGTCACACAGTTAGAGGCTCAAATCACATCTGAGCGACTCGGCGATACCATCAGGCACCCTAACCAGTCCGCAGCTCTCGGACCACCGTTGCGAGATCGCAAACATTACAACAACGGGCGGATTACGTGGGCCGATATTTGGCTGGCTGCGTGTGTCGTCAACGCCTTTCGTAGTACTTACGGTGATTCCGACGTATAACGGATCTCATTGTAATCTTTATCCACCATAAGATCTCTTTATTCGTTGTTTCTAGTCGTAGTCCGGCACCAGATGATTTATGGTGACTCCGGACTTCTGGACGTCTTAAAGAAGAACGACTCACCGTACGACAGACCGTGTATGCGGGTGGCCGGATGCTGTTGCCCGAACCCGTCGTTAGGTTGACTTTCTCTAGGGTTGCTCCCAAACTTCGAGCTCGTCGACAGAACGAAGTGCTGAGGTTTTCTGAACCCACGGGGTGGTTAATCGAATCTACGGACCCAAGCCCTACGATAAGGGCACCACACGATTCCGCCGGGGATAGCAGCAGAACAAATCGAAACAGGGATGCGTTGGCACTGTTCTATAGAATCCAATTGACCCACGAGTCACGGCTGAGCTATGCGAGACCAGCTAGGCGAATTTGTCTGATCAACCAGCCGGCTAGCCCCGGTTCCGGCAACGAAATCAGTTTATTGAAAACAAACAAGTTTGATGCATAATTCGTTACCCGTGATCGGCATGGTTCGAGCCGGAGCTGATCATCATGCTGAGCTTGAGACTTTGACAGGTGGCTCACTAAGCAGCTAGTCACCTGCCAATGTCAATTAATTAACGAAATGCATTCATAGTAATGAATGATACTAAATAACGATAATGAATTACACTACTGAACAGTGGTTTTGGCGCACCAAACACTCAAACCCGAGATGCTGTCTCGCTCCTTGATGCCACGTTACTCCTCACGTGGTCAGCGTGTTTGAGCGCGACACTGAGGCTGGCACGCCAAATCTCAGTGTCGGCCCTCAGTGAAGCGTGAAGAACCAAAGCGTGACACGCAAACGGATGCACCTAATCCACGCTTTCTGCATCAGCTCCAGCACCGCAAAGTCGAGGAGGACTGCAACACATAGCTTTACGCAGCAATCGACTCAACAGTCACACAATAGCCGCGAATAGGCCAGATCAACTCAATTATTATGCATATGTACCAGCCAACTATCAGCATAGCAAATCGGCAACCTAAGTGCCTGTAGGAAAGAGGTGGCGCGATACTCAGTGACTCCGGTGGTACCGTACTCAATGGTATCCGGAGCGACCAACCCGGTCTTGTTGGCGATCAGCGGTGGTGACTTCTACGAAGTCCTCACAGCAAGCCTACAGTCCCTTCATCGCCTCACCGTCCTCGTTTCAGAAGTCTTGGTATTCCTAGTCGAGGTCGACTATCGCCACATCGCATCGCCCTAACTTATTATGCTTGATCAGCATCTGCCTCTCAGCACGATTTCGGTAAATCTGCACCGAGGACACACTATCTTGTTACGTGCCTATTCATAGGCCACCTGATTTTCACGGATCTGTGTTTCGGTCTCAGGCAGCTGCTCACAGAGGTCGGTTAACCACCCCACAAACCGCTTGGCCGCCTCCATCGCTTGCTTCGCTGCGAAACCTGACCAGGAGTTCATCAGTTAGAGTTTTTCTAATATTGAAATTATCCTGCCGATCGAATACCACTTCGTCGAAGTTTGTCAATTCGAATAGCAAAATTACTTGCTCTGTATCGAACAGTTCAATGTTGTTAAACATCATTGTAGGCGATCAAATTTTCTTTACCAACACGGTCCAACACAGCAGATCTTCGATGGTATCGGACAATAACTAGCGATCGCACTGCAGCAGGTTCCACTGATCACGATTGCGTAACAGCTGCTCGGTGCCTCCACTCAACGTATGCCGTGTGGTCTCATCACCGCCAATCAGGACAATTGGGATGAGCAGCGTCTACATTATAATCTCGTCATCACTCAACCGCTTCCCGTCGACTTGACAGCTCGCCAGCACACTGACCAGTCCTTCGGTGGGCACTTCCTTGCGTATAGTGATGATGCCTCAAGTGAAGTCAGTGTAGGCGGTGAAAGCATCAATTGCTACCTGGAAATCGTCTTCGTACACAAGTGAACCTAGAAATTTTACCAAATCGCCAGATCACTCGAAGAACATTTCCCGCTGCTTCTTACACACTCCGAGCATGTCGTCGATGACCCTCATCGGCAACGACGCGAGCAAGTCTCGGTCGAAGTCGTATCTGCCGCGTTCACACATAACGTCGATCAGTGTGTCGCACAACGCAGCAATCGATTCCTCGCAGTCACGCACCTGCTTGCGGATAAAACTGACGTTAACCAACTTACGCCGCAACAGATGTGTGATCGTCCATGTCGATCATCATCGGCACAGCAGGCTAATCGTGCCGGATGCCACCTACATTAGAGAACAGCTCAAGCTGCCGTTCGGCGTCGATCATCGCCTGGCATGTTGATACCGCCGTTAGCCCGTTGCGGTCTTGAAATACCAACTGATTGATACACATCCATCGATATGCCTCGTGACTGGCGTAGAAGGTCTGGTCGGTTAAATCGACGTCCTGAAACGCCGTAGAGATAGCTTTCAGTCATTGCTATCTCCCACAATTACCGTGAGCGACATGCCTACCTCGCAACACATTATCGCCGGCACGGCGCTGACCATGCCAGTCCACATCCGCACAGCCAACTTGCACTCCGCGATGTTCGCGGTCCCCGCAGCAATGCAGCGTCTGAATCGACTACAATAGGTTGCGAATGTATAATGTATTGAGTACCTCCCCGGGCTGGACGATCGTTGCGCAGATGCTGGAAGGACACGGTCAGAGTAGCCCAGCCAGGTCTCGAACCTGCTCTACGTTGCTAACAGACACCATCATCATAGTGACGCCCGCAGCCGACCAGATAGCAATCTGCTTCCGCACGTAGTCCAGGTCGCCGATGATCATCGCGTCGTCGACGAGTTCGTTGGGGATAATCTCAGCCGCCTTGTCCTTCTGGTTGGATCGGAACAGAGTGGTGACCTCGTCAACCACCTCCGCGTAACCCATCCGACGGTAGACGTCGGCGTGGAAGTTGGTGCCCTCAGCACCCATACCGCCCATATACAGTGCCAGGAACGGCTTGATTCCGGCAAACACCGCCGCACGGTCTTCGGTGACGACGATCTGCGCGATCGCGCAGATCTCGAAGTCTTCGCGGCTGCGTCGGGCGCCAGGCCGAGCGAACCCCTCGTCGAGCCATTCGTTGTACATGCCAGCCATCCGCGGCGAATAAAAAAGCGACAACCAACCGTCACAGATCTCGGCTGCGAGCGCAACGTTCTTCGGCCCTTCGGCACCCAGCATGACCGGGATGTCAGCGCGCAGTGGATGGGTGATGGGCTTGAGCGCCTTGCCCAAGCCCGTCGTACCAGCACTGGTTAGCGGCAGCGGGTAGTGCGGGCCGTCGCTGGTCACCGACGCCTCCCGGGACCACACCTGGCGGACGATGTCGATGTATTCACGGGTGCGAGCCAACGGCTTCGGAAACGGCTGACCATACCAACCTTCGACCACTTGCGGTCCGGACACGCCAAGCCCTAAAACATGGCGGCCACCGGACAGGTGGTCGAGCGTCAGCGCAGCCATCGCGCATGCCGTCGGGGTTCGCGCCGACAGTTGGACCACCGACGTACCCAGCCGCACCCGCTGCGTTGACGAACCCCACCATGCCAGCGGCGTGTAAGCGTCAGATCCCCACGCCTCCGCGGTGAATACCGCGTCGAATCCGGCATCCTCCGCCGCGGCTACGAGTTCGACGGCGTTTTTTGGCGGTTGAGCACCCCAATATCCCAGCTGCAGTCCGAGCTTAATGATCTCTAACCCTATTCTTTCGCAGGTTTACCCAACTAACAACGCCGGTTCACGGACCAATCGCCATTGTCCACTATATGAAACCGTTCTTAAAACCCATTCTACTCGACGACGTAACAGCCAATTCGAGCAGCTCGCCCTTGATTGACCACTTCAAACCACCGTTCTCCGCGCCACTGACATTGTCCTTCGAACTACACCCATGTAGTAGGGCCCACACTGAGCAAGTTCTTCACTGCACTGCGTGAATGCCGCATCTTTGGAGTGCGCGGGTCGGATAGCCGAGTGCATGTGCTGCCCGTGGAATATGACCCGGTTACCTATGAACCGCTGGGTGAGATGGCACCGGCATAAGCTGTCGGCACAGTCGCGCATTCTGGACTTGATAGACTGAGCCGCTAGAAATACAGCTGCTGGACCGACTGTTCACATGGGCACTGATCGAGCTCAACGGAGCCAACACCACAATGTTGCACGCCGTAGATGTGGGCGCTGCCAACCCTTCGGTGATCTGCACCGGCGCCCAGGTAAATGTGCATTGGGCCAAGCAGCCAGTTGGACGCCATTGCTGACATCACGTAACTTCTTGCTGCGTAGAGAACCCGAACCAATAGCCGAGCTGGGTGACCAGCAACCGGGATCGTCACACCGACTGAGCTGACAATTCAACACACCGCTTCGCACGAAGAAAGTGCATACCTGCGAACCATCGTCGAAGGCCAATTGCTCGGTACCCGAACGCAAGATTGCGGTCCTGAAACAGAAAAGTGTATTTCCACCGCACGGTGCCGATCCGGACATTGTCCTGCTAACCACCGAGCCCGTCGAGCTACCGGACAAAGGCATGGTGACAACGTTTGTGATCATCAACATCCCGTTTATGGACCAGCGTACAAAACCGCCCTACGTAGCCGCCTATGTACTGCTTGACGGCGCAAACATCCTTTTCCTAACACTTGATTTCTGAAATCGAAACACACGAAGTGCAGATGAGGATGCACGTTAAGGTGGTGTGGATGCCCTATACAGAATGTGATTGTAGCATCGGACAACATCAAGTACTTCCGGCCTATCGGGGAACCCGACGCAGACTACGACAGTTACAAGCACCACCTGTAAAGGGCTTAACCTGCAATGAGCGCTCACAACGTGGCGGTGGTAGGCTTCATTTAAATGCCTCGCATATGCACCGTACCAACGGCGTCGAAATGCTGATACCATGCTCTACCCAGCTTGACGACGAGCTGGACATCACCAAGGACGATATCGGCTTCTAATGCTCTGGATCGTTGGATTACCTTGCTGTAAAGTAATTTTCATCTATCTCGATATTGTGACTCGTTGATCGGTGTTGTGTCGCCGATCAACGAGTCACAATATCGAGATAGATGCAACCTGGGCATTCTACGAATGTCTACATCAAATTTCTGAGCTGGTAGGTCAACACCACGCTGGCATACGACTTCGGAAAATCCTCAGTCGGAGTCCTGTATTGCGTCTTGTCGCGACAGAACGACTTTTACACGGTAACCCTATTATAGCCAGAATCGGTGTCGATGGCCGAACTACAAGCTTACCTTAGGCTCGACGCCGGAAAACAGAACAAACTAAAAATCTCCCAAATTGCTTTTGACTCCTTCGCCAAAACCCAACAGACTGGACTCAGTAGATGCAGCAATCAGAATCAAGGATTTACTTAAGCGACATTTTTTATTTTTTCTCGGATACTTTGCACAACAAAGCTATTGGACTGAAAACCGACGGCAAAACTGTGATTGTTCTCGTCGCCAACAACCACGCACATAAGTTTCGAGAAAACCCTGTCTGGATTGCCGTAATCAAACATCGCATTGAGCCCACGACACCAAGCGTACACGCGAGCACCGAATCACCTTCGACCACAGCGGCAACCAAAACAACCACCCAAGGTAACACCCGTAGCCTCGACGTCGCTGAGATTCACGCACCGTTTACCCATCAACAGCTTGCTCCTGGATGAAGCGACCCAAATACCAGGAAAGACGAAAGTCAATCCGTCCGGCGGAGCACTGACGGAAAATCCAATGTTAGCTTCCGGCCTTAAGCGAATCAGCTCCGCAACACAACATACCTGGAATTAATCGGCCAACCGTGCTCTGGAGAGGGATCTACCAAATAAACTGCGCTACAGTCATATTCATGGTGGAGAAGAACTAATAGACGGAAGAGGAGCGCACCTGTCAGCGGTACTTGGTACCGGACAGACTAGGTACGTTGCTAAGCAGTAAGACATTTAAATGAACGCCCTGTTCCGTGAAGCGATCGACTGGACACTAGCCGACTCCGGTTGCACCTTAACAACAACATCGACACTGTCATGGTCAGCAAGGTGACCGACTTCTTCGACAGCATCATGATACCAAAGTTGTTTACGATCGACGTTATGGGTGCCACTAGCAAGCAACTAATTCGAGTGTATGCTACTGGTTCGGTCGGCGGCTCAACCGGAGTGGTGGTCACGAGTCTCATGCAGTCTGGGCAGTTTCGGCGTATACTGGTTAGAGACTAGGAAAAGAAGTCAGAATCAAATTCCAGATGGTTGTTATCTATTCCTTTTATCAATACCTCTAGCTCGGGTCCAGGAAAGTATTTTGCACCGCATGCGCGGTCTTAATATACAAAACTCAGGTGCACCGACAAACATCGGCGCGATGGGGGCAGTCAAAGACTGATTCAACGGCAGCCGCAACCAGCTAACGCACCTGCAGCAACCCAACATCATCCTCAAGAAGATGACGACGCCACTCATGCTTTAAGACTCGATCCCCCACGACGAGACCCGCCTATCATCTGATGGCGTATGCAATGTGGTGATCGGCAATGAGACGATCACCTGTACCCGATTGACGCAAAGGCATCCGGTATCCTGGATCCAGGACACCGTGTTATAAAAAGAACCGTTGGCGTCCGCCGAGCGTTACCAAGTCAGCCTGCAAGCTGCAGCATTACACGGCCACTGCACTGTGAAAGACCGCCGACATCACCAGTCCTATCGAATAGATCGACACCACCGAAATCTACTTACCCCCTTCTCGCGGTTCGAATCAATACAGTTAGAAAACTCGCTTTTCCCACGAGGGCTAAGACTGGCAATTCACCAAAGCCGAAGAAACTGAGATCAACCGAAGAATTCCGGTAAACCCGTCCGTTGGTGTGCTGTCGTCGAACCCAATCGGCACCTCTGATTTGGTCCGTTGTGCCAAGTCGGCGATCCAAGTGATGAACAAAGATGAGTATAGCCAAGTTTCCGATGAAAGAAGGGTTTTGGAACACAACTACGATAGCGGACCGCAGTACTACATCCATGTAGGTGGTCAGCGTCAATAAACCGGAGAAGACACCCTAGAAAACAGACGCATGACCAAAGTAAGCACCCCGCAGGAAGCAATGTCTATTATCGAGTACCTCATAGGGTCATCGGCCTTTGACCCAAGATGTGACAGACTCGCTTTCTTGCCTTTGCTGTTCACTCTGGTGGAGTGCTGGAACTTCTTGTCAAATAAGACAATCTGCAGTACTCGCGTCACAAGCACCTAAGAAATAACCCATGCCACCGGCAATGGTGCACCTGGCAATCGTAGCGGCATCGACAACAGAAGCGGCTTCCTTCACAAACGCCGAGGCTGCCAACGCATCATGACCTCCAGGACCTGTTGAACACAGTGAATGCCCCTACCGAGACGTTATTGAGGTGAACGCGAATCGGCGACGGTCCTAATAGATAGGCTAAGGACGGGTGCAAATGGCGGGGACAATGGGCTCTTTACCGGCGCATGGAGGCAATGACGGATCCGGCACCTCGGGGTTATCCAACACCAAAAGCGCAGGAGGAGCCGGTGACACCGGCAGGATTTCCCTCAGAGGTGCCAGGGTCAGCTGCGCTGAGTGTGCTCACGGCCTGCTTGTCGGCTTCGAGGAGAAACCCGGCTGAGGTAGCCATGAGGACCGTCGGCAAGCGACTGCTCCGACCCATCACATGTGACGGACATTGCATACCACGGTTGGCCCGGCCCAACTCGCTGCGCCCAAATCTTGCGCGGTAATGTCCTGATGTCCCAATCGCCGTCGCTGTGAGGGAGCGACCTTGACTGACGGCGGACTGCCAGACGAAAGCCCTCACGAATTAATCCAGCAATCACCCATGTACGATGAATTTAATTAGAAAACGGGATTCGCACCGAAGCGGCTAGGTCGGCTCCAGCCCGATCAGGGTGCCGCTGGGCGATGTCGCGATAGGCCTGTAGCTTGAACTTGACCCACGTCTTCGCGCTTGCTCCAGCAATTGGACCCTTCTATTTGGGCTGGTAATCCGACCGCAATCTGGGTGCCAGCCACTAAAGAAAAGGAACCGCAATCATACTGCCCGCATCGATCCTACCTGCACCTTGGCGTCTTCCCACACCGCGATCGGACCATAGTCGTCGCACAGCACAACGTTCAACCGCACCGATGGTCCCTTCGACGATTACGTCGCCGATCAGGGTAGCGCCCGGAACCACAAACGCGGTTGGATCGATTCACAGGTATCGACCCTCGAAAGAAAACAGCGGCATTACCTACCTGTACGCCCAGTCTACATACCCGGTTGGGCTAGACCCGGTGTCGTTGCGCCAGGTAACCACAAAACTGTAACGTGTTCTAGTTAGATACGAGTTGGAGGTGTCAGGTGAGTACCGACAGTGCTGGGGCCGGCATCCGGGAGATCGATTCAGGTACCCTGCCAACCAGGTATGCCCGAGGCTGGCATTGTCTAGGCGTCGTCAAGGACTACCTGGATGGGAAGCCGCATGGGGTTGAAGCCTTCGGCACCAAACTGGTAATTTTCGCCGACTCACACGGAGACTTAAAGGTCCTAGACAGCTACTGCCGACACATGGGCGGCGACCTGGCCCAAGGTACCATCAAAGGCAACGAGGTCGCCTGTCCGTTTCACGACTGGCGATGGGGCGGCGATGGCCAATGCAAGTTGGTACCCTATGCCAAGCGCACTCCCAGAATGGCACGCACCCGGCCGTGGACGACCGACGTGCGCAGCGGCCTGTTGTTCGTCTGGCATGACCATGAAGGTAATCCGCCAGATCCCGCCGTCAGGATCCCGGAGATCCCCGAAGCCGCAAGCAACGAGTGGACCGACTGGCGGTGGAATCGTATCCTTATTGAAGAGTCCACCTGTCGCGACATTATCGACAACATCACCGACATGGCGCACTTCTTTTACATCCATTTCGGTTTGCCTACGTATTTCAAGAACGTCTTCGAGGGCCATATCGCCTCGCAGTACCTACACAATGTGGGTCGGCCCGATGTCGACAATCTGGGCACCGCCTATGGCGATTCGCACCTGGATTCGGAGGCTTCCTATTTCGGGCCGTCGTTCATGATCAACTGGCTACACAATAACTACGGCGGCTTCAAGTCCGAGTCGATATTGATTAACTGCCACTACCCGGTGACCCAGAACTCGTTCATGTTGCAGTGGGGCGTCATCGTCGAAAAACCCAAGGGGATGGACGAGAAGATGGCCGACAAGCTGTCCAGGGTTTTTACCGAAGGCGTCGGCAAAGGTTTCCTGCAGGATGTCGAGATCTGGAAGCACAAGACCCGGATTGATAACCCCTTGCTAGTCGATGAGGACGGTGCCGTCTATCAGCTGCGTCGCTGGTACGAGCAATTTTACGTCGATGTAGCTGACGTAAAGCCGGAAATGGTGGAGCGCTTCGAGATCGAAGTCGACACCACACGCGCCAACAAGTTCTGGAATGCCGAGGTTGCAGCAAGGCTTAAGGCAAGGGAACTTAAATCGTTTGCAGCCGAGGAAATTTCCGGCGATATACCCGCTGAGCGACACTGATAGGCATGTCATACGATAAACCGGTTATCCCCGACGTCGATCGACTCGCGTGGTCGATGCTGTTGCTGCACAGTGATCACGATAAGAAAGCAACCACACTTAACAGCGGAACTGGATTCCGTCCGAAGCCAAGGGATTTCGATAAAGATCGACAGCACGGCGTTGCGGTTCGGCAAGCTTCTTTCGCCGACCGTGAACACTACCTCACGTCGGGTCTGCAGCCAGTGGAGTGCCGATTTTGTCATGCTAAAGTCACCGTTAACAGGTTGGGGCCCGGCCATACCGCTATACAGTGGAACACCGAAGCGTCACAGTGTTGCACGTACTTCGCCGAAGTGCGTGAATCTGGTGGCGATACCGCACGCACTAAGTCCTGTCTACGCCTAGCTGACAGTATTGAGCACGCCATCGCGGAAGGTTATCTAGACAGGCGGCCCGACAACTGCTAACTGATATTAAATCCTAGCGAACCGCTCCTTGACGCTTAAGGCAGTAAGGCCGTAGTCAGCCTAGCACGTACACATACTTCGGAGCCCGTGCGCCGACCCTGCTCTCAGCATCGATATTTGCCAAGCCTGCTCGGTCAGTGTCAGTCCTAAGTGTAGGTAAATCTCGGCCACCGTGGCAAGAGGATCCGCGACCAAACCACGGTAGTTAACATCGTAAAGCTGGACCGAATAGCACTTGGCGTGTGCAGTGTTGAACAGCTCCAAACCACGCGACCAGGTTTCCATTGCGTCAACAACTGATCTAGGCCCTGACAAAGGAGCTCTTTGGTTTTAGTTGGGTTCTTAGCTTGAGGTCTGGGTTGTGGCCTATTGTTTGCGGGTGTAGGGGGATCTGTATCCGTGCATGTTGTTGAACCCGCAGCCGACGTTTTTGACCTGCTTGGTCAGGTTGTTGTAGCCCGCGGTTTGTGAGTTGGTAATGCCAGTGGTGGTGAAACGGGTTGATCTTGGATCACCAAGTGTTGACGGTGCCAGCCCGGATGATCAGTTCTGGGGTGTTGGAGTCAAGGCGCCACGTCAGGAAGCGGTGCAGGCGATGTCTTGTCAGATGCGGTTCCTCGCCAAGCCGCACGATAGACGATAAGGTGTACGGTTATTTTTTGGCGATCCACGTCTAGAGGATCTCGGACGCTGGGATCCTCTAGACGTGGATCTAGTTCCATATCTTGATAAAGCGCTTGTTGGATAGTCGTTCTCGTAGAGTTGAGTAAGCGTCACTGATTGACCCACTCGGGATCAAGCTTGTCGCCGCGGCGATCCCGCAGCTCCCAGGTGACCTGGCGGAGTACTTTGGTCAGTGCATCGTTAGCGAGCGTGTCCTGATGGCCGACAACAAGCGTGGCACCCGGCAGCACGGCGTGGATCGCCGACGTGTAGCCCGCGGCCGGATCGATGGCTAAGGATTTGATGCCATTGCAAAACTAGGAACCACGTTGGGCAAACTAGTCGATGTCCGGGTTTCGCGGTGCGGCCCTACAACCTGTCCCAACAGGTCCTGATTGCCGGCCAGGTCCACAAAACCGGTTCAATCCACACGGCGCCCGTTGCAGCACAACGCTACCAGTAACCTCGCGTGCACCGCGATCAGGTCTTGCGCTACCACGCCAGGATTAGCTCTGTACCGTAGAGAATAGAAAGATCTATCGGTGAACTGCTCACATATTCCTTGGCCGGACGTGAAGACCATTCCATATCCTGGACACCCTGGCGCTGACGGCTCATTGTCACGGTGTTAGACACGCTCCACCCATAACTCCTGGCAGCCTAAACAACAATGTCATCACCCCGGTCACAACCCTTAGCTCCCTTCATCAGCTGAACACTTAGCAACACCTAGACCTCCAAAAGCCAAGGGCCCCTCACCCCATAAGACACGCCGACCAACATCAAAACACCCCTACCCAGTCAAGTAGCAAAAACGGTGTGATCTGGTAACCACGTATACTGGCTCTGCCACAGCTTTCCAGCTGACCCGGCGACACTAAGGTTCTCCGACACCTGTCAAATGATCCGTAGAGGTACCATCACCTCGATCAACATCTTCACTAAGTGGGTCTATGACCACATCGAGCATTAGAACGCTGAAACCCACCCCTTTCGCCTAAACCG
Organism: Mycobacterium uberis; assembly: GCF_003408705.1. Classification (GTDB taxonomy): domain Bacteria; phylum Actinomycetota; class Actinomycetes; order Mycobacteriales; family Mycobacteriaceae; genus Mycobacterium; species Mycobacterium uberis. The sequence goes on from NZ_QAYL01000007.1 coordinate 57,673, forward strand.
TCACCACCGAAGAAATTCTCACTTACACCAACGTCCGTCAACTCACCAACAACAACACCAAATAAACAGAACAAAACCGTACAACACATAGGTCCATAACGAGGTTCACCGGATTATCGATAGCGGCTAGCTGTGCTCAGGTGAAGTTTCGGGTGTTACTTCAGATCAGCTAGTGTCCAAACACTAATTGAGTTGTCGGTAATCACCACCCGGTTGATGTTTAGTAAGGGATGGTTGGTCAACAGGCTGTCCTTACCGGTTCTTCGCGTTCATTGGTGTCCCGGTCGTGATCTCCGTGCCCTCTGAGAACACGAGGCTTGTAGTGGCCGCTGTTGGTAGATTTTCCAGATGGTGGTGCTGAACGCAGAATGAAATCCTTGCTGCTGATCGATCCCGGTATGCTATTCTGGATATTACTGTTGATCTAGTCTACTGGTGTCCGCAGACATGTTGACGCGACTATTTCCTCAGATTTGTCGTTGTGCCAGCAAGAGTCGATCGCCTGTAGGCCTTTAAGGACTTTGACCGGCTTACTGGACTCGCTGCCCAACAGCGCCGCGGTTTGTTGGGCTTGCCTTTTACTTCTCCGAGGTGAAACTGGGATTTGGGGTAATTGACTCCGTCCACGTTAGCTGGAGATTAGGCGTTTCGGACGACGGTCAAGATGATTCTGCATGTCTGTGTTGTGTCGCCGCAGGTTCAGATGTTTACCGTTGCGTCCTGCACAGCTAGAATGCTAGATGCCTTCTAAGTCATGGTGCGGTTGGCAAATGACGGCAGTCTGCTCCACTGACCGCGTCAATGTAAAGGGTTTTGCGATGGTTGGGTGCAGAAAAGGCTTAAATGTTTTCGCTTGAAGGAAGAGGCGTATGGCAAGAGACCTCACTACCATCGGCGCAATGACCAAGCCAATGTTAACGGAATGGATTGATCGGGGCATCATGCTGCATACTCTCGGTGTCGGAGCTGAGAGCTAAGTTCTGTCGTTCAACGTAGACAACAGCCACGACATCACTGGACAAGCATTGCCTACCTACGCGGTGATTTGCTGTTTGGCGTTCGGGGCAGCGGCAAAGATCGGAAAGTGCAACTGGCCCTTGCTCTTGCATGGATCGTAGGTCGTCCGGCTGTATACGCCACTGCTGGCTGCGGGAAAGCTGTCGGTGGTCACTGAGGTCGTTGACCTGCAGGACAAGCGTGAGGGTAAAAACGCGATCGTTGTGTTGGCTAGTTGTGGCGCGAACCTGGAATTGGCGACGCTGATCGCCGAGACGTTGACTACGCTGGTGATCCGGGGTTGGACCGGGTTCGGAGGAGTCCCAGGCCAGCGGCTGGCGGCACTGGAAGTTCCGGACCGCGAACCCGACGTCCGAATCGTGCTGCCCACCCGTGAGGCTCTACCGGCTTTCCGGTGACCGCAATCCGCTGCATGGTGGTTCGTGGTTCGCTCGGTAGCTAGCCGGGTTTTCCAAGCCGATTCTGCACGGATTGTGTAGCTACGATGTGGCAGGACGAGTGTTAGTCGTTGAGCCGGACAAAGGCGTGGCGGCCAACATTACCTCGATTGTGGCTCGGTTTACCTGACTGCTGTTTCCGGCGAGAAGCTATCCACCCGGATCTGGCGAACCGGGTTGGGTGGTGTAGGTCGTTGGCTCCGACGGCTGCTGAGCTGCGGGTGGTGCTGGACGATGGGGCAGTGGAGTACCTGCCAGCCTAGCCGGGCGTTAGCCCATTTGCTCTGCTGTCACTGAGCGTGCCAACTGTTCGGCGAATTCGCTGACACGCATCGGACTGTCCAACGCGAACAGTGCGGCGGTTGCGCGGTCGCCGTCTTCCGCGTGTCGCACCACGATCGGAACACCATCGTGGCGTACCGCGTCGAACGCGTCCTCGTCGGTGATGTCATCGCCAAAATAGATCGGCATGAGCGAAGCGGAGCTGGCTTGAGCGCCGGCCTGGTGCAGGTGATCGATCACCCAGCCAAGTGTTTTTCCCTTGTCCCAGTCGATGTTGGGCTGCAGCTCGATGACCTGGCGGCCTGTCGTCACCCGAAGCGCGTTGCGTTGGCCCGCTGTGCGCACCGCCGCGACGACTTCGTCGACGCGGTCACGGGGGGTGTTACGGTAGTGCACTGCGACACCAAACCGCTTGCGCTCCAATGTGACTCCCGGGGTTGGCGCGAGCTGTTCACATAGCTGGGTGGCCGCCTGTTGCAGCACAGGTATCGTTGCGGTCGCCGCGTCATTTTGGTGGTGAGTACCGTCGGGCTCGGTTAACTCGAAGCCATGACTGCCAGCATACCAGATGCCAGGCACGCCGACCCGTTCGATCACATCGGCGAGGTCACGGCCGGACAGCACAGCGACCGGACAACGTGCTGCCAACTTCTGCAGCGCATCGGTCGCGCCGGGGACGGGTCTGGCCGAGTCGGGATCATCGATGATGTCTGACAGTGTGCCGTCGAAGTCGAAGAACACTGCCGGCTGCCGGGCATTGAGGCCGTCGGTCAAGCCAAAAGCCTGCAGCGCGTCGGGAAGCTTCGACATTCGACGGTCCCCGGTTCGCACGATGACTTCACGGAGGTCGGTGACTACCGTGTCGGCGCCATAGCTACGCAGTGTGTCGTGGTGGCCTGTCTGGTCTTCCCCGATTACTAGGCCGAGCACCAGCGCGAAACCGCCATCGCGTGCGGACGTGACGCCGGCCTCGTCGACTGCGACGACGACACACCGGCCCGGTCGCGTCAGTAAGCGGTTAGCCGCGGCGACTAGGGTGACGCTGTCTTCGTTGACTAGGCCGTTAACGTGCACGGAGAACAGATCGCTGAAGCCCGCTGCAGTCAGCACACCCTGGCTATTGCGGTTGGTCGAAAAAACGGCGGTGCCTATACCGATATCCTGCAGCTGCCGGACTAGTGCTACCGCGGAGTCGAGCCCAGCGTCGGTCACCACGGCGTCGAGGTCGAATAGTGTCGCATCGTGGCGCCGCGGGTCGATGATGACTGGCATTGACCCACCATCTCACGGTAGTCAGGGGGGTTAACGTCCGGCTAGCGACGTGCTCCAGTGGACGGTGTGACAGCCCGCCTGCAAGACGCTTTGCTGGGAAGCACGCCGGATGATGGTACGCGGAGGTCTTTTTTGGTGAACAGCAGTACGGAATCGTGGCTGAACGCTGTCAGCTGCGCGACCTCCAGCTCAAGACCGGCAGTAAGTCGCGTGATGTCGGACGCGGCGTCGTAGTCGGTAGTGATGCCGAATACTAGCTCGTTGCCGTAGCTCGGAAGCGTAACCGCAATGCTTAAATACTTTAATGCGGTCGGCGTGATCGGCAGCACACGCTCCACTAACTGGCCCATCAGCCGTAGCTAATCGCACTGAATCCATTCTGCTAGTAGGGTTCTAAACGCATCGGAGTCAGAGGTGATGCCGTCGACGATGACGGCCGCTCCAAATTGCTAAGTTTGCCTGCCGATCCGGATCGCGAACTTTGAGGAAATCCGCATCCAGTGTTTGCAATTGTGCCATTGTCCAGTACCCACCGTTAATTTCTTTATTGGCTTGGCATTCGCCGAGCATTCTGGTTGCAGTAGGACCCGGAGCGTTAAAAATGTGCATAGGTGTTGAAAACGGGTTTAACAACCGCTCTCGGCACGGTCGAATACGTTACTGGATCTAATACTTATTTGATAAGCTATGTTAGTGTTAAAATGGAGTGGTGGTTCGCCGAACCAGGAGGAAATGGAGCGGATGTTCGACGGCGACCGCGTGTTGATTGCCGGTGCATTGACTCATTGGCAATGATACGCAACGGTCCAAAAGGTGATGTTTTAAATCTCGAGGATGGGACCGGGATGGTCAACATGTTCTGTAAGCCAGGAGGGTGTGATAGGGCAAGTTGGTGCACACGGCGTCAGCGCTGTTGATTCGCGGCCAGACGCAAGACGTTAGCGGGTCGATCACTGCGGTGGCCGAGCGGATTGGGTCCCATCATCAGCCTCACGGTCGGCTCGAAGTGCTAGTCAGTTTGTGTTGACGGTCGTACCCGGCAGTGTGGCGGCGAATGGACGGAGTCTATTCGCGAGCGTCCATGAAATGCCATCCAACACGGCGTGTCATTGTGCAGACACGCGCTCTCATCGCTCGGTCCACTGCTCGCACCGCGAGGTTAACCCGTTGGCGTGGTCCACACCTTGGCTAGGGTGATCGTCAGCGGGCGCTGTACTCAGCCATTACCTAGGTAAGCCGAATTCCGCCGCGTCCTCACGGTACTTTGTTCAATAGGGCTCATCCGTACAGGAGTCGATATCGGTGGCTACCACTGCGGCGGTACCGCCGACCACGATGATGCCACCGCTATCGCCGTTGAAATCCAAGTTCAGGTTTACCTGGGGATGCGCCTTATGATAGGTGACTTTGTCTGCCCGTGGCATGGAGTACACCGCCAGATTGACTCCGTCGAAGTAGAATCACACCAGCTGCGGCACGGGGTGTCCAGATTTGGCGGCGGTGGTTAGCCACCCGTAGTAGTCCAACGTGAGTCGGATGGAGATTTCTTGTGTCAGTTCGATAGCCATGGTGTAACGATAGTCTTCTCCAATGACTCTCAACCTGTCTGTCGACGAAGTTCTTACCACTACCCGCTCGGTGCGCAAACGGCTCGACTTCGACAAAACGGTGCCTCGTGACGTGTTGATGGAATGCCTACAATTGGCACTACAGGCGCCTACTGGTTCCAATTCGCAGGGTTGGCAATGGATGTTCGTCGAGGACAGCGAGAAACGCAAGGCGATCGGTGACATCTACCTAGCCAACGCCCAAGTATACTTCAGCCAGCCTGCCCCCGAGTACCCTGAGGGCGACATGCGCGGTGTGCGGATGGGGCTGGTGCGTGATTCTGCGACCTATCTTGCCGAGCACATGCACGAGGCGCCGGTACTGTTGATTCCATGCCTATTAGGCCGCGCGGAAAAGTCGCCGTTGGGCGCCGTGGCGCACTGGGCATCGCTGTTCCCAGCGGTCTGGAGTTTCTGCCTAGCACTCCGCTCCCGGGGACTAGGCACATGCTGGACTACCTTGCACCTGCTTGGCGACGGTGAGCAGCAGGCGGCCGAAGTACTCGGTATTCCCGTCGATAAGTACAGCCAGGGCGGGCTGTTTCCCATCGCCTACACCAAAGGAACCGACTTCCGGCCGGCCAGTAGATTGCCCGCCGAAGACGTCACTCACTGGGATACTTGGTAGTTAGCCCGGGTTGCCGTTGGCGCCGCTGAATCGGTACTGGTGGCCCCGTAACCCATTCGCTGCGCGTCTGCTGCTTGTACCTGCCACTCGGGGAGGTGAGGACAGGCTTTAGATCGCCCCGGCAAACCCGTGTTGGCGCCAGGCCTCGTATACCGCTACCGCGGCGGCGTTGGACAGATTCAGTGAACGCCGCCTCGGCAGCATGGGAAGGCGCACTTGTTGGGTGATGTGGTCGTCGGACAGAGTTGCCAAGTCTAGCCCGGTCGGTTCGGGCCCAAACATCAACACGTCGCCGGCTCGATAGTCGATTTCGGTAAACACGGTGCTGGCATGGGTGCTGAACGCGAAGACCCGCGCCGGCAACAGCGCGTCCCATGTCTCGGACAGCGAGGCGTGGACGGTGACTGCGGCCAGGTCGTGATAGTCCAATCCGGCCCGTCGGAGCTTGGGCTCGGACAAGTCGAAGCCCATCGGCTTGACCAGATGCAGTTCGCAGCCGGTAGCCGCCGCAGTCCGAATGGCGTTGCCCGTGTTGGGAGGAATCCGTGGAGTATAAAACAACAGCCGGAACATCTACTGATCATGACAAACTGCTACCGCGATGATACGTAGTTGTTTGTTTCCCATACTACGACCAAGTAGCTAGAATACTATCTGCTCAATAACAACTTGGTGACTTTGGCCGGGGCTGTCATACTTGTTGAATTGCCAGAGGCTTTGCTCTTTTGTACTCATCCGCCTCGTGTGGGCGGAATTCAGTAGGAAGTCTCATGAGTTGCACGTTTCTCCGAGTGCTAGGAGTCCGCGCTGCGGACGGTCGCTCGGTTGCAGCCAAATGACTATGTTTTCCCGTCCGACCATTGCGTTCGTGGCCAGCGGACCCGATCATCTCGAAACGTCCACCGGTCGGGGTGCTGGGCAACTGGCTGGTTCGGCTGGAAAGCCGTGGCGATTGTGCTGGTGCCGCTGCTGTTGGCGACCTCCTTCGGAGTGCGGCGGTTAATTCGAGCTGTCTACACTTGGTTTGCTGCCCGCGCTGACCTGATCCTGGCTATCGTCGGCACTTGACTGTCGCACTATTGGCGAGTTGCACCGGACATGATGTGGAGGGAGCGAAAAAGAACTACGAGGCCCGCAAGTATGAGTTGCAAACGCGGCTGGCCCACACCGACGTGATTCCTGACGTGCGATCAGAGATGAGCACTCTAATTGAACGGTCGTCAGGCGCTAGTGGACAAGGTGCTGGCCAACAGCATCAGTTTGCGGGATTGGGTGACAACGTGCGCACCGATCCTGTTGACGCCTGCGGGCGTGATCAACGTGTCAATGCGCATCGACAGTGAGCGGATAAGGGCGGAGGCGCAGGGCTTATAAGCTGAGCAGTCGGGCCCCGGGGGCAGATGACAGCACAGCAGACCCGGATCACCTGCGGTGCTAAGATCCCCCAGCCGGAATTGCGTACCTAGATGATATCACCTTGGCTGGGGTCGAACTGTTGACAATGTTCGGGATAAGCGAGGTAGGCGGTGTCGGCTCGCTCGACTTCAAGATGCTGCAACTACAATTTGGAGATCCGGATGACGATCCTGTCCGATCGCGTCGGTGTGCTCTTTGACAATCCAGAACCGTTGCGCGTGAAGGATATCATCAGCGGGATCGTTGAGCGAATCATCAAGGACGTCACTACCTCGGTGACGAAATCGGTGGAGGGTCAGGCTGTCGCACAGTGCGACGCCGCGATCCGTGACACCGTCATAGTGCCGGCCGCCATCGTGATCGCGCTGGGTATAGTGTTGCTGGCGACCTGCTCGCTGATTCGATTGTTGCGCGTGCTGTGCGACGGGGCGCTGAAAGTTGCCCGCACCGGCCTTGAGAGCCAGATCGCTCAGGCCCGATCCGCTGCCGAGCTGATCCCAGAGTAGCTGACGGTGCACACCACTGAGGAAATCGGCCAGGTCGCATACGCAGTCGACGCACTGCACACCCAGGATCTGCTGTTTGCAAGCGATGAGGCGCGGTTGTGCTTGTTAGTCAACGACATGTTCGGAAATCATGCCACGGTACAGGCCGTTCACTGGTCGACCAGCAGCGGTCGCTTATTGATCAACTTGGAATGCAATGAGTACACTGCCGGCCAGTTGAATAGCCTTTTTCAGTTGGATTGCTTGGCCGCTCGGCTGTGCCGTGACAGCACCAACCTGTTGGTCCTGGCGGGTGCATAGCTTGCGCGTGATTCGCGCGAGTCTGTGCCGCTTTCGATAGTGATCAACGTTACCGTCTCCGAGGTTCAGGATTATCGCAGCGTCGAAACCGCGGGAGTTCCCGACTACAGGGTGAACGGCGCGGCAGCTGGCAGCATTATGTACCTACTTGCCGAGTTGATCGATAGCGTGCTGCGGCCATTTGCTGCCAACGACATTGGTCTGGGTGTCTGTGGCCTACGGCGAAGACAGGGCGGTTCTGGTGCAGGTAGCCGACTCCAGCTTGGGGATGAACGACGCTGATTGGCGCATCGCCAACATGTGACTACAGGCCGGTGGGTAGGTTACCTGCGACAAATCCTGTCACGTGGGCTTTGTCGTGCCGGGCGGCGTGGTCCCACGGATGACGAGAAGAGTCCGGGTATGACGGCGGAAGTTTGCCTGCCGCTGGCTGTGCTAGCCGGCAACTGCGCCTTCAGTGTGAGTTAGCCATTTCCTGGTGGGAGAAAAATGTCGATGCCGAGGACCGCCAATCGGCGACTGATGCGCTGATCGCGGTGAGCGAGTACGCGATGCAGAGCCTGGCGGCAACGTTTCCGGTGGGCGTCTGATCGCAGTGCAGCACGGGGCCGATTGTGAATTTAACCGGACGCCGTTTCACCGATGATGATCTGAGTTGGTTGCACACTGAACGGTGTGGTGTTCGCCTAATGCAATTTCAGTAGCGGCTATTCTGGCCGGGTCAGAAAATTGCGCATTGGCCTTTCGTAATTATACTTTTAAGTGGCCATTTCTGTGGCACAGCGTATTTCAGCATTGTAGCATGCTGGGTTCAGTGCTTGAGTAGCGCCGGCTGCGGTCGCTGACATTCGATTAGGGTAAACTTTATGTACGCGACACTTGGCGACAACGACCTGCGGGGCGTGACTTTCAAGTAGTCGTTTTGACGAACCGCTTCACTAGCGAGCACACACATTAACGTCCCGCAAGCGTTGGCGCACGGGCTGCGATTGGATGTATGATTTTTTTAGCGTGTAAGTCGGGTCTGTCACCGCTAGCCTAACGGGCATAGTCATGTCAAATGGAGCGCCTTTGCCCAGAGGTAAGATGGCAGTTGCAATCGTCGATTGTCGACAGGCCGACCGCTTGCTCCCGCTGCAAATATAGCGCGCTCGCTGATGAAGTTGCGGATGGTGAGCGCAGTGCCCATGAACACTGCCGTGCGATCGAGCAGTGTCAAGATCTGCGTAGTTTCGTCGGGCGCCGAGTTCATCGGTCGACCGTGAGGCATACCGCGTTTTACTCCCAAGCCGGCCGTCACGCGTTGCGGCTTCAGTGTGGTGAACCAGCGTCGTAGGTAAACGCCAGGTCGACGTTTCCGCTGGTGACTACATCGCTATTTGCTCAACACAGCATAACCGACCCGAAGCCCATTTACGAAGGTCCCGTTGACGTTGTGCGTATCGCGGATCTCGGTGCTGAGCGGTGTCCGGGTCAAAAACGCATGATAGCGTGAAGCTGGAAAGTTGCTAATGACGATCCAGTTTTCGGCGACAAGGCCGCTGGTTGCCGCGTTGACCGGCTTCTGTAGCGTCTCGCACTTGGACGACAACATGATATAGCATGGGAGTCTACTTGTCGCCAGATTTGAATTTGACATATCAGGTGGCTTGGTGATGCTTGGGCTGGGTGGCCGTAGCGGAGCCCGTGTTGGCCAGCTGCAGAGTCTGGTGGAAGTTGACTGGCGGTGTCGCCGAGCCAGCCGGCCGGAAATGCGGGTGGCTGCAGCCTGCTAGCCGGATGCAGAGGGTGTCCGGGTGCCTCGGTGACGACGCAGCGGATGCACTGGTAGATATTGGTGAGCATGGCGCTGGTTGCAGTTGCATGTACGCCGAACGTGCTTGGTGTTGATTGCTGTTCGCGGTGATCTGGTTGACTAAAACTAAATCGGGTTTGGCAAGCAACCTCTGAGCCATCGCTACGAACTCGAAGCCCTCCGCTATCGCTCGATCCATCGTTTCCTGGTTGGTGATGCCGCCGAGCAAAATCAGCGGCATGGACAGCTTGGTGTGGAACGGTCGGGTGTCGCGCAACAAATATGTGTCGCGGTACCGGGTACTAGCGGAGAAATTTCTTGCTCGTGATGTGTGTGTCCCAGCGCACTAGTGGCAGGAAAGCGGCGGAGAATTCCTTCACTGTGGGCAAATTCCTGTACTGGGGTATGGCGTGGAGTGGCTATAATATGAGTTAACCAACGAGTTGCCGCGGTGAGTTTGATCGTGTCCAGCCCGCCATCGTCCTGTAGCAATTTGGCGGTCGTGAGTACCTCGTCGGTGGTGATGCTTCTGCGCACGTTGTCGGTCGTATCGAGCTTGGTGGTCACCGCTATCTGCTGCTTGACGGCTCGACGCACCGCCGGCGCCAACCCACGCATGATCTCAGCTCGGTTTTCCAGCGATCCGCCGGATTCGTCATCGTGACTGTTGATCAGCGGGACATAATGCACTCGCTGAATAATGATGGCCCAAAATGGATTTTGACGGCGTCGAAGCCGGCATCGATGGCCAGGCGGGCGGCATCGGTGTGGGTAGCCGACACGTCGCCGATATCCTCGCTAGTCGCGTTTTTGGCGAACTGCATCCCGACCGGATTGAAGAACCGCACTGGCGCTAGGGCAGTGGCCTGGTTGGAGTAAGCATCGGCCACCGGTCTCGCATGGCCGATTTGTGCGTTCACCATCGCGCGCCTCCGAGTGGATCACTTCGGTAAGCCGACGCAACCCCGGCACCGTTTTCCGGGCGCATCCAGATTTAATTGGCGTTGGTATGGCTACCGGGGGAGACCGTGCAATACGTGACGGTGGTTATGGCGGTACCGACGGCCGTCGGTGGTACTCGATCAGGTCATCGGTCACCAACGATGCCGGGTGCGCGTCCTTGAATGTCGCGACCTTGATGACACGGTTATGCAGCGTGAGCGGAACGAGCTGTGCCGGTATAAACACGTCCGGCGCAGTGGGTATCTCGGGTTATCTCGGTAGTCTAATTCCATTCGTCGAGCGTGCGTGTCTGTACGCAATACACCCAGAATTGCTAGCATTTTAGGTACGCGCGGCCAAGGGTCAGCCCAGCTGCCAGATGGCCGGCATGCCAGACTGTCAGGCGTGGGCGCAATCACGCTGGACGGCAAGACCACCCGAGACGAGATCTTCGTCGACCTCAAGCAACGCGTGGCCGTGTTAACCGAATCCGGCCATACCCCCGGACTGGGCACCATCCTGGTTGGTGACGACCCCGGATCACAAGCCTACGTTCGTGGCAAGCACGCCGACTGCGCGAAGGTGGGCATCACCTCGATTCGTCGCGACCTTCCCGCCGACATCACAACGGCCGCGCTACACGACACCATCGACGAACTGAACACCAACCCCGACTGCACCGGCTATATTGTGCAGTTGCCGCTACCTAAGCGCCTGGATGAGAACGCGGTGTTAGAGCGTGTTGACCCGGCCAAGGACGTCGACGGCCTGCACCCCACGAACCTCGGTCGGCTAGTGTTGTCCACCCCTGGCCCGCTGCCGTGTACCGCGCGCGGCATCGTGCACCTGTTACGGCGCTACGACGTCGATATCGCCGGCGCGCATGCCGTCATCATTGGGCGCGGTGTGACGGTGGGTCGCCCACTGGGGTTGCTGTTGACCAGTCGCTTCGAGAACGCCACTGTAACGTTGTGTCACACTGGAACTCGCGATCTGGCCGCGCTAACTAAGCAGGCTGACATCGTTGTGGCCGCCGTCGGCGTGCCGCATATGCTGACCGCTGATATGGTGCGTCCTGGCGCCGCGGTCGTCGACGTCGGTGTCAGCCGTACCAAAACTGGGCTCGTCGGCGACGTGCGTCCGGATGTCTGGGAGATCGCCGGCCACGTCTCACCGAATCCCGGTGGCGTCGGCCCGCTCACCCGGGCGTTTCTGCTGACCAACGTTGTCGAATTGGCCGAGGAGTGGCAATAAACGTGCGTGCAGGGTTGCGAGCGCAATGGCCGATTCTGCTGGTTGGGTTGATCTTCGCTGTTGCGTTCGTGCTGGCGGGTGCGAACTTCTGGCGCCGTGGCGCACTACTGATCGGTATCGGTGTTGGGGTAGCGGCGGTGCTGCGACTGGTGTTATCCGACGAGCGTGCCGGTCTGTTGATGGTGCGTGGCAAGGGTGTTGACTTCGTGAAAACGGTGTTGGTCGGGACGGCGATGGTCTACATCGCGTCGACCATCGACCCTCTGGGCACCGGCTAGTTTCCCGGCATGCTCGGGACTGGCATTAGAACGGGTATATTGCCGTCGGCCATCTTGGCCATCATCGTGGGGCAATACATCGAAATCGCGATTCTCGTGAAGGTGTCGGCCATCTGTGGGGGCATGCCGCTGCTTCCTCGAACGCGCTGGACGGTAGCGGCGAAATTGCCGCCTAGCTGGGCTAACATCGGACAAACGGACTGGCCCATTGCCATCGTGCTTTCTGGTTCGCCTAAGTTTACGCCGGCGTTATTCAGCGCGTCGATGAAGGTGTCGTCGATCGTGTCCGCCTCAGCTGGTGATTCGAACGTTGCCGCCGCGGTGAAGAGGGCGGTAGTTGCCACCAGCAGGTGAATGGTCAATGGTTGACAGCGCAATAGCCCAAGCCGGCGGTGAGTTCTTGTAGGTGTGTTCATGACAGCTTTCCATCTTGTTCGAGTAGTGTCCTGTGGGCACTCAAGCCAACGTTAGGAACATTGATTGATAGCAGTCACATTTGGGGCACGCGGAGATATAAAGTTTATGCATTGTACGTTTCGCAAGCGGTGCGGCATGTTTCGGACTAATCGAAGCCACACTGCGATCTGACACGTGTCGCGATACCAGATTTTCATATGTGCGATAGCTAAGAGTTCCAGCCCATGATGACGAATCGGGGCCGAGTGCTGAATCATAGAATGTCACGGCAGACGTTTCTTCGCGGCGCTATCGGAGCGTTGAGGACTGGAGTTGTTTTCAGCATTGCGCGGAAAGTGGTGGACCCGGTTGTGCGCTGGGGACCTCTGGCATCCGCCATCGGCAGCAGTATACCGTTGCCAGCCAGCGGCGCTGCGTTTACTATAGGCAAACAATTTTTCAATTCGTTCTAAACAACGATTCTAAATTTGGCGATCGTCGTCGGGGCAGCCTGGCAAGCGGATGTCCAGAAAGCGTTCGCGACAGCGAACAAGTTCAAATAAGATCACCCCGTGCGGTGGTGAGTGTTCGCAGACTGTGGCCTCGACCACCTCCAGCACTCACTATGGTGCTCGGCCTGCACGGGTTTCCCGGCGAGACGGAACTTTGATCGTGACAGGGGGAATGCTATCACGGAACCCGTGATCACTCGGTAGGCGGTTCACCAGGCGTTGCCCGGACGATCCGCATGGGTACAATCTGACCGTCTGCGCCGTGGGGTTAGCGCTGGGTGGCGGGCTTGAAGCTGATTGCCGGTGCGTTGGCTTCATCGGTGACGTTCTGCAGTCGGCCACGGTGATGGTGCCGAGTAGCGACGTAGTCACCGATGCGGCACCGGAAGATTTGGCGTTCCCTTGGCGTCGGCAGGCCACGGTACTGCAGCGGTATTCTCAACACAATAGTGGTCAGATGTCCTCGGCTACGAAGTTTTTTCAAGATTGTACATCAGGCGGTGCAACAGTTTTCGGCAGGAGGATACGTCAACTATCTCGATCCCCCAACGTCGGCGTTGCGCTACTTCGGCTCGAACTTGGCGCAGCTGACGGCCATTTGCCAGAAATACGACCCCAACCGGATCATGTTTTCTGGTTTCGACTTCTGAGGTGCAACCACCGGTGTAGACATGTTGACTGTCAACAATGTTCGTCCGTTTAAAGCGGAACAATTTGTGTTACCAATGGTTTCATTGGTTTCAAACGGCAGTTTTTTGTCGGTGTCTTCCGATAGTTTGGTGTTGTGAGTTGAGTTCATTGTGGTGTCGTGGATAGGAAGGTGATCACGGCTGCGTTGGATACGTTGGATACCACGGTACGGGGTAGCGTGGCGGCAGGTTCTTGCATGCGATTGCCGAGTGGACGCGGATCAGCCGTACCGAAGTCTCCCCAACGCATCCGTGATGCCACCGATCTTGGTGAACGGCACGTGATTCACCAGCAAACCATTACCGCCACAGTTAGCGGCCACCACAGCAGCCCAGCGTGCCGAACGACTCGGTGCCGACCAGATCTCGCGGTGATCCACCGGTTCTGCCACCAACTACCCGGCTGGATCGATGCGGCCATCCGTGAACGCGCCAAGGCTGATCCGGCCAAGCAAGACACCCAATACCGGTCCGAACACCTGGCCGGGTTAGCCGATCGTCTCGCCGACTGCCTCAACCCCGACAGGCATCTACACCGACCATGAATCGGGCCCGCCGACGCAGACTAGCCCTAAGCAAAAAGCCGACGGCATGTCGGCGCTACACACCTAGCTGACCCCTGAGGCCCGCACCATACTGAAGGACATGTTAGCCAAACTGGCCGCTCCCGGGATATGTAACCCCACCGATAACACCGCCAAACAAATACCCCCACCACAACCACACAAACACAGACAAAGGCACCCAGAGGGGCACGTCACTTGACTTCCAAGTTAATTGTTGTAGCGCTCTTATTGTCGTCCTCGTGACCGGTGGTGAAGAAGTGCAGTCCAGGTAATACTTATCGGGATGCTGCGCTTTCACGGCAACTCAGTTAACTACGCCTTAAAAGGGATCGCTCATTAAGCTGCGACCAGATCATCGCTGGAGTTGACTGAAACTGGTGGAGTGAGCCTGTTAGATAGTTGAACGTAAGCCAGCTCGGCAGAGCTCGCTTGTACGAATAGCACAGTATCTGTACGGTGGCCTATGATCCCTATATGCGAGCCGGCGCCGGCCCACATATCCTCGATGTCGCCTCGTAGCACGATGGCCGATGGTCTACTGTTGCTTAGTAGGATTGTGGTGTTGTTGCCTACGCCACGAAATAGGTTCTGCGTATTATCTGGCGTGTAGTTGTCGCTCTCGAATATGTACTATTTGCCCTTTTGCTTTGCGTAGGTGAGGGCTGTTTGCACCGCATTGGTGCTGCTGTCGTGCAGCTGTCCGGTGTTTGCCGAGGGACAACAACCCGATCCCGGCGACTGCTACGAACTTCGCGTTCTTATTGAGCAAGTCCTGGATCGCTGAAGTGGCGGCATCGTAGTTGTGCTTGGCGCGGGGTCACACTTCGTAAAGTGCGTCATTCGATGGCACGAGCATCGTTGTCAGCCGCACTTCAGCTTTCATTCCCACCCGTCAGGCTTTGCTTACCGGAGCAGGTGCGGTCCCGGTGAACACCTGGTTGACGCGGCCCTAGCGCAGGTGTTGTCCACGAGCGCGCCTAGCCGGTGAAATGCAGTCGGTTTGTGCACCACGAGCCGCTCTTCTGCGGGCGTAAGTTGGAAAAGTCGGCGTTAAGCGATGGTCGGTTGCCCCATTCGTTGCCACGTCTGCAGCGGTGAGTCCAGCCTCTTCGAGGCTTGTCAGGATCCTTCGCTGGTGCGGGCCTAAGGGATCGTTTTCGCAGCGTGCTTGGTTACTGTTCTACCAGTAGGTGCGGAGAAAGCCGTTGCGCTGCATTCTTGGTTATCATTAGGTCTATCTTGTACTAGTTGCCGTAGACGTTGAGTATCGGCGTGGGATGACTAGTGCCTAAGTTTTGTAGGGTGGGTATGAGCTCTCGGTGTTGTTGGCGAGCATTTCGCGCGCGTCTACGCCGTGTGCGACGGGTTGTCCTAGTTTGCTGGAGAGGGTCGCGTAGACAAGTACGGCAGTGTAGCCGCCCGCTGGTCGATGCGGGGTTGGCGGGGCGGGGTCAGCACGATGCCCTTTTCGGTCCTGGTGCGAATGCGGCATGCACAGTATCAGTCATACGGGACGCACTGTAGACTTAAATAAAAACCAATGACATTATTGGATACGTTAAAATTGTGCTTGTTAGCTCGAATTTTCACGTGGCTTTAGATGGGATCAGTGTTGTGCTTGGCCCCATTCGGCGATGGTTACCCAGGCAGCTTCTCGGAATCCGGTGGTAGCTTCCACAGTCATATATTCGCGTGACGATATCACCCAACAATAGCCTGATAGCCATGCTCAGGGCGGTCATCAGCAAGACTTGCGCCATAACGGAATCTGCATGATCGTCGAGGTATAGCAGTGACCAAACTCTAAGGACTATCTGGTGCATCGGCTCGAATTCGGTCAGTAAGCGCAAGAACAGCGGTATCTCCTTACAGAGTAACTGGGGCACCCATCAATAGTAACCTGAAAAATCACGAATATTAACCTGCTGACTTAATAGGCTTACTGAGGCTAGCACTGCGATCAATGAGTTGCATGTAATCTCCGCCGTGCTGATCGCAACTATCGCTATAGAGCCACAATTGCTAACTGAGTGGAATAGACATACCGATCCCGTGTGCTATGGTCAGGTATACTGTCGACAGGGGTAATATCAACACTATCATCGGGCCCCACTTTACTACAAATATGAGGAAGCACGAGATATTGATCTGCTTAGCGTAACAATAACCGATCTGAACTCGTTCACTGTATAGCCGAGAATCGAATTCACTAGCGTGCCTAACACACTGTTATTAGTAATATTAACAAGAGGGCCTGGTAGAAAGCAGTTAATCTATCGCCAGTGTCATTAAACAATGGGTAGTAAATTGCGGATTTGATATCGATTTAACTATTCGGGTCCAGTGTCGACGCTCCAGTCAGTTGCGTCCCACCGGTCTGATCTGGGCGATTCGCCGTAAGTCATTAGCACACTTTGCTATCAACCACGTTCATTGCCTGGGTAAGAATCTGGCCAGCGATTCTAGATACCAGTGTGCTTGTACGCCTGCTGGCTGGGGTCGTGATTATCTGCCGATCCGTATAGGTGGGTAGGATTGTGCTTGCTCCGACATTCCGCAGCTGTGAAGAAAAGGTAGGTGGTAGCATCGTTTATCTGTACATTCCGGCGCTGTCCAGCAGCTATTGTATCTCGCTGTAGGAAACTACTCGGACGTCGAACTTGTTCTTGTCCAACCCGGCGAGTAGGTTTACGGCAATCTGTGCACCCGTTGGCTCGGTATCCTCGTTTACCACGGCGATGGAGAAATGCTTCAGATTGGTTGTCGGATTCAAGATTTCTCCAATACAATACTGCTATTAGAGCCAACGTGATTACGGTCGGTGCCGCCCAGAATCGCATGGTCCGTATTGCTTTTGCATCACGGGTCAGGTTTGACGCGGCGTGTCGTAGCTGCAGTTGAGACATGCGGGTTCCTGTCTGTCAGGCTCATTCGCTGTTACTGATATTGGCATGCTTAAAGACAATGGCAGGCTCTAGTTGTCCAACTTTGCGTGTAGCTCCCAGATCCGCACCTCCGATGCAGTGTTAGCTGTCACCCGCGCTCGTCGGCGTCGGTGAACCCGACTGTGTCGCTCTCCTCAAGGTCGCCAAAGCCTTCCGGGGCGAGTCGACCGCGCGAGAGGTAACGGTGCAAGTAACGTGGCCGCCGGCAGGCAGACTGTGTCGCCAAATTCTAACCGCGAGCCGCGCAACGCCGCGCTGCGATTGTTCAGTGAAATGGCGGCATCATGTCGGGGTATGCCCGAAGCGATGGTTACCAGGTCGCCGCTCAACAGTTTCTCGTCAATTTCGTGCTGCTGGTAGCTAAGCGAGTGCTCGGCCTCATCGAGCATTATCCACATCTGCACGAAACAAACTGGCTCCGTGGCAGAGTTGTTCTTCTCCTAATATCCAATTGCGTGACCCGTCGACATGCATTAGTTCAGGCTAGAGTAGACTACTTCGCGATTCCCGGTGGAATCCTGGTGCGTCAGCCCGTCTTGCAGTATCTAGTTGATGATCTCCATGTTGCAGTGTAGATGTCTATCAAAGTCTACACCCGAGTACAACTAGATTGTTGTCGTTCACTAATTATGAAATCTGTGGTGGGTGTTGTCCGGATCGTAGTAGTTGCCGAGCGATAGCGAATGCCTGGAATTAAGCCAGGATTTCGTGGTGAAGGCTTGGTCGGTCGCCCACCGTATCTCCGCTATGTCTAGACATGATCTCAGGGTAGTACTGCAAGCCGTCGTTAGGTACCCGTTCTGGTCAAATTTCTATTGATCAAAAAATATTTCGATAAAATCGGCGACCGAATGCAATACGACATCTAGTGTTACAGGGAGCTGAGTAGCCCAAATTTCGAAAACAAGGTGTCGTCAAGAAACGCCCCTACATGTGATAAAATATCGGTTTATGTTTAGAGCACATGCAACTGAAAGTGGCGGTTTGCTGCACCTGGCCGCCTATATGTTACTGCGGCCGTCTGGTCATTAGCGGATAACTGGATCAGTTGCATATCATTAGGGATACTAGGCAGGACATTGTTGGTGAATCAGTGTGCTGATGACTCAGGGAGCTTGATCCCAACCGACGTACTGCTGTATTTCCCGGAATGCCTCAGTGGTGAACAGATACGTTAGCCAATCGATATCGTTCACCTTGAACTCAGCGATCTAGATCTAACAGGTCAGCAAGTCCTGCGTGTCAGCTGAATCCGGTGCCACCAGTCGACTGGCGGCGCTGAGTAGGATGGTCTTCAACTAGAACCGGGCCCGCTGCAGCAAGCTGTTAACGGCGATCGTGGTCATGTTGATTATGTAGATCGTCTTAGCTGATTTACACGTGTGGCATGTCCTACTGCAGCAGTACCGCTTGTTGTTGGGGTTAGAAATGCTTGTAAGGCAACGATAAATGCCAACCACACTGATTAGCGCTACCCAACAATGATCGAGAGATCCGCCTGGTCATCGGTTCGATCTGGCAGCGCCTTTAGCCCGATCATTTCGCTCCACTCCATCAGCTTGACAGTCAGGTCGGAGCTAGATCTCCCCACCCTGAGTCGACAACGGCCGTCGCTGCCGACCCTCCAGAGCGCTCAGGCAGGTTGTGATGACGATGCAATGCAGCCCAGGTGGTCCGTGGTTTAGGCGAATTAATTTCGAAACGCTTATAATTTTTCCAGGCTCGCAAAAGTGTCTTCTGGATCGGACCCTCTGCGTCATGCAGTGACCTGGTCATCCAACAGCAGTGCGCAAGCAGTTCACCTCGGTAGGGCTCGGCTTGGGGGGGCGAAATTTTTTCCGCTGTCACCGGCGCGCTCGGTATCCGAATTATCAGCGAGCAGATTGACCCAACCGAGCGTACACATACCGTCTGACGTCTCACTCGAGAAGCCACTACGCTGCTTCTAATGACTATCACTCGCACTGAGCGGAAATTCGATGGTGTCGGCGGCGTACGCATTGTCTACGACGTCTGGACATCGGACATGCGGCCGCGAGCGGTGGTTGTGCTGGCGCATGGCTTCGGCGAACATGCCCTCCGCTACGGCCATGTCATGCAGCGCTTTGCCGAAGCGGGGCTGGCTATTTACGCGCTGGATCACCGCGGACATGGTCGCTCGGGCGGCAAAAGGGTCTTGGTTCGGGATATCTCCGAGTACACTGCCGATTTCGACATTTTAGTTGAGATCGCCACCCGGGAGTATCCTGGCCTCAAGCGCATCCTGTTGGGTCACAGTATGGGCGGGGCGATCGCATTCGCTTATGGCGTCGAACGTCCGGATAACTACGACCTGATGGTGCTATCGGGGCCAGCGGTAGCGACCCAAGATACGGTGTCGCCACTGCTCGCGGTGGTCGGTAAGGGGCTCGGCATCGTCGCACCCGGACTGCCCGGACAGGAGCTTGAGGTCGACGCCATATCTCGGGACCCTGCGGTGGTAGCCGCCTATAAAGGCGACCCATTAGTGCATCACGGCCGGGTCCCCGCCGGTGTCGGGCGCGCGATGTTGCAGGTAGGCGAAACCATGTCCCGTCGGGCACCTGCGTTGACCACGCCGTTACTGGTGGTGCACGGTTCAAAGGACCGGCTTGTTTCGGTCGACGGTAGCCGCCGCTTGGTCGAGTGTGTGGGATCCACCGACGTCGAGTTGAAAGTCTATCCCGGGTTTTATCACGAGGTTTTCAATGAGCCGGAGCGCGACCAAGTACTCGAGGATGTGGTCTCCTGGATCTTGAAAAGACTCTGATCAGCGTAGCGGCGGTAAGGTACGCAGAGTTGTCATACCATTCCCGTAGTTTGGCACTATGACTGACGACAAAATGCTGGACCGCATCGCCGCACTGCTGCGCCAGGCTGAAGGTACTGACAACGCCCATGAAGCTGACGCGTTTCTGGGTGCTGCGCAACGGTTGGCAACCGTAGCATCCATTGACTTGGCGGTGGTGCGGTCGCATGCAGCTAGCCGTTCGCCTGCGCAGGCCCCAACTCAGCGCACCATCACCATCGGGACAGCGGGCACCCGCGGGCTGCGGACATATGTACAGCTTTTTGTGCTGATCGCGGCCGCAAACGATGTTCGTTGTGACGTGGCGTCGAATTCGACGTTTCTTTACGCTTATGGGTTTGCCGAGGACATCGACGCGACGCACGCCTTGTACGCTAGCTTGGTTGTCCAGATGGTGCGGGCGTCGGACACCTATCTTGCGTCAGGCGCGTATCGGCCCACGCCGACAATCACCGCCAGACTCAACTTCCAGTTGGCGTTTGGAATGCGTGTCGGTCAGCGTCTGACCGAGGCTCGCGATCAGATCCGACGAGCGGTGACCAAAGACCGGGGTAGCTCTCCTGGCACCGCTATCGCGTTGCGAGACAAGGAGATCGAGCTGCGAGACTACTACCGCAGTGCGTCGAAGGCACGTGGTACTTGGCAAGCCAACAGAGTGTCGGCAGGCTATTCGTCGGCGGCGCGGCGCGCTGGCGATCAGGCCGGCCGACGAGCCCGGCTCGGCAATAGCTCTGGTCTGCCGGGTGCGCGTCCTATGCTGGGTCGGTGACGTTGCCGGATTCGATGCGTGATTCCCAGCGCGCCAAGGTTTATGCGGCTGAAGAATTCATTCGAACGTTGTTCGACCGTGCCGCTGAACATGGATCACCTGCTGTGGAGTTTTTCGGCGCCCAGTTGACCCTTCCATCGGAAGCGCGGTTCGGTTCGGTTGCGTCAGTCCAGCGTTACGTTGATGACGTCCTTGCTTTACCTATGGTGCGGCAACACTGGCCGAAAATATCGCCGCTCACGGTGCGGATACGGCGGATGGCCACCGCAGCCCATTACGAAAACCGTTACGGTGCAGGAATTATCGCGGTGCCCAGTAGTAATAGCACCAACTGGGCGATGCGCGAACTGGTGGTTCTCCACGAAGTGGCGCACCACCTATGTCAAGCGCAGCCGCCACATGGTCCGGAGTTTGTCGCCACAATATGTGCGCTTACCGAGCTGGTGATGGGACCAGAACTGGGGCACGTGTTTCGCGTCGTGTACGCTAAAGAAGGTGTACAGTGGACAAGATAGCAGCCGCTGATTTTTACGTACGGGTGTGTTAGGTTGGTAGAGGGATAACCAACGACGAGCGATTCTCGCTGTCGATCAGGGTGATGATGGTCAGGGACTGTGGCCGCTGCGGAATGAGTGCATTCTACATAGATCGTTGGATTCAGTGCGATAAGACAGCTTGCCGTGTACGATCTCATTGCTGGGATCGCGGCCGCGGTTTTGGCATATGGGATCGTGACAGCATCGAATCGCACTCACGGCATAACGTTGACACTGCCAGTGTTTGGCGTGTAGCTCATCTTCTTGCCGTGAATTCTGTGCGGTAATCTCGCTGACTACCGGCATAACCCGGTCACATGTCATTGCAGGTGCACTATTACTCTGGCTGCTCCTGAACGCGACCTACTTTAGTAACGCACTTGCACCAGGGTACCACACGTTCGTCCAGTCAGGCAGCAGACCGGCTGGAGCCGGAAGCGGCTGGGTGGGAAGAAGTTTAACCACAGACCGCGCCGATCGCAGCCGAGCTGACGAGCTTGACGTACTTAGCCAATACGCCGGTGGTGTAGCGCGGTGCAGGAGGAGTGAAATCCTTTTGTCGAGCAGAGAGTTCAGCCTGATCGACCAATACATCGAGGGTGCGGCTGGTAACATCAAGCCGGACCCGGTCGCCGTCACGCAGGAATGCGATTGGTCCCGCGTCGACTGCTTCCGGCGCGATGTGTCCTACGCAAAAGCCGGTCGTTCCACCGGAGAACCGGCCGTCGGTAAGTAGCAGAACATCTTTGCCTAGCCCCGCACCTTTGATGGCACCAGTGATGGCCAGCATTTCGCGCATTCCCGGCCCCCCCTTTGGGCCTTCATAGCGGATGACTACAACGTCACCTTTGACGATAGCGCCGTCCTCGAGTGCGTCCAACGCAGCCCGTTCGCCGTCGAACACCCTGGTGGCGCCTTCGAACACATCGGAATCGAATCCGGCCGTCTTGATCACTGCACCCTCCGGGGCCAGCGATCCGCGCAGGATCGTAATGCCCCCGGTCGGATAAATGGGATTGTGTAACGCACGCAGTACTTTGCCATCCGGTTCCGGCGGGGCAATGGCGGTTAGGTTTTCGGCCATTGTCTGGCCGGTCACCGTCAGGCAATCGCCGTGCAGCAGGCCTGCGTCCAGAAGTGTTTTCATTACCACCGGCACGCCTCCGATGTGGTCGACGTCGAACATCACATGGCGGCCAAACGGTTTGACGTCGGCAAGATGCGGCACCTTCAATCCGATTCGATTGAAGTCCTCGAGTGACAAGGGGACGTCGGCCTCGTGGGCGATAGCTAGTAGGTGTAGAATTGCGTTGGTTGAGCCACCGAGCGCCATCACCACTGCGATCGCGTTCTCAAACGCCTCTTTGGTGAGGATATCGCGAGCGGTGATACCGCGATGCAGCAGTTCGATCACGGCTTGGCCGCTGCGTCGCGCGAAGCCATCGCGACGGCGGTCTGTTGCCGGCGGTGCCGCGCTGCCTGGCAAAGACATGCCCAGCGCCTCTGCTGCGCTGGCCATGGTGTTGGCGGTGTACATGCCGCCGCATGCCCCCTCGCTGGGGCAGATCGCCCGCTCGATCGCTTCGACATCCGCACGGGGCATCAATCCGCGAGAGCACGCGCCGATCGCCTCGAATGCGTCGATGACTGTAACTTCGCGTTCGGTGCCGTCCGAAAGCTTGGCTCGTCCAGGCAAGATTGAGCCGGCGTAGAGGAATACCGCTGCGAGATCGAGACGTGCGGCGGCCATCAGCATTCCGGGCAGCGACTTGTCGCAGCCGGCTAAAAGCACTGAGCCGTCAAGTCGTTCGGCCTGCATCACGGTTTCGACGCTGTCTGCGATCACCTCGCGTGACACGAGCGAGAAGTGCATCCCCTCATGTCCCATCGATATACCGTCGGAAACCGAGATTGTCCCGAACTCAAGGGGGTAGCCGCCCGCCAAAAACACCCCCTCCTTGACCGCCTTGGCTAGCCGGTCCAGCGAGAGATTGCACGGTGTTATTTCGTTCCATGATGACGCTACCCCGATCTGTGCCTTGGCGAAATCGTCGTCGTCCATGCCGATCGCGCGCAAGATACCACGAGCAGCGGCCTTTTCTAGGCCGTCAGTGACGTCACGGCTGCGGGGTTTGATGTCAGGTGTCATTAATTCAAGTATAGGTGGGACACGTGTGCCTAGAATTGGTGAATAGTACCCTAGTTAGGGGATAATCCATATTGGTGTAGTGGGCGGTAGCGCTAGAGCTGGCGGTCTGAGGTTGACCGTGAACCAGATGTTGAACGCGTTATTGGGGGCCTGGAGAGGATACGGCGAGGTAAGATAACGACCTCATACGGGTATTCACAGCAGAAGGACAATTACGCTAAAAGGCTGCGACGTATCGAGGGACAAGTGCGGGGTATCGCACGGATGATCGACGAGGACAAGTACTGCATTGACGTCCTAACCCAGATCAGCGCCGTCAATAATGCGTTGCGGTCGGTGGCACCGAGTCTGCTTGACGAACACCTTGAGCACTGCGTCAGCCGCGCCGTCGCTGAGGGTGGTAGTGTGGCCAAGGACAAGCTTGCCGAAGCCTCAGTCGCTATTGCACGCCTTGTTCGTTCTTGATCTGTGTGTACGGTAGGGACAATGTGATCCTGCTCAGAACTACTGCCCACGGAATCGACAAGCTCGGCTGAATCCGTAGTCCACGTGATGACTACCGCCGCCACTGCCGCCATACGACCCTGGACACCACGGATCGCCGCGCAGCTTGCAGTGCTGGTCGTAGAGGTGTTCATCTATGTCACGGTGGGAATTTACTCGTGGGCGCGATATCGATGATTGCGCGAAACCTCGATGTCAGCTTGGTCTTAGTTGGCTGCCTGTTGTCGCGTGATATGCGCTGACAGCGGCTTTGAAGGGGCCCGTGCCATAGGCGAGCTGGACCGCGCATCTACTACCCTGCCAGCCAACATTTCGTGCTGTTGGTGGGCAGGCGGTGCGCATACATGGCTAACGACATCTTCTGATATTCGTTTTGTGACGCAAACAGGATGCCAACGGTGCCCTGCGTGTCGGCATCGGAGATGCGCATGCTCTCGGATTCGCCGGTGGAGGACGTGCCCAGATTACGACCGCGACCGGTAGCGCCGAAACGACCGTCCAAATCACCGAGACAATGGTTCCCGGACATACATTGCTGCTCAATGGATTTGGGTTCGACTACACCGACGACAACGGCCACGTACTCACCCCGGGCGTTGCTCCGAACACACTCACGTCCACCGACTGGCGAGACCCTTACGCTAGTACGTCTTGGAACAAGCATGTTCCCGCGAGAATCGAGGCGCGGGGAGCAATCAGTTCCAGATCCTGACCCTGCGCTGTGGTTCCAAGAACAATGCGTCGTCCTCGGTTAAGTCAAAGGCATCATAAAATGCGTCAACGTTACGGATAACGCCATTGCACCGGAACTCTGGCGGTGAATGCGGGTCTACGGCTAACCGCCGGATTGTCTCAGCATTTCGGGATTTGTTCCGCCACACCTGCGCCCAGCCGAAAAACACGCGCTGCAAGCCGGTGAGGCCGTCGATCACGGGAGCAGGTTGGCCGTTCAGTGACAGCTGGTAGGCCAACAGTGCGATGGACAGCCCGCCCAGGTCACCAATGTTCTCGCCGACGGTGAAAGCGCCATTTACGTGGTGGTCGTCGAGCCCCCGGGGCGTGTACGCATCATATTGCTCAATGAGTGCCTTGGTGCGGGCACCGAACTCGGTGCGGTCGTAGTCGGTCCACCAGTCGACCAAGTTGCCGTCGCCGTCGTATTTGGCGCCCTGGTCGTCAAAGCCGTGTCCGATTTCGTGTCCGATTACCGCTCCGATCCCGCCGTAGTTGGCGGCGTCGTCGGCTTCGGCATCGAAGAACGGTGGCTGCAAAATGGCTGCAGGGAAAACGATTTCATTCATCCCTGGGTTGTAGTATGCGTTGACCGTCTGCGGCGTCATAAACCATTCGTCACGATCTACCGGGCTGCCGAGCTTGGCTAGCTCGCGATCGTGGTTGACCGCATACCCGCGCTGGCAGTTGCCGTAGAGATCGCCCCGGTCGATTACCAGCTTGGAATAGTCCCGCCACTTCGTCGGGTAGCCGACCTTGGCGGTGAACTTGGTTAGCTTAGCCAGTGCGCGCTCTCGGGTCTGTGGTGTCATCCAGTCCAATTCATTGATGCTTGACCGGTAAGCCTGTTGCAAGTTGTTCACCAGGGTGTCGATGCGTTCCTTGGCTTTAGGTGGGAAATACCGTTGTACATAAAGCTTCCCGACGGCGTCGCCCATTAGGTTCTCCACCAGTGAAATCCCTCGCTTCCAGCGGTCACGGATTTGCTCGGTGCCGGTCAGCTGGCGGCCATAGAAATCGAAGTTCGCAGTAACCAGGTCGTTAGTCAGCCACGGGGCGCGGGCGCTGATCAATCGCCAACGCGCCCAGCACTGCCAGTCTTCGAGGCTAACGCTTTCCCATAGTGTATCGAAAACGGTGAGGTAATCAGGTTGGCGTACAATTAATTCAGCGATCGAGTCCGGTGTGCTGCCCAACGCAGTTACCCAGGCGGCCCAGTCGAAGCCCACCCCGTCGCTTTGTAATTCAGCAAACTTACGCAGGTTGTAGGACAGGGCGGCATCGCGGCGCTTGACCACGTCCCAGTGTGCGGCGGCAAGTTTGGTCTCCAACGCCACGATGCGGTCAGCGGTCTTGTCGTGGGTCCCAGGATCTTTGGGGCGTTCGTCCCGATACACCAGGCTGAACATCCGTGCGATGTGCCTGGGATAGGCCGCCAGCACCTCTGCGTGCTGCTCATCGCGGAAATAGGATTCGTCAGGCAATCCGATGCCGGATTGGCTGAAGTGCACCAGGTAACGGGTCGAATCTTTGGAATCGGTATCCACATAGACGTCGACGCCGCCGCCCACCCCGGTGCGTTGCAGCGCTCCGAGGACGGCGGCTAAATTAGAGGCATCGGTGGCGTTGTCGATCATGGCCAACTCGTCCAACAACGGCCGAATCTCCCTGTGTTCGACGGCTTGTTCATCGAGGAAGCTGGCGTACAAGTCACCGATGCGCTGTACGTCGGCATCCGCGGTTGTCCCCGACGCGACTTTCCTGCTGGCTTCTGTGATCAAGTCACGCACCTGCTCTTCGGTCTGATCGAACAGGCGGCGGAAGGCGCCGTCGGTTGCCCGGTCGGCGGGTATCTCGTAGTCGGCCAGCCAGCGGCCGTTGACATGACCGAAAAGATCGTCTTGGGGTCGAGTATTGGCATCGACATAGCTAAGGTCGATGCCTGAGTGGATGCCCTTTACAGTCACGCCGTCATCTTTCCATTTTTTCGGCGACAGCTCGAGATGACCTGCAACCGTGCCTACGCATGAACTGCTCAAGGGCGCCAGGTACCCTCGCGGCCATGCCTGATGGGGAGCAGACGAAGCGATCGACTTACGAAGAGTCTGCCGACGTTGAGGACGACTCCGAGCCCGATCCCTCTGGTGGTTCCGTTTTCTCTCAGTACGGCATAGCGTCGACCGTTCTGGCGATGCTGTCGGCCGCTGCGGTAGTGCTTGGAGTCGTCATTTGGCACGCACACCACGGTGACGCGGCTGAACGCGCCTATCTGACCCGCGTGATGCAAACCACGGTTGACTGGACGGGTGTGCTAATCAACATGAACACTGGCAATATCGACGCCAGTTTGCAGCGATTGCATGACGGAACGGTCGGAGAACTTAACGTTGACTTCGACGCCGCCGTACAGCCTTACCGACAGGTAGTGCAGAAGCTGCAGACACAAAGCAAGGGCCAGATCGAGGCGGTTGCGATTGAGTCAGTGCACCACGATCTGGATACACAGCCTGGTGTCGCGCATGCCGTGGTTACCACAAAACTGCCGCCGTTGGCGACCCGCACCGACACGGTGATGTTGGTCGCGACATCGGTGAGTGAGAACGTGGGCAGCAAACCGACGACGGTGCGCTGGCATTTGCGGCTCGATGTCTCCAATGTCGACGGCAAGCTAATGATCTCTCGTCTTGAGTCGATCCGATGAGAAACCGGTGGCGGCTGCTGGCCTTCGACATCGTGGCACCGCTGGTTGCGATCGCCGCGCTGGTGATGATCGGAGTGGTACTGAACTGGCCGCTGTGGTGGGTGTCGGCGTGTTCGGTGTTGGTGTTGCTAATTGTGGAAGGTACCGGGGTCAATTTTTGGCTGCTGCGCCGTGATTCTGTCACTGTCGGCACTGATGATGACATGCCCGGATTGCGTTTGGCCGTCGTCTTAGCGTGCACCGCTGCCCTGTGTGCGGCGGTGCTAACCGGATACACGCACTGGACGTCCCCGGACCGCGACTTTAGACGGGATTCCCGAGAGGTAGTGCAGATCGCCACGGGGATGACAGAGGCGATGGCGTCGTTCACCCCGGGTGCCCCGACAAGCTCCATTGATCGGGCTGTGGCGATGATGGTGCCTGACCAGGCGGGCGTGCTGAAGGAGCAATATCGAAAGTCCAGTGCCGATCTGGCGAAGCGTAGCGTTACTGCTCAGGCCGTCGCGCTATCGGCCGGAATCGAGGCCATCGGGACGTCGGTGGCCAGTGTGGCGGTAATCCTGCGGGTAACTCAGAACACGCCGGGCCAACCACCCAGCCAGACGGCGCCTGCATTGCGGGTGACATTGATCAAGCGCGGCAGTGACTGGCTGGTGACTGACGTGCTACCAATCCATGCCTCCTAGCTTGGCGACAATGCGTGTGCGGTAGGAGAGACTGGCAAGTCAATTTTAGTCACTTTTGGCCAAACGCGCAGCTTTGGCCTTGACAAACCGGTCCGACAACCGACGCATCCGGATCATCAATGTCGCCGACGGACTGGTGCTGCCGTCAAGGTAGTTGGCCAGATCCTCTGGCGCTACCCCGATGCGTGAGGCGAATTCATGTTGCCCTAGGCCGGAGCGATCGATAAGCAGCCGCACGTGGCGGGCCACTTCGGCGCGCTCGTTGGTCTCCAGGTGGGTGCGGGCCCGCTCTAGCACCTCCCAGAGGGCTTTGCAGATGCCATACGGTCGTGTGCCCTCGAGGACTTCTTCGACCTGGCGGGCCGTTCGTCCATAGGGGTCGCGTTTTACCGCGGCGGCAATAAGCTTCCAGATCTCGATGTCACCGCCGTGCAGTGCCGAGCCGATAGCGGCGGTGGACCAGAATTCCACCGGTTGGCCGGGATCGTCACGGCTCTGGTCCGCGGCGGGTTGTCCCGGCGTCGTTGCGGGATGTCGGTCTACTGCCAACGTCACCTCGCCTCCTCGAGCATCCCTACAGCCACCGACAGGCAGCGTTGCCTGACCTCCTGCCATTCTGTCTTGGCGTCTGGGTCGGACCACTGATCGTCAGTGAGGTCAATGGGATAGGGGTCTGAGAGCCGGCATACCAACTGGGTTGCCATCCATTGCCGCATGGGTAGTTGACAAGAGTAATATCTGTCTAACTCGGCCAGCACCACGGCCGCGGTCGTGGGCTCTATCGCGTCGACCATCTCAGCTAATTCAGTGTAGTCGCGCCTGCTGTTACGGCACATGATCAGATAGCCCACCAGGCGCAGCGTTTCTGCGCCTGTGGGGATCAGCAACCGGTCGCCGGTGGGCAGTTGGACGTGGCTGGTTTCCATCGGGCTGCGCCGCTGGTAGGTCGGCTGGTTGGGGGCGTCAGCTTGCGAAACTATCTGCGCCTCCAGAGCGTCGATGGCGACTGACAGCCGGCCGCGCCACAGCGTGATCGGGTGAACTGGCCGGTCAGACCTGGGCATCATCCGTGCAATGATGTTGCGGTACGTCAGACCGACGATGAGCTTCCTGGTTGCCGAGTGAACCTTGGTACTGGTCGTTGTGCCGCCTGGGGCTGCAGGGGGCGCCGAGGTGCCATCGCCGGCACTCCCCTCTTTTAAACCCATTTCAGGGCCCTTTGCTGACTCCTGCGCCACGCCTGGTAATACGCGATCAGTCCGTTTATTGCTGCGTCCACACCCAGTGAAGGCAAGTGGGTCGGCCACGCAGATCGCGTCGGGCGCTAGCTGCTTGAGTTTCGCCGCTGACTTGAGCGCCGTCCGCAGGTCACCACTGGGCATTATGGCTGCCGAGATGTCGTCGGGGATGACCATGATATCGCTGAGATCGACCGCCGGGAGCGGCCTGTCGAAGTCAACGGACGGCAACGTCCGGGACAGCCAGCAGGGTAGCCACCAGTTCCATTGCGCGAAAATTGTCATCAGCGCCGGCACTAGAACCAGTCTCACCACAGTTGCGTCGACCGCGATCGCGACGGCGCACGCCACGCCAATCTCGGCGATTAGTGGCATGCTGGCAAACGCGAAGCCGATGAACACCGCAATCATGATCAGGGCAGCACTGGTAATCGTGCGTGCGCTGGTGCGCACGCCGTAGGCAACAGCGTCGCGAGTGCGTCCGGTCTGCAGGAAGCGTTCCCGGATGCGGGTTAGCAGGAAGATTTCGTAGTCCATCGACAACCCGAAGGTCATTGCCAGCACCAGCGGGGGAACCGTACTGTCGATCGAATTGATGTGTGCGAAGCCGAGGTTCGCCAGCCAGCCCCACTGGAACACCATCACTAAACTGCCATAGGCGGCAGCCACCGACAGCAATGTCATCAGCACGCCTTTGAATGCCAGAAACACCGAGCGGATCGAGATCAGCAACATCACGGACGCGATCAACGCAACGAAGACCAACATCAGCGGCTCCGTCTTGGCCACATGGTCATCGAAGTCTTTAATCAGCGCGGTCGGGCCGCCGACATCCAAGTGGGCCGCGCCGGGAACCTTAATAAGCTCTGTCCGCATCCAATCAACAGTTTCGCGGGCGCCTAGGTCCTCGGGATCGATCGACAACACCGCGCCCAGCAGCGCACTGCCGTTATTGTTGGCGAATTGCGGCGGTGTCACTGACATGACGTTCGGCGCTTGCCCCATCCGGTTACGGATCGCCGCGATTGTCTGGCTGTGTTCGGGTGCTGACGCGCCACCCTCAGAAAAGGTAATCAACACCTGAACGGGACCTAGCGCGCCTGGGCCGAGTGCTTGGGCTGCGGCGGACACCCCCGCGCGGATCTCATGTGCAGAGTCAAACTGGCGCAGCAGGCTGTTGCCCAGCACCAGCGATGTCGCCGGCGCCGCTATGATGATGAGGAGGGCCGATGCCGTCAGCGCCGAGATCCACGGTCGGTGCATCGCCCATGTTACCCAGCAGTTCCAGAACCGGGACTGGGTGCACTCAGGCCGCCGCGACCAGTGCAGCAGCGCTGACCTTTTGGCGACAGCCCGGCCGAATGTGGCTAACACCGTGGGTATCAAGGTGGCCGACGTCAGTATTGCGATAGCGACGGCCAGAATCGCTCCGGTCGCCATCGACTTCAGCGCAGGGGTGTTGATCAAGTAGATCCCGGTGAGCGAGGCGATGACGGTCATACCGGACAGCACCACCGCAAGCCCGGAAGTGGCCATTGCGGCGTCGATGGCTTCCTGTGGTTGCCGCCCGGAACGTAGCTCTTCGCGGAAGCGCATCAGGATGAATAGGGAATAGTCGACGGCCAGCGCGATGCCAAACATCGACACCGTCGAAGTCACAAACACCGACATGGTGGTGTGCATCGATACTAAGTAGACCAGGCCCATGGTGACCACGACGGTGCAAACGCCGAGTGCTAGCGGAACCGCGGCGGCGGCCAGCGAACCAAATACCGCAAGTAGGACGATCAGGATGATTGGCACGTTCCATCGTTCTGCTTCTGCGATGTCATGCTTGCTGCCGGTTGCCGCAGCGGCGCTGAGTGCACCCTGCCCGATGACATAGAGCTGCACGTGGGCGTTGGCGGTTCGCCCGGATTGGTCACCCTTGATACCTATCTTGGTACGCAGCTGCTTGGCGACGTCGCTTGTGCCCGAGTTGCGAGCGTCCAGCCGTAGTGACACCACATACGGCCGGTCGGGTCGCGGTGGCAGCTGGGTTAGGCCGGGCACCTCCGAGACGCCGGGGAACTCGCCGGCAATCCGTCTGAGGAGCGCGACAGCGTCGTTCATGTCCTGGTAGCTGGCATCCGGGCGGGGAGCAGCCACCAGCGCTAACGAGGCCGCTCCCTGGTCAGGATATTGTCTTTGGAGCTGATCGTGCACCAGGAGCGACTGTGATCCGGCAACTTCGAACCCTCCGCCGGTGAGATTCCCTGATTGTGTCATCGCCAGATAGATTGCTGGCACCAGCGCGAGTAGCCAGCCCGTGAAGACCAACCAGCGGAACCGACACAGGTAGCGGCTTAGGCGCATCATCAACTGCTGGATTTCTTCTCTCCCTGCCTTCTCGCACTGTGCCTGCGCACGTGAGCGTACCGCAGCATGCTGTGGATTGAAGCGACTGATTGGCAGCTGAGCTGCGGTGACAGCGATGCTACTAAGGCGATGGCACGACACTGCAAGTTGACGGGCGAACTGGATTTGAGCCATCTGGACTTGGCGTCGACTTGGCCATGTTGGGGTCGGAAGACCCCTGCCATAGCTAGCAGCCGTTTGCAAATCGTGCTGATTCAGCGGCCAGGCGCAAACCATAACGGAGTCATCCATGAACACAGGCATTGCGGCCAGGATCCGTGGGCTTTGTTGCAGGGTTGATCACCGCCGTCATGCCAGGTGCTGCGGTGGCCGGTGTTAGCCAGGGCCGTCGGCGGCCAGTGCGCCGGATCCATGTGTGGCCAGTGCAATGGCCAGGACGATCGGTTCTGGTGCCAAGTCGATGAGCGACTATGTTGGATACGCACTTAGAGACAAACCAGGCGATGGCAACAGCTGTTTCAGTAGTAAGTGGGTTCGCAATCGTTGACGTCGCTGAAATCCTATTTCGAGACTAACCCCAAGGTTGCTGGTGATCTGCAGACGATGTTACAGGGCGATGGGCCTCATGCAATCGGTGTAGAGAGGGCTGCCGGGCTTGCCTGACGGGGCCCACCAGTGCGCTGCCGTAAGTGACATCCATGGCCATCTTCACTCACCGTGACCGTGGCGGCTACCGGGTTCTTCGCGGTCCACAGTACGTCGGCTAATTGGCGCCAGCTGTCTTCTGCTCTGGAGGTGGTAATGGGCTGGGCAGGGTGGTCTCGGTAGGGCCTGCTAAAGATGAGTCCCGGTGTTGTGATCTAGCCATTAGACCGCTGGCCGAGTTATTGGTCGTGGTAGCATCTAAGTCGTCGGGGTCGGCGATGTTCTCGGTCCGGAACATGAAGAAGAACACCACCCAGCCGATAGCGGCGATGAGTAACCAGCTGATAAGCCGATAGATCAGCATTGCCGAGATGGCGCTGGGTAACGACATGCCACTAGATACCAGGCCTGGTACTAGCACTGCCTCGACGACCAGTAGGCCGCCCGGCATCAGCGGTATCGTGCCAACCGCACGTGCGGCCGCGTAGGCGACTATCAACCCGGCCACCGAGGCGTGGTCGCCTGCTGCGTAAGCAGCGAATCCCAAGCAGGCCACGTCGGCGATCCAGTTGAACAGTGACCAACTGAATGCCACCGCCAAATCGTGACGGCCTAAGCTCACCGACTTGAGTTGGGTGAGCGTCTGACGCCATGTCTCCAGGCCGGTATCGGCCGGTTTGTCGCGAACCGAGTTGGCCCACGACAAAACCCGTCTGCCGATCCCTTCGATCAGCTCCGGCCGTGACGCCACCGCCTGGGCCAGCAGCAGTAGTGCGACAAAACCACCCAGGGTAAACAGTAACGAGAACGGGTTGTTTTTCGCACCCAAGAAGAAGGCGCCTCCCAGACCGAGCAGCGCCAATCCTACCGCCTGCAACACACCCGACATCACCAGCTGCCACGACGCCACCACCGTCGACGCACCCCAGATACGCTGCTGACGGAGCAGAAACGTCGCCGATAATACCGGTCCACCCGGCAGTGTAGTGCTCAGCGAGTTGGCAGAATAGAAGGCGGCTTCGGACCGCAATTGCTTGACGTACACCCCGGCAGACTTCAGCAGGGCGCGCTGAATCTGAGCAAAGCTGTGCATCGACGCGGCCGCAGCCAGCACCGCAGCGAGCAGCCACCACCAGTTAGCTTCATACACACTTGTCCAGGCCTTGGCCAGCTGGTCCCATCCTAGTGCCACTTCGACGGCAAGCACGATGGCTACGATGCCGAGGACCGCCCATCGCACCCACCAATATTTGCCGCGCGCAGCTCCACACCCGCCAACGGGTGGTGCCTCCACGCGTTGGCGGAGTCTATGGACAGGGGCGTCGTGTGACACAGACTTTAGAGTAACCGTACAGGTAGTGCTATAAGCGCAGCGCATTTCCAATCGTGTCAGGGTTTGGTCTGGATATCGCGCCAGCCCTTGCTTTTGTAGCTGGTCTCGTGTGACCCTGTTAAAGCTGCTTAGCCAGTCAGAGGGCAGGTCTAGGCTTGGTGGTATGTCGGCGCGCCTTGACGACGCTTCGGTCGAGCCCCGGGTCCGCAAGATCACGGCTTGGGCGTGGCGTTTGCTAGTCATCTTGGCTGCGGTGGTTGCCTTGCTATGGGTGCTGAAAAAGCTTGAAGTCATTGTCGGTCCAGTGTTGCTGGCGTTAGTGATTAGCGCGTTGCTGGTTCCGGTGGTGGACTGGCTAGACGTCCGCGGTCTACCGCGTGGTGTCGCGGTGTTGCTGGTTTTGTTGGCCGGATTCGCGATCCTGGGTGGTATCCTGACATTTGTTATCAGCCAATTCGTCGTGGGTTTGCCCGATCTGACCGATCAGGTGACCCACAGCATCGATAAAACCCGAAGATGGTTGATTGAAGGGCCGGCGCATTTGCGGGGCGAACAGATCGACAATGTGGGCAATGCCGCTATCCAGGCACTGCACAACAACCAAGCGAAGTTGACCAGCGGTGCATTGTCCACCGCGGCAGCCATCACCGAGTTGGTTACGGCGGCGGTGTTGGTGTTGTTCACGCTGATTTTCTTCTTGTACGGTGGCCGCGACATCTGGCAGTATGTCGTCAAGATCTTCCCAGCCACTGTCCGCGGCAAGGTGATGGAAGCCGGTCGTGCTGGATACAGGTCACTGATCGGATATGTTCGGGCCACGTTCCTAGTGGCTCTGACCGATGCAGCCAGTGTCGGCGCGGGGCTGGCGATCATGGGTGTGCCGCTTGCGTTGCCATTGGCTTCGTTGGTGTTTCTTGGTGCCTTCATACCGCTGGTTGGTGCTGTGATAGCTGGTTTTTTGGCCGTGGTGGTCGCCCTGCTTACCAAGGGAATCGTCTATGCACTGATCACGCTCGGTTTGCTAGTTGCGGTCAACCAAGTCGAGACTCATTTGCTGCAACCGTTGGTGATGGGCCGCGCTGTATCGATTCATCCGCTCGCGGTGGTCCTGGCTATTTCCGCCGGCGGCGTGCTGGCGGGGATCGTTGGCGCGTTATTAGCAGTACCGACGGTTGCGTTCCTCAACAACGCAATCCAAGTGCTGCTGGATCCGGATCTATCCGCCGCGACAGGACAGCAGATTGAGACATAGAGGGGATATCTAGCCGGCGGACGACACCGGGGACAATTAATTCCAAAGATGGTCGGGAGTGAGGATTATAGTCGTCCCTCGCGACGCAGCAGATCCTGCGCGCTAACACCACCACCGGCGGCACGACGGCGCTGGCGCGAATTACCGCCTTGTCCTCGGGCGTTCAACTTCTCGGTGGCGGCTTCGGAGTCGTTGTCCTGTGGCCGTATGATCGGCAGAGCTGTCGTGGGTTCGGCCGGGTCGCCCGCGTTGTCGTTGGAACGGTTCGCCGAAACCGGCATAGCTCGCGTCTGACCGGTGGGTGGTGGTGGGGTTGGTAACGGAGATCGCGTAGCGGCGAATGGCGCGGCCTGCACGCCTTGGCTGCTGGACACCACTGTCGTGGTCGGGGCGTTGCCAGGCACTAAAAGGCGGGTTGTTCTCGTTTCCACCGGCTGGCTCAGCCTCGTCGGTATTCGCGCAGTGCTCGCACCGGAGGGCAGTTCCTGAGGCCGTTTGGTCTCCGCCCGGCTTGCCACGACCGAACGCGCTCGTTGCGATGGCTCCAGCACTGCGGGGTGAGTAGGATCATGCGGTGTGCGTGGCGCCGTAGTAGCCAGGTTGGCCCCTGTGACAGGAGGTCGGACGGGACACCCGTTGACAGTGGGTCGCCTGAGCTCGTCGGACAGGTGAATTTCACCCAGCCCGATGCGATTCTGCAGGCGCCGAGCCCAGCGCGGCGCCCACCAGCAGTCGTCGCCGAGCAACTTCATTATTGACGGCACCAGGAACATACGCACTACGGTCGCGTCCAGCAGCAGCGCCGCCATCAGCCCGAAGGCCAGATATTTCATCATGACTAGGTCAGAGAACACGAACGAACCGGCAACCACGGCAAGGACCAGTGCAGCCGCCGTAATGAGGCGGCCGGTAGTCGCGGTGCCGATCCGGACGGCCTCCTGGGTTGACATGCCTTCTGCGCGCGCTTCTACCATCCTGGATACCAGGAACACCTCGTAGTCGGTCGCCAAGCCATAGCCGACCGCAACGACGAGAGCGATGATCACCACCATTAATGGTGTCGGTGTGAAGTTCAGCCATTTGGAGAAGTGCCCATCGACGAAGATCCACGTTAGGATGCCCATGGTGGACCCGAGGGTGAGTGCGCTCATCACCGCGGCCTTGATCGGTAGGACGAAAGACCCGAACGCTAGAAACATCAACAGCATGGTGGTGGTAATAAGCACAACGGCCATCAGTGGAGCTTGCGCAACTAAGCTGTGAATCGAATCCTGCTCGAGGGCCGGGGTACCACCGACCCATACCGTAAGGCCTTTGGGGGGTGTTATACTGCGCAGTTCGTTGATCTTCTTCGACGCATCATTCGGGTTGATTAAGCCGTTCTGCAAGACCCGGACCGACGGATTCTTCGACGCACCCGGCGCCAAGGTACGCTCTTGCCACATGTTTGCGTAATTGTCGTCCGGCTCGATGAACCCGCTGATCGCCATCGCTTTACTACGAATGTCAGCGACCTCCTGGTCGGTGACGGGTTGATGGTTGGTGGTCTGGATTACCAGCGTCAACGGATTGGTGCGGTACCCCGGGAAGAGCTGGTCGAAATGCTCCTGTGACTGCCGCACCGCGTTATTGGGCGGCAGGTACTTCTCGCTCATACCACCGAATGAGAGGTTGCCCAGAGGGATAACTAGCAGGATCATGCTGACAACGATTGGGATGGCGAAAACCAGGGGCTGCTTCATCACGAAATTGACGAGCCTGCCCCAAAATCCGGCCTCGACTTCTTCGCGGGTCTTGGTCTTTTGTAGACGGTCCGCGAGCCAGTTAAGATAGGTGCGCGAGACTCGCCAGTTGCGTAGGAAAGGCACCCGAAATAGGGTCCGCACACCGAGCGCGTCGACGTGCCTGCCCAAAACCGCCAAGCATGCGGGCAGCAGCGTGATTGACAATAGGGCCGCAAGTGTCACCGCTGCGATGAGAGCATCGGTCAGCGACTTGACAAAACCCTGCGGCAACAGCAGCAGGCTGGCTCCCGATGCGGCAATGAGCACCGCCGAGAATGTCACCGTGCGGCCGGCCGTCATCACCGTGCGCCGTACCGCGGTCTCGGTGTCGTAGCCTTCCGCTATTTCCTCGCGGAACCGGCTCACCACGAACAGGCCGTAGTCTACTGCGATGCCTAAGCCGATCAGCGAAACCACCGGCTGGGCAAAAAACTGTACCGGTCCGAAGAGCGCTATGAAACGCAGAATGCCCAGCGCTCCCGCGATGCTCAGGCCACCTACTATCACCGGCAAGCAGGCTGCAATCACACCGCCAAACACCAGGAACAATACCACCGCCACCAGCGGCAGCGCCAAGACTTCCATCCGTCGTTGGTCGGTGGCAATCGTGCCGGTCAAGGCGTTAGCGATGGGGTTGAGGCCGGCGAGTTGGACGGTGCCGCCGTCAAGTTTTTGCAGTTCGGGTGCGATGGCCTTGTAGTTGTTGAGGATGGTATCGTCGTCGTCGCCTTTAAGCGGGATGGACACAAACGTGTACTTCTTGTCCGGGGTAGCCATGCCCTGCACGACCATGTTGGTCGTGTCGGGTGCTCGCAGGTAGCCGGCCCATCCCATCACCTTGTTGGAGTGGTCTCGCTGAAACTGGTTGAGTCCATCAGTGATACTTTTCGCCCACGCCGGATCATTGACGGTTTTGCCGTCAGGCGCATGGAAGATCGCCACGATGTGGCCGCTGCGGTCCCGGCCATAGACCTGGTCGCCAAGGATTGAAGCTTTCACCGACTGACTGTTGTCGTCGTAAAAACCGCTCTGTGTGACGTGCTTACTTAGACTCAGCCCGAAAACTCCGCCGCACAGGCACAGAGCTACCGTTACCCCGATTACAATGAACCGGTAGTGGTACACAGTTCGACCCCACCAGGCGAACACGTAAGCTCCTTACTGGATCGTAGCGATCCGCGCAGTGCCTTTTCGGTTTTCAACGCGCCAGTGTCACACACACGAGTTCAATAGCGCAGACGGCTGCCGGAAATGGCTGCAGCCACGCCCCTTGTTCAGGTAGCGAATCTAAGCCGATTCGCGGCAGTGGCTCCCGGAAAACATCAGCGATGTCCTCCAGGTCGACGATCTCTAAGGTATCCGACGTTAGCGTCCAACTAGTGTGCTCACGAAATTCGATCATTTGAATGTCGATTCCAGCACGCGTGATTTCTTCCAGTGGTTGACGAAACGTTTGGCTATTCGCGGAGGCCACCACCAGCGCTGCGCGCCCCTCGTTGTACCGTTGCTCGATGTGGGTCAGCATGTCGCGGTCGACGTCGATTTTCAGCTTGACGAAGACCGGGAACCCCATGTTACGTAGTCCGGCCACCCACGGTTGAACCACGTCGGCGCTGCCTGGCGCGGTGTTGGTGAACACAGTGGCCTCGAGTTCAATCGTGTTATCTGGATAGCAGGCTGCAACCTCTGCTGTACGGGTTAGCAGCCAACGACCCGGCGCGTCGAAGCGTGGATGTACCAGGGCGGTTAGGCGGTGACCCAGGATAGAGCTCAAGCTCATGTCGAGGTTAGGCGCGTCCCACACCAAGATCGCACGCTTGACCTGGGGAGCGAAACTCTCCAGGGTCCCGACGTAGTTACCGCCCAGTGCCGACGGTGTGAGCGACTCTGGTGTTTCCGGGTCCGTTATGGAGGTTGTGTCTTCGGTCACCCGCATAGTCCTCGGTTTATCAAGATCAATTCCGGCTTTCGGCAAATCAACTTCACTTTCAGCAAATTAACTTCGTTTTTTCCAAATCATCTCGGTGGCGGCATTGCCGGCGTGCTGCGCTTTCTTTTCGTACTTGGTGGTTGGGCGAACAGCTGAGATTGGCAGCCGGATGCTGCTATCCACACGACTCAACAGTGGTTCGCTATCGCCGAACTTGGCGATTTGCTCTGTGTAGCCAGGGTGGTCCGTCGCGGCGTGTAAAATCCCACCAGGGAGTAGTCGGTCAGCGATCAGTTCAACCGTAGCTGGCTGCAGGAACCTCCGTTTGTGGTGGCGTATCTTCGGCCATGGATCGGGAAAAAAGACACGAACACCGGTCAGCGATCTCGGCGCGATCAAATATTGCAGCACGTCGACCGCGTTCCCGTGAATCATCCGAATGTTGCGCACCTGATCTCGATCGATCGCGCACAGCAGCTGCGCCAGCCCGCGTCGGTAGACCTCTACCGCGATCACGTCGATATCGGGTTCGTGTTGTGCCATGGCCAGCGTTGAGGTGCCGCTGCCGCAGCCGACCTCGAGCACTACTGGGGCAGAACGCCCGAACCACGCGTCGGTGTCCAGCGGTTCGTAGCTCGGGGTTTGGGACACCACTGAAATGCCTATCTTTGGCCACAGTCGCTCCCAGGTCTGGCGCTGAGCGTTTGACAAGGCGGAGCGTCGCGTACGAAAAGCAGTGGGCGGGAGATGGCGTGCCACACTACTTTGTTTGGAGCCAGGCTCAAGCCGGTTGCGGTCAAGCGACTCTGATGACGAGTGCAAGTCCGCTTCGCGGACTAGGCTGGCTGAGGGCCCCGCCGTGACCGGCGTGTCGGGACATACCCTCACTCCAGGTTGCGTATGCATTTACCCATGTTGGCCTATGAACCCCTGACGTAGCTGCCCCTGGCCCAGATTGATATCCAACAGTTGTTTTCAACTTATAGCGGTGGATCGCATCGCGGCAGCGGAAATGCTGCCATTCGATAGGGTTTTGATCGGCCCCGGCAAACGAACCGAGCTGAGCGACGAGACAGGCTTTGGGCTCGAATAGGCAAAACCGACAAGGGATGTGGTGATCGGGCTAATTGGTTCGGGCAAGTGGAACGTGACAGAACGAGGGATGCCAGATTTTTGTCGACGAGTTGGCTCAGTTTGCGATCAAGACCGCTGAGGGGCAGGTGACGGCGATCGCCGAGCTGAATGTTTACGCTATCGCCGAAGTGATCAAACCCAAGGACGCAGAAGCCATAGCCACAGCGCGACCTCTGGCCGCGTGTGGTGCTGAGCAAAACCGATTCGGCAGAGTTCGTGGACGATGGATCCATCGCGGTGACAGTGGCCACGGAACCGCTGCACACATTTTCTTTTCTGAGCTGGTCGGGAGTATCTATACAGCCTATGATTAGTCAGTCAAGTTTACACGCCGTAGCCGCGCTCGGCAATTTGCTCGATGACGCGGTGTGGGCCGTGCTGCAAGTGCTGGCCGCCGATCCGGGTGGTTAGGCTTGTCGCGTTGGCTCCGTTTGATGGTTTTCTCGGCCAGCGAATAGCCCAGTGCCGACTGGGGAGCGGCTGCGCGCGCTTGCGAGGGTTCGCTGCGGAAAGGCGGGATCGCTGATCAAGTGTGGGCGTTGCTGTGCCAGTTTAACGGTGCCAATGCCGTCGTCGGCAAGATCGCTGCCGGTGCCACCGAAGTGCATTAAAGGCGGGTGTTGGAGGCTGTCGCTGTCTGCGATGACACGGTCAGCGAGCGGATCTGCGAGTTATGTTTCGTGACAACACAGTGGTCACTCCGATGGCTGTCTCCTTGACCTGACCCAGGTGTCTGT
Organism: Mycobacterium uberis; assembly: GCF_003408705.1. GTDB lineage: Bacteria > Actinomycetota > Actinomycetes > Mycobacteriales > Mycobacteriaceae > Mycobacterium > Mycobacterium uberis. The sequence continues at coordinate 97,830 of NZ_QAYL01000007.1, forward strand.
ACTGGGAGCGGTCATGCCCCGATTGCGTTCGCTTGCTATCAAGGAGCAACTTGGTACGGAAGCAATGACATACGGATTTCTACCATAGGCAAAAGTTCGTCGAGTTAACCGACCTGAGGCCTGGCGATGCGCCGTTGGCAATGATGTTTAGTCGTTTCTGCAGCTTCTGAACTGACAGAGTCGGATTGTGCGTTGCTGGACGCCGCTGTCGACAACATCGACGTGACGGTTGGCGTGGTGTCCAAAATAGACGTGCACCGGACCCGGCATGAAGTGGTTACTGCCCACCACAACGCCCTACCCACGCACGAGCCCCGCTGCTGTCAGGTGTCCTGGGTGGGCGCGGCTGCCTTGCCCGACGTCGGTGAACCGCAGGTTGACGATTCGGTCGACAGTAGCTCGTTGAGTCGGATATTGGCTCGGCGAAATAGGCTGCGGTCGTGGGCTCTCGGCTTCAAATGCTGGTGGGGAAAGCGGGATCGCGACGCTGAGGACGCCGGCGAGCGGGTACGGGTTGACGCGTTGCGCGCATAGCGCAGTACGGCCCTGCGGGAGCTACACCAGTCCACATCTAAGCGTACCATTATGCTGTACAGTCTGATCCAGCAAGTTCGGGTCCAGTTGTCGTACTTTGCCCTCAACCCTAATGTTCACCAATGTGCAGCGAGTTACAATAGGAGGCCTCGAGTCTATCTTGGCGGGACATGCCAGGTTTCGAAGTGCATGCACACGGCCGCATGGCGCAGGTGTTCGCCGAGGCGAGTGACGATACTGCACGACAGCTCGTCGAGGTCGCGGAGGTGATGGATGTGTCGGTCATCCCATCTGCCTTCGAGGTACTATCGGAGGCTGGCGTCCCGTTCCCGTTGCCGCAATCGCGTCGGCCGGAAGTCTGGCTGATGATGTTGTTGGGTGCCGGATTCGGACTGGGGTGTGGCACTGACGCTGGGTCGACTGACGGCCGACCTTGTTCCCGGGCTATAAGACCACAAGGGCCGTTTTGTGTGCGGTGATCGGGCTGGTGTTGACTGTTGTGATGGTCAACATCCGCGGCTTGTTACGTGACTGTGCGGTCGCTAGACCGGTGGGTGTGCGGCGTGACAGCGTCGCTGTGATCCACGGTGGACTTAGCTGGTTGCGCCCCGGATACTGGCTGCCGAATTGGCGTTGAGCACTGTGTGGGCAGGGCACAATGAGGCCGAAGGTGCTTAGCTAGACAATCAGGTCAGTGTCGTTGACAGCGAATTGTGCGAATACACCATTGCCTTAGTGCAGACCTCAGCGGTGCGTGATCGGGAGACGCTGATGATACAAGCCGCGCTAGATGTTGTGCATGCAGAACTGATTGGTGATCCGAGGATACCTACACCAGAGGGTGACTACGATCCCTAAGGCCTGGCGGGTCCGAAGGCTCGGTCGCGCCATGCGAATCGGTTTCGAGGATTGTAAATGGTGGCAATTCCTGACGCTTTTAAGGCTTCTGGATCGCTGTTGTGAGGAGGCTTGTACCTGCCCGAGCCTTTCGCGGCAGGTTCGTCACGATAATCTGATAGGTAAAGCGTTTGTGTGGGCAAATGCATGTGAGTGCGCTAGTAATCACGAGAAGCCGACTAAGTACGCAAAAGAATTCAGGAGACGGAGACTTCAATGACCTCAGCAACCATTCCCGGTCTGGACACCGCACCAACAAACCATCAGGAGTTGTTGTCGTGGGTAGAGGAGGTCGCCGAACTGACTCAGCCTGACCGAGTGGTTTTCGCGGACGGCTCCGACGAAGAACGGCAACGGCTCACCGAGCGGCTGGTCGCGGTGGGCACCTTCAAGAAGCTGAACGACGATAAGCACCCCAATTCCTACCTGGCGCTGTCCGACCCCTCCGACGTGGCGCGGGTGGAGTCTCGGACATTTATTTGTTCCGAGCGGGAGATCGACGCCGGACCGACCAACAACTGGATAGATCCCGCCGAGATGCGGTCCACCTTGACCGAGCTGTACCGCGGCTGCATGCGTGGCCGCACCATGTGGGTGGTACCTTTCTGCATGGGCCCGCTGGGCGCCGAGGACCCAAAGTTGGGTGTGGAGATCACCGACTCCGAATATGTCGTCGCGTCGATGAAGGTGATGACCCGGATGGGTGCGGCCGCCCTAGAGAAGATCGGTGACGAGAGGTTTTTCGTTAGGGCCTTGCACTCGGTGGGTGCTCCGTTGCAGCCGGGTCAAAAGGATGTGCCTTGGCCGTGCAACAAGACCAAGTACATCACTCACTTCCCGGAGACCCGTGAGATCTGGAGTTACGGTTCTGGCTACGGTGGCAACGCACTGCTCGGTAAGAAATGCTACTCGCTGCGCATCGCTTCAGTAATGGCCCACGACGAGGGCTGGCTCGCCGAGCACATGTTGATCCTAAAGTTCATCTCCCCGGAAAACAAGGCTTACTATTTTGCAGCGGCGTTTCCGTCGGCCTGTGGCAAGACCAATCTCGCCATGCTGCAACCGACGATCCCAGGCTGGCGCGTTGAAACGCTCGGCGACGATATTGCCTGGATGCGGTTCGGGCAGGACGGCCGAATGTACGCGGTCAACCCCGAGTTCGGATTCTTCGGAGTCGCGCCGGGCACTAACTGGAAGTCCAACCCGAACGCCATGCGGACCATCGCCGCGGGTAACACCGTTTTCACCAATGTCGCGCTCACCGACGACAACGACGTGTGGTGGGAGGGCCTGGAGGGAGACCCACAGCACTTGACCGATTGGAAGGGCAACGACTGGCACGCCGGCACGATGGAGACCTCTGCAGCACACCCGAATTCGCGCTACTGTACGCCGATGTCGCAGTGTCCGATCCTGGCGCCGGAGTGGGACGATCCGCAAGGCGTGCCGATCTCAGGTATTCTTTTCGGCGCCCGCCGCAAGAACACGGTGCCGCTGGTGACGCAGGCCCGGGACTGGCAGCACGGCGTTTTCATGGGAGCCACCATGGGCAGTGAGCAAACCGCCGCCGCCGAAGGCAAGGTTGGCACGGTGCGGCGCGACCCGATGGCCATGTTGCCGTTTATGGGCTACCATGTCGGTGACTACTTCCAGCACTGGATCGACCTGGGCAAGAACTCCGACGAATCGAAGCTACCGAAGGTATTCTTCGTCAATTGGTTCCGTCGCGGTGAAGACGGCAGGTTCTTATGGCCAGGTTTCGGCGAAAATAGCCGGGTGCTGAAGTGGATCGTCGATCGCATTGAACACAAGGTAGGTGGGCAGGACACCCCGATCGGCATCGTGCCGACCGCCGCGAACCTGGACTTGGACGGACTCGACATCACCAGTGACGATGTTGCCAAGGCTCTCGCGGTCGACGCAGATGAGTGGCGCAACGAACTGCCGTTAATCGAAGAGTGGTTCGAGTTTGTCGGTGATAAGCTGCCCACCAGCGTCAAGGACGAGTTCGAAGCGCTCAAGCAGCGGCTGGCAAAGGTTGGATAGTAGTCAATCACCTATCGCTGCAACGACTTTGGCAAGCTTAAAGTGTACTCGATCCGACGATGGCTGTCGAGTTGCGCGGCTTCGAGATAGCGTACCGTTTCAGCGGCAGGCAACCGATTCATAAGTCCAAATTGTCGCGCAGCGTCACCAGCCTCGCGATTTGATCATCGAAATGTATGCGCCAGTCCTTGGACAGCCGAGCTCAGTCAACGTCAGCAGGGGTACCCCATCTAGCAACTTCGCCAATGTAGCCGTGACTTCGTCTTTGAGCGATAATGTCATATCGTTCTGCAGTGGTGGCGACCTCACTGAATTCGGCACCTTTACTTATCCGGCGAATGCACATGTAGCGTGCATCCGGACACAAGCCTGGCCCTGATACTTGATGCGCTTGATCGCGCGGCTTGGTCCGCTCTGTCGCGCCAAAGTGCACTGCCGGATACTAGGAAGCGGATGGGATATGGCGGCGTTTTGCAGATAAACTGAAACGTGGAACGACTCGGTATTTAGACTGCCAGAAATGGTTCTGGGACTGCTGCCTCAATCCGGAGGTACCGTCCAGCGTTACACATACGGTAGACAGCTGGCGTACGGCATGCCGTGTGCTGTCGGGGCACAGGATCGACAATGATACCGCACTTGCGTGGAGACTTGTGGATGCAATTACACGGGGAACAGCGAACTAACCGTAGCGGCCGGTGGTCCACACATCAAGCCATTGATTTTCAATGCTGCGTGCACGAGACGCTGCCGCAGAATCCCGAAGATATATCTACGGAACGTTCGAGACGGTCACCGGGAGGGATATATGTCACCGGGAGGGATATATATAGAGAGAGAATTGTACCAATCACGACAACGACGGAACCAACGATCGCGCCGATGATGTTTCATCTCTTGGCATTATTGGAAATAACTTGCGACTTAGTATAGTGTCCGTTACTCCACAGTCCGGAGGCCTTAGTGGAGTACGTGATCGACACAATCCTGAAAACAAGACAACGCAGAACTGTGCACAGAATAGCCTAGACGAGGTAGTTGTTTAGTTCCTGTTGGTTCTGTCAACTTCCCTGTTGTTACAGCCAACCGGGTTGCTGTACTTACTGAACTGGTTGTTGGTCCTGTTGCCACTCCAGTTGTTAATCAGGCCAATCTGAGGCAACCGAGTACGGCGATATCGGACTACTTATGGCGACTATCTTTCCTCCGTTGTGACAGGTTAACTGTTGGCGTCGAGTTGCCGGTGCCAAAGTCAGGAAAATATATAGCAACGATCAGTTGTTAGCGTGTATTTTACGAATTCCTTTGCGAAAAAATTGAGGCAGCCGGTTCGAAGACTTTCCCCGCTACCACCACGGGCTACCAGCTGCCCGACTATGACATTGCGCCGGATTTCATTGGTGCCTTCGGCGATGATCATCAGTGGCGCGTTACGGCAGTAGCGTTCGGTATCAATATTCGCATTATGTAGTCGTAACTACGCATAGATGCGTACCACGTTCAGGACGATCTCTATCGCGATCTCGGAAACGGACAGCTTGGCCACCCCGGCTTCCATATAGCAGCGCTCGCCGCTGTCGTAGTGTTCATCAGCATAGCGGATGAACTGGCGGACGGCGATGAGTTTGGTCGCCATATTGGCCAGATAGTTATCGACAGCCTAATGCTGCCAAATCAGCCGGCCGAAACTTTCCTGAAGCTGAGCATAGGCCTAAACGTGTTTTCGAGCGCCGTCGTCGCCACGCTCAGGGCTTGGATCGCTACTGGAATGCGGGTCCGTATCCAGACTCTTACGTCATCTGCTAAAAGCCTTCCTCCATGCTGCCACTCAAGATTGTTGACACCGGCACCGCAAAGTTATCGAATGTCAGCTCGCAGAACTCAATGTCTTTGTAGCCCAACTTAGGTAGTTCGCACGACACCGTCAGAACTGGCCTGTGCTCGACAAGCAGAAGCGACCTGCCTTGTGTGGCGCGGTTTGGTCTGCGGGTCGGTCTTACACAGAAATACGGTCAGGCTGGACTTGTGTGCGTTGCTGATCCAGGTCATTAGTACCGTTAATCAATAAGCTGCTGGAGCTGTAAGGAAGCGCCGTCGTCGACATGTTCTGCAGGCCGGAGTTGTCATCTTGTCCAGTTAGCGCCATGGATGGCAGGTAGCTGCACTTCTGATGCTCAGTGTCTAACAGGGTCAGCAGTTTGGCGACGACGGTACGTCCGTTCGTTGCGCCGGCTAGACTTATCTAGCCTCAGGTCAGCTCCTTGGTGATACGCACATAACGCGGCATTGGTACCGGCAATTCGCTATACTTTACCGGAAATCGCCATGCTGTAGATGCTGATCCGCTTTATCTGCTTGATCCACTTCTCGGAATAGGTATTGGCGTGCTCGACCTGGTACGCGGTTGGTTTGACATCGCGATCGATGAATGTTCACAGAGTGGTGACCAACATTTCTTCTTCGTCTTTGCGCTTACTGTTCATTCGCGTCATCTTCCGTATTGACCCCTTAATCGGTAGTCTGCCAGCATGTGGCGTTATGACTGTGAATAGGTATGCAGGCCAACGCGAAGGTGGGCCCTACTTTGACGAGCTTTCAATCGGTCAGGTGTTTGACTGGGCGCCTGCGACGACACTGACGTCGGGGATGGCGGCGGTTCATCAGGCGATTGTGGGCGACAGGATGCGCCTGACTCTGGATGCCGAATTGTCCACTGCAGTAATCGGTGGGCACGCCACGTTGGTGCATCCAGGATTGGTTTGCGATGTGGCGATAGGGCAATCGACGTTGGTTACTCAGCGAGTGAAAGCTAATCTCTTCTACCGTAATCTCGTCTTTCATCGCTTTCCGGTCATTGGAGACACACTCTATACCCGCACTGAAGTAGTTGGACTGCAGGCTAACTCGGCGAAGCCTGGCCGGGCACCCACCGGAATGGCGGCGCTGCGAGTGACTACGATCGACCAGGACGATCGGTTGGTGCTCGACTTCTATCGTTGCGCCATGTTGCCTACCGGTCCGACTTGGCATCCCGATGACGCACTGAGCCGCAATGATGACCTGTCCACAGTCGGTGCGGACGTCGTCACGCCGGCTTCCAATCCAACCGGACAGTGGAACGCAGCGGGTTTCCGGGAGCGGGTACCCGGTCCGCATTTTGACGCAAGTATTACTGGCGCGGTGTTACACAGCACTGGCGACATCGTCAGCAGTGCACCGGAACTGGCTAGAGTTACATCAAATATTGCTGCTACACATCATGATTCGAGGATAGGAGGACGTCGGCTGGTATACGGCGGACACACCATTGGCCTGGCGCTGGCCCAGGCTAGTCGGATGCTGCCCAATCTAGCGACGGTGTTGGGCTGGAGGTCTTGCGACCACATAGGTCCCGTCCACGAGGGGGAAACTCTGTACAGCCAGCTGCACGTCGAGTCTACCGAGGCAACCCAGCAAGGGGGTGTGTTGGGGTTGCGGTCGCTGGTTTACGCAGTGTCTAAGGGGGGCAAGTCCGACCGACTGGTGCTGGACTGGCGTTTTAACGCGTTACAGTTTTAGTTGTTGCACGTGGTTAACGTTGGGTTAGGCTCGGCGTCGTGAGTTGCGCACCATCCCAGTGGGCCAGCGACTGAGCAATTAGCGAGCTAGTTTAGCTTAATAGATACGCTAGCGCACCATCGGACTTCTTTTTGTGCCAACGTGTTTAGGTCGCATCGGGCGTGTTGCCGCACCCGTCGGCTGCCGTGTGGGTGTCGGTATCGAGGTGGTCACACTGCTGACCGTTCCCCGCCGGCGGCACAGGTGGGCGCTGATGACGACACTGTGCTACGTGTGGTCTCCGAAAGGGAGTGCCTATCATCAAGGTGCGCCGAAATATCTGCAGGCAACTGATCAAACCCAGCAGCCGTTCGTTCCTAGGCAGGTGTCTGGCTGCTTACCGCGATGGTGTTCGTGGTGAGCGCTGTCGCCTACGCAACCAGAGTGGTGGTTGTGCGTCGGCGGTCCGCAGGCCGGTCCGAGTAGGTCTTTGAGGAGGTGGACAAAACTTTTACGACTTTTACGCAGGGCTTGTGATGTTGTGCGACAACCATCAACCATATGGAATGTGTGACCAGGGCTGGAGTACCTCTCAGGCCATGATGCGGGTCCCCTGATAGCATAAGGAGTTACGCAGCACTGTGGTCACTGGAAACGACAACACCGCTAATACCGAACCCGAAGTACTGGTTGAACGGCGGGGTCGAATTCTTATTGTCACGATTAACCGACCAAACGCCAAGAACGCTATCAACGCCGCGGTCAGCCGGGGCTTGGCTGATGCGGTGGATCGGCTCGACGGCGATGCCGACCTTTCGGTGGGAATCCTGACTGGTGCGGGCGACTCGTTCTGTGCAGGCATGGATCTCAAGGCATTCGCTCGCGGAGAGAATGTCATTGTTGAGGGCCGCGGTTTGGGCTTCACTGAACGTCCGCCGGCCAAACCGCTCATCGCCGCGGTGGAAGGATTTGCCCTTGCCGGTGGCACTGAGCTAGCGTTGGCCACCGATCTGATCGTTACGGCCACGGACTCAGTATTTGGGATCCCGGAGGTCAAGCGAGGTTTAGTGGCGGGCAGTGGGGGATTGTTGCGATTGCCCGAGCGCATCCCGTATGCGATCGCCATGGAGTTGGCGCTGACCGGTGACAACCTGCCGGCTCAGCGTGCCCACGAGCTCGGGCTGGTCAATGTCCTAGCCGCGCCAGGGATGACGCTGGACGCGGCGCTGGTGTTGGCAGAGAAGATCACCGCTAACGGGCCGCTTGCGGTAGCTGCCACCAAGCGGATCATTACCGAGTCACGCGGCTGGAGCCGCGACGCCATGTTCGCCGAGCAGATGAAGATCCTGCTTCCAGTGTTCGGGTCCAACGACGCGAAGGAAGGCGCAATCGCGTTCGCCGAGAAGCGTCTCCCGCGCTGGACGGGAACCTAACCGGTCAAGATAGGGCTGCACGGTCGTCCCCAGCCAGGCGATCACGTCCTCGATGCTCGTCGACGTGATCGGGTCGCTATTCAACTAGTAACGTGTAAACGCTAGTCCGGCTAGCTGGTTGCCAGCTTGATGCGTAGCTCGGTGTAAACCACGCCGAATCCCGCCGATACCCGTTCGGCAAGGCTATCGTGCAACACCTGTTGTGCCGCGGGTTGGATGGGCGTCGAGCGCTACAGCGTCAGTAACGGCTCAAAACCGACATCTTGGTCCCAATGCTGCAGAAACCGGCTCACCAGTCTGGAGCTGATTGATTCGCTCTTCTCGTCGAGGAGTGTAACCAGCTGGTGCAGCGGATGTTCGGTACCGGTCAGCGTGGACGCAGTGAAAAGCTCCTTTTTACTGCCAAGTAATAGGCTATTGCGATATCCATGCTAGCGTGCGGTGGCAATTGTGCGGACAGTCGTCTGCTCATACCCGTCGTGCATGAAACGTTCGTGCGCTGCGTAGATGATCCACTGTTGGCTCTTCGACCAGTGTGCCACCGGCCTGTGCACCGAGCTTCCTGCTATGCACGGCAATGTAGTTCAGCTAAGCTGCGTCCCGCAGACTAAGGTTTTAGATGGCATCTCATGGAAGGATGCAGCAATCACGCCTACCCCTGCGATTACCTGGCTGTGCTGTCGGATGACACCTATGTGTACGCGATAGGCGGGAGGTTCCTTTCCACCTGTAGGGTCTCCATAGCGTTTGAACTGTTCTACCCGAAATCAGGAGCGTGGACTAAGTCGCTCAGCATACCGGCCAGTGATGAAAGCTTCGGCGTGGTGTTCACAGATGGCCTGATCGTGGTGGTCGGTGGCGAAAAGCCGACATAGGTGCTGAACGTGGTCGAGATGTACTACCTCACCGAAGGTGAAGTAAAATACTGTACCCCCATGCCGATAACACGGCACGCCGAGATGGTAGTAACCGTCGACAACCCTGTATACTGCATCAGTAGCGCCAACCCGACCACGCATCAGAGCGTTATCGTGACTATCGAGGCATTAGACTTCATATAACACCCTAAGACGTGAGCGGCAAGACGTTGGTAACTACGTTCCATTTGCGCGCCGCTGCGGTGCACGGTTGCTCAGCCAAACTGGCGACATGGCTCATTGCTAACCGCAGATCCGTTAGGTGAAAAGGGGCCACATGGCAAATCACAGTCCGATCGTACAGTCAAAATCAACCCATTCTGGAGACCTCTCATCGGTCCGCAACGCAGCTCAGGTCACTTCCATTGCCGCTCTTGGCGGTCTGGCTATCTAGACTACGGCAGCGCAATGATCAACAGAGCTGCGCAGCCGTTCAGAACGATTTCCACACCGGCAACGCCGTTGTTGGGCTTCACCGTAGCCTTCACGCTGCTGAGGCGGCACTCAAGGCGTTGACAGTAGGATGGCTTGCCGACCTAACTTAATTCGATCACAGTATAGCGCCCACCTGTCTCGCAGAGACGTCACCGTCACAACATCCGCGGGTACCTAAGCTCGCTACAGCAACGCGCTATCGTGTCAGGCATCTTCTTGCCGCTAACGGTCGACTGGCTGCTGGCACACGTGGCAGGCGACTCGCGTGAACACATGCGGACTAGGTCCGCAGGCCTGGCGATGGATGTTCATCGTGATGACCGTGCCCGCTGCCGCGTACAGCATGCTCGCCTACACGGTTCCGGAGTCCTCTCGTTATCTTACCGCAAAGCGGTATATTCCAGAAAACAATCAGGGCATCACGTTGCTGTTGGGACGACGAAACCCAGACTTGATGATCTCGCGGATCCAGGATTTACTGCAGACCAAAAACCACGGTCCTAGCGAGATTGACGTAAGCTGTCCGGCGTGCTGTACAGCGGCGTATGGATGGGCTTCGGGTTGTGGATCTTTCAACAGTTCGTCGACATCAACGTAATCTCCTAATTAGTCCAATGTGCTGTGGGAAACAGTCGATTTCACCGAAAAATCATCGTTCACGATCACCGTCACCACCTCAGTAACAAACATCCTGACCACACTGATCGCGATCGCGCTGATCGACAAGATCGGACACAAGTCACTACTGTTGATTGGGTCCCGCAAGCATGTACATAACGCTTGTTATGGCGGCGGCGATTTTTGGTATCGCAAAGTTTATCGACAGCAAATCGCACCTCGAAGGCGCCGTTGGCCCAGTCGCGCTGATCACGGCCAACCTCGTTATGATCACGTTCGGCATGTCATGGGGACCAGTCGTCTAGGTGCTACTCGGTGAGACGTGTTCCCGAACCGGAATTCGAGCCGCCGCGTTGGGTGTGGCCGCAGCCAGGCAACGGGCGGCCAACTGGTACATCGCCGTAACATTCCCAGCGTTGCGCAACATGCTGAGCCTTGTGTACGTATTTTATGCGCTATGCATGATTTCGTCGCTGTTGTTTGTCTGGCGCTGGGGCACCGAGACCAAGGACAAACTACTAAAAGACACACACCGAGAAATTTAGTATAATGAAACTCACGGAACCGTGCGTGCAATTCACAGAAAAAATTTACAGCCAGGTGTCCTGCGTGGTGGCGGTGAGGAATGCCTCTAGGTCATCGCGCCAGTAAGCTGGTGTGGTCTTATCCGGTTCGATGCCAGTGTAGTCGCCGTGATAGAACAGCAACGGCCGCGGCTTGACCTTGGGAATCTCCGACAATGAGGCAACCGCACCAAACACCACGAAATGATCGCCGCCGTCATGAACCGACGCCACCGTGCAGTCGATGTAGGCTAGCGATCCGTCAATAATCGGCGAACCGAGTTGTGAAGGGCACCAATCGATACCTGCGAACTTGTCGGGTTCCTGCGAACCGAATCGCGCCGAAATGTGTTTCTGTTTTTCGGTCAATACATTGACACAGAACCGACCGCTAGCCTGGATGGCCTGCCAAGACCGTGACACCTTGGTCGGACAAAACAATACCAGTGGTGGGTCCAACGACAACGCAGCGAATGATTGACACGCGAAGCCGCTAGGGATCTCGTCGTGTACGGTGGTGATGATGGTGATCCCGGTGCAGAACTGACCCAGCACCTGCCGGAAAGTCCGAGAATCGATCTGCGTCGACATCAGTGCGCTAGTCGCCGGGCGCCGACCGTGAAATCATGACCCCACAGGCTCACCGCGGTGCTTTCCCGGGCGATCCAGTCGTTATCGTCAACTCTCCTTCCTCCACAACCGAATTCAACGTCGAAACCGCTAGGCGTTTTCATGTAGAACGACAACATCAGATCGTTGACATGACGGCCCAGTGTGGCCGACATCGGCACCTTGTGGCGCAACGCTCGGTCCAGACATAGACCCACGTCGTCAGCCTGCTCGACCTCGACCATCAGGTGCACGATCCCACTAGACGTCGGCATCGGCAATAAGGCCAGACTGTGGTGACGCGGATTACAGCCGAAGAAGCGCAGCCAAACGGGGGCTCCATTAGTGGGCCGCCCAACGAACTGCGGCGGTAGCCGCATCGAGTCACGCAGCTTGAAACCCAGCACATCCCTATAGAAGCACAAAGTCTCGGCATCGTCACGGGTAGACAACACCACGTGGCCCAGGCCTTGTTCAGCGGTGACGAACCGGTGCCCGTACGGGCTAACCACCCGGCCATGTTCTAGAGCGGTGCCGTGAAAAACCTCGAGACAGTTGCCCGAAGGATCGGAGAACCGGATCATCTCGTCCACCCGGCGGTCTGCCAATTCCGTGGCGGTAGCTTCTGTATACGGTGCATCTTCCACATCGAGCCGATTCCGAATCTCTTGCAGACCTTCAGCATTCGCGCATTCCCAGCCGACTTCTATGAGCCGGTCGTGCTCGCCGGAAACGATCACCATCCTAGCTGGAAAATCGTCCATCCGCAGATATAACACACTGTCGTCGCTGCCCTTACCTTCGGCCATGCCAAGGACTTTCAGGCCGAATTCACGCCAGGCTGATACATCGGTAGCCTCAATGCGCAGATAACCGAGCGACCGGATACTCATCTCGTGCCTCCCAGGAAATCAATAGTCAAGTTATTGAATTCGTCAAACTTCTCCACCTGCGCCCAGTGCCCACACTGTCCGAAGACGTGTAGCTGCGCACGTGGAATAGTCTTTAGTGCGACCAATGCACCGTCCAGTGGGTTGACACGATCTTCGCGGCCCCAAATCAGTAGCACCGACTGGCGTAGTCGATACACTTCGCGCCACATCATGCCAAGCTTGAAGTCAGCTCCAGCAAAAGACTTTCCCATCGCACGTGTAGCCATCAACGACTCCGGTGTGCTGGCCAACGCAAATCGCTGATCCACCAACTCTGCAGTGATCAGGTTCTTGTCATACACCATGATACGCAGGAACGCCTCGAGATTCTCTCGGGTGGGCTCAGCAGAGAACTTCGATAGTCGTTTGACGCCCTCGGTCGGGTCGGGCGCAAACAGATTGATGCTTAGCCCGCCGGGACCCATCAACACCAGTCGCCCAGCCCGGTCGGGGTAGTCGAGAGCGAACCGCACCGCGGTACCTCCACCCAGCGAGTTGCCCACCAGCGGAACACGCTCCAGATTCAGCTGGTCGAAGAGCTCGTTGAGCGCGGTCGCGGCAAAGCGGTTGAACTGTCCATGCTCAGCGCGCTTGTCAGAGTGACCATAGCCAGGTTGATCGATGGCCAACACATGGAAATGCTGCGCCAGTACCACAATGTTGCGCGAGAAGTTCGTCCAGCTCGATGCGCCGGGACCGCCGCCATGCAGCAGCACCACTGTCTGGTCGTTGCAGACACCGGCTTCGTGGTAGTGCAGTTTAAGCGGCCTATCTTCTACCTGGACTTCCGCGAAGCGCGAGGTGGATTCGAAAGTCAATTCCTCAGTGGTGGTCATGGCTCAGACCATCGTGTCGCCAGGCGGCAACCCGAACTCGTTGTTCCCGAAGATCACATAGGCACGTTCAGGGTCGTTGGCGGCGTGCACCCGTCCGGCGTGCGCGTCGCGCCAGAATCGTTGAATTGGAGCATCATTAGACAACGCAGTAGCACCGGAAGCTTCGAACAGCCGGTCGATCGAGGCAATCGACCTGCTAGTGGCGCGCACCTGGTCACGACGTGCTCGAGCACGCAACTCAAAGGGAATCTCCTTGCCAGCTGCCAACAATGCATACTCGTCCCCGACATTGCCGATCAGTTGACGCCACGCGGCGTCGATATCACTCGCCGCCTCGGCGATGCGAACCTTGGCGAACGGGTCATCCTTGGACTTCTCTCCCGCAAACGCCGCACGCACCCGTTTGCCTTGATGCTCCACATGCGCGACGTACGCACCATAAGCCATACCCACTATCGGCGCCGAGATTGTGGTCGGATGCATAGTTCCCCAAGGCATTTTGTACACAGGAGCGGTGTTCTTCTGTAGCCCTCCGGCGGTGTGGTCATTCATTGCCTTGTAGGACAAAAACCGGTGTCGGGGAACGAAGACATCTTTGACTACCAACGTATTGCTACCGGTGCCGCGCAAACCGACCACATACCAGGTGTCGTCGATTGCATATTCGGTGCGCGGAATCAAGAAGCTACCGAAATCCACTGGCCGGCCGTCCTTAATGACCGGGCCACCCACAAACGTCCAGCTGGCATGATCACAGCCCGACGACCAGTTCCATGAGCCGCTGACCAGATAGCCGTCTTCGACCACGACACCGGCGCCCATTGGCGCGTACGACGACGAAATCCGTGTTTTCGGGTCCTTACCCCAAACCTCTTCCTGAGCCCGCTGGTCAAACAGCGCCAAATGCCAGTTGTGTACGCCAACGATCGAACTCACCCAGCCGGTAGAACCACATGCGCTAGCAAGTCGCCGCGTCACCTCGTAGAACAACGTCGGATCGCATTGCAGACCACCCCACTGCTCGGGTTGCAAGAGAGTGAAGAAACCGATGTCGTCAAGGGCCTTGATAGTCTCATCCGGCAGCCGCCGCAGATCCTCGGTCGCTTGGGCGCGCTCACGAATCTGCGGAAGCAGATCATCGACAGCGGCCAAGACTGACTGCGCATCACGCTGTTGAATGGACGTCACTTACGTTTGCCTCCTGGGCGTGTGGACTGGGACGATCTGCCGACCCGGCAGCGGAGCACGATAGGGTCGGACAATGAAACTTAATGGACACCCTAAAGGTAAGGCTAGAACACGTTCCGATTCGTGTCGAGCAGAGTGTTCCTGCAGCTGGTAGTGGCGAGGATCATGTTTTCTGTAACATGTTCTAGTTAGGCTGAAGGTTCTAGATTTAGGCCGGAAGGGGAGACGGGTATTGACCGAGGCAATTCCGGATGAACCGCTCGGGAGCCACGTCCTTGAACTGCAGATCGCCGAGGTCGTCGCCGAGACTGACGACGCACGGTCGCTGGTGTTTGCGGTACCGAAGGGACCAGGCGGCCAAGTCATCCCGCCCGATCGGCTGCACTACGCGCCCGGCCAGTTTCTGGCGTTACGTATTCCCAGCGACCGTACCGGCTCAGTGGCGCGCTGCTACTCATTGTGCAGCTCACCAGTCACCGACAACGCGCTCGCCGTCACGGTAAAACGCACCGCGGACGGATACGCGTCCAACTGGTTGTGCGACCATGCACAGGCGGGTATGCGCATCTACGCGCTAGCTCCGTCGGGTAATTTCGTGCCTAAAACACTGGGCAGCGACTTTCTTTTGATGGCCGCCGGCAGCGGAATCACCCCGATCATGTCGATCTGTAAGTCGGCGCTCGCTGCGGGCAACGGGCAAGTAGCCCTCTTCTACGCCAACCGTGACGACCGCTCTGTGATCTTCAGTGACGCGTTGTGTGAATTGGCCGACAAATATCCCGATCGACTGACGGTCGTGCACTGGTTGGAGTCGCTACAAGGACTTCCGAACGCCTTCGCGCTGGCGAAACTGGCCGCGCCTTACACCGACCGACCGGCATTCATTTGTGGGCCCGGTCCATACATGCAGGCCGCCCGGGACGCCCTCGCAATGTTGCGAGTACCGGCCCAGCAAGTACACATCGAGGTGTTTAAATCGCTGGATTCAGATCCGTTCGCGGCGATAAAAATCGAGGACACCACTGACGAGCAGCCCGCCACCGCGGTGGTGCAGCTAGACGGTCAAACCCACACCGTATCATGGCCGCGCCAAGCCAAGCTGCTCGATGTGCTAGTCTCAGCAGGCATCGATGCGCCATTCTCGTGCCGGAAAGGCCACTGTGGTGCGTGTGCTTGTACCTTACGCAACGGCAAAGTCACCATGGAAGTCAACGACGTGCTCGAGCAGCAGGACCTCGACGACGGACTCATCTTGGCTTGTCAGTCCCACCCGGAATCCGCGTTGGTGGAAGTGACCTACGACGAGTAAGCAGTGGACTACATTGAGCGTGGGTCCAGTTCGACGAACACTGAAGAGAAGCAGCATAAATCGGCTTTTCAGGAGCAGCGCAATCGTCGCACTGATGCCGATGTTGGCACCCACGCCGATCTCCGCGGCGAACAGCAACACCGCCACCATCCTATTCCCGGTTGACGGTGTGACTCAGCAGGAAACACACGCCATGGTCGATTGCCACAAAGCAACCGGAAGTTGCGACTTCACTGCTGGAGCACAGCTATGTACACCAGACGGTGTGACCGGATTTCCCCCAGGCCTATGGGCCCGCCAAACCACCGAGATCCGGTCATCAAACCAGTTGGCTTACGTGGACACCCATGTCACCAGCCCTTTCGAGAGAATCATGAAAGCAGGTGGGTCCGACGTGATTACCACTATCTACTTTGGTGAAGGCCCGCCAAATAAGTACCAGATCACCGGCGTCATCGACTCAACCGATTGGTCGACCGGCCAGCCAAAGACGGACTCAAACATCATCGTCTGCACACACATCCAAGTGGTTTACCCCGGGATCAACCTCACCTCCCCCAGCACCTGCGCCCAGACGACATTTTCTTAACGTGCTTCTGGCTTGCTGCTATCGGCTACGACACTACCGTCGCCGTGATTGCACCCAATAGCCGTGCTTTTAGCAGATCCACAGCCACGGCGACAATCTCACTTCCAAAGACTAACGAGGCAAACCAAGTAGTCGCTCGGCGGCCAACGTGAGCAAAATCTGCTCGGTGCCTCCGGCGATGGTCAGGCACCGGGTTTTCAGGAAGTCGTGCACGGCGCGATTCTCCATAAGGCCCCCTCCCTTGGACATGTCCATCATGTATTCAGCCAGTGCCTGCCGATAACGGACCCCGATGAGTTTGCGCACGCTGGACTGTGCCCCCGGATCCTGGCCTTCAACAGCGAGCTGGACGATGCGCTGGTCCAGCAGCGTGCCGGTCG
Source organism: Mycobacterium uberis (assembly GCF_003408705.1). Lineage (GTDB taxonomy): Bacteria > Actinomycetota > Actinomycetes > Mycobacteriales > Mycobacteriaceae > Mycobacterium > Mycobacterium uberis. The sequence continues at coordinate 114,653 of NZ_QAYL01000007.1, forward strand.
CAGCGGCGACGATCAACCACCCCAGCCGGTCTTGCTTAGCAGCATCACTATCGGTTTCTGCTAGCACCTCGAGCAGCTCTTCCATCGGGTTGTCCAGCGAGATATCGGCGGCCATCGCTACCCGTTCGTTCGCCAATGTAGTACGGGCCAACCGCCAGCCGTCGTTCACAGCACCAAGGACCATCTCGTCAGGGACAAATACATTATCCAAGAAGACTTCGTTGAACAACGCATCGCCGGTGATCTCACGCAGAGGCCTGATCTCGATCCCGACGGCGGCCATATCGACAAGGAAGTAAGTGATACCCTTGTGCTTCGGGGCATCCGAATCGGTGCGCGCTAGGCACACACCCCACTGCGCAAGGTGCGCCTTGGATGTCCACACCTTCTGTCCGGTCAGCAGCCAACCGCCATCAGCCCGTACCGCCTTGGTTCGCAACGATGCCAAGTCAGAGCCGGCCTCAAGCTCGGAAAATAGCTGGCACCAAAGGAATTCACCACGCATGGTGGCCGGCACAAACCGCTGTATCTGTTCGGGTGTGCCGTATTCAAGAATGGTCGGCACCGCCCACCAACCGATCACCAGATCTGGGCGTACAACGCCGGCCGCCGACATTTCCTGATTGATCAGCAGCTGTTCAGCCAGCGATGCCCCCCGTCCATAGGGTACCGGCCAATGCGGTGCCAGCAGCCCAGCATCGGCCAGGCCCCGCTGACGTTGTTCCTCTGGCAGCACGGCGACCTGAGCAACGGCCGCAGCGATGTCGGCTCGCATATTGGCCACCTCTTTCAGGCCAGTGACGTCCACGCTCAGGCGACGACGGACACCGGCTTGAGTCAACGCGGAGACGCGGCGCAACCAACGCTCAGCACCGCCCAGGAACCGCCCAATGCTATGAGCCCTACGCAGGTACAAATGCGCGTCGTGTTCCCAGGTACAGCCGATCCCGCCGAGTACCTGAATGCAGTCTTTAACATTGGCCTTCGCAGCGACGATACCGACACTGGCGGCTAATGCCGCTGCAATTGCCAACTGGGAGTGATCGGAATCCGCAGCAGCACGGGCGGCATCGACAGCAGCCACTTCGGCTTGCTCAGCGCGGCACAGCATCTCCGTACACAGGTGTTTGATGGCCTGGAAACTGCCGATCGGCTTGCCAAATTGTTCACGTATCTTGGCATAGCCAACCGCGGTCTCCAGGGCCCATCGCGTCACACCCGCCGCCTCAGCCGCAAACACCGTCGCGGCCAACTCAGCCACTCGGTCCCGCGACACCGCCACCGCGGTAGCCGGTGCCGACGTCAACATCACCCGGGCCAAAGGCCGGGAAAAGTCGGTGGCTCCTAACGGCTGCACCTGGACACCGTCGCTGCCAGTGTCAACGAGTACACATTTCCCAGCAGAGGGCAACAGCAATATCGCGCCGTCGGCGGCGCCCAACACCACATCGACCGTGCCTGACGCTCGCGAAGTCACGTCGTCGAAGTCCACATCGCCCTCGAGCGCCACCCCGACGAAGCGCTCCCCCAAGACGAGCGTGGACAGCAATGCTGGATCAGGGACCACCAACGTGGCCAAAGCGGTGGTGGCGACCGGACCGGGCACCAGCGCCCTGGCTGCTTCTTCGACCATCGCGCACAAATCCTCGATGCTGCCACCGGCACCGCCGCAGTCCTCAACAACAGCAACACCAAATAATCCTAGGTCGGCGAGGCCTGCGAACACCGGCCGCCAGGCGTCAGCATCCCCGTGTTGAAGGCCAACCTCCATGGCGCGGATCACTGCGGTCCCGCCTAGCCCGGAGGCCGCACTACGGACCCAGTCACGCATCAACTCACGCGCCACGGACTGGTCGTCAGTGACAGTCACTACCACCGGCGTGTCCTCCGCGTCCCTAATTCATCGTAATATAATGAAGCACTTTCGCCCACTAGAACGTGTTCTAATAGTGTCGGCTATCGATCGTCCAGTCGACGGCTAGTTAACAGTTAGGACACGTCCCTCAAAGGTCGCAGTACCAATAATACGGAGGTGGGAAATTCACGCTCGGCATGCGTATCGTTTTCACACAAACCGCCTGGAAGACTGGAAGAGGAACAGCCAGTCAGATGTCGCCAGCGAACATGACTCCGACCCGCGTTGCGACCTGCGGCCGCGCGAGGCCATGCACGCAGTGGTGCTGGCTGAGTCCGAATTGGGCTCGGATGCGCAACGGGAACGACGCAAACGCATCTTGGATGCAACCATGGCGATCGCGTCGAAAGGCGGCTACGAGGCGGTTCAGATGCGTACCGTGGCAGACCGGGCCGATGTGGCCGTAGGGACGCTGTATCGCTACTTCCCGTCCAAGGTGCACCTGCTGGTGTCGGCCCTCGGGTGGGAGTTGAATCGCATCGACGCCAAGACCGATCGCTTGTCGGTATCCGGCAACAGCCCGTATCAGCGGCTGAACTTCATGGTGAGCAAGCTCAACCGTGCGATGCAACGCAATCCGCTGCTCACTGAGGCGATGACGCGCGCCTACGTCTTCGCCGACGCCTCCGCGGCCAGCGAAGTCGATTACGTCGAGAAGCTCATCGACAGCATGTTCGCGCGCGCGATGGCCGACGGCGAACCGACCGAGGATCAGTACCACATCGCCCGAGTGATCTCGGACGTATGGCTGTCGAACTTGCTGGCATGGCTGACTCGGCGGGCCTCGGCAACCGACGTCAGCAAGCGACTGGACCTGGCCGTGCATCTGCTCATTGACTACCAAGAGTCCAAATAGCGCACCCTGAACTCAGCCTAAACAGGCGTGCCGGCGGTGTGTCTCCGAATCAGCTCGGGGTTCAGCAGTTCGACGACCGGCAGCTCCTTCTACCGGCTTAGCTGCGCTACTGTGGTCAGACCACGACAGATCGCCTCGGATGCACTATCGAAATCGATCACACTCATCTTAACAGGCATATAAATACCTTGTACTGGAAGGTAATCCATAGTTGACAGGGTCAATATGCCCGCGGCGCAAGTCAGTGCGGTAATCCGCGGATTGGCCTGTAGAGCCCGGGTCCACCCGACGTCGGCAGGTGGTCGTAGCCTCCACCACGATCAGCGAATCCTTCTCGACACCAACAGCTGGCATTACTTCCCAAACACCGATAATACACTCGCGTTACACGTCAAAGGTCGGCGACTGTAGCCGGTGTCCGCGTCCACCAGGACCTGTCGGCAATCCCGACCCAGCCTCCATGGTCAGCAGCCCGATCTCGCAATGTTCCGGTCTGAGCACATAGTCAGCGCGTTCGCGCATCGCGACCCGATCGTCAATGCCCACCTGGGACAAGCCCGACAGGTCTTTGGGTTATTCAACCAAAACAACGGGCAGGCGCCACTGAAGAATAAATTGCGGATAGGGAATCAGCGTCGCAAACCGAATACACCACGAAACCACCCCTCTGGCGGCAAGCGCACCAGCTGTTCCGTTAACCGGGTACGACCGCCACCAGCCAAAGCCCCTGACCCAGCTCTCCGCAAGACTGCACTACCCGGCAACGAAATCGCATGCTACCTAGTCACTGAAGAAATACATAAGTTATTCAGCCATCACCAAACCAACCGTACCGGCCTTACGAGTGCGCAGCGGTTAGGCTGCCAGATCATGCCTGGAAGAACCTAGCCGCTTAGCCGTGGCCAACACTCGTTCGCGCAGTTCAGTCTAGAGCTTATCGGGACGACTAAACGCATTCTAAATCATGGTACGCAACACCTTGAGTTCCACCGCCTACTACCAGAGTCGCACGCAGAAGTGATGTGGAACTCACGTTCGGTGAGGCTACAGCGGATTCTCGCCGTAGCCTATGTGTGTTCGATCGAGCAATACTTGTTAGAAACTATTTTCATGAGTACAACGCGACGGCCTGCCGGTAGGCCAAAGGAAAGTCGAGCGTGCAGATAGCCTCCATGAGTCACTAAGTAGCGTTAGTTCATCCGACACGCCGGTTGACAGCTCTCCTCCTGTGTCTGATCAACTCGACTACACCGACCAGCTGCGGCCACGTTGGTTCAAGACACCCACGCACAGCAACCGTGATGGCATCTACCGATGTACAGGACAGCGTGACGCGCGCTGTCGCAATCACCGACACTGCCCTAGTGGTCTACAACAGTGGCGGTTACACTATATGGGTCGACAAGATGCTAGCCGACCGTCCGGGCATCAAATCGGTGGATACATACTCGCTGACAAGCGACACCACAACCGAAAAGCCACCTACGAGCCACGTCTTCTACGACCTGAACGTCACCAGATCGGTCAACCGACCGGCTAGTGACCATCAATCAAAACAATGCCGCATACTACCAAGCCAACGCTGCCGAGTTCTGCTGCGGCGCAACTCGATCGCCATTTCCGAACACGCCATTGCCAGCAATTACCCCTAGGGGTCATCGTGACCGATCCTGTGGCGCACCTACCTGCTGGCAAGCGTCCAGCCTGTTCAATCACACACTGCCGGCCTTGACCGCCAGCCCATGAGAATGAGACCGATCCGTCGCTAGCCGACACGGCAGCCACCCTCGGCCTGATCAAATACCGTGACGACCCTTTCACCGATGTCGTGTGTCAGATCGGCGCGTTACAGGCTATCGCACAGGATGTCGATTCCGCGGTGTCGTACATCAAAAAACTTGGCGCACTACACAATGCGATCCTAACTAACCACGAACAGGGCTCTGCCGTCGGTGTGGCAATACATCGCATGGACCACGACGCTACCGGTGTCAGGCTTGGCCGGATTCGACTTTTTTCGACGAGGATACGCGACTTGGCTTACGCAGGGCTACGGAGGCGTTTGCGGATAGCGCCTACCGGCCTCACGTCCAGCTGGTTTTTCGGCGTGAACCCGGCGCAGTGTTAAACGATCCAGCAGTGACGGTACAGTGGACAGTGACCATGGTGGCTACCGGTCAGCTCAATGCCACCGGCGATAATATCAGGACATTCCGCTGATGAGATTGATACTCGGTCGCCCCGGTATCGCGCGGTATGCGGATCGGCTCAACGATACTGCCGCCAAACCTGATGCGCTACTTACGGTGACGTGGATAGATGTGACGACGTTGCTTCCCAACAACGGGTCGTCCGTGGTATTGACCGACGACTACTTTTTCCGCCTCAGCCTGGTAGGACTGGCGATCCGCAAAGTGTCGCCGTCGCCGCAGCACGTGAACGGCTGCCTTGCCCAGGCTAAGAAATCCCAGTTTGTCGCTACGATTCCAATGCACACACATCGACCACGTGATGGGCTCCACGTTAGTCGCCGATCGCACCAATGCCCAGTTAGTGGGGAGCGAAGCGGCAGACCAGGTCGGTAGCGGACACGGGCTGCCTAAAAGGCATCTTCATCATCACAGCCTCCAGTGAACCAATTCAATTGGGCGCCTAGGACTTCACCCTATTTGCGTAACACCACTTCCCACCCAACCAGTTTCCGGTTATGACCAGTGCACCACCGACCATCGAGCCGTCGGCTATTGATCCAGGGTAATGCGGGTTTCGTCAAAAGTGCACTGACCTGCTATCGCGTAGATGCCGTCCATCCCAGCGTTGGCCAACTGAGCCTGCAAACGCCATCATACTTGCACGATTACTGGCTCGAAACCGTGTGTATCGTGGATACGTGCCTGATTATCCTCATATACTAGGTGGTTTCTTCTGACTGTTGTAAACAGCCCTTACAGAATTTGACATACGAGACCAATGACTTAAATATGTTGGTGCGTATTCTCGACGAAATAGCCGCTGCCGTCGGGATCACACTGCAGCGGTCTACGGTGTTTCGGCGCGAGAATCCCTGGATCTAAACATTGATGCTGACCGTTGCGCTGTTGCGGCTGGCTGTTGTCCTCAGGTTCTCGGTTACCCGGCAACGTGGTTGGCCAGAGACGCTGGTAGCGGTTCCGGCAATTGTCATTCTGATAGCGATTGACGCGATTTAAATCTAACAAACGACCGTGCAGGTTGCCGGACTTGCACGGGTGATCGCATTCTTAGGCACAGTGTTAGTGCTGACCAAAGCTATACGACTACAAAAACCTGCTCGAGGTGGCCGGCGCGGCAATGACGCGCGTTCACATCGGGTTACACATTCTATTGTAGCACGTGTTCGTCATTGCCGCCATAACCGCCATGGTCATCCTAAACGCCACGGTCGTCTTACTGACTCCAGTGGTGCTGGAAACCGTGTGCCGACTGCGAACCTCGATGCGACCCCATACGCCTAAGCCACCACCTATCTGATCAACGTCGCCTCGATGCTACTTCCAGTGTCGAATCTGACCAACTTGTCGGTTTTACATCTCGCTAACATTTCATTCACCAAATTTCTCTGCTAATAGCGCTTCCATGGCTGATCGCGGTGTACCTAGTATTTCACTGGTTTTTCGCCGACAACCTTCATGTGTAGCCCGACCCCGAGCAAATAAAATCCACACCGCGGCCTCCGGTGTTTACTTTGGCGGTCATGGCGCTCACGCTTGTCGAGTTTGCGGCCTCAGAATCGGTAAGAGGGGTGACTCCGGCCTGGATTGCACTGGCCGGCGCCTCGGTGTTGACACTTCGCAGCCTTAGCCATCGGCACACGTAAGTGGCCGAGATCCTGCGTTCGGTGAATCCGTCATTCCCGATGTTCGTTCTGGCGCTGGGCATCGGTGGTGCAAACGGTCATAACCAACGGAATGAAAAACTCCATGTCTGCGGTGCTGCCATCCGGTTGCGGACTGCCGGTATCGTTCGTAATCGTCATGTTGGCCAACGTAGTCAACAATTTTCCCACGACGCTGGTGATTACTGCCACTAGCCGCCAGCGAGCCAATACTTATCCTGGCGGTGCTGATCGGTGCCGACATCGGATCCAACCTTACCTATGTTGGCTCACCGTCCAACTTGTTGTAGCGCAGTGTGCTACGCTGCAATAGAGTGTCCAGGCCAACGCCCGCGAGTAAACCCATTTCAGGCTGTATGCCAGGCCTGCTACCCTGATGGTGGCGATGCTAGCGCCGTGGGCCAGCGCACAGCTACTGGGCCCTTAGCAAGGGTAGCCCGAGCTCGGTCAGCACGCTGCGCAGCAGTGCTGGATAGTCGGATATAACGCCGTCGACGCCATAGCCAATCTGCTCACGCAAGACGACCGCATCGTTAACGGTCCACGGAATGACCCTGAGCCCCGACCAGTGTGCTCGATCGACAAACGGTTTACCGGTAACCAACGTGTACCTAGGCGAAAGCACGTTTGCGCCGACCATCATCGCACCGAACATCGGGTCGCCGACCACAGCCGGATTGATACCGGCCAACCACGGCGAATCCGGTACCCAGGTCTGCTCATCCCACAAGGCCACCAACGGTATCGACGGCTCGGCCTGATGCACCATCGGCAACGTTCGCCAGTCGAAGCTTTGAATCTCCACCCGGTCCAGGTTGCCCGCAGACCTGACCGTAGCCAGTATCACGTCGACAAATTCTTGTGGTTCGGCCGACATGCTCGGATTATCGGCCTCTACCTTAGTTTCGATGTTATAGCGCACTAAAGTTCGGTATGAATCGACGAGCGCAAAGACTTCCGACAGAGTCGCTATTTTGTTGCCCGGCACCACTTCTGCCCGAGGGAACTCAGCGAGAGGCCGGTAACAATTCAACGTAGCGATCTGTCGCAGGGTTAACTCGTGCACGAGCTTACCGACGTAAGGATACTGCGGGTCTCGGACGAAAGCCGGTCCAGTGTCAGAACATTTTTCGTCCTTGATCGTTGGATCATGCCACACCAACGGTTTCCGATCTTTGGTAAGGACTATATCGAGCTCCAGTGTACTGACGCCGATTTCGATCGCTTTAGCGAATGCCCGCAGCGATTCCTCTGTTGTTTCGCCACGGCCACCGCGATGAGCCTGCAGGTCGAAATCAGACGGTTGTGCATATGCCACCGTTATCGACGCGAAAAGCATTACGGTAAGCGTCAGTAGGACAACGGCAAGACGCGCTGTCAATTGCGTTAACCCCTTCGTTGACGAGCGATTTCGGCAAGTACGACTCCGGCAGCTACAGAAGCATTCAGCGATTCAGTATGACCTGCCATCGGTATAGACACCACCTCATAGCAATTCTGCCGCACCAATCGTGACAAACCCTTACCTTCCGAACCAACGACTACCACCAACGGATTAGAACCGTCCAGATCGTCGAGTGCGGTGTCACCATCAGCGTCCAGTCCTATCACCCGCAGGCCTTGGTCGGACAAAAACTTAAGCGCCCTAGTTAGATTGGTGGCCCGAGCCACCGGGATCCGCGCTGCAGCGCCGGCGCTGGTACGCCATGCTACCGCGGTGATCGAGGCGGAACGCCGCTGTGGAATCAACACACCATGGCCGCCGAATGCTGCTACCGATCGCACGATCGCACCGAGATTACGAGGATCGGAGATGTTGTCCAGCGCAACCAACAACGCCGGCGGCGAGTCGGAAACGGCTGCGAACAGATCATCGGGATGAGCATAATGGTACGGTGGTATTTGTAGTGCGATACCATGATGCAGGTGGTTGTTGGCCATCCGGTCCAGGTCGGTGCGCGGTACTTTGAAGATCACAATACCCATGTCGGCTGCTCTTGCAACGGCTTCGGTGAGCCGCTCGTCGTCTTCAGCACCAAGCGCGATGTAGAGCGCCGTCGCCGGTACACCGACTCTCAGGCATTCCAACACTGGATTTCGGCCAAGAACCGTTTCTGTCTCATCGGGGCGTTTGGCGGACCGATGCGGCGAGGATTTAGCCCGCTTGGCGGCGGGATGATTTGGACGCAGATGTGCCGGCGGTGTCGGACCGTGCCCCTGCAACGCGCGGCGGCGCTGACCGCCCGAGCCAACGATAGTCCCTTTCTTGGTAACGGATTTGCGGATGACACTCCGGCGACGCGAGTTACCGGACATCGATGTGCTTGTCGCCAGCCAGCAGTTCCCATTGCGGCCCATCGGCGGTATCGGTGACCTCAATACCAGCGTTCTTGAGTCGATCGCGGATCTGATCGGCAAGCGCCCAGTTGTGCTGTTCACGTGCCTTCTGCCGACTGTCCAACTCAGCGGCCACCAACACCTTGACGGCCGCTAACGCCGCCGAAGTCTCATCTCGGGACTCCCAACGCTCGTCGAGCGGGTCGCAACCTAAGATGCCCATCATGGCTCGGATCGCACCGGCATGCATCAACGCACCTTCGTAGTCACCAGTGTCGAGCGCCCGGTTGCCCTCCGCGCGAGCGTGATGCACCTCAGCAAGCGCGGCCGGCACCGCCAGGTCGTCGTCGAGTGCTGCGGCGAACCGCGGAGTAGGTTCGCTGATGCCAACGGCACCAATCCGGGTACGCACCCGATGCAGGAAATCCTCTACTCCGACATAGGCTTTAACTGCATCCTGCAGCGCAGTCTCGGAGAATTCCAACATTGACCGATAGTGGGCACTGCCGAGGTAGTAACGCAGTTCGGCTGGTCGAGCCCGTTGCAGCATCGCTGGGATGGACAACACGTTACCCAGCGATTTACTCATCTTCTCCCCACCGATCGTCACCCAGCCGTTGTGCAACCAGTAACGGGCGAAGCGGTCCCCGGAAGCACGGCTCTGCGCAATCTCGTTCTCGTGGTGTGGGAAAATTAAATCAATTCCACCGCAATGGATATCGAATGCAGAGCCAAGGTAGAAACGAGCCATTGCCGAGCACTCCAGATGCCAGCCCGGGCGTCCGCGGCCCCATGGCGTAGGCCACGCTGGCTCGCCCGGCTTGGCACCCTTCCACAAGGTGAAGTCGCGCTGGTCACGCTTGCCGATAGCCACACCCTCACCTTGATGGACATCGTCGATCTTGTGCCCGGATAGCTTGCCGTATTCCGAGTAGCTGAGCACGTCGAAGTAAACATCAGAGCCGCCAATGTAAGCATGACCAGTCTCAATCAACAGTTCGATCACCTCAATCATCTGGGTTATGTGCCCAGTAGCTCGCGGTTCTGCCGACGGCGGCATAACGTCCAAAGCGTCATAGGCCGCGGCGAATGCGCGCTCGTAGGTGGCAGCCCATTCCCACCACGGCCGGCCAGCAATGGCAGCCTTGTTGAGAATCTTGTCATCAATATCGGTTACGTTACGAATGAACGCGACGTCATAGCCGCGTGCAATAAGCCATCGGCGCAGGATATCGAAGACCACCCCGCTACGGACATGCCCGATGTGCGGCTGCCCTTGAACAGTGGCGCCGCACAGATAAATCGAGACGTGCCCGGCTCGCAGCGGAACGAAATCACGCACGGAACCAGCTGCCGTGTCGTAGAGCCGCAGGCGGGCGCGATCGATCACAACGTGCCAGCTTACCTGCTAGTTCCATTTTGTCCGGTTTCAGCACCCGGCTGTCAGACCCGTACCACCAATGCGGTCGCGATAGCGGCCAAGCCCTCGCCGCGCCCGGTCAGGCCAAGCCCATCGGTAGTCGTCGACGCCACTGATACCGGCGCCCGTAGCAACGCTGACAGCAACCGTTGCGCCTCAGCACGGCGCGGACTGATCCTCGGCCGGTTACCGATCACCTGAACGGACGCGTTGACAACCCCGTAGCCGTGCCGCAGTAACGAATCGAGAACATGGCGCAACATATCAGCGCCGCTGACGCGTTCCCAACGCGGATCATCAACTCCAAACAGTCCACCTATATCGCCCTGCCCGGCAGCCGACAACATGGCATCACACAACGCATGCACCGCCACATCACCGTCAGAGTGTCCGGCACAGCCGTCGACGTCGGGGAACAGCAGCCCCACCAGCCAACACGGTCGCCCCGGTTCAAACACGTGGACATCGAAACCCAAACCGACCCGCGGTAATTCGCTCACTGACGCAAAATTTCCTTCGCCAGCAGCAGATCTAACTGGGTGGTGATCTTGAACGCCAACGGGTCGCCGGTGACCACCTGAACCTGGCCACCGAGATGTTCGACGAGGGAAGCATCGTCGGTGAAATCGACAGAATTACAATGGGGGCCACACTGATAAGCGCGCAATAGCAGCTCGGTAGCAAACCCCTGTGGGGTCTGCACCGCTCGCAGGCCGGCCCGCGCCAGAGTGCCGAGAACCATTCCGTTGGTATCCACGGCCTTAACAGTGTCATGCAGTGGAAGAGCCGGAACAACCGCGGTATGACCGGCGCGCAACGCTTCAACCACCCGCACGATTAACCGTGCTGGTGTCAGCGCCCGCGCAGCATCATGCACCAAGACAAATTCAGGTGTGCTCACCCCCGCAGGTCCGGGGATAGCCGCAAGAGCCGACCGCACTGATTCGGTACGATCGACCCCACCGGCCACAACCGTGGTGTGTTGGCTCATCTGCTTGGCTAGTTGCTGAGATAGCACCCGCTGAGTCTGATCAATGCGATCAGCGGGCACTGCCACCACAACGTGGTCAACAACGCCAGACTCCAACAGTCCAGCAAGGGCACGCTCAACAAGCGTACGCCCGTGAAGTTCACAGAATATCTTCGGAATGCCTGCCGCTAACCGTTCTCCCGCCCCAGCGGCCGGGACCACTGCGACTACGCTTCCTGTTGCCCCGACCACACCCCAAGCCTCAGGATATTCAGGAAGCAGCAGCCAAAACCTCGCCAAGTATGGTCTCCGCCTTGGCGTCGTCTGTGCTCTCTGCCAGCGCCAATTCGCCGACCAAAATCTGGCGAGCCTTGGCTAGCATGCGTTTCTCGCCAGCGGACAAACCACGTTCCTGGTCACGTCGCCACAAATCGCGCACTACCTCTGCCACCTTGTTGACATCACCGGAGGCGAGTTTCTCAAGATTGGCCTTGTACCGACGCGACCAATTAGTCGGCTCTTCGGTATGGGGGGCCCGCAACACCTGGAAAACCTTGTCGAGGCCCTCCTGCCCGACAACATCGCGGACACCGACGTACTCGGCGTTTTCGGCGGGGACTCGAACGGTCAGGTCTCCCTGGGCCACTTTCAAGACGAGATATTCTTTTTGTTCCCCTTTAATGGTTCGGGTTTCGATCGCCTCGACTAAAGCAGCACCGTGGTGCGGGTAGACAACGGTGTCGCCGACCTTGAAGATCATCTGATTAGAGCCCCTTTCGTTGCTTCATCCTAACACGGCGGTCCGACAGGCACGCACAACAGTAAAGGTCAGGGGGTACAACACCGACAGATTTAGGGATTCACAGACAGAGCAAGACATTCAGTGCACCGCTCCACCAACATCCTCTCGTAGCAGCGCAACGGCACTTTAACAGTCATTACTATTAGGTGACACCCAAGGGCCCAAACCCAGGCTATGTAACGCTAATCTTGCACTTTAGACTACCGTCTGCCAACGACAGCCGGTTGCTAAAACGAGAGCCACTATGCATATTCCTCACTACTGTGCACAGCTGAGCCGCTATTTTAGCTTCTTGACCAGTATTCCAGTAGGAGGCAATCAATGAACCGTTTCAAGATCCGCCTTCCCGCGCCGGCTATTCGGGTCACCATACTAGGCTTCTTGGCCTTGATGGCCACGGCGCTCAGCAGTTGCGGAGCAGGCCAGATCTCGCAGACCGCGACCCAGGAGCCGGCCGTCAACGGTAACCAAATCACGCTCAACAATCTGGCGTTGCGCAACATCCGCATTCAAGTCACGCAGACCGGCGCCTTCCTCCAACCGGGCCGAACGGTAGACTTGGTGTTGGTGGCCATCAATGAATCCCCGGATGTCACGGACCGTCTGGCGTCGGTGAGCAGTGATATCGGCACAGTGGCACTGCGCGGCGATACTCGGCTGCCCGCCAACGGTACGCTGTTCATCGGTACGCCAGAAGACCAGCAAATCACGCCAGCCCCCCTCGGTTCCAGCAATACCGCTAGGGCGACAGTCACCTTAGCTAAGCCCATCACCAACGGCCTCACCTACAACTTCACCTTCAATTTCGAGAAGGCCGGACCAGCCAGTGTGACGGTGCCGATATCAGTCGGACTTACACCACAGCATCTTTGACATCAGGCTTTTCGTACCAACCCGACACTATCATCGCGTGGCTAATATGCACTCGAAGTACCGTTGCCCGGAATGCCACCATATCACCGCTAAGTGGGTGAGACGTTGCCGGGAGTGCGATATCTATGACCATCGTCAATGCGGTAGCTGTACTCCAGTGTAATTGGTGGCAATGGACGCCGTTCCGTAAGCCGGGTCTCGCAAGCTGTTCCGATAAGTTCTACTGATACGCACCGCACGCGACCCTGCCCTAACAGGCATCAACGAATTAGATCGGGTACTTAGGCAACAGCATACTGTCGGACTCGGTGACGCTACCAGCAGGTTACCCAAATGCGGGCAAGCATACGCTACTGCTCAAGGCTTATCCACCGTTGGACACAATCCAGACCCGCCGCTCTAAAGCATACCTTCGGCGAAGAATCCGCTAGCCAGATTCGACTGCGCGCCGACCGAACCGGCTGCGACAGCGCGCAAGAAGTCTACCCGGCCACCGCATCAAGCCTAACGTACCATGCTGGAACACATCGCGACGGTCCGGCCTGCGCTGATCATCATCAACTCTGTACAAAACCATGTACACCACCGAGACTGATAGCTTCGTCGGCGGTGTTGCGCAAGTGCATACCGTAACGACCGCACTGACCGTCACCAAGGCCAACGATATTGCGCTGATTGTAGTCGGACATGTCACCAGAGACGGGGCCATCGCCGGACCACGCTCGCTTGAACACCTCGTCGACGTGGTGCTGCATTTCGAGGGCGATCGCAACCACCCGATGCGGATCGTCCATGGCGTCAAGAATCAATTCAGCTCACCGACAAAGCCGCGTGTTTCCTCGTACACGACGACATTGCAAACCCGTCGAACCGTTTTAGATCAGCGACCGACACCAGTAGCAGGTACCGCGATCACGGTAACACTGGATGGAAAGTGACCACTTATCAGTGAGACTCCGGCGCTGTCGACAACGCCATCTGGTGGCTCGCCGCGCCGTCAGCAGGACCGACTACACCCGGGCCGCGATGGCCACCGCCCTTCTGGAAAAACACACCCAACTTAACATCGCAATCAATGACGTCTACCTGTCCACCCAGGGCGGAACGTAGTTAACCGATCCGCCGTCAGACCTCGCGGTCGCGATCACGCTGACCTCGGCCCACGCGAATCTACCGCTGCCCTTCACAGAGGTGATGATCGACAAGGTCAGGCTGGCGGGCGACCTACGTTAGGGTCAGCGATAAGGACCAACACTTGACCAAAGCCGTACGGCAAGATTCTTCACAGCGCTGATTCCAGCGGGTTAATATACGGCCCCACCAGGCATTCGCACGCTGCACGCACCCATCACTGTCAGCACACTGGAGTACATTGCCAATATCACCATAACAGTATGTCCCTGAAACACAACGGCTAGACACTCCGGGATCTTCGAGCCTGCGTATAGCAGAATGACATTACTGTTACGTGTCCGATACTGCGTGAGGCTGTCGCCCGCCTAGAACGTATCCTGTGCGACCGCATCGGAGGCTTAGATTGTGCTCGGCCACGACGAGAACATCGAAGTCATCTGCGATGGCGACCTCTCTCTCGATATCGGCTATGCGCCGACGCGGCTGCAGAAGCTGTGCAAAATGGACAGCGCCGTCGTGCTGTTCACCTACCGGAATGGCATCGTGCGTGCCAACGTGCAGCTGACCCCGAATGTACACAGTAGCTACCGACAAGTCCGGTACCCGGCACCGCTCAGCGGAACGAGCCACCATTCAAACCGGCTACCCGATGATCCAGGTCAGCCATTCGATAAAGATCGTGACCGTCTTCGTTGGCAGAGGCACCATGTTCTAGCGGACTCCGCGACTAGCCTGCCGTGAGCCAATCAGACCATCGCAACCCTGGAACGGCATAAAACCCGGCTTGATGAGATCAGAAGACAACTGCCCCGGGCGAAGATCGAGGACTTCGTCACGCTCCGCGATGTGGTGGCAATGGTACAACGGCCCGAGATAATCCGGCTCATCGGCCAGGTTATCGACGACGTCGTTGAACTCGGCCTCGAAAGACGGCAACTGTGGCTGCAGCTTGCGGAACTGCTAGACGGTAACGACGTCACGCAGGAACTGATCGTACGCCCACTAACACGCCAGTCCTGAACCACAGTCCCAAACACAAATCGATACCACTCTAGACAAGCTGGACCCCCTTTCGGACACCGAACTGCTCGAACTTCACCGCGCTGGCGAAGATCTTCGGATACCAGAGGACAACAGAGGCCCAGGGCCTAGCGCTGAGCGCGCAAAGCTACCGCGTAACGACCGCTATTCCCGGGCTGCAGTTCGCCCATAATCAATCACCTCCTATCCCGGGCGTTTAGAACGCTGCAGGGCCTGCTAACGGCCAGTTCTAACGACCTGCAATCGGTGGACAGGCACAATGTGGACCCGTAACGTCCGAGATGGGCTCTCCCAGCTGGCAGATTCGACAACCGCGGACCCGCTCAGCTGAGCGCAGTTACCCGCCGGAAACGTGAGCATTAGCCGGCGGCGCCTCAAACGGCGGCGCAAGCGCTGGCCCACCAGGTCCAGGCGGCGATGGCGGCTGATTGAGGATGAACGGTACCGGCAGAGAGCGCAGGTTGCCTAGCTGTACAACAAGGTTGTAGGTACCCGGCCCGATCGCTGGCCGCGGCAGCGGACAGTGCGGCGACGACCCCATCCCAGTCCAAGTCACCGCGGTCGTCACCTGCTCGCCTGGCGTGAAGGTTTTGACCAGAGTCTCGTTGGACGGCGCGCAGTCCAAGTTGGACCACAGCCGCTTGTTATCTAGCGAGTAGACGTAGGCGGCCAGCATTGCGGCTCCGACATCGCGTTTGCAGGACACCAGCCCAATGTTGGTGACCACCATGGTGAATTTCGGCTGATCGCCAATGAAGTACTGGGGCATGTTGGTGAGGCCTTTGACGGCCAGTGTCAAGTCGGGGCAGTCATCACCTTCCCTCAGCACCGGCGGCGGTTGCACCGCAGCGGTGGGCGTTACTGACTCCGGGTTTTGCCCCTGCGGTGGCGCGGCCGAGGAGGTACCTTCCTGTCCGCTCGGGGGTGGCGGCTGGGGCGTCGCCGAACCTAGATTGCCCTGCGCAGAGACCGCTTTGTCAGCGTTGGCAGGTTTGGCACCGGAACTGCTACCCACGACGGCAATGATTGCAGCGACCACGATTGCGATCACGACAACCGTAATCCCCACGGCGAATCCCCTGCGTCGCCAGTAGATCTCGGTGGGTAGCGGGCCACGCGGTTCCAGATCCAGCACATTCCCACCGTAGGGCCAGGTCACGTTGACGTGGTCGACCCGGCTCGGCGTGTCGCGAGGTCAGACCTCCTCACCGATGTTGCCGATGTGCGCGCACAACACCGCCCGTCCGTCGGCGAGATGATAGGTGACGCCGACGATCGCCAATGTACCCGCAGCCACTCGCTGCGCAATCGCCATCGACCGGGACATGAGCTGCGCCATAGTCTCATGAACATGCCGTTCTTCGAAATCGTCTACACGAGTCAAACCGTCGCGGCGACCCAGTAGGACCGACGGCGCCACCCGTTCTACCACATCCCGCACGTAACCGCCCGGCAGATGGCCCTCGTTGATGGCCGCCAAAGCGGCGTTCACGGCGCCGCAGCTATTATGACCAAGGACGACGGCGAGCGGCACATCAAGCACCGTCACCGCGTACTCGATGGAGCCGAGCACCGCCGAGTCGATGACATGGCCGGCAGTACGCACCACGAACATGTCGCCCAGGCCTTGGTCGAAGACGAGCTCGGAGGCGACCCGGCTATCCGCGCAGCCGAATATCACTGCGATCGGCTTTTGGTCGGCGGCCAGGCTGGCCCGATGTTCGACACTCTGACTGGGATGGGCCGGCTGGCCGGCTACGAATCGCTCGTTACCCTCTTTGAGTGCTTTCCAAGCGATTATCGGATTGGTGTGAGACATGGCACGCATTGTGCCTCGGGTAAGCATACCGGCCGGCGAGTTGCTCGACTGGTACAGACAATCGCGGCGTGACTTACCCTGGCGACAACCGGGTGTCACCGCATGGCAGATCCTGGTCAGCGAGTTCATGTTGCAGCAGACGCCGGTGGCCCGAGTGTTATCGATCTGGCTGGATTGGGTCCAGCGCTGGCCCACCCCGTCAGCTACCGCAGCGGCCAGCGCAGCGGACATACTGCGTGCCTGGGGCAAGCTGGGCTATCCGAGGCGGGCCAAACGCTTGCACGAGTGCGCCACCGTTATCGCACGCGATCACAACGATATGGTTCCTGATGACATCGACACCTTGCTGACCTTGCCGGGCGTCGGCAGCTACACCGCACGAGCCGTCGCGTGCTTCGCCTACCGCCATTCGGTGCCGGTAGTGGACACCAATGTACGTCGCGTGGTGGCCCGCGCCGTGCACGGCCGAGCCGACGCTGGCCCACCATCCGCAACGCGCGACCATGCCGACGTCTCGGCGCTGCTTCCTTGCCCGGAAGCAGCGCCGGAATTTTCGGTGGCGCTGATGGAGCTAGGCGCGATCGTTTGCACAGCTAGGTCGCCGCGATGCGAATTGTGCCCGCTTAACAAATGCGCATGGCGGCATGCCGGCTATCCGCCCACACAAGGACCAGCGCGGCGCGTGCAACAATACGTCGGAACTGACCGACAGGTTCGCGGTAGGTTGCTGGATGTGTTGCGCGCCAAAGATTCTCCAGTTACCAGCGCTGAGATTGACGTGGCCTGGCTAACCGACTGCGCTCAGCGCGACCGAGCACTCAATTCGTTGCTTGCGGACGGCCTGGTGACTCGAACAACTGACGGCCGGTTCGCTTTGGCCGGCGAGAGGTGACCACCGTCAGGCACACCCGGCGCAGCCAGCTAAGAAAGACCGGATAGCCTGCCGACATACCTGCGTTGCTTCATCATGAATCAAATGACCAGCTTCAGGGACATGCAAATAGGTCGTCCGACACGCGGTTTTGGCCATGGCAAGCATCTGTCCGGACGGGGTTACTGAGGCGCCCGCTTCGATCAGCAGTGCTGGCGACCGTACGGCAAGCCAGTGCTCCCAGTAGTCACGGACGCCCCACTCGGCAGCAATCTCGATCCATCGTGAGGTGTGACCATGCAGCTGCCAACCGGTGGCGGTGCGGTCAAAAGCATCCAAGAAATACTGACCAGCAACGGGTCCGAACTCGTCGAATACCTGTTCAGCAGAGTGAAATTCGACCGGAAGCCCGCATAGCCAAGACTCCCAAGGACCGGTGCTGTGGCCACGAAAATCTGGCGCCATATCCTCGACCACCAAGGCCGAGACTAAATCCGGACGCTCAGCGGCGAGACACCATGAGTGCATAGCACCCATCGAATGCCCGACCAGCCTGGCCGGCACTCCCAACGTGCTCACCGCATCAGCCAGATCCGCCACGAAGCGTTCGGTGCTGATCGGGTATGGATCGACGACGTCGCGGCCCCGGTGCCACGGCGCGTCATAAGTGTAAACAGTGCCCAGCTGTCTTAGCCACCCCAGCTGACGCAACCAGGTACTACCCCGGCCCATCAGACCGTGCACCAGGACCAGCGGTTCGCCGCGGCCACCGCGGCAGGTCAACAGATTGGTAGGCACCCAACCATCTTGTCGTGCCTAGCCCTCAAGCAGGACAGGTATGTGCCAGATCGCCCGCCTGATGCGTGTACAGCCGAGTCGACCCGCATCGCCACCGGGCGGGAGCCGGGGTAACCTAGCCGAATGCCAGTGGTGAAGATCAACGCAATCGAGGTACCCGCCGACGCTGGCCCCGAATTGGAAAAGCGGTTCACCTACCGAGCGCATGCGGTCGAGAATTCTCCCGGCTTCCTCGGCTTTCAGCTGCTCCGCCCGGTCAAAGGCGAAAACCGATATTTCGTGGTGACACACTGGGAGTCCGATGAAGCATTCCAGGCGTGGGCGAACGGTCCTGCCATCGAAGCTCATGCTGGTCATCGCGCAAGCCCGGTGGCGACTAGCTCGTCGCTGCTGGAATTCGAGGTTGTACTGGACGTTGCCGCGACCGACCAGACGGACTAGCCGGCGCCTACCACGGCACAGTGCAATGGCGTTGACCGCCATCGCCGCGTTGGTAGTGACCCTGGCGTTAGGTTGTGCCCGTTCCGCCACCCCGCATGCGAACGCCGCGGATCCAGGGCTGCGGATCGCTACTAGGACTCCTCCCGGTGTGCGTGCCCAGCAGACCATGGATATGCTCAACTCGGACTGGCCCATAGGCTCGATCGGAGTTCACACCCTAGCGTCGCATGACATGGTAGAAACGGTCCAAACCACCTTGGAAGAGCTGTGGTGGGATCGTCCCTTCACCCTCGACGGTGCAGAGATTGGCACCAGTGTCGCAACGCTGCACCTCATTTCTTCCTACGGCGCACGACAGGACATCCAAATTCACACCGACGAAAGTGGCTGGGTGGATCGGTTTGACCTAAATACGCAACCACCGTCGATCACCTCGTGGCACGATGTCGACACCGTACTAAGCAAGACTGGCGCCCGCTATTCCTATCAGGTCGCCAAGGTCGATAACGGTCAATGCGATCCGGTGCAGGGCACTAATACCGCTGATTCCCTACCACTGGCATCGATTTTTAAGTTGTACGTGCTGCACGCTCTGGCGGATGCGGTCCGCAACGGTACGGTATCCTGGGACGATCAGCTAACTGTTACCGATAAGAGCAGAGCTGTGGGCTCTTCCGGTCTGGAATTGCCTCCCGGAGCATATGTTTCGGTTCGTACTGCCGCTGAGAAGATGATTGCTACTAGCGACAACATGGCTACTGACTTGCTAATCGGCAGGATGGGCACACAGGCCGTCGAGGAAGCGCTCATCACGGCCGGCCATCACGATCCGGCCAGCATGACTCCGTTCCCCACAATGTACGAGCTGTTCTCCGTTGGCTGGGGTCAACCAGATCTACGCAGCCAATGGAAACAGGCGTCCCAACAACTGCGTGCCCAATTGCTTCAACAGGCGAATTCCACCCCCTACCAACCGGATCCAACCCGCGCTCACACCCCGGCCTCCAGTTACGGCGCGGAGTGGTACGGAAGTGCCGAAGACATCTGTCGAATCCACGCCACACTGCAAGCCGACGCCGTCGGCCAAGCCGCACCCGTCAGACAGATCCTGTCTGCCGTCGCGGGTATTCAGCTAGATCGCAACGAATGGCCGTATATCGGAGCGAAAGCCGGCGGCCTTCCGGGTGACCTCACATTTAGCTGGTACGCCGTCGACAAGACACACCAGCCGTGGGTAGTCAGTTTTCAGCTGAACTGGCTCCGCGACCATGGACCGACCGCGACCGGTTGGATGCTCCAGCTCGCCAAGCAGGTGTTCGCACTGTTTGCACCGCGATAACATACTGCAATCTAATATCCAACGGCTTCCGCAGTAACGCATGCAAGCGCGGCTTACCAGCCGTGACATCGACACGCCAGAACGATTTCAGAGGAGTGCCAAGAGTCAGCAAGTTGGCGTCCGAATCACCGCTGGGTGCGTAACCGCTACCTTAGTTAAGGCATTGTCAGTCAATGACTCCAACCGTCCAACTACCGAATCGATCAGGCTAACAATCGACTCACCACCGTGCGGCGCCCGTGCTGAATCAGCCAGCCACATTGTTAGGTAATCGCACCGAATACCCTCGATAGTCTTCCCCTGCCACCGGCCGTAATCAAAATCGGCCAACCACGGCTCGGCCTTGACATGCAAGCCCAACAACTGCACGGTTTGCACGGCCTGCTGCTAAAGTCCGACAAAGTGCGGGCCGTGATGACGCGGCACTTGACATCCAGGGCTTCAATATCGCGAACGGCTTCGACCTGACTACGGCCGGTGGCGTTGAGTGGCTCATCGGCAGAAAACCTTCCGGCTGCAATGGTACCTAGTCATCGCGTGCGACACCACGTCAGCCGAAAGACTTAGCTCACACCGTACTACTCGATGCCCGTCCGTCTCGGCCCGCTCACCCAGCAGTCGCCTGACAAGTGTCGCAAATACCAAGCCAATAGTCACCCACAACACCAGCTACGTAGCCAACATAAGCAACCTGAACTCGTAGAGAACCCAGGCGGGAAACCCTGGTAAACAATCGCACCCAAAGCGTGGCGCACCAATTCAAGTATCTCGTCAATAGTCGGCAATAGCGTAAACACCACGGCGGTCACCTAAACATACGCCCCGGTAACAAACAGCCCGGCGTTCCACACCCCAAGTTTGTCCGACTATACCGCAGGGCCAGTCATACCGACGGCAACAGCAAGCACCATCGAGATCAGCACCGTCGCCAGATACCAGCCAGTGCGTACCCCGCTCGTGTCCACCTGACCGACAATCGGAGAATTAAGGTGGATATTTTACGAACGGCACTAGGTACACGGCTACGAAAGCGCCCGACGTTAACAGCACCGAAAATAGCAGTTCCCCAAGATTTTTCGCGGAACCTCTCGTGCACATGTCCCCATATATCAGGCAAAACAGTACGGCGAAAAGGGTGCCCATCGCTACACCGAAAACCAGCACGCCAAACCCCCATCCAGCATTCGCCTGCACACCACGGATAAACAACTCAACACCATACCCGTGCACGCCTTGGGCGTGTTCAACTTCGGTGCGACCATCCTCAAACATGATTGCACGATTAATCACTGACTCAGCGTATAGTCCCCCCGCCAACATACCGCAGAAAATAAGACGCTTTTCCACGCTGTACCCGGGTCAATGGAAGGGGAATCCGAGTAGATGCCGTAAATCGTACACGAACTCGCGTACATGTGAATCGCTGCCAAACAACGACATCTCACCTTGATCCAGACCAACGAAATACAGCGCGAATAGCGCTAGCAAGGCAGTTGGCACCAGCCAGAACATCACACTTACTGCTAACAGCCCAGTCGATCCGATGCACGTACCAGTTGCCGGAGAGTTGCCAACAGTCCACTTCTTCGGGGGATCTCATACCCCACACAACATTTGTTTTAGATATATCATCGAGCCGTTGTGGGATGTCAGCCAGGCTAAGATCGCCCGCATCCGCCGCTCGAGCCTGAGATTCTCTCGCGATGCTCAGAAAGCCCGGCTAGCTTCGAGGTGATACCGACATAGACCATGAACAGCGACACCGACATCAGCAAGCAAGACACCTCAGGATTTTAACCTGTAACTGCCTTTGATTTCTATCGTCTTGACGTTCCAGATGTTAGTCTCGTTGGCAATCCTAGGCGGCGGCTTCTCACTGCGCCAACTTCTCCAGCTCAGTCAACACTTTCGCTCAGCCAATTGCATAGATCTGTAGCGCCTGTTCGTCTATTTCCCCAGTACCAAAAATATTGCCTCTGGAACTCCGCACGCTCATCAGCGTATTGCCCGAACATGTTGAAGTAGCTAGCATCTTGCACCGTAAGATATTTTCGGCGACGTCGCGCGGAAGAACTGCCGATTTACACGCTTCGTTATACTCCACAACGACTTTACGGATCTGGCTGGCGGTACGCAGAGACACTAACTGCGACCTCTCGTAGCTACTTCTGAAATGGTGAAGTCACCGTGGCCATCTTCATTGCCAACTAGACTTATACCACTCTCCTTGCAAAGCCTTTCGCACTTCCTTACCCGAACGAGTGATTGCAAACATCTCATTAGCGACGTGCTGCCACTCATTAGCGGCTGCCAGCATTGTGGCAGGATCTCGGCCAAAATATATGTCGGCGGCATTGCTCCCGAATGGTAATTCCGCTGGTAACCAGCCATATAGAAACTATACTTTATTGTTCATGCTTTACAACTCGTTACACTCTCGCCCACCACTCGGGTGGTAGGCTGAATATGCAACAACACGCAAAAATAGCGTAGTTAACAACACTCGCCGATCTGGATGGCTTGACCTAACTATTTATTCACTCGGCCGGCCCAGGACCACCCGTGCTGTGCGTTCCAGCTTTTGCCAGATCCGGCTCGGCCGGCGGCTTGTAGGCTCCACTGAAGGTGAATTTCACTCCCTCACCAGGGCTTTCGCCATCCCAGTCGTCCACGTCGACGGTGACAACCTGCCCCGGACCGACTTCCTCGAAGAGGATTTTCTCTGAGAGCTGGTCCTCGATCTCGCGTTGGATAGTGCGCCGCAGTGGGCGAGCACCCAACACCGGATCGAAGCCACGCTTAGCCAACAAGGCCTTGGCCTTGTTGGTCAGCTCCAGCGCCATGTCCTTGCTCTCGAGCTGGCTCGCGACCCGACTGATCATGAGGTCGACCATCCGGATGATCTCATCCTTGCTCAGCTGGTGAAAGACGATGATGTCGTCAATGCGGTTGAGGAATTCTGGGCGGAAATGCTTCTTCAACTCGTCATTGACCTTCTGCTTCATCCGCTCGTAGTCGTTTTCACCGCCCCCCTGGGTGAAGCCCAGACCGACCGGCTTGGAGATGTCAGAGGTGCCGAGGTTGGACGTGAAGATCAGCACGGTGTTCTTGAAGTCCACCGTGCGCCCCTGCCCGTCGGTGAGCCGGCCATCCTCGAGGACCTGCAACAGACTGTTGTAGATTTCCTGATGTGCCTTCTCGATCTCGTCGAACAGCACCACCGAGAACGGCTTGCGCCGCACCTTCTCGGTGAGCTGGCCGCCCTCCTCGTAGCCGACATAACCGGGCGGAGCGCCGAATAACCGTGATGCGGTGAACCGGTCGTGAAACTCGCCCATGTCGATCTGAATGAGCGCATCGTCGTCGCCGAACAGAAAATTGGCCAACGCCTTGGACAGTTCGGTCTTACCAACACCGGACGGTCCGGCAAAGATGAACGACCCCGACGGGCGCTTGGGATCTTTTAGCCCAGCGCGGGTACGTCGGATCGCCTTGGACACGGCCTTGACAGCATCCTCCTGACCAATGATCCGCTTGTGCAGCTCCTCCTCCATACGGAGAAGCCGGGTGGTCTCGGCTTCGGTGAGCTTAAACACCGGGATACCAGTCCAGTTGCCCAGCACATCGGCGATCTGCTCATCATCGACTTCTGCAATGACATCAAGATCACCTGAACGCCATTGCTTTTCGCGTTCTGCACGCTGTGCCACCAGCTGTTTCTCCCGGTCGCGCAGGCTGGCCGCCTTCTCGAAATCCTGGGCGTCTATCGCCGACTCTTTCTCTCGGCGAGCCTCGGAGATCTTCTCGTCGAACTCACGCAGGTCTGGTGGCGCGGTCATCCGGCGAATCCGCATCCGGGCTCCCGCCTCGTCGATCAAATCGATTGCCTTGTCTGGTAAGAATCGGTCGTTGATGTAGCGGTCGGCCAGAGTGG
Organism: Mycobacterium uberis; assembly: GCF_003408705.1. Taxonomy (GTDB): domain Bacteria; phylum Actinomycetota; class Actinomycetes; order Mycobacteriales; family Mycobacteriaceae; genus Mycobacterium; species Mycobacterium uberis. The sequence continues at coordinate 139,077 of NZ_QAYL01000007.1, forward strand.
CCGCGGCCACCATCGCGGAATCAGTGATTGATACTCGGTGGTGGGCCTCGTAGCGGTCCCGCAAGCCCTTAAGAATCTCGATGGTGTGCTCCACCGTAGGCTCACCGACCTGTACCGGTTGAAAGCGTCGTTCCAGAGCGGCGTCCTTTTCGATGTACTTGCGGTATTCGTCGAGAGTGGTGGCGCCAATCGTTTGCAACTCACCGCGGGCCAGCTTGGGCTTGAGAATCGACGCAGCGTCGATCGCACCTTCAGCGGCACCGGCACCGACCAGGGTGTGTAGCTCATCGATGAACAAGATGATGTCGCCGCGGGTGTTGATCTCCTTAAGCACCTTCTTCAGGCGCTCCTCAAAGTCACCGCGGTAGCGCGAGCCAGCCACCAACGAGCCCAGATCCAACGTGTAGAGCTGTTTATCTTTCAGCGTCTCGGGAACTTCGCCGTGCACGATCGCCTGTGCCAGACCCTCGACAACTGCGGTCTTGCCAACGCCGGGTTCCCCGATCAACACCGGATTGTTCTTGGTACGCCGGCTCAGCACCTGCATCACCCGCTCGATTTCCTTTTCACGGCCGATAACAGGGTCCAGCTTGCCCTCCACGGCGGCGGCCGTCAGATTGCGGCCGAACTGATCGAGCACCAGTGACGTAGAAGGGGAGCCGGACTCTCCACCCGGCCCTCCGGTACCCGCTTCAGCAGCTTCCTTACCCTGGTAGCCGCTAAGCAGCTGGATCACTTGCTGACGCACCCGGGTCAACTCGGCACCCAGCTTGACCAACACCTGGGCTGCCACGCCCTCCCCCTCCCGGATAAGGCCCAGCAAAATATGCTCGGTACCGATATAATTGTGGCCGAGCTGCAGCGCCTCACGCAAACTCAGCTCAAGAACTTTCTTGGCACGAGGCGTAAACGGAATGTGCCCCGACGGCGCCTGCTGACCCTGACCGATAATCTCCTCGACCTGACTGCGAACGCCTTCGAGTGAAATCCCCAACGACTCCAACGATTTCGCCGCGACACCTTCACCTTCGTGGATCAAACCCAGCAGGATGTGCTCGGTGCCAATGTAGTTGTGGTTGAGCATCCGAGCCTCTTCTTGCGCCAAGACAACCACCCTGCGGGCACGATCAGTAAATCTTTCGAACATCGGCGGTCACCTGCTCTCCCTCGCCATCAATACGACCCGCTATCGGCCCCGTGAAGCCGGAACCGTACACTTAGCGTCCACTGTAATGGTCGGCTAGCCAGGGTTCCTAACCTTGCCGTTTCCGGTGGCTTGAAGTAGCTGAGCCTTCAGCCTTGCGACGCCAGGGTCTTAACCCTAGAAAACGAGGAAAACTGGTTTTTCCGGTTTAGAGTGCGTCGATTTGTTGGGTGAGGTTGCCGCAGTGTGGTAGGGATAGGATTCAGTAGTAGGCGAGGTTGGGGAATTCGAGGACGTTTCGACATAGGGCTCCTAGGAAGCCGTTGATAGCTTTGGTGGGCCTGTTGGGGGTGCGGTTGATCATGAGTGGCCGCAAAATGCAGCGCACACACCACAGCGTAGTTAACCAGCCCGATCCGACGAGCCAGGAGATGTTGTGGATAAACACTTCCCGATCACAGTCACTAACTAGGCAGCAGTACCGCGAGATACCCACACCCGCAACGGATACCCGACAACGGGCACATCAGTCACCTTACGCACAACGCTATCGCGGTAAATCCCCTCTCCTCACCACCACAACCCAGACAACAACGCTGGCCACCATCGAGAAGGCCACAAAACAACACCATGACATCGCCATCAATAGTCGCGCCGGTAATCGTCCCCCAACTCCAACCTACGCACGATCGTATAGACAGCAGCAGGAAACGACATAAGATCAGCCACACAACTCCCCAGTAAATAGGTCCACATGGCGTAAGAACCCGCACCATCTGCCTACTGGACCCCGTCTTAGCTCAACAACACGACCCCATCACCCCAGTCGCCACACCAATCACCTAACACCCCAACTCCCGAACAAACCAACAATAGGCAKAKAGGTGCCGAGCCC
>NZ_QAYL01000008.1 GCF_003408705.1 Mycobacterium uberis
GAGTTCTGAGATCGCCCGTCGAGTCCGCCGCAATGTGAGATCCTGCAGGTATTCACCGATGTTGAGCAGCCACAGTACGATCAGTGCTACCACGTTCTCGCGCAGTATCAGGCTGGCGATGGTTGCTGCCGAAACCAGCGCATCGGTGCCGGTCTTACCAGAGCGCAGCGCGCGCAGCGCGCCACGCAGGAAGGGGTACCCGGTGAATATGGTGAAGCCGCTAGCGACCAGCCTACTGGTTGGTGGTAGCAGCGGTGGACGCGCGAACACGTAGCGGCGCATGCCAAGCAGCGTCAACGCTGCAGCGCCGATCGCCATACGCAGCACCTCGCTGTTGCGGATCTCGGACGAATGCGGCGCACGGGCGGGGATCAACTCTGCAGCCACGTGTGCTGCGCTGCTGATCGCTGCCAGTACCGATGGGCGATCACAGCGTTGGGGCGAGTACCACACGACGACGGACCCAGTGCGCGGGTAGGCGTGCACGACCCGCACACCGTTACACTTGGCTACCGCTTCTTCGACCGCTACAGCCCGCCGGGAGTTGCAGCGGACCCAATGGACCTGAATCCTCATGCGCTCAGCTGCATCCGAAACCACTACGATGGTAGGATCTTCGGCTGTCGCGATCTGTTCAGCTATCGTAAGAGTCATGTCATGCGCTCAGTGATCGTGCTGGTGGATGCCGCTAACGGCCGGCGTGGCCGCCTCTTCGCCGATGCGTTCGCGAGCTTCAGCCATCACATCGGCAAGCTTGAGTCGGGCCGACTCTGCGGCCTCCTCGGCCTTGCGGCTGCCGCGCAGCCCCAGCTCCGCAGCCGAGACCGCGGTTTGGTGTAGCGGCATCTTGGCCACGGCTTTGCGTAACACCTCGTAGGCGGTTACCCCGGCCAGGCCGGTGATTACCGTGGTTGCTGCCTTTGTCAACAGTCCCTGAACCATTGCTCGAACCTTCCTATTGGGTCTGTCGTTCCACACGCCGCCGATGTCTTCGCGACAGTAACGTGTAAATATGGCGATATCAATATGAATTGGCTTAGCCGATGGCGGGAATTTCCTGACTCGAAGTACTCGGGTGACTTTTTCGGTTTCAATCTTGTGTGCCAGTGCCGCCGGATCGGGGTGAGCCATTTGTACTAACGACGTGCCGACGGTCATGATCGCCAACAGACCGTTGATCAAATAAGGTAAGTTCGGTCCACGACTCGGTGGAGAATACCCAGTCGCGTGACGTTAAGCTTATTGCTGCCGATGACTTTTCACAGTTGGTCAGGATCTCCTCGACTGATCAGCCTGCAAGCGCGGGATCGGAATGGCGTTCGGGAACTGTCTGATCGCCGTGCACCCGCACTGCGGTCGCGTAGTCGTTGACGCCGCTTGGCCGGCCGAGCGGGTCGCACGATAACCTCGCGGCCAGGAGCTGTACTGCTTGAGACTTCGCACAGCCGTTCGGCGGTGCGCAGCGCGAGGTCTGACGCCGGGTCTCTTCAGCCCGCTGGGCCGAAGAGCATCTCGGCGCTGATCCACCACGCCCTGCAATAAAACAACCGCCGTCTGCTAGTGTGTCGGCAACAAGATTGCGATCCGGCTGGCCGGTCCGGTGGCCAGTTCGTCGTGCAATAGGTTGCCGGTCTTGGCAGTCCAGCTGGCCAGGACTGCTGCAGATAACTTGGTGAGTTCTCCGGTGGCGTCGTCGTAATAGGTGATGCGCGGGTCGAGTAGGTCGGTCAGCAACATCGGGTCCAGGATAGTCGCGCTGAGTGTACTCAGTTGATGCACTCGGGTTCGTCGGACCCGGCGGTAAGGATCGGGGATGGTGTCGGGATGTTGGGGTCAGCCGACGAAACAGGGTTTGACGCATAGACTGGCGCCATCGAACCGTCAGTGTACAGCCCAGAGCCGGGACCGGTGTAATCGTTAGCCAGCACCACCCGCACCGATCCTGCGGGTATCGATCCATCGGCGACGACCGGCAATCCGCCCAGTTCCTTGGAGACCTCCTGGGCGCCGAGGTCGTCAGGCTTCGCGGCGCGCACCTGACTGCCCTTCACGTGGCCGCCTTGGTTGTTGGCCACCAGTCCGGCAGTAAATCCCTTGGCTGTCAACACATCTGACACCGCCGCGGCCAGTCCATTGATGTCGGTGTCATTGACCACGTTGGCGGTGGTCTTGGCGGGTGTGTAGGACAGCTCCTCGGTCTTGTCCTGGTCCTGTTCGTGCAACAGGCCGCCAACAAAGTCTTGAACCTGGTGCGGGTCCACCCGTACCACGCTTTGCATGCCGTCGTCGCTCCACCCGGCTTCGTCGAGCACCGGAATGGTGGCGAAGGCGACTTTGCCGCCTGCCAGGCTCTGCAACTGCTTGAGGAAATCCATCAGATTCCATCCCGAAGAAATCACCACCGAGCGCTGGATAGCCTGCTCGAGCCGCTTCACTGTGGACGGGCTGGATAGGGTTTTTCCGGAGATGACTCGGTGGGCTAGTGAGGCCATCACCGCCTGTTGACGCACCACCCGGTCCAAGTCGCCGCGGGGCAGCTCGTGGCGCTGGCGGACAAAGCTCAGCGCCTGCGGACCGCTCAGCTTTTGCCGGCCGGCCGGAAAGTCGGCGCCCGACATTGGCTCAAACACTGCATCTTTGAGGCAGACGTCGACGCCACCGAGCGCGTCGGTGATTAGCGCGAAACCGAGCAACCCGATCTCGGCATAGTGGTCGACGGTAACGCCGGTGAGATCGGCGACTGTCTTGATCAGGGCCTCACGACCGGCCTCGGTGCCCTGAGCCATGGCGTCCTCGGCGGAATTGCCGGCCCGGACCAGACTCGCTCGTTTGGCCTCCCTGGTTTGGCCGTAGACGCCGTTGATCTTCGCTTTACCCAGGCCGGGAGCCTGCACGTAAGAGTCCCGTGGAATCGAGATTACGGTTGCCGACTTCCCGTTGTTGGGTATCCGGATCAGGATGATCGTGTCGGTGTTGGTGGCTTCCTCATCACCGGCCCGCAGCGTCGCCAGCTCCTCGGCCGACAGCGGGTTACCGTGAGCATCGGTACGGCTATCCAAACCGACCAGCAGAATATCAATCGCACCGTCGTTGCCACCCTTACCCAGTGAGGGCGCGGACATGTGGAATATGCCGTCCTCGAACGATTGGAAGCTAGTCCACGCGCCTCCGGTCCCCAGCACGATCGCAAGAGTCAGCGCAGTGGCAACTGTACGAACCACACGTTGCACAGGCATCTCCCTAGACTACTTTCGACACAGCGGCTTGTTGGGTAGCCAGTCGCGGCGTGGCCCGAGCTTTCCTAAGGCATGCCAGACTCAAGTCATGTCGGACAGGTCAGGAAGACTAGTGATTACCGGTGCCGGTGGGCAGCTTGGTAACGTTCTGGCGGCGCAGGCCACCACGGCGGGCCGGGACGTGCTGGCGTTGACTTCGTCGCAGTGGGATATCACTGATGCCGCGGTAGCTCAGCGGATCATCCAAAGTGGTGATGTTGTGATCAATTGCGCTGCCTACACTAACGTCGATGGCGCCGAGAGTGACGAGTCGAGGGCGTACGAGGTCAATGCCACCGGTCCGGAGCACATCGCGCGTGCCTGCCGGTGCGCCGGCGCCGCGCTCATTCATGTCTCAACCGACTACGTGTTCAGTGGTGATTTCGGCTCGGGCTCCCACAGGGTTACGCCGCGTCCCTATGAGACCACGGATGAAACTGGGCCGCTGGGAGTGTACGGCCGCAGCAAACTTGCCGGCGAACGAGCTGTACTGGCGGCGTTGCCCGAAGCCACTGTGGTCCGGACCGCCTGGGTTTACACTGGCGGGACCGGCAAGGACTTCGTCGCTGCCATGCGGCGGCTGGCTGCCGAGGACGGCCCGGTGGACGTGGTTGATGATCAGACCGGATCGCCGACCTACGTTGCCGACCTGGCTGTTGCGTTGCTGCAGATCGCCGATGGAGGTGTGCAAGGGTCGATCCTGCACGCCGCGAACGAGGGTGAGGTCTCACGGTTCGGCCAAGCCCGCGCCGTGTTCGAAGAATGCGGCGCCGACCCGCTGCGAGTGCGACCCGTCAGCACTGCCCAAAATCCGCGGCCGGCGGCCCGGCCAGCCTATTCCGCGCTATCTGGTCGACAGTCCGCCGCGGCCGGCTTAACGCCGTTACGGCCCTGGCGCAGCGCACTTGTCGAGGCACTCGCGGTATTTCGCGGCCGCGTTCCGGCCGATCGACCGTTACCCTCTACGCGTGAGTGACGCGCTTCCTGTCGTCGCGGTGACCTACTCGCCGGGCCCACACTTGGAGCGTTTCTTGGCTTCGTTAGCACTCGCTACTGACCGTCCGGTCAGCGTGGTGTTGGCCGACAACGGGTCCACCGACGGGACACCGCAGGTGGCGGTCGAGCGTTACGCCAACGTTCGGTTGTTTCAGACCGGGGCCAATCTTGGGTACGGAACGGCGGCGAATCTCGCGATCGCACAGCTCTTTGAGAAGGGCGGGGCAATTGATCAACCTTGGGTTGATGACTGGGTGATTGTGGCTAACCCGGATGTGCAATGGGGACCGGGTAGCATCGACGCTCTGCTGGACGCCGCCGCCCGATGGCCTCGCGCGGGGGCCCTGGGTCCGTTGATCCGCGATCCCGACGGGTCGGTGTACCCGTCTGCGCGTCACTTGCCAAGCCTGATTCGCGGCGGCATGCACGCGGTGCTAGGGCCGATTTGGCCACGTAATCCGTGGACAGCCGCCTATCGCCAGGAGCGGCTCCAGCCAACCGAACGGCCGGTGGGCTGGCTGTCTGGTTCGTGTCTGCTGGTGCGGGGGTCGGCTTTCTGTGAGGTCGGTGGCTTCGATGAGCGTTACTTCATGTACATGGAGGACGTCGACCTGGGGGACCGGCTGGGCAAAGCCGGTTGGTTAAGCATCTATGTACCGTCGGCCGAAGTACTGCACCACAAGGGCCATTCCACCGGACATGACCCGGCAAGCCATTTGGCAGCCCATCACAAAAGTACCTATATCTTCTTGGCTGATCGACATTCTGGTTGGTGGCGAGCCCCACTGCGCTGGATGTTGCGTGGCTCGTTGGCGGTGCGTTCTCGCTTGATGGTGCGCAGTTCGCGCCGCAAACAGGCTGTGTAACAGGACGGGACAACTGGCAGAAGGGTGGCATTGAGTTGGCAACTTCTCAAGTCGATGCGGTAGTCCTAGTCGGCGGCAAGGGCACCCGGCTGCGGCCGTTGACCCTGTCTGCACCTAAACCTATGCTGCCAACCGCCGGGCTGCCGTTTCTCACCCATCTGTTGTCGCGGATCGCTGCGACCGGCATCGAGCACGTGATTCTGAGTACCTCATATCGGGCGGCGGTGTTTGAGACGGAGTTTGGTGACGGGTCCAAGCTAGGCTTGCAGATCAATTACGTGACCGAGCAGTCTCCGTTGGGGACCGGCGGTGGTATCGTCAATGCCACCGGTCAGCTGCGTAACGACACCGTCATGGTGTTCAACGGCGATGTGCTGTCTGGTGTTGACTTCGGGCAGTTGCTGGGATTTCACCGAATCAACTCCGCCGACGTCACTTTACATCTGGTACGGGTGGGTGACCCACGGGCTTTCGGCTGTGTGTCCACCGAGGATGGCCGAGTCACCGCTTTTCTGGAGAAAACGCAGGACCCGCCGACCGACCAGATCAACGCCGGCTGCTATATCTTTGAGCGCAAGGTCATTAACAGGATTCCGCGAGGCCGTGAGGTATCGGTCGAACGTGAGGTGTTCCCGGCCCTGCTCGCCGACACCGACGTTAAGGTCTGTGGCTACGTCGATGCCACATACTGGCGGGACATGGGTACCCCAGAAGATTTCGTTCGTGGATCGGCGGATCTGGTGCGTGGCATCGCCCCGTCACCAGCCTTGGGCGGCCACCGTGGTGAGCACTTGGTGTACAACAGCGCGGCAGTTTCTCTCGACGCGGTGCTGGTCGGCGGCACAGTCGTTGGGCGTGATGCTGAGGTCGGCCCTGGTGTCCGGCTAGACGGTGCGGTGATTTTCGATGGGGCCAAGGTTGAGGCCGGCAGTGTGATCGAGCGTTCGATCCTTGGCTTCGGTGTCCGCATTGGTCCGCGAGCATTGATCCGCGACGGGGTAATTGGCGATGGTGCTGACATCGGTGCGCGTTGTGAGTTGTTGCGGGGTGCCCGAGTGTGGCCCGGCGTCTCGGTTCCCGACGGCGGGATCCGCTACTCGTCTGATGTCTGATTACGACTAACGTGCAGCCATTCTCACGCTCGAGCAGTGAATTTTCGGCCAGCTTCGAGTTCGGTGGGTGGCCCGGGCGACTAAGTACCATAAGCGCGTGATCGGCCCCCGGCGGCAGGGTGTCGGCGGGCCACCACCGTAAGTCCTCCGATTCGTTGCTTACTGCGATGTGCGCCCCGGCCGGTGTGTGCGCCACGAATTGCAGATCCCGATGATGGGTCGACACGCCCAGCGAGCAAGTGACCGTGTGGATGTGAATTGCGGTCAGTTCAGGTGTGATGTGCAGATCGGCCACGCCGGATTCCTCGGTGGCCGCGCGTAGCGCCGCGGCAATGAGGTCGTCGTCGATATCCGCACAGTGCCGCCCAGCTGCAGCCAGCGACCAAGACGCGGGTGCAGGGTGAGTAGCACCTGGTTGCCGGTGTCGTTTAGGACCAGTGACGACGCGGTGACGTGACCAGGGACGCATTCCCGACGGCACGTGTAGGGTCAGCTATGGATAAAGGCCAGCACCGTATGCCGCAACGAGTCCTGGGTCGGATCGGGCGCACGCCAATCGGCGAGGATCGCGATGGTGGACTGTCGAATGTTCATCGCGAGATGTTCACCCGGGATCCCCGCTTGGTCCTGCGATCGCGAAGTGACACCCAGGCCGCGCGACATTCGGCGACGAGGCCCGGTGACAAGCCTAGTCCGTCAATCAGCACCCGATGGTCCACGGTGTCGAGCGCCTTTTCGATCTCGTTAGCCTTTAGCAACAGATCGATATCTTGGCCAAGTTCGGCGTTGGCGTATATCGGTGGGGGAATGGGCAGCTGCTCGGCTTCCCGGGGTTCGAGCTCCAAGATGCCTCCGCCGTAGCTGCGCCCCATGATTTCGGCGAAGGCGAAGGTGGCGCTGTTGTGGAACACGGTGGCAAGAGCGATTGGGGCCACGTTGGCGGTAATACGAACCCTATGCACGGTATCGGTGCTGGTTGCGGCGGCGGCGTTGACGGTCAGGCGCGGCGCTAGGTGGATTTGGCGCAGCATGAACAGGTCAGGGATCCACAACGATGGTGTACTCCACCATGGCTTGCGGATCGCGCATTTGTAGCCTTTATCGACGCCAGCGCGTTCACCAGCATCGATATACGTAACCAGGGCAGGATCTGTCGGGTTGCGCGGAGCATCGAGCAGCCATGTCCGGTGCTTGGCGGCGATATCGCCAGCCCGGCAGCCCGTGTCGTAGACGAGGCCAGACAGCTGGATGCTGCGCGAGACGAGCGGGACGCAGTGCGGTCGCAGCCCTCGTGCACGCGCTTCGGCGTCGGTGAAGGTGAAGAAGCTGTTGCGGCCGGTCACGATGCCTACATCTACATCGGCCAGTTCGCCGAACCGGGTCATCGTGTTGGCATGCTTGAGTTTTCGCAGCAACCGGATCTGCGCGGGGTCGAGGAAGTACTTGGTCCACTTTTCCTTTTCGTGCAGCAATGCCGGAGCAGACTCGACACCCAGTTCCTGTTCGGCTAGCATGTCGAGGGTGTTCGCATCGCGGACACTGACAGTGCGTATTTGCGCTGGACCCGCGCCGGCGACACCGCAGAATAACACAACTTCTTGCAAAATTCCGTCGAATACCAACTGTTCGAAGGTGACGAGGGTGATCTCGGAGAAGCGACTCAGGAGAAATTCGCGTAGCTGTGCCGCGTAGCTGACTTGGAGTAGTTCTGCTGGAATGACTAGGCCTACTCGTCCGCCGTCGCGCACCAGCGTCGTGCTCGCCACAACGAACGGGACCCAGGCGTTGGTCAACTTTGTCGGGCGCAGGCCCGCATGCCCCATCAGTTCCAGCGCCGGATCCCGCTGGTTGGCGGCCCAGTTCCCGAACCTGATGTAGGGCGGGTTTCCGGCGACACCGTCCCAGCTGCCCATTCGGGTCTTGCGCAGCCACGTGAAGAAGTTCTCAGTGTCAACTGAACAGAATGTTCGGGCCTTCCGTGCCTCGCGTGCCAGCAGTTCCACTCCGTGCGCCTGGTCAGTGAGCGCGGTGATTTCGCGCAAGATTCGACCATCGCCGCAGGATGGCTCAAGGATCTTCCGACCCGCCTGGCGAACCCAACGGGCCAAAAATCGGGCAACGGGAGCCGGCGTGTAATAACCGCCGCGAACTTTGTCTGCAGACACGGCTGTCTTGCCCGCGAATGTCGTCATGGGATTAAGTATCGGGGTAGCCGTCGACATACGTAATCACCATCCATAAAGTGCGTCGGACAATTGAGGTAGCGTAAGGTGAAAGGGCCTTGAATCGGGCTTGGTACGAGTGGTACATGTCGGTGCTGAATCGTTCGATCTGCAGTGGGCTCTGTGAGTCGGACAGGTCGGGGTCGACTCGACCGGTTACCGGGTCCTAGGAGACCAAGCTCATTGTCTTTGCTCGATGGTCGGGCTTGTTCACAAGTTTTCGGCTGCCCAGCCAAGCCGAGGTCCCTATGATGGTATTCGTTTGTGCTCTTGGTGCCAGGCATGTCGTGGGGATAGCGACCGCAAAACCTACGACGGCACTGGGAAACTGAGTTGCCTCGGTCGCCAAGTCGTTTAGCGTGTCCTGCCAGTTCTTCTCGACGCTGTCGTGATTGTTCAGTGTCTTGCTGTCGAACGTGATTCGCGCTCCGTCCGGCTGGTAGCCCACATCGAAGTTCTGTGGCCACACGTCGCCGACTATTTGCACTGACCCAACTTCCACATAATCGGGCTGCGATGGCTGCAGCTGGCTGGCGGTGGGAACCGCGACCGGGATGTTACTGAGCATCATCGACAGTGCGCCTCGGACAGTCACGTCGATCAACGTGCCGGAGTCCATCTCGTCTTTCTTGGGAGAATTTCGAGCCGACGAGCCATTTTCGACCGAAAGCGGTGAGCTCATTTATGGGTAGGTTGATCTCTGGCATCGGCTGCAAGACGGCCACAGGTGTGCAACCTAATGGCCGCAGTGTGGGTTCACTTGCGGAGCAGCAAGTCGGCTACTTCGACCGGCTCACGCAACCCGGCTGGTTCCTGGGCGTACCCGATTGCGATGACTCCTAACGGCTCCCAGTCGGTTGGCAGTTCGAGCTCGGCACGGACCAGGTCGGCGGCGAAGATCGTTGAGCCGATCCAGCAGCTCCCCAGCCCGCGCACTGCCAGCGCGACCAGCAGGGCTTGCACCGCTGCTCCGACGGCGACTGTGAACATGGTGTGCTCGGCACCAATGCGGGCGGCGTCGGGGTAGGTATGTGCGCCGTCGGGAACCATGAAGGGAATGACGATCTGAGGTGCGTCGTAGAGGATCTGGCCACGCGCCATGCGCCGTGCTATCGCGTCAGCGGGCAAGGCGTCGCCGGCGAGGTCTAAGCGCCATTTGTTGGCCATCCGGTCCAGCAGCCGGGTCCGGATGGTTGGGGTCTGCAGCCACACAAACCGCACGGGCCGGGTGTGATGTGGGGTTGGGGCGGTAAGGGCCTCGGCCACGGCTGCTTCGATCAGCTCTGCTGCTACTGGCTCCTCGCTGAACTTGCGCACCGACCTGCGCAGTAGTTGTGCCTGCTGGCGACCCAATTCGAGGGCTTCGGCGGTACCGAGCCAGAACAGGTCGTCGGTGCTGCCTCGTAGCAGGTGCCGGGCGGTCGAGCCGTCTTCAGTTGGGTTGAGGCCGCGCACCACGGCCACCGGTATAGCGGTCAATTTGCCCTTGAGCAGATCGGCGGCGGCTGCGACCTCGTCGGCCACCGCTATCTCGGTGACCAGTAACTCGTTGCCGTAACGGTCGACAGCACCCGCATAGTTGTGCAACACAGCTAAACCGGCCGCGCCGACCGCGACGTCGGTTTGGCCGTGGCGCCAAGCGCGGCCCATCGTGTCGGTGATGACTACGGCGATGTTGATACCGAGCCGCTCGCGTAACCCAGTGCGCAGCACCGCGGCGCTGGCGTCGGGATCGACAGGTAGCAGCGCAAGTTCGCCTCGGCCAACGTTGGATCCGTCCACGCCGGCGGCAGCTTGCACCAACCCGATCCTGTTCTCAGTGATCAAGGTTTGGCCTTTGCGTGCCAGCACGCGCACCGTCTCATCGTCGACCAGCTTGCGACGCAGTTTATCTCGGGCTTGGGCATCCTTGGGCGCCGGGACCAACCGACCCTCACACTTGGATACTACTTTGCTAGTGACCACTACGACGTCGCCGTCGCGCAGCCACGGCGCGGTCGCGGCGATGACGGTACTCAGATCGTCGCCGGGCCGGAATTCGGGAAGCCCGGCGACAGGAAGGATTTCGATCGTCGAGGCGGTGCCGTGCTCGGTCACGTTGCCACGCCCGCGAGCTCTAAACCGGCGCTTACCATGTCAGCTGTTGCCTTCGGGTCGCGCATCAGCAGCGGTATCGATCGCACTGTGACCCCATCGATTTCGGCGCGGTCGTCTTCGTGTACCAACCAGCAGTCCAGAATACCGGTGGCGCAGCGCGCCCCATAATGCTGGCCTACTGCCGCTGCGGTGCACTGCACTCCGATCACTGCGAGACATTCGTCGGCCATGCCGCGCAACGGCTTTCCACCAATGATTGGCGAGTAGCCGACGACCGGGGCTGTAGCTGCTCGAAGTGTACCGCGAATACCGGGGATGGCCAGGATGGCGCCGATACTTACCACTGGATTCGACGGTGCCACCAAAATGATGTCGGCGTCAGCAATGGCTGTTACCACTTCAGTTGTGACGCTGGCTTTTTCCGCTCCAATATAAGCGAAGCTATGTGTGGGAACCTGGGTGCGGTAGCGCACCCACCACTCCTGAAAGTGGATCATGCGCCGGCTCTCATCGATCGGATCAGTGATCACTACGTGGGTTTCGCAACGGTCGTCACTGGCCGGCACCAACCGTGCGCCCGGCTGCCAGCGGTTACACAGTGCTGTGGTGATCTCTGACAGTGGGTAGCCGGCATTCAACATCTGGGTGCGCACCAAGTGAGTGGCCAGATCGCGGTCGCCGAGTTCGAACCAGTCCGGCTGCACGCCGTACCGCGCGAGTTCCTCCTTGGCGTGCCAGGTTTCGTTGCACTGGCCCCAGCCTCTCTGCGGGTCGACCCCAACACCCAAAGTATACATGCATGTGTCCAGATCCGGGCAGACACGCAGCCCGTGCATCCAGGCGTCGTCGCCGATATTGACGACGGCGGTTAGCTCGTGATCTGCTGCTGAGGTATTTGGGCATTGCTGTGGGCCAAATTGACCCAGGCCGAGCAACTGTTGAATCCCCAGCAAGAAGCGGGCACCGCCTGATCCACCAACAAGAACCGTGACCTTCACGCCGCATGACAGTACCGCCCGGCTCGTCGCCCGCTTGTGGGGGTAGAGTCGGGGGATTAAGCCGAACCCTTAGCGCCTCTAGAGAACTAGGGAAGTGAGGAAAGGGTTTTGTGCAGAGTTTGTGGTTAGACGCGCTTGACACGCCGAGGGTCGACAGCAACAGAAACGCCGAAATTCGATCACAAGATGGTATGGAATTTTGTGGCCATGCTTGACCTGACAGGTTAACCCGTGTCTAATCACATTAGTGTCATTTCACGGTTGGCTGGCCGGTCCCGGTGTCGCAGGCCGGGATTCGATCACTTGTTCGAATTGTCTGTACATTACATACAGTTGGGTAAAGATCACCCCCAATCACACGGTGAGGAGGCGGATGACGCATGTCCTATGAGCACCTTCGGGGCGTAATGGGAAGCACACCGCACACCACGTCCGGCGTGGCGCAGACAGCGGTCGCCCGGCCGTATTTGAGCTTGGTTCCTGAAGCACTAGCTGGATTTGAAGCCGAACTTGAGTCAGAGCCAAGTGATCAATGGCAAGACCGCGCACTTTGTGCGCAAACGGATCCCGAGGCTTTCTTTCCTGAAAAGGGTGGTTCCACGCGCGAGGCTAAGAAGATCTGCCTGGGCTGCGAAGTGCGCTACGAGTGCCTGGAATACGCCCTGGCACATGACGAGCGCTTCGGCATCTGGGGCGGTCTTTCCGAGCGCGAACGTCGCCGCCTCAAGCGTGGTGTTATCTGACTGGAGGGGCTGCATCAGGGCCGGCGACTCAGTCGCTGTCGATCGTCGGGTCGATGACTGAAGGTTCGACGTCTAAATAAATCGCCACCTGAGCCACCAGAATATCGTGCAACAATCCACCAAGTTCGACGGTGTCGTGGGCCCGCCGCTCGATCGGTTTGCGAAACAGGACAATTCGCGCCCTCGTGGCATTACCGCGAATGTCGACGCCAGCGGGGATCAGCCGGGCGAGCGCGATTGGCCCGTCGGCGATGACCTCGGGTGGCCACTGAGCGTTTTCCGGGTCCCGGGCGGCGATGCGGGGGATTTCGTCGACCGCGACGTCGAGCTTCGACACACGCCCATGCCAGCGTCTCTCGATAGGTTCGTAGGCCTCCAACACCGCCATGTCGAACCGCTCAGCCCGGCTACGCCATCCCGGTACTGTTGGCGGCAACAGCGGACCGCGGATGTCTCGGCCTCTTCTCGCGGCTCGACGTACCGGGGACCGGCGCGACCACCGACCGTGTCGCGAGGAGCTGGGCGAATCGCTGCAGGAATTACTCACTGGGCTGATGGTAACGGTTAAACATCCCGCGCCGAACGGATGCGCGTGTCCGGTGCTTCGGCGGCGTTTTCGCACGATAGCCTTGCGGTCGTGAACGTTCCCCGTCGCTGCTGCCGGCCCGGGTGTCCGCACTATGCTGTGGCGACGTTGACGTTCGTCTACTCGGACTCGACGGCGGTGGTAGGTCCGCTCGCTACTGTGCGAGAGCCGCATTCGTGGGATCTGTGCGTCGACCATGCCGCCCGTATCACGGCACCGCGTGGCTGGGAACTCGTGCGCCATGCCGGACCACTGCCCAGCAATCCTGACGAGGACGACCTGGTTGCGTTGGCTGATGCGGTACGTGAAAGCCCAGGCGGCGCAGACCGGCCTTACGGGAGCGGAACCAGGACACCGCTAGGCGACTTGACAGATCCCCATCTGCAGCCTGCAGGAGCTCATGCCACCGCGCCCAGTGGTGGTCTGCTCGCGCCACCTGAGCTTCGTTCCGGACGGCGACGCGGACATCTGCGAGTGTTGCCTGACCCCTCCGACTAGTTCGGATTAGCAACCGGCTATCCATTAATACTATATCTATGCCGTTCCTGCCCGCGTCTGTGTTGGGCCGATAGGCTGGCGCCAAGAGTCCCCGTCATCAGGAGGCCCCGCATGTCTTGGTCCGCCGCGGCTGTCCACCGTGTCGTCAAGGCATATGACGTACGCGGTCTAGTTGGTAAAGAAATAAATGAGTCGTTGAGCGCCGATCTCGGTGCGGCATTTGCGAGGTTGATGCGCGCTGAGGGTGCCCGGCAAGTAGCTCTCGGCTACGACATGCGTGACAGTTCGCCGGCGCTGGCCGCGGCTTTTGCGGCGGGGGTAACCGGTCAAGGCCTTGATGTGGTGTGGATTGGCCTGTCCTCTACCGACCAGCTGTATTTTGCCGCGGGATTGCTGGATTGCCCGGGTGCGATGTTTACCGCGAGTCACAATCCAGCAGCCTACAATGGCATCAAGCTGTGTCGTGCGGGTGCCAAACCGATCGGTGCAGATACTGGGTTGGCTGTCATCCGCGACGATGTGATCGCCGGGGTTGCACCATATTCGCCTTCCCAAGGGCGACCCGGAACTATTGCTGATCGCGATGTGCTGGCCGATTACGGGGCGTTTTTGCGGTCATTGGTGAACACCGTTGGATGGCGTCCATTGCGGGTCGCCGTGGATGCCGGCAACGGCATGGCCGGTCACACGACGCTCGCTGTGCTCGGCGCCATTGATTCGATCACTTTGTTGCCGTTGTACTTCGAGCTAGACGGCTCGTTTCCGAATCACGAGGCCAACCCGCTGGATCCGGCGAACCTGGTGGATCTGCAGGCCTATGTGCGTGACACCGGCGCCGATATCGGACTGGCCTTCGACGGGGATGCCGACCGGTGCTTCGTGGTCGACGAACGTGGCTCGCCGGTTTCGCCGTCGACGGTAACCAGCTTGGTGGCTGTTCGTGAGCTCAACCGGGAGATCGGTGCTACGGTCATACACAACGTGATCACCTCCCGTGCGGTGCCCGAACTGGTCAGCGAGCGCGGTGGCACGCCGTTGCGTTCAAGGGTCGGGCACTCCTATATCAAGGAGCTGATGGCTGAAACCGGCGCGATTTTCGGTGGTGAGCATTCGGCACATTACTACTTCCGTGACTTTTGGGGGGCCGACTCCGGGATGTTGGCCGCGCTTTATGTGCTGGCCGCTCTCGGTGAGCAGCAACGGCCGCTCTCGGAGCTGACCGCCGACTACCAACGCTACGAATCGTCCGGTGAGATCAACTTCACCGTAGCGGACGCGCCGAGCTGTGTGGACGCCGTGGTGGAGTTTTTCGATAGCAGGATTCACTCGATCGATCACTTGGATGGGGTGACAGTAGATTTGGGCGGCGGCAGCTGGTTTAACCTGCGCAGCTCCAACACCGAGCCGTTGTTGCGGCTCAATGTGGAGGGCTGCAGTACCGAAGGTGTAGACATGGTGGTAGCCCAGGTCAGTGCTCAAATCGCTGCCCACATCCCGGGCTCACAGGCGGAACCGTGAACGCCACTCGATTTATCGACCTTGAAGACACTGAGGGCTTGATTGCTGCCGATCGGGACGGCTTGTTGCGGGCCGCGTCGTCGGCCGGCGCGCAAGTGCGCGCTATCGCTGCTGCGGCCGATGAAGGTGCGTTGGAGCCGCTACGCGCTAACGACCGTCCACGCACCGTGATCTGGGTGGCCGGCCGCGGTACCGCGGAGACGGCTGGGTCTATGTTGGCCGCGACCTCCAGTGCGGCCGCCGAGCCGATCGTCGTCGCTGGCGAGCTCCCGCCTTGGGTCGGACCGCTTGATGTGTTGATCGTTGCGGGCGATGACCCCGGCGATCCGGCACTGGTCGGTGCTGCCGCGATCGCGGTGCGCCGTGGTGCGCGGGTGGTCGTGGCAGCACCGTACGAGGGGCCACTCCGTGACGCGACGGCCGGTCGTGTCGCGGTGCTCGAGCCGCGACTGCGGGTTCCCGACGAATTTGGATTGTGCCGGTACCTGGCTGCGGGCTTGGCCGCATTGCACAATGTGGACCCCAGGCTACACCTCGATTTGGCGATGCTTGCCGACGAGTTAGACGCCGAAGCGCTACGCAATAGCGTCGGCTACGAGGTCTTTACCAATCCTGCCAAGACACTAGCCGCGCGCGTGTCTGGTCGTCGGGTGGCGTTAGCGGGCGATGGTGCTGCGACGCTGGCGTTGGCTCGGCATGGCAGTTCGGTACTGCTGCGGATTGCGCACCAGGTGGTATCCGCCACCGGGTTCTCGGACGCTGTTGTGGCGGTACGTGCCTTGGCCGGTACTGCCGACTATGCTCCTGCCTCGGTGAATGCTCTCTTTCACGACGAACAGATCGATGGACCGCTACCCGAGCGACTACGGGTGTTGGCGTTCACTTTGGCTAGCGAGCGGACCGTGGTGGCCGCCCAGGTCGCTGGGATCGACGACGTCTACCTAGTCGCAGCTGAGGATGTGCCAGACAAGCCCAACGGCTTGGCCAAGTTGCCGGCGCCGAGTAGCGCCGAGCAGCAATTGGCAATATTGGCTCTTCGGCTCGAGATGGCCGCTGTTTACTTGCGATTGGTCCGAGGATAGCATAGGAAGTGGAACTGCTACGCGGAGCGTTGCGGACATACGCGTGGGGATCGCGGACCGCTATCGCCGAATTCACTGGGCGACCTGTGCCGGCTGCTCACCCCGAAGCTGAGCTCTGGTTCGGTGCGCACCCCGGTGACCCGGCTTGGCTACAAGCAGCGAACGGTGAAACCTCTTTACTGGCGGCTCTGGTCGCTGATCCGGAGGGACAGCTCGGCGCCGTGTCACGCGCCCGATTCGGTGATGTGCTGCCGTTCTTGGTTAAGGTGCTGGCGGCTGACGAACCGCTGTCGTTGCAGGCCCATCCGAGCACCGAGCAGGCGGTCGAGGGTTATCTACGCGAAGAACATCTGGCCATTCCGGTGTTCTCGTCGGAGCGTAACTACCGTGATACAAGCCACAAGCCGGAGTTGTTGGTGGCGCTGCAGTCATTCGAGGCGCTGGCTGGATTTCGCCAGGCGTCATGCACTGCCGAGCTGCTTATGGCGTTAGCGGTCTCCGACCTCGATCCGTTTATCCATTTGCTGAGCGATCAGTCTGACGCCGACGGTCTGCGTGCGCTGTTCACCACTTGGATCACCGCACCCCAGCCTGACATTGACGTGCTGGTACCTGCCGTGCTGGAGGGTGCCATCGCCTACGTCAGCTCCGGCGCAACGGAGTTCCTGCCGGAAGTCAAGACGGTGATGGAGCTTGGCGAGCGCTATCCCGGCGACGCCGGCGTGCTGGCGTCGTTGTTGCTCAACCGCATCACCCTCGCTCCCGGAGAAGCCATCTTCTTGCCGGCTGGCAATTTGCATGCCTATCTGCGAGGGGTCGGTGTGGAGGTAATGGCTAACTCGGACAATGTGTTACGAGGAGGCCTCACCCCCAAGTATGTCGATGTGCCCGAGCTGTTGCGGGTGCTGGACTTCACCCCTACCCCTGAGGCTGCGCTGCGTCCCCCGACTCGCTGCGAGGGTTTCGCGGTGGTATACGAAACTCCGACCGATGAGTTCGAGGTCGCGCTACTGGCACTCGACGGCGATTATCTGGGGCACGAGGTCGACGCGTCACGCCACGATGTGTTGCAAGGCCCGCAGATCTTGTTGTGCATTGAGGGTGCGACAACGGTGCACGGCAAAGCCCAGTCACTCACCATTGAACGCGGTATGGCGGTCTGGGTGGCAGCCGACGACGGCCCGATTCGGCTGGTCGCGCATAAACCTGCCAAGCTGTTCAGAGTGACCGTCGGTTTATGATGGCCTGCCAGCGCTCGCGTAGCTGCAGCCGCAGGTTGTGAACGCTGACGCGACCTAATTACGTTGGCTTATGGCACCAAGTACAGTCTGTGCAGAAAGGAGAGTTGGCACAGAACCCATGTGGCGAGCACGGGATCGATCTGGGCGGTCCCGAGGAATTGGTCGAACAGCCGGCCGACTGGTCGGTACCACCGGGGTGTGTACCAGGATCCGTGATGAAAGCATGAGCTCGGTGATGGCGTTCATTGTCCACACAGCGTAGGTGGTTTTGGTAGTGGCCCAATTCAGTGCGCGAGCCAGGTCGTCGTTGCGGGATTTCAGTGCCCGTCGCAGGTGACCGGCCTTTACCGACGTCATTGTCATTCTTGGTCCAAATGTGGGGTTGAAGCTGGCTACGGCATCCCCGAAGGGGACGGTTCCCTGCCCCGGAAATGGTCCAATTTGGCATAGCGGCGCTATCTGCTGGCCGGAAAAGCGTGAAACATCAAGTCACTGCACGGCTCAGCGTGTGCCAGCGTCGCACTCAGATGCGCGCCAAGCAGCGCGTCAGTCAGTGCAATCATCTCGGGGAAAGTTGAAGCGAGTTTAGCGTGGGCCACCCCGAAAGTGGTTTAAGACTCAGGTACTGTTCTCGTAGCGCAAGCATGCCCACCTCCTACAGACACGCTGGTGACGCCCACTTCTTCCGGGACCAGGCCCGCAGGGAGACGAAATTAAGTTAGGCAGATGTACGAAAGTACAGGAAGTTAGTGAGTGGCGTAGTGGATGGCGATATCCACGGTGTCTTCGGTTGACCGCCGGTATACTCATTGCGACAATCACACTAGTGGCTGAATGTTGCAGCCGGCAACGTCGAGCCCCCCAATTTGGCGGCCACGACTCTGGGCCATTCAGCTTGCCTGAGTATCTATAGTACACTGGCCCCTCAAAATGCTGTATTCGGTCGAACCCCGGCGCCACAACAGACCTCCGCACGATCTCGACGTTGGCGATGTCGCGGATCCGTCATCTCCAGATACGGTCTGCTTGGCACATAGGCCGTGAGTTCCTCATACAGGGTGTGCCCCATTCCAGGTACGTGCCTGTGGCGCTCAGTTGGATACAGTCCGGTCGGTTCTTGAAGTATCGGCACGTCGACGGCTACCATGTTCTTCAACAGGTCCGGAAACAAGCCCTCAAACTCGCTTGCCCCACTGGTCAGCAGGTGCTGGCTCTGGCAAATTCTGATGACGTTTGTCGGTGTCGTTGGCTTGAAAACCGTCACCCGGGTATATGAAGTCGGAGAGTACCCACACGGCAGACAAACCGGCAATGCTGGCCCCGATGGTGACCGCCTGGCCTCGTGCGCTTTCAGCTACCACGCGCATTCCCCGGAGGTTACTCGGTACTGTGCCGTCACAACGGCTGACGAAGGGACGGTTGATGGCCAGTCGATGGCGGATGAAGTCGGTCGAACAGTCGATTGCCGATACCGACGAACCCACTACCCGGCTACGTAAGGACCTGACCTGGCGGGATCTAGTAGTTTTCGGGGTATCGGTAGTTGTCGGCGCCGGTATCTTCACGGTGACCGCATCGACTGCTGGCGACATCACCGGTCCAGCTATCTGGGTCGCTTTTCTGATTGCAGCGGCCACCTGCGCGTTAGCGACGCTGTGTTACGCCGAATTCGCCTCGGTGCTGCCGGTGGCGGGCAGTGGATACTCTTTCTCCTACGCTGCTTTTGGTGAATTCTTTGCTTGGCTCATCGGCTGGAATCTGCTGCTGGAAATGGCGATAGGTGCGGCTGTAGTGGCCAAAGGCTGGTCGAGTTACCTGGGTACTGTTTTCGGATTCGTCGGTGGCACAGTCGGACTCGGAGTGGTCCAGCTGGACTGGGGTGCGCTGCTGATCGTTTCGGTGGTGGCCATCCTGTGCGCGCTGGGTACCAAGTTGTCGTCGAAGTTTTCTGCGGTGGTTACCGGCATCAAGGTGTCGGTGGTGGTTTTGGTCGTGGTGGTTGGTGCCTTCTACATCAAAGCCGCTAACTACTCGCCGTTCATTCCGAGCCCGGAAACCGGACACGACGCAAGTGGTGTTACTCAGTCGTTGTTGTCGCTGCTCACCGGTGCGCACAGTAGCAATTATGGTTGGTATGGCGTGTTGGCGGGAGCATCGGTTATGTTCTTCGCGTTTATCGGTTTTGACATCGTGGCCACTATGGCTGAGGAGACCAAGTGGCCCCAGCGTGATGTTCCGAAGGGGATCCTGGCGTCGCTGGGGATCGTGACCTTGCTCTACGTCGCGGTCTCGGTCGTGCTGTCCGGAATGGTTTCCTATACCCAGCTCAAGACTGTCCCCGGCCATGGTCCGGCAAACCTGGCTACTGCGTTCACGGTCAACGGGGTGAATTGGGCTAGTAAAGTCATTTCCGTCGGAGCGTTGGCCGGATTGACCACCGTGGTGATGGTGCTGATGCTCGGGCAATGTCGGGTCTTGTTTGCCATGGCGCGCGACGGGCTGTTGCCCCAGGGGTTGGCGAGGACCGGTTCGCGCGGTACCCCGGTTCGGACTACCGTGTTTGTTGCAGCGGTGGTGGGTACGACGGCAGCAGTGTTTCCGATAGCCAAGCTTGAGGAGATGATCAACGTTGGAACGTTGTTCGCGTTTGTCCTGGTGTCGGCCGGGGTGATTGTCCTGCGCCGAACGCAGCCGGATCTGCAGCGGGCGTTCCGTGCGCCGTGGGTGCCGTTGCTGCCGATTGCATCGATCTGTGCTTCAGTTTGGCTGATGTTGAACCTGACCGCGTTGACCTGGATCCGGTTCACCATCTGGCTGTTGGTGGGCATAGCGATCTACGTTGGATACGGCTACCAGCACTCGGTGCAAGGCCGCCGAGACACGCAACATGTCAACTAGGTCGAATGTGACTTCGATCTCGACGCCGACAACGCGATAGTGTAAACCGGATCCCACAGTTTACCAACCAATGCACTATGTCTAGATCATAGTGACGTTTAATTGCCGAAGCGGTCAACCTGATTGGTGCGCATGACCACCGAACTGCGACCCGACGTCGTGGTATGATAAAATCATGACCTAATAGCTCCTCGGGTTGGCTCCCTTGATGATACTGTTAGCTGTCTTGCTGATCATTTGGTGCATGAATCAGGCTGGCTGACATACTGCCTTACTGGCGTTGTTGTGGATCAGGCTTTTCTTGAGTTCACATCCTGCTGCCCGTTTTGGACCTGAAGTTCAAGTCCGTATGGGCAGAACCTGCCCGGCCAGGCCATAGAACGGCTAGAATTACGATAAAGACTATCACTGCTTAACATAAGCTTACATCATCTTTTCTTTCCAATATGTCAGCGTGATCGTTAGTGCCTATATGTTCATGGCGTCGGACCTGAGGTTGGCTGGGTTATCTGGAGGTTGAGCTGGCCGCCGAAGATCGGACTGACGCTGTCGATCGGTGTTCTCTGCTTTGTCGGCATGAACGCCGCACACGAGATGGGGCACACAAGTTAAGGAAGCTCTAGGAGTGGTGGCTGTCTAAGCTGGCCTTTGCGCACAGTTGCTACAGGTACTTCATATGTCGAGCACAACCGTGGCCACCATGTCCGGATGATGACGCCCGAGGATCCGGCATCGTGCTACTTCGGTGAGACATTACTGGAAATTTCTGCCGCGCAGTGTTATCGGCAGTTTGTGCTCCGCAGTGCGTTTGGAGGCTCAGCGGTTGCGGCGCCATGGGCGGAGCCCATGGAATCCACAAATGCACCCACGCAACGACATGTTCAACACCTGGCTGATGTCGGTGGTGTTGTGAGGCAAGCTGACCGCTATATTCGGTCCGACGCTGATCCGGTTGGTGGTGATTCAGGTGATTGACACCTGGACCGTGTTTGAGACGGTGAACTACCTCAGAGCATTACGGACTGCTGCGGCAAAAACCCGTAACCGGCTGCTACGAGCGCTGCGCCCCCGAGTACAGTTGGAACTCCGACCATCTGGATACCAAACATGTTCCTCATACCATCTGTATCTGTACTACCTGCAGCGGCACAGCACCACTATGCCGATCCGACTTGTCGTTATCAAACGCTGCGTAGCTTCGATGGCTTGACCCAACTTGCCGAGTAGGCGTGCGTTGATGGTCACGCTGACGTATTTCCCACCGCTGTGGTGTAAGGTGATGAATCGTCGGATACGACACGGCGATATCCGCTCAGGATAACTTAATAGCCTCGGCTGAGAGGGAAGTTTTTGGCCAAATTATCGTGCTACACAATGACGGCCGCCTACCAGTTCCCGGTATCCGGTTACATCTGCGACGAGGTGTAGGGCTTGGCCGGAGGATGGCATCAAGCCTGGCACTCGCTGGAACGATATTCTCGAGGCCTGGAGCTGCCTTGGCTGTAGCGCGGCTAAGTCGGATTTCGATATGGCGTGAAGTGGTTTGTTCGTGATGAACACCAACATCGTTGCGAAAACTGGGTGGTGCCGCGCTTGTGAAGCGGATTCTTTAATGCTGAAGTATCGTCAGTCTCGCTGCATAATACGGTATTGGATGCGATGGGGGATCTGCTGTTGATGTGGGATTGGTCGGCTATTGTGTTGCCCGGCTTCGTCTGTGCCACTGGGCAGGCATCGGTTGGGAGGCCTTTACAACGAGTTCGGCTCACGGCTGGGCCTGGTGCAGGGCTATGCGCTGTGTCTGGCTGATCGCCTGGTCGACAGCGTCCATGTCACCCTGGCCACTAACGTTGGCAACATGTAGGAATTGTTTCTGCAGCGTTTTCGGCTGTTCTTCTCCAAGGTGACGGCAAACCCTGTGGTGATTTCGTTGCTGACTGGCGTCGCCACGCTGGATCTGTTGCAGCTCATCACTACCGACAGCGTGCCTGTATATTACTCGCGCGTCGGTTCGGTTTGGCGACGGTGTTCACCCAGACCTGGGTGGACAGCAGTGATGAAGACGCCGGCATTCTGGTGTGTGCCATCGTCAGGCTGCCGTTGAGCTACGTTTCGATGATGCCGTTCGCCGAGCACCATAGGGTTGTCAACGTGCCTTGACCTGACCGAACCTGCAGGGGCCTCAGGGCCTCAGAAAGGTGAGCGACTACACTGGTTGACGAGTAGAGCCTGTTTACCCCTATGGAGTCTCTGAGCCCTAGAAGGATCGCGACACGTTATGACGATGACCGACAGTTCGCTGACGCCCGACGTTCGTAACGGCATCGATTTCAAGGTTGCCGATCTGTCGTTAGCGGATTTCGGCCGCAAAGAACTCGACCTCGCCGAGTATGAGATGCCTGGCCTAATGTCGCTGCGTCGTGAATATGCCGAGGTGCAGCCGCTGAAGGGGGCTCGTGTTTCCGGTTCGCTACACATGACAGTGCAGACCGCGGTGCTGATCGAGACGCTGGTTGCGCTGGGCGCCGAAGTGCGCTGGGCGTCGTGCAATATCTTCTCGACCCAAGACCATGCGGCAGCGGCCGTCGTCGTCGGCCCATACGGCACACCCGAGCAGCCCAAGGGTGTCCCGGTGTTTGCCTGGAAGGGCGAGACGCTCGAGGAGTATTGGTGGGCTGCCGAGCAGATGCTCACCTGGCCGGATCCGGATAAGCCAGCCAACATGATCCTGGACGACGGTGGGGATGTCACTATGCTGGTGCTGCGCGGCATGCAATACGAGAAGGCCGGTTTAGTGCCGCCCATCGAGGACGACGACCCTGCTGAGTGGAAAGTCTTCTTGGGTCTGCTGCGAAAGCGCTTCGAGACCGACAAGGGCAAGTGGACCAAGATCGCTGAATCGGTCAAGGGTGTTACCGAAGAGACGACCACGGGCGTGTTGAGGCTGTACCAATTCGCCGCAGCCGGGGCCCTGGCCTTCCCTGCGATCAACGTCAACGACTCGGTGACCAAGTCCAAGTTCGACAATAAGTATGGCACCCGGCACTCTCTGATTGACGGCATCAACCGCGGCACTGACGCTTTGATCGGCGGCAAGAATGTGCTCATCTGCGGCTACGGCGACGTAGGTAAGGGTTGCGCAGAGGCGGCAAAGGGCCAAGGCGCGCGGGTCACCGTCACCGAGATCGATCCGATTAACGCGCTGCAGGCGCTGATGGAAGGCTTCGACGTCAAGCGGGTCGAAGACGTCATCGCTGACGCGGACATCGTTGTCACCGCAACTGGCAACAAAGACATCATCTCACTCGAGCACATGCGGGCAATGAAGGATCACGCCATTCTGGGCAACATCGGTCACTTTGACAACGAGATCGACATGGCCGCGCTGGAACGCTCTGGTGCTACGCGGCTCAACATTAAGCCGCAGGTCGATCTGTGGACTTTCGGCGACAGCGGCAAGTCGATCATTGTGCTGTCCGAGGGCCGGCTGCTGAATCTGGGCAACGCCACCGGGCATCCGTCGTTCGTGATGAGCAATAGTTTTGCCAACCAGACGATTGCGCAGATTGAGCTGTGGACCAAGAACGACGAATACGACAATGAGGTGTACCGGTTGCCTAAGCATCTTGACGAAAAAGTGGCCCGCATCCACGTCGAGGCCCTTGGCGGGCAGCTGACCAAGCTGACCAAGGACCAGGCCGAGTATCTTGGCGTCGACGTTGAGGGCCCGTTCAAGCCGGATCACTATCGCTACTGATCCTCGTTTGGAGCTGGGTATGTTGCCAGCCGCACGTTCGTCGGCATACCGCTAGGCTCGCGCAGTGTTGATAGCAATCGAAGGCATTGACGGCGCTGGCAAGCGAACCTTGTCCGAGAGGTTATGCCAGGCATTTGAGGCCATCGGGAAATCGGTGGCAACGTTGGCTTTCCCGCGCTATCGGCGATCAGTGGCAGCTGACATTGCTGCGGAGGCGCTGCACGGCCAGCACGGTGATCTCGCGTCGTCGGTGTATGCTATGGCCTTGCTGTTCGCGTTCGACCGCGCTGGGGCGGTCGAGGACATTGCAGCCATGCGCCGCAATCATGATGTAGTGATCCTCGATCGTTACGTTGCGTCCAATGCCGCCTACAGCGCCGCGCGCCTACATGATGACTTTAGCGGGGAGGCGGTGGCCTGGGTGCAGCAAGTTGAATACCAGAGATTGCGGTTGCCCTCGCCCGATTGGCAAGTGTTGCTTGCGGTCTCCGCTAAGCTCGCCGGGGAGCGTTCCCGCCACCGGGCCCGCGTCGCTCCCGACTGGCCGCGTGACAGCTACGAATGTGACGACGACCTTCAGCAGCGCACCGGTGCGGTATACGCCAGCCTGGCCGCTGCAGGTTGGGGCGGGCGGTGGCTAGTTGTTGACGCGGACGTCGAGCCGGGTTGGTTGGCCACCGCTTTGATGGGCAGTTAGATTCCGTTAGGGCCGAATTTGACGGTCTTTGAGCTTAATCCTATACGAAGCGCCCGTGTGGCGTCCTAGTTTTGTCCCGATCTGGTGACACCATGGACAGCATGAGGCAAAGGATTTTGGTCGTCGACGACGACGCTTCGCTGGCCGAGATGCTCACTATCGTGCTGCGTGGGGAGGGTTTCGACACCGCGGTCATCGGCGACGGTACTCAGGCCCTGACCGCGGTGCGTGAGTTGCGCCCCGACCTAGTGTTGTTGGATTTGATGTTGCCCGGCATGAATGGCATCGACGTGTGCCGGGTGTTGCGTGCCGACTCCGGCGTTCCGATTGTGATGCTGACCGCCAAGACGGACACCGTAGACGTGGTGCTGGGGTTGGAATCGGGCGCAGATGACTACATCATGAAGCCGTTCAAACCCAAGGAGCTGGTCGCTCGTGTCCGGGCGCGATTGCGGCGCAACGACGACGAGCCAGCCGAGATGCTGTCCATCGCCGACGTCGATATCGACGTGCCGGCACACAAGGTTACCCGAAATGGTGAACAGATTTCCTTGACACCACTGGAATTCGACCTGCTGGTTGCGCTGGCACGCAAGCCACGCCAGGTGTTTACTCGTGATGTGCTGCTCGAACAGGTGTGGGGATATCGTCACCCAGCGGATACTCGCTTGGTGAACGTGCATGTCCAGCGGCTACGCGCCAAGGTCGAGAAAGACCCGGAGAACCCGACCGTGGTGTTGACCGTTCGAGGAGTGGGATACAAGGCCGGACCTCCGTGACACGCACCAGCGACGATGTATTGCGCAGCGATGCTAGTGACGCTGAGGGGCGGCGCCGGTGATCTTCAGCTCCCGGCGACGCATTCGGGGTCGCTGGGGACGCTGGGGGCGCTCGGGCCCCATGGCTCGCGGTATGGGCGCGTTAACTCGAGCCGTGGGTGTCGCTTGGCGTCGATCGCTGCAATTGCGCGTTGTTGCTCTAACGTTTGGTCTTTCGTTGACGGTGATTTTGGCGCTTGGTTTCGTGCTCACCAGTCAGCTCACTAACCGTGTGCTCGACGTCAAGGTTAGGGCCGCCATCGAGCAGATCGAGCGAGCACGTACCACCGTCACTGGGATCGTTAACGGTGAAGAGACCCGCTCGCTGGACAGCAGTCTGCAGCTGGCCCGCAACACGTTGACATCGAAAACTGACCCAACTTCTGGTGCTGGCCTCGCCGGTGCCTTCGATGCGGTATTGATGGTGCCCGGCGATGGCCCGCGTGCCGCAACTACGGCCGGATCCATCGATCAGGTGCCTAATTCCTTGCGTGGTTTCATCAAAGCCGGGCAGGCAGCCTACCAGTACGCGACGGTGCAC
The DNA here is from genome assembly GCF_003408705.1 of Mycobacterium uberis. GTDB lineage: Bacteria > Actinomycetota > Actinomycetes > Mycobacteriales > Mycobacteriaceae > Mycobacterium > Mycobacterium uberis. The sequence continues at coordinate 25,946 of NZ_QAYL01000008.1, forward strand.
ACCGAAGGCTTCTCGGGGCCAGCGCTGATCATAGGCACGCCGACATCGTCGCAGGTGGCTAATCTTGAGCTTTACCTGATCTTTCCGCTGAAGAACGAACAGGCTACTGTCATGCTGGTGCGTGGCACGATGGCCACCGGTGGCCTGGTGCTGCTGGTCTTGCTGTCGGGTATCGCGTTACTGGTATCGCGCCAGGTGGTGGTGCCGGTGCGGTCTGCGTCACGGATCGCCGAGCGATTTGCCGAAGGGCATCTGTCGGAACGGATGTTGGTGCGCGGCGAGGACGACATGGCGCGGCTGGCGGTGTCGTTCAATGACATGGCGGAGAGCTTGTCTCGGCAGATCACCCAGCTCGAGGAGTTCGGTAACCTGCAACGCCGGTTCACATCTGATGTCAGTCATGAACTCCGCACGCCGCTGACCACCGTGCGTATGGCCGCTGACTTGATCTACGACCACAGCTCCGACCTCGATCCCACGTTGCGGCGGTCCACCGAGCTGATGGTCAGCGAACTAGATCGATTCGAGACACTGCTCAACGACCTGCTCGAGATCTCGCGACACGACGCCGGCGTAGCAGAGCTCTCCGTCGAGGCGGTCGATCTGCGTACGACGGTGAATAACGCGCTGGGCAATGTTGGCCACCTGGCCGAGGAGGCCGGTATCGAACTGCTGGTGGACATGCCTGCCGAAGAGGTGATTGCTGAAGTTGACGCCCGCCGAGTCAAGCGGATCCTCCGCAACCTGATCGCCAACGCCATCGACCACGCCGAACATAAACCGGTACGGATCCGGATGGCCGTCGACGACGATACCGTCGCGGTCACCGTGCGCGATTACGGGGTCGGGTTGCGGCCCGGCGAAGAGAAGTTGGTGTTCAGTCGGTTTTGGCGCTCGGACCCGTCACGGGTGCGGCGCTCCGGTGGTACCGGGCTGGGACTGGCGATCAGCATCGAGGATGCGCGGTTGCACCAGGGCCGGCTTGAAGCGTGGGGTGAGCCAGGCCAGGGCGCCTGCTTCAGGCTGACGCTTCCGCTAGTTCGTGGCCACAAGGTCACCACCAGTCCACTGCCCATGAAACCGATCCCGCAACCAATTCCGCACATCGTCTCAGCCAGCCAGCAACACGGCACCCAACGTCCGCGCCCGCGAGAACATGCCGAGAAGAGCGGATGATGCGGCGCGTTATAGTGATCATGCGGCTGTTGTTCCTGGGTGTATTGCTGGCTGGTTGCGCTGGGGTACCCAGTTCGTCCGCTCCACAGGCGATTGGTACCGTGGAGCGACCCGCACCGTCGAATCTACTCAAGCCGACCCCCGGTATGGATCCCGATGTGCTGTTGCGTGAATTCCTCAAGGCCACAGCCGATCCGGCCAACCGGCATCTGGCAGCGCGTCAGTTCCTGACCCAGTCGGCATCCAACGCCTGGGACGACGCCGGTAGCGCACTGTTGATCGACCATGTGGTGTTCGTTGAAACCCTTGGCGCCGAACGCGTTTCGGCGACGATGCGGGCAGACATCCTTGGCTCGCTGTCCGATATGGGTGTGTTCGAGACCGCAGAGGGTATGCTACCGGACCCGGGTCCGATCGAATTGATTAAGACGCCGGGTGGCTGGCGTATCGACCGGTTGCCCAACGGGGTTTTCCTGGACTGGCAGCAGTTTCAGGCGACGTACAAACGTAACACCCTCTACTTCGCCGACCTGACTGGCAAGACCGTGGTTCCCGACCCTCGCTACGTCGCGGTTCCCGGTCATGATCAGTTGGCTACTGAGCTTGTCTCCAAATTGCTGGCTGGTCCACGACCTGAGATGGCGCACACTGTCCGCAATCTGCTGGCTCCACCGCTGCGGCTGCGTGGCCCGGTAACGCGGGCTGACGGCAGCAAGAGCGGGATTGGGCGAGGTTACGGCGGTGCGCGGATAGATCTCGAGAAACTATCTACCACCGATCCGCACAGTAGGCAATTGCTTGCCGCGCAGATCATATGGACGCTGGCCAGGGCGGACATCAGAGGGCCGTATGTGATCAACGCTGACGGTGCGCCACTGGATGACAGGTTCGCCGACGGGTGGACCACCTCCGACGTCGCTGCCACCGACCCGGGCGTGGCCGACGGCGCGGGCGCGGGGTTGCATGCGCTGGTGGGCGGGGCATTGGTATCGGTGGACGGACAGCATGCCACCACGGTGCTGGGAGCCTTTGGGCGGATGGGCGACCAGACCGGCGCTGCACTATCCCGCAGCGGGCGGCAGGTGGCGTCGGTAGTGACCCTGCGCCGCGGCGCTCCAGATACGGCGGCGTCGTTGTGGATCGGTGATCTCGGTGGCGAGGCGGTCCAGTCCGCCGACGGACACGGCTTGTCGCGACCCAGCTGGTCGCTCGACGACGCGGTATGGGTGGTGGTCGACAACCACAATGTGTTGCGGGCCATTCAGGAACCAGCTTCGGGGCAACCCGTGCGTATTCCGGTGGATTCCGCCGCAGTGGCCAGCCGGTTCCCGGGGCCGATTACCGACCTGCAGCTGTCTCGGGATGGGACGCGTGCCGCGATGGTGATCGGTGGACAGGTGATTCTCGCCGGTGTCGAGCAGACCCAGGCCGGACAGTTTGCCTTGACATACCCGCGTCGACTGGGCTTCGGACTGGGTACCTCAGTGGTATCGTTGTCCTGGCGGACCGGCGACGACATCGTGGTGACTCGCACCGATGCTGCGCATCCAGTGTCGTACGTGAACCTCGACGGAGTTAATTCTGATGCGCCGGCCCGTGGTTTGCAGGTTCCACTGTCGGCGATTGTGGCCAACCCGTCGACGGTATATGTCGCGGGACCGCAAGGGGTACTGCAGTATTCGGCGTCCGTTGCCGAAAGCCAACAGGGCTGGTCGGAGGTCGCGGCGTTGACCGTTGCAGGGGCGGAGCCGGTATTGCCGGGCTGAGTGGTTGCTGGCGAACTGTGCGTGGTAGTCCTCCGCATCGATCTGCTGGTGTCGGTTTTCGCGCTCGGCCGTTACACCGGTGCCCGTCGCTGGGTGATCTTTGCAATGAAAAGAAGCACGGCTACCGCGACCTGATTGCACCGCTGGCGCGGATCGTGATAGTAACGTTGGTGAAACATGCGGATGTCACTGTTGTCCCGACGTTGCGGATAAAAGTGTTGGCCTACCACTCCGTAGGCCTTGATGCGTCAGCGCAGGAGTGTGCAATATAGCTGGGCAGGCACTGCTGTGTGGCTAGCTGCCGCACAGCGAAGTAGTAATCATCGACGATGTCATCACTAGCGGTGCCTCAGCGTATTGAGTCGGTCCAGATTCTGCAAGCTGCCGGGACACGGGTGACCGCGATGCTGACAATCGCGGGCTTTTGATGGAACTTCGGTGAAAGTGAATGACGGTGGCCAGCTTGAATCCGATGTATTCTGCTCGGATCCAATGAGAACACATGAAGGATTCCTAACACATCCGCTAAATTTGGTGGCACGGCGAGGTGAACACGAGCTAACGTCGATTGTGAGCCTTCCAGAAGGTTCTATAGTCGACGTTTTTCAGTGACGCTACTCGCGGCAGGAGGTGAGAAATCGACATCTTGCACCGGCGGGCAGCCTGCGTGGTCACTTTTTTGGAGAACCGTTCCAACCCCGTCGGTGTGGTTTTGTACAGCTAGTCGCGGCCGCAAGCGCGGCGAAGCAGGGCGCAGTGGATCGTAACTCATCAAAGCTTGGGCGCGCAGGGCGCGTCTTACGTGAAAAGAGAAACGAGTTGTCACGTATGTCAAGGCTAACTGCGGATTCTGGTCAGGTTCTCGACCCAGCACCGGTTATATCCGACGAGCCGCTCGAACCGGTGCTGAACGCTGAGGTCGTGTTCAAGGGCCGCAATGTCGAGATCCCCGATCATTTCCGCATCTATGTCTCGCAGAAACTCGCCCGCTTGGGACGGTTCGACCGGACCATCTATCTGTTCGACGTTGAACTCGATCATGAACGTAACCGTCGCCAACGTAAATCCTGTCAGCGCGTAGAGATCACCGCACGAGGTCGAGGGCCGGTAGTGCGCGGTGAGGCTTGCGCCGACAGCTTTTATGCCGCACTCGAGTCAGCGGTCGTCAAACTCGAAAGCCGGCTGCGTCGTAGCAAAGACCGACGCAAAGTGCACTACGGTGACAAGACCCCTATGTCAGTGGCGGAAGCGACCGCGGTCACTGTGCCACCAGAGAAGGGCTTCAGTACCGAGCCGGTTGAGGTGCACGATCACGACGGTGCGGTTGCGGATTATGAGCCGGGGCGGATCATCCGTACCAAAGAATACCCAGCCAAGCCGATGTCGGTAGACGACGCGCTTTACGAGATGGAGCTTGTCGGACACGACTTCTTTTTGTTTTACGACAAACATGTCGAACGGCCGTCGGTTGTCTATCGACGGCACGCCTATGACTATGGCCTGATCAGGCTCGTTTGATCAGGCTGGCTTGACATGTTCGGACGGCCATTGCAGCCGGTCACCTACGATGAATGGCGCCTTGTCGAAAAGGAAGATTCCAACTCACAGAGGACATAGTTGTGCTGTCGAAGTTACTGCGCGTTGGTGAAGGTCGCATGGTCAAGCGCCTCAAAAAGGTGGCCGACTATGTCAACATGTTGTCTGATGATGTCGAGGAGCTCACCGATGCCGAGCTGAAGGCCAAGACCGACGAGTTCAAGAAGCGTCTCGCCGACGGGGAGACGCTTGACAGCTTGTTGCCGGAGGCGTTCGCCGTGGCGCGCGAGGCGGCGTGGCGGGTGCTTGATCAGCGCCCGTTCGACGTGCAGGTGATGGGCGGGGCGGCGTTGCATATGGGCAACGCCGCGGAGATGAAGACCGGTGAAGGCAAGACCCTGACCTGTGTGTTGCCCGCTTACCTCAACGCGCTGGCCGGTAAGGGTGTGCATATCGTCACTGTTAACGATTACCTGGCCAAACGCGATAGCGAGTGGATGGGGCGTGTGCACCGGTTTCTCGGTCTGCAGGTTGGGGTGATCGTGGCGCCTATGACGCCCGACGAACGTCGGGTGGCCTATAACGCCGACATCACTTACGGCACCAACAACGAGTTCGGGTTTGACTACCTGCGCGACAATATGACGCATTCGCTGGACGACTTGGTGCAGCGTGGGCATAGCTACGCCATCGTCGACGAAGTGGACTCCATTCTGATTGACGAGGCCCGCACCCCGTTGATCATTTCCGGCCTTGCTGACGGTGCGTCCAACTGGTACACCGAGTTCGCTAGGTTGGTGTTATTGATGGACAAGGACGTCCACTATGAGGTCGACTTACGTAAACGCGCCGTCGGTGTGCACGAAAAGGGCGTGGAGTTTGTCGAAGACCAGCTCGGTATTGACAACCTCTACGAGGCCGCCAACTCGCCACTAGTCAGCTATCTGAACAACGCGTTGAAAGCGAAGGAGCTGTTCAACCGCGACAAGGACTATATCGTCTGCGACGGCGAAGTGTTGATCGTCGACGAGTTCACTGGTCGTGTGTTGCTTGGACGTCGTTACAATGAGGGCATGCACCAGGCCATCGAGGCCAAGGAGCACGTCGAGATCAAGGCCGAGAATCAGACGTTGGCTACCATCACGCTACAGAACTATTTCCGGCTCTACGACAAACTCGCCGGCATGACCGGTACCGCCCAGACGGAGGCGGCCGAGCTGTACGAGATCTACAAGCTGGGCGTGGTTGCCATCCCGACCAACAAGCCCATGATCCGTAAAGACCAACCTGACCTCATCTATAAGACTGAGGAAGCCAAATATATGGCGGTGGTCGATGATGTTGCCGAGCGTTACGAGAAAGGCCAGCCGGTGCTGATCGGCACCACCAGCGTGGAAAGCTCGGAGTATCTTTCGCGGCAGTTCACTAAGTGGCGCATCCCGCACAACGTACTAAACGCCAAGTACCATGAGCAGGAGGCGGGCATCATCGCCGTGGCCGGCCGCCGCGGTGGTGTTACCGTCGCCACCAACATGGCCGGCCGGGGTACTGACATTGTGCTGGGAGGCAATGTCGATTTCCTCACCGATCAACGGCTGCGTGGGCGTGGCCTGGATCCGGTGGAGACGCCAGACGAGTACGAGGCTGCCTGGCACTCCGAACTGCCCATCGTCAAAGAGGAGGCCTCCAAAGAGGCCGCTGAAGTGATCGAGGCCGGCGGCCTGTATGTGTTAGGTACCGAACGTCACGAGTCACGGCGCATCGACAACCAGCTGCGCGGCCGCTCCGGTCGCCAAGGTGACCCCGGCGAGTCGCGCTTCTACTTGTCGCTGGGCGACGAGCTTATGCGCCGGTTTAATGGCGCCACTTTGGAAGCTTTGTTGACCAGGCTGAATTTGCCCGATGATGTGCCGATCGAAGCTAAAATGGTCACCCGGGCGATCAAGAGCGCCCAGACCCAGGTCGAGCAGCAGAATTTTGAGGTCCGCAAGAACGTCCTCAAGTACGACGAGGTGATGAACCAGCAACGTAAGGTGATCTACGCCGAGCGTCGACGTATCCTCGAAGGCGAGAATTTGCAGCAGCAGGCGTTGGACCTGGTCCGTGACGTGGTCACCGCCTACGTCAACGGTGCGACCAGCGAAGGCTATGTCGAGGACTGGGATATGGATGCGTTGTGGTCGGCGCTGGGGACACTTTACCCGGTCGGGATCAAGCACGAATCGCTGACGCGAACGGACGAGGACTCCGAGCACGGCGAGCTCACTCGCGACGAGTTGCTCGAGGCTCTGCTTGCAGATGCCGAACGAGCCTATGCGGCAAGGGAAGCCGAGCTTGAGAAAATCGGTGGCGAGGGTGCGATGCGTCAGCTGGAGCGCAACGTGTTGCTGAATGTCGTGGATCGCAAGTGGCGCGAGCATCTCTACGAGATGGACTATCTCAAGGAGGGCATCGGGCTGCGCGCGATGGCCCAGCGTGATCCGTTGGTGGAGTACCAGCGTGAGGGCTACGACATGTTCATGGCCATGCTTGACGGCATGAAAGAGGAGTCGGTCGGCTTCTTATTTAATGTTGCTGTCGAGGCGGTGCCTGCCTCCCAGGTGACTCCGGTGCAAGTACCCGAAGAGTGCGCTGGATTGGTCGCGGATGACAGGGTCGACACTGCTTCCCGACGATGCGACGAGAACTCAAGCACGTTGCGAGCCAAGGGGATTGACAATAAGGCGCCTGCTCTTACGTATTTTGGGCCGTCCGAGGACGGTTCACCACAGGTACAATGCAACGGCGGTGGTGCGCAGAAAACACCAGCCGGGGTGCCAGCTGGGGCCACTCGACGTGAACGGCGCGAAGCTGCGCGACGGCAAGGCCGCCGCGCCAAGCCGCCGAGATTTGGGTAAGTAATGTACCCAGGGGTCGAATGGTTAGTGTACGTGGTTTGCGCTAGTGCTGACCGAGCGTAGCACTTACGTGTTGTTGATCAGCGCCGTGTTGCTGCTCTTTCAGTAATGGTGCACCATGCCGGCGGTCATCTAGGGAGGTGCGGGCACCGGTCAGACGGCTGGAGCTGTGGGTGCTGTTCTGGTTTGGGTGGGAAATAGTGTTCGCGTCGACTTTCATAAATTAATCATTTCGACTTGTTCGGCCTTAGATAGTTTACGTAGCGTGGCGCCGAAAGCCCTACACTGCCATTGGCTTGCGCTTGCCATTGCCCTACGGGCTGGGGAGCGCCCGTGACGTCACGTCCGGAGCCCCGCCATGGCTACAGCCTGATCGCCACCCAGCTAGAAGAGTATGACCTGGTGGCGACGCTGGGTGGCCAATACTGTTGAGTACCGGCGTCACGTTCCTATGCTGCCTTAAGACACATGCCACGCCGGTACGCCGCTTAAGACTAACTCTTCGGTCAAGTCAATGTACTACCCAGCGATCGCGGAACTGACGTCAGTGTAGTGTGGTGCACGCGCTTAATGCTCACTGTGGTGCCGTCCATTTGCTAACACTAGTTCCGCTGAACTCCAAGGGGATTGCCGTGACTACTGCTTTTTCTTTTTCGGCGACCTCTCGTTAAGGATTGAGGCTATGGACGTCAAGGAGGTACTGTTACCTGGGGTGGGCTTGCGCTACGAGTTCACCAGTCGTAGGGGTGACCGGATCGGGATCATCGCGCGGCGCAGCGGCGATTTCGATGTCGTTGTATATGCCCGCGAGGATCCGGACGAGGCGCGACCGGTCTTCTGCCTCACTGACGACGAAGCCGACGCTGTCGCTCAGATTTTGGGTGCACCCAGGATCGCCGAGCGGTTCACCGAGCTGGCTAATGAAATCCCCGGGCTCGAGACCAGGCAAGTTCGCATCACACCGGAGAGCCCGTTCGTAGGCCGGCCGCTGGGTGACACCCAGGCGCGCACTCGTACCGGCGCATCGATTGTCGCGATCGTGCGCGACGAAGACGTCGTGGCCTCGCCAGGCCCGGCTGAACCGCTGCGGGCACGAGACGTACTGATCGTGATAGGCACCGAAGAAGGTATCGCCGGGGTCGAGCAGATCGTCGGCAAGGGCTGAGACGATGGAAATTTCGGGAGCGCTGCTGTTCCAAGTCGGCGCTCTCCTCACCACACTTGCCGTGCTGGGTGCAGGCGCACGCCGATACTCGTTGTCTCCGATACCGGTTTATCTGATGGCGGGGCTTTCGCTCGGTAAGGGTGGCATCATGCCTGTGGCCGCCGCTGATGAATTTATCACGACAGGAGCGCCTATCGGTATTGTGTTGTTGCTGCTGACATTGGGTTTAGAGTTCTCCGCGACCGAATTCGCCAGCAGTTTGCGGCATCACCTACCGTCAGCCGGTATCGACATCGTTCTCAACGCCACACCTGGCGCGGTGGCCGGCTGGCTGTTGGGTTTGGACGGAGTCGTTGTGCTCGCGCTAGCTGGCGTCACGTACATCTCCTCATCCGGTGTCATTGCGCGTTTACTGGCGGACTTACGTCGGCTCGGTAACCGGGAAACGCCGGCGGTGCTGTCGGTGTTGGTGCTCGAAGACTTCGCGATGGCGGCTTACCTGCCCCTCTTTGCAGTACTCGCGTCGGGTGGCAGCTGGCTAGATGCCGTCGTCGGCATGGTCGCCGCGGTCTGCGCGCTATTCGCGGCTTTTGCTGCATCCTATCACTGGGGCCATCATGTTGGTCGGCTGGTGGCGCACCCCGATTCCGAGCAGCTGTTGTTGAGAGTCCTGGGGGTCACCCTGATCGTGGCAGCGGTGGCCGAATCCTTGCACGCGTCGGCCGCCGTAGGCGCATTCTTGGTCGGCCTGACCTTGACGGGGGACACTGCTGACCGCGCACGCAAGGTGCTCGGCCCTCTTCGTGACCTGTTCGCCGCGATTTTTTTCCTTGCTATTGGTATATCGGTCGACCCGCACAAGCTCCTCCCGATGTTTCCAGCAGCCTTGATCCTGGCTGCTGTTACCGCGGTGACCAAGGTGGCGACCGGAATTCTGGCCGCCCGGCACGATGGCGTGGCGCGGCGAGGGCAGCTGCGCGCTGGCACAGCGCTCGTCGTCCGGGGCGAGTTTTCGCTGATCATCATCGGATTGATCGGCACGTCGACCCCTGCAGTGGCCGCGCTGGCCACTGCGTATGTTTTCATCATGGCGATCGTGGGCCCGGTGCTGGCCCGCTACACTCCGGGTTCGCTGCCGACTAGCTCTGGGCCGGCCAACTAGACAGATGCTGGTGACCTGCTTTGCCTGGCTGTGTCGCGTTCACGATCACCACTAGGCAGATGGTGTCTGAGACCGTTCAATCGATGTGCAGGGCAACTGCCCAGCCAGCGGGTTTCGGCCACTAGCGGGCACCTGTTCCACAGGGCACACGACCGCATGTCTCCGGTTCTCCACCACGATCGTACGTGCCAGAAACCTCGGCAGCAGTGTCCGGGTCGTCGTGCCGCCCGATAGGTTGTAGACGCATCTGGTGCAGCACTGCGGCGCCCTGGCGTTCGGGTGGGTGTCCGGTTGTTGGTGGGCCTACCGAGAAGCACCGAGTCGACGAGGTTGGGTGCCAGCAGAGGCCGCAGCTGCGCCGCGGACCGGCTGCGGTCGATGATTTCCAGTACTCTGCGGAGCAATGCCGGCAAAACCGCCGGTCGTGATCTCGGGCTGCCGGCCGGCTAGCCTGCTGTTAGCTCGGTGCGGCGAACGCGAAGTGTGGTACGTCGCATGCAATGATTGCCGGCACTGGTGATGTTTCATATCGGGTGGTTCGTACTCAACGACGGGTATTACAGCGAAGCTGTCACGGCAGGGCAGGCTCGTGAGGGGACTAATGGTCTACGAGTACTCTTCAACTTAGCGATCGGACGGGGGCTGCTGGAGAGTGGCAGGCATTTTCGGTTGTTTCTGCTGTTCGTCATCAACGTACATCCGACGCTGGCGTGTACCTGCGTGGCGATGTACCCAGGTCGGTGATTACCGTGGGCGATGTTGCTGAACGCGACGAGTCGACAAGGAGGACAGGGCGGTAATGGTGACCCGGTTGTCCCCGTCGGACGCGTCGTTCTATCGGCTGGAGAACACCGCCACCCCGATGTATGTTGGGTCGCTGTCGATTTTGCGTCGTCCACGCGCGGGATTGAGCTATGAGACGCTACTGGCCACCATCGAACAGCGTCTACCCCAGATTCCGCGCTACCGGCAGAAGGTCCGCGAAGTCAATATGGGCATGGCCAGGCCTGTTTGGATCGACGATCGCGACTTCGACATCACCTACCACGTTAGGCGATCGGCGCTGCCATCGCCGGGTAGCGACGAACAGCTGCACGAGCTGATTGCTCGGTTGGCTGCGCGGCCGCTGGACAAGACACGGCCGCTGTGGGAGTTGTATCTTGTCGAGGGCCTCGATAAAAACCGCGTAGCCCTGTATACCAAGTCACATCAGGCATTGATCAACGGCATGACCGCGTTGGAGATCGGCCACGTCATCGCTGATCGGACCCGGTGTACACCACCGTTCGCTGAAGACATCTGGATACCTGAACGCGACCCCGGCAACACCCGCTTACTGTTGGGTACGATTGGTGACTGGCTGATCGGCCCGGGCTCACGAATGCAGATTGTCGGTTCTGCCCTCGTCGGTCTGGCAACTAACTCTAGACAATTCGTTGACGCTGGTCGCCGGTTCTTCGATATTGCGCGCACGATAGCCCGCGGTACCGCACCCAATAGCCCGCTCAACGCCACCGTTTCGCGCAATCGGCGGTTCACTGTTGCCAGTGGGCGGCTTGAGGACTACCGGACGGTACGAGCGCGCTACGACTGTGACATCAATGATGTGGTGCTGGCGGTGGTGGCCGGCGCGTTAGGTAATTGGTTGATGTCACGTGGTGAAACGGTTGCACTGACCGCGACGGTCAGAGCATTGGCACCGTTATCAGTCTATGCCGATGACCAACTCGACTCGAGCGGGCCTGGACAGGCAATCAGCGAGGTGATGCCGTTCCTGGTTGATTTGCCGGTGGGGGAGGGCAACGCGGTGGTGCGGTTATCGCAGATCGCGCACGCCACCGAGTCGAACCCGACGGCCGCCAGCCTGGTCGACGCCAGGACCATTGTCACGCTATCGGGTTTTGCGCCGCCTACCTTGCATGCTATGGGTATCCGGGTCGCCACTAGCTTTTCCCCGCGGCTGTTCAATCTGTTGATCACCAATGCTCCTGGGGCCCAGTCGCAGATGTACATTGCCGGTACTAAGTTACTCGAGACTTACGCGGTGCCGCCGCTGTTGCACAACCAAGCGTTAGCGATCAGTGTGACCTCTTATAACGGTATGATGTATTATGGCATCAATGCCGATCGTGATGCGATGAGCGATGTCGACCTGCTGCCAGGGCTGTTGAGCCAATCACTTGATGAGCTTCTGGAGGCTTGTCGGTAACTGTCGGGTCAAAACTGCTGTGGCGATATACGATCCGTTGTTGTGAACACCACAACAAACGATGGCGAGTCAGCGAAGGCGAAGAAGAAATTGAATACGCCGGCCAGTCGTGTTATCTCGGACGCTGTCAACAAAGCTGAATTATTTTGGCTGCAAATGGAATTCGTGAAACTACAGGAGTGGGTACGTCGATCCGGGACATGTTTGATCGTCATCCTTGAGGGCCGTGACGCTGTTGGCAAGGGTGGAGTGATCAAACGGATAACCGATCGGATGTCAAGAAACACGCGTGACTGAACATGATGTCGCACCTGCTGTTCACGATCGACTATCACGATGTTGAGAAGTTAAAGATCAAACTGCTGGAACGGCCGATCGGGAGTGCCGACTACAAACGGCTGTTGCGTGAACTGTCGAAGTACATCGACGATTATGCGGCCACGTTAGTTGAGGGCTGAGTGGCTGGCGCCGTTGTTCAGGTCTATGTCCCGGTCACCGTGGCCATGTTGCAGCAGCTTGTTGCCGACGGCTCGTTGTGGCCGGTCAACGGAACCGCATTCGCGGTGACCCCGATGTTGCGCGAAGCTTACGTCGAGGGAGACGACGATGAGCTTGGCGAGGTGGCACTGCGTGAAGCGGCGCTGGCGTCACTGCGTCTGCTGGCGGCCGATATCCTTGATCCAGAGGTCGCAGGCAAGTCCGCGGTCGCCCTGCCGCTGCGGCGTGCCGTATTAGCCGTCGAGGTCGACGGTGTCACGTACTGTCCCGATCTCGACGATGCCGCCGTCCGACTAGGTGCGCCCGTGACGATCGACCAGGTTGTCGCCGCGTATGTCGACACCGCCGGCGCCGAGCAGGTTGTCACGGCGGCGATCGCGGTCATTGATGCCGCTGACTTGGGTGATGAGGACGCCGACCTGATTGTCGGCGACGCGCAGGACCATGATCTGGCTTGGTACGCCAACCAGGAGCTGCCTTTCCTGCTTGACCTGCTCTAAGTTCTCCAGTTACGCAGTCTAGGCCGTGGGGCGTAGATACGAGCATATAGACTACACTACCGTAGCTTTGCCGGGTCGGTGTGGGACCGGCCCAATATGAGCGGAAGCTAAAAGCCGAGTTGTGAGCAGGAGCTTCCTAATGAATAAAAAATGCGCAGCGGTTACGGCCAATATGGGAGACACCCAGCGTCCCACCGTTGCCGGGGCCGACCGGCATCCCGGCTGGCACGTGCTGCGCAAGATAGCCACGCGCATTACCACTCCGTTATTGCCCGACGACTATCTGCACCTGGTAAATCCGCTGTGGTCGGCGCGCGAGCTGCGGGGTCGTGTGTTGGCGGTTCATCGGGAGACGGAAGACTCCGCGACCCTGGTTATCAAGCCGGGCTGGGGCTTTAGCTTCGACTATCAGCCCGGCCAGTACATCGGGGTCGGGTTGTTAGTGGATGGGCGATGGCGCTGGCGGTCGTATTCGCTGACGTCGAGCCCTATAACCGGTTTGCGTACCGTGACTATCACCGTCAAAGCGATGCCGGAAGGCTTCCTGTCTACTCACCTAGTAGCTGGTGTCGAACCAGGAACCATCGTCCGGTTGGCCGCGCCCCAGGGCGATTTCGTCTTACCTGACCCAGCGCCATCGTCGATTCTGTTTCTTACTGCTGGGTCCGGCATTACTCCGGTGATATCAATTCTGCGCACGTTGGCCCGCCGCAATCAAATCACTGACATCACGCACCTGCATTCGGTGCCTACTGGATCTGACATGATGTTCGGAGCCGAGTTGGCTTCGCTGGCATTTGAGCACACTGGTTATTGGCTGCGAGTGCGACGAACCCGACTTGAAGGTCGACTCGACTTGGCCCGGCTAGGCGAAGAGGTGCCAGACTGGTGCGAACGCCGAGCCTGGGTCTGCGGGCCAGAAAGCTTACTTAACAAGGCGGAGCATGTTTGGTCGGCGGCCGGTATCAGCGACCAGCTGCGCTTGGAGCAGTTCGTGGTGTCGAAGGCCGCGCCCCCCGGAGTCGGCGGTACAGTCACGTTTGTTCGCAGTGGGCGCAGCGTGGCGGCTGATGCTGCGACGTCGTTGATGGATGCGGGTGAGGGCGTTGGTGTTCAGATGCCCTTCGGCTGCCGGATGGGTATCTGCCAGTCGTGTGTGGTCGGATTGGTCGAAGGCCACGTCCGCGACCTGCGTACGGGCGCTGAACACGAACCGGGAACCCGGGTTCAGACGTGTGTGTCGGCCGCATCTGGCGATTGTGCACTCGACATCTAAAAGCTACTCGCAGGTAACTTACGTAATCGTAGGTTACGATATCGTAGATCTAGGAATAGTTTGGAGGCCACGCGCCAACAGCAGGGAGATGACGATGGCGATCACAGACGTCGACACATTCGCGCATCTGACGGACGCTGATATTGAAAGCCTGGCCATTGAGCTGGATGCTATCCGCAGTGACGTTGAAGAGTCGCGTGGCGAGCGGGACGCCCGCTACATACGCCGCACCATTGCAGCGCAGCGGGTGCTGAAGGTGGCCGGCCGAGTGCTGCTGGCCGCCAGTTCACGGCGTTCGATGTGGTGGGCAGGTGCGGTGATCCTGGGCGTGGCCAAGATCATCGAGAACATGGAGATCAGTCATAATGTCATGCACGGCCAGTGGGATTGGATGAACGATCCCGAGATTCACTCATCGACGTGGGAGTGGGACATGACCGGGTCGGCTAAGCATTGGCGATTCACCCATAATTTTGTGCACCACAAGTACACCAACATCCTTGGCATGGACGACGATATCGGCTACGGCATGCTACGTGTCACCCGTGACCAACGCTGGAAGCGCTTCAACATCCTCAACTTGCTTTTCAGCACTCTGCTCGCGCTAGGTTTCGAATGGGGTGTGGCCTTGCAGCACGTAGAGATTGGTAAGATCGTGAGGAAGCGGATAGATCATCAGGAGGCCCGGCAACGGATCGATGAGTTCTTGGCTAAGGCAGGTCGTCAAGTGTTCAAGGATTACGTCGCGTTCCCAGCGCTGACCGCGCTGTCGCCTGGCGCGACGTACCGATCCACCGTGGCGGCCAACGCAACGGCCAACGTGATCCGCAACGTGTGGTCTAATGCCGTGATCTTTTGTGGGCATTTCCCCGATGGCGCTGAGAAATTCACTAAAAACGACATGATCGGCGAGAGCAAGGGACAGTGGTATCTGCGGCAAATACTGGGCAGTGCCAACTTCAACGCCGGGCCCACAATGCGATTTATGAGTGGCAATCTGTGCTATCAGATCGAGCACCACTTGTATCCCGATCTGCCGAGCAACCGGCTGGCTGAGATCTCGGTACGGGTGCGCGAGATTTGCGACAAATATGACTTGCCATATACTACAGGTTCGTTCCTGGTGCAGTACGGCAAGGTCTGGCGCACTTTGGCCAAGCTGTCGCTTCCGAACAGGTACTTGCTCGATGACACCGACGACGCGCCGGAGACTAGCAGTGAGCGGATGTTTGCTGCACTGCGGCCAGGTTTCGCGGGCATCGACCCGGTGACTGGACGCCGACGTGGGCTAAAGACCGCGATCGCCACGGTGCAGGGTTGGCGCCGCAACAAGCGGGTCGCAGCGGCCGCGGTCAGCGCTGACGGGGACCTAGCGGCCTAGTTGCCGGTCGCCTTGGCGGCTAGCGCGGTCAATTTCGTGTCGATTTCGATTCCGGTGCTAAGCAATTGATGGTATGTACTGCTTTTCCCTTGGCCATGCCGCCGCCTTCACATCATGGTCTGCAGTCCGTATCGCAATGGCGCCGCTGTTGACTTGGTCTTGGCCAGACCTACGCTGGTGTCATGGCAACTGTGGGCACGATCCACAGTTTCAGGTTCTTGGCGATTTCGTTACTGGCGATTAAACCCACAACCTTACTGTACGACAACCTTACTGTACGACAATGGCGGCGAGTTGTCTGCCGTAATCGGCAGATTGATCTGCGGGAAGCGCTCTTTCATCTCGTCACTAGAGAATGACGGCTGAAATGCAGCAAGCGGGTCTGCCCGTGGTGTTGCGATGTTTGAAGCGGGGCTGGATGTCATCTGCCGGTCCGCGACCGGCTACGGTTGACCCATCTGGGCCGCGAGGGGCGCGCAAATACACGTTCTTTACGGCGTGTTGTTGTACAGACACGCGCGCTCGGCAGCCCGCCAGGTCTTCCTGAGTATCGCCAGTAGCCGTCTGACGGCGGCCACGCGACGGACTGCGGGCCCGGACATATTGTCCAGTGCGCATTCGGGGTCGGCAGACGGCCCCATATGTCCGCAGCTGCGTGGGCAGTCTTTGATTGTTTCAGCAAGATCCGAGAAGGCCAACACCACGTCGTCGGGCTGGATGTGGGCTAGCCCGAACGAACGGATTCCCGGGGTGTCGATTACCCAGCCGGAACTTTCCAGGGGTAGCGCGACCGACTGAGTTGAGGTGTGTCGCCCACGGCCGATGTCGGTGACCCCGCCCACCGGCCGATCCGCTGCGGGAACAAGCCTATTCACCAGGGTCGACTTGCCGACTCCGGAATGTCCGAGTAGCACGGTGGTCTTGCCGGTTAGCAAGTCCGCCACTGCGAGCAACGGATCGTCGACACCTGCGGTGACCACCGTCAAGTCCAGATCGACGAACTGTGTCACAAATGGCTCCAGCGGGGCAAGGTCGGTCTTGGTCAGGCACAGGATCGGTGCCAACCCGCTAGCGTAGGCGGCGATCAGTGCCCGGTCGACTAGGCCGGTGCGTGGTGGCGGGTCCGCCAACGCCACCACGATCAGCAGTTGATCGGCGTTGGCGACCACCATTCGTTCACTGGTGTCGGTGTCATCGACGGTGCGCCGCAACACTGTTCGGCGCTGCAAGCGCCGCACAATGCGGGCTAAGGTGTCGGGTCGGCCGGACAGATCGCCGACGACGTCGACATCGTCGCCGACGATGATTGGGGTGCGTCCCAGATAGCGTGCCCGTATGGCTGTGATCCGTCGATCGGGACAGCCGCCTAGCACGCAGCCCCAGCGGCCGCGGTCCACGCTGACCACCATGGCGGTCTCGGCATCGGCGTGTTCGGGACGGGTCTTGGTCCGCGGTCGTGAGCCTCGGCCGGAACGGACCTTGACATCGGACTCGTCGTAGTCACCAGGCCTCAATCGGTCGACCTCGTGAGCATATCCGTCCACAGCTGTGAGAACTGCGGCAGCGTCTTGCTGGTGGCATCGATGTCGTCAATTTCGACTCCGGCCACCCGTAGCCCGACAATCGCGCCGGCCATCGCCATCCGGTGATCGGCATACGCTCGCCAGACACCAGGCCGCAGCGGTGTCGCGGTGATCACCAGGCCGTCGGGCGTTTCCTGACAGTCACCGCCCAGGCGGTTGATCTCGGTGCTTAGCGCGGCGAGTCGGTCGGTTTCGTGTCCGCGCAGGTGGGCAATGCCGCATAGTCGCGACACCGATCCTGGGGTTGCCAGCGCCGCTAGTGCCGCAACCGACGGGGTGAGTTCGCCAACGGCGCGCAAATCAACGTTGAAGCCATCGTACGCCGTCGACCCTTGCACCTTGAGCAACGAATCGCTATGGGTAACAATGGCATTGACTTGGCTCAATATGTTCAGGATATTGCCGATGGGCTGCACACTAGTTGCCGGCCAGCCCGTGATGCGCACTGTTCCACCACTGACCACCGCCGCTGCCAGAAAAGTAACAGCGTTCGTGAGATCGGGCTCGACGATCCAATGCCGGGCCGCGACCGTGCCGGGCTGCACCTGCCAACGGTTGCTGACCGAGTCGTCGACCTTGACACCGGCTTGCCGCAGCATCATTACCGTCATCGTGATATGCGGCGTCGACGGTAACGTCAAACCGATGTGCTGCACGGTCAGCCCTTGGGTGAACGACGCCGCGCACAATAGCAGGCTGGAGATGAACTGCGAGGATGCTGACGCGTCAATGGCTACGGTGCCACCGGCGACTGACCCGCTGCCCTGCACCCGGAAAGGCAAACCGGCGCCATCGATCCGGACACCTAGACAACGCAACGCATCCAGCAGCGGTGCGATCGGCCGGGTCCGGGCTTGTTCGTCGCCGTCGAAGGTGACCGGGTCGGCGCTCAACGCCGCCAGCGGCGGGACAAAACGCAATACCGTGCCGGCCAGGCCGCAATTCACGCGGGTGCCTGTGCCGGGGGCAATTTGGCCGCTGACCGTCAAGGTGGAGCCTGCTTCGTCGACGTGTAGACCCAGCGTCCGTAACGCTGAAGTCATCAGATCGGTATCCCGGCTGCGTAGTGCGCCGCTGATGGTCGAGGTACCCTGGCCCTGTGCGGCCGCCAGCGCCGCCAACACCAGTGCTCGGTTGGTCTGCGATTTGGAGCCCGGAATGGTCAAGGTCGCATGCACCGGTGTCGACGCAAAGGGGGCCGTCCAAGGTTCGATATTCATCCACTACATCCTGCCGTGTAGGCGAGCGTTGCGGGTACCGGGCACTATGGTAGGCGTGTCCGGGCAGTTTGTGGTCACCGCGGATCCAGCTTTGCTGGCCGAGAAAATCAAAGTGATTGATGAAGCAACCACCGATGCCATTACAGTCGTTCCCAACTACAATGTGGCTCCCGCGGCAACTATCGCCACGGTGGTGTCCCGCCATAGCGAGCCCGACGACGAGCCGACTCGCTGGGCACGTTTCATGCTTTGGGGATTGGTTCCGCCGTGGATCAAAGCAAGCTTCGGCGGTGACCTGTACACCAAAGGCTCTTTGTTGATCAACTGGATTCCGAACTTTTGGCGCGATCGCCAGATGTGCACGACATCGACGTGCGCCCGGTGTCGACGCTGGTCAATAGTGTGCGTAACAATGGCCCTGGACTGCTCGAGCTAGCCCCGCTGCAGCCGCGACAAATCGCTCTGCTGCTGTAGCAGCCGATAAATATCACTGCTGAGTTAGCGTTTGGCGGTGTTATCGGTGGGGTTACATATCCCGGGAGCGGCCAGTTTGGCTAACATGTCCTTCAGTATGGTGCGGGCCTCAGGGGTCAGCTAGGTGTGTAGCGCCGACATGCCGTCGGCTTTTTGCTTAGGGCTAGTCTGCGTCGGCGGGCCCGATTCATGGTCGGTGTAGATGCCTGTCGGGGTTGAGGCAGTCGGCGAGACGATCGGCTAACCCGGCCAGGTGTTCGGACCGGTATTGGGTGTCTTGCTTGGCCGGATCAGCCTTGGCGCGTTCACGGATGGCCGCATCGATCCAGCCGGGTAGTTGGTGGCAGAACCGGTGGATCACCGCGAGATCTGGTCGGCACCGAGTCGTTCGGCACGCTGGGCTGCTGTGGTGGCCGCTAACTGTGGCGGTAATGGTTTGCTGGTGAATCACGTGCCGTTCACCAAGATCGGTGGCATCACGGATGCGTTGGGGAGACTTCGGTACGGCTGATCCGCGTCCACTCGGCAATCGCATGCAAGAACCTGCCGCCACGCTACCCCGTACCGTGGTATCCAACGTATCCAACGCAGCCGTGATCACCTTCCTATCCACGACACCACAATGAACTCAACTCACAACACCAAACTATCGGAAGACACCGATAAAAAACTGCCGTTTGAAACCAATGAAACCATTGGTAACACAAGTGATTAAAGGTTGGCAACCTAAGAATTCTGCTGACGATTTAGGTAACCGACACCGTGGGAGAAGGATAAGCACCGACATTTTAATCCTCGGCCAGCATCAAGTCAAAGCACCTATACTACTAAGTGTACCACTGTGTTTGAAAGTGGTACACTTAGTTAATAGCGCGGTGCATATTGTTGGTTAATGTCAATAATTAAACTTCGTATCAGACGACTGAAAATCCGCAAGTAGCGCGTGTTAGACTAAGTGATTAAACTACAGCCCGGTGAACCCTAATTGAAGCTGCTACGGCGCCTGATCGAGAGGATGTTAGTATCCCTGAGCGCACGAAAGATGAGGGGGGCTATGGTGCTGCCGTGTCGACAAGCAATGGCTGTCAAGTCAACCCGTTTGGGCCTGACTATCTTGTTGGGCTTTGGGCGAATTTTCCAGTGTAATCGATCCGGACGTGAGCGTCCTGATCGTGTATCTACACTCTCGTCGACCCGCGTCATGAAGCGGCTACGGCAATCTTGCTAGCGGATGTGCTCAGTCTAGATGTTATTGCCTGGCGGAAGTTTTGGTCGACGATCCTACATTGGGACATAGGATGGGAAGCGTCGATTGTGTGACGGTATACGTGCCGCCGGTGTGGTCGTCGCACCGCACGACGAAGGCGAGCTAATAGGGCCTTTATTGAACTGCGTGCGAGTAGCGGGCTGAGCCTTAGATGATTGCCGCGTACTCAGTGCCGCAATTTACTACCAAGCAAGCCTGGCAACGCTCGACCACGCACCCGCTTGGTACCATGACCAGCAAGCGTGGTGTGTGAGTTCAAACCTAAGTTCACGTTCTCCACATACCAGTTTGGGACAGCCTGTTACTAACACCATAGCTGTCTTACGTGAGAGAGATTTTGTAAGCGCATACATTGATTACCTCGGCCCCGAAGGACGATTGGCGATTGGTCATCCGGAAGGCGCAATATAAACTTGATCTGACTGTTCTCAACAAGGCGCCGTTGCATTATCCAACTATTAGTGTGATTGTTGCACAAATGGATCACAAGTAATATAGTGCCAATGTCGTAGTAACCAGCCATATTTGATCCGATGATCTACCGTCGATGGTGTAGGTCATAGACTGCCTGTGCGGCATCTTAGTGGATGTCACGATCAGAGCTGTCAGTGAAGTCAACCGACATTAAACTTCATTTAATGATATAAGCGATTCTAAAATGTGGCAATAACTTCACTCCGCCCTCTCTGTCTATGAGAACATTCGTTGGGAACCGTAGGAGGTACGATACGCGGGCGTGACGCTGTCGAAGTACGACCTACCACCCCGCTGTGCGGGCTAACATTGCTGACTTAGTCCTGGATTTGCCGCCGTCGGTATTTGTAAAAGCTAAATCCGCCAGCCACAAGAGCACACGTTTTGACGCCGAGCTCGAAGGCGAAATCGCACCGTTTGCCGCTATGTTGCTGCGGTTGGAGTCAGCCGCCAGTACGCAAATCGAGAATCTAACCGCATCAGCCCGCGCTATCGCCGAGGCCGAGCTGCTCGGTGGCAAGGCCAAACACATCGCTGCGCTGCAAGTAGCGATCATCCTGTCCGGCACTGTTGACGCCGACGCCATCCTGGAGATGCACCGCGCATTGACGGTTAATAAGCTACGTCATCCGCTAGGCGGATTCCGTACCGAGCCAGTGTG
The DNA here is from genome assembly GCF_003408705.1 of Mycobacterium uberis. Lineage (GTDB taxonomy): Bacteria > Actinomycetota > Actinomycetes > Mycobacteriales > Mycobacteriaceae > Mycobacterium > Mycobacterium uberis. The sequence goes on from NZ_QAYL01000008.1 coordinate 47,191, forward strand.
GATCGGCGGTGGCTCTATCCCTAATTGGTACGGTATTTGTCAGCCTACGCCACAAACCGGTCTCCGGCGCGATTGACTACACTGATCGCCTGCGTCCAGCGCGCCGATGTTCTTGCGCTGCAACAAGCCATGGTGGCTCGTGCGCAGTTCGAGACCATGCACCCCTGAACCAACGGGAACGAAAGCACGGGCCGCGCATTGGCACAAGCCATGTTGTGCAACAAAGGCCTGACCCGCCGGGTGACGATGCCGGTCTCGGCCGAGCTGCTGGCCGATACAGACGCGTACTTCGCCCTACGGTGATGGTGACGTTGCGCCAATTGTCGAGTGATTCTCGGGCTAGTGTCCTGGCTATTGCGAATGGGTAGTCAGCTGGTAGCCGACTGTCGCGGTATTGTCGCCAATTTGTTAGCCTCCCGCCCTGTTGTCAACGTTGCATTACTGTCGCAGGAGCTGGACATCGAATCCACCAATGCTCACCACTACCTCAACCCAAGCTTACTAGGGCGGGAGTTCTCGTCGAGACGACTAGTGAACCCCGCAACTGAGTATGGTGTTCCCTGAAGTGCTTACCGCAACTTGATGCGTTCGTCGAGCGGGCTGGGTGTTGAGGTTGATCGTCAGCTGTGCCTTGTGGGGACTTATTGTGGCTGCCGGAAATGGCTTTGGTTTCTGGTCTCTAAATTGGTTAGCAGATCTGGTTCAGTTCAATGTGATAGGTGTTTTTAAGACGACCCCCGAGCGACCTAGTTTACGAGCATCGGCCGCCAATGCTACAATGATGACTCAAGCTGAATAGCAGGCAAGCCCGTTCGGGTGGGTAGATGTTCGAGACACAGATACGGCTGGCGTAGATCCGTAAACTGGTGTTGGTGTCTTTGATGCCTGCAACTGACTAGAATATGAGTTTTGCGGCACATCCTGGTGGGCCAATCCCAGGATGGTTTTCGTGTGGAACCGCACGCACGACTGGATCGGGATGTTGAAACGTTGCCACACCCCATGAGCAGACCATTGAGCGTCCCAGCGGCAATTCCGCGCGGATCATCGGTTGGGTGGTTAAGCTACAGTTGAGTGGCGAGCCGGCCCGGCAATCCGATGGTAGTGTGGAAGGCCGGGGTCGCAGTTGCGGCGCCGGCAACCGGGATTAAGTTCTGTTTACGCATCAGCTGCGATATTGCAGAGGTCATTTCTGGAGTGAGACTGATGGCAATCGCGACGATCCGGGACGTGCTGTCGTCAAGCGTTGCGGCATCCAACAACATAGTTATAAAGACCACCTACGGTTAAGTCGGCGATCGGGCTAAATGTGTCGCGGCCATGAGTATTGAGGATGAGCCGGGTGATCTCGTCTAGTTTCGTAGGGCGCTAGTACCTCGGTGAGAAACGTCTTCAGGAGTATGTACAGCGAGTACTCATGCAGGCCGCGGCACGTTCAGCGTCACGGTCGGCGAGTTGGTCACCAAAGCGCAACGGTGTTGCTTTCACCGTCATGTCAACCAGACCGTCGAAGGTGTAGGCGGTACCCGATATACTACGCTAGTAGATCATGTCACCTCTTGGCGACGAGTTGATGTTGGTTGCCCAGGCCCTAAAAGGGCGTGAATGCTGAAAATGCTGTCAGACCGCACAGTTCGGCGAGCAATAATATTGATGCCCCACGGGTAAATGGGTCAATGCTTAAGCCAAGTCAATCCCGGCAGTCATCCCGCCCTATTCTGGGAGAATCCCGAAGCTATGAGCCAGATGTCCCGGTGCAGCTACATGAGGAACCCGGACTCCGGCCAGGTCATTACCGGTGAGATCGGTTCCAGTGTTTTAGGTTATCAATATAGCACTAGCAGACTGCGGGGATCTGTAGGTATGGATCAGGTATGGGTGAGCCGTGCAGCTACCGCCGAAGCCGCCGTCACACACCGGCACCTGAAAAGGCTCTGGGCGTTGCCGGGAACACAGCTGGGGGTGGTATCATGGCCACCTCATTGGCGGGACCGACTCTTCACTACCTGGCACTACTGGTGGCAAGCACAGCTGTTGGATTGTCTGGTCGATGCGCAGTTGCGCGACCCGCAGCCGGCTCGGTGCGTCAAGATCGATCGGCAGGTCAGGTCACACTGGCTACGCAACAACAGGTCGTGGACCAACAATTATTACGACGACATGGCGTGGCTGGCGTTGGCACTGGAACGTGCCGCCCGGGTAGCCGGCGTCCAACGTCGGCGCGCATTGCCCAAACTCAACGACCAGCTCGTCAAAGCGTGGGTGCCGGAAGACGGCGGCGGCATCCCGTGGCGCAAGCAAGACCAGTTTTTTAACACACCCGCCAACGGGCCAGCGGGAATATTCTTGGCCCGCTACGGAGACCGGCTGCGGCGGGCCGAACAGATGGCTGACTGGATTGATCGCACTCTGATTGACCCGGAGACGCACCTGGTGTTTGATGGCATCAAGGCTGGCTCGCTGGTTCGTGTGCAGTACACTTACTGCCAGGGCGTGGTGCTGGGGCTCGAAACTGAGTTGGCGGTACGCACCGATCCGACCGCCGCGGCCCGACACGCGGCACGGGTGCATCGTATGGTCGCGGCCGTCAATACGCACATGGCGCCGTCCGGGGTGTTACGTGGCGCCGGTGGCGGGGATGGTGGTTTGTTCGCCGGCATTACCGCGCGATATCTCGCACTGGTTGCCACCACACTGCCGGGTGACCTGCCCGAAGACGTCGCGGCCCGCCAGACCGCCCGCACGTTAGTGCTATCGTCAGCGAAGTCGGCGTGGGACTATCGGCAATTTGTGAACGGACTGCCCGTGTTTGGACCGTTTTGGGACCGTGAGACGCAGTTACCCACGGCGGAAGGCGAACAGGTACGGCTCGTCGGTGGTGCCGTGCAAAGCTCCGAGGTCGCTGAGCGGGATTTGTCAGTGCAGCTGTCCGGGTGGATGTTGATGGAGGCCGCCTGTAGCGTCACCTAACTATGCGGCGCCAGTCAGATAAAGTGGGTTCGATTCTGGCTGTTAGGTGCCGCGACCGATAGGCGCGCCAGGCCGCGATCAGTGCCGGCAGCAGCGAGGCAGATAGAATGCCCAGGATGATTTTCTCCAAATTCTGGTGGATGAACCCCACATTGCCCAGGAAGTAGCCGACAACCGCCACGCCACCACCCCAGAGCACGCCGCCCACGATGTCGAAACCCAGATACAACGGATAGCGCATATAGGACACGCCGGCGATAACCGGGGTGAACGTCCGCACAAACGGCAGGAAACGGGCCAGTATGATAGCCCACGGCCCGTACTTCTCGAAGAAGGTGTGCGATCCGGTCACGTAGTGCTGCTTGAAGCAGCGTGAGTCTTCCTTCTTAAACAGTGCAGGGCCGATGTGGCGGCCGATGAAATATCCGGTCTGATCTCCCAACACCGCGACCACCGCTACGGAAAGGGTCAGCACCCAGATATCGAGGGTCCCCTTAGCGGCTAGCAGGCCTCCGGTAAACAGCAGTGATTCGCCAGGTAACAACGGGAACATCAAGCCGGTTTCGACGAAGATGATAACCAGGATGGTGGGCAGCACCGCGGCCGCGAAAAGGCCCTGGGGACCGATCCAGAACATCGGGTCGAGGATGTGTGGCAAGGCCACCACGGCGGTGTTCATGACGTCACAACATACCGGCCGAGACACGTTGTTCCCACTGGTTGTGGACAAAAAAAAAATCCCGCGCAGGCTAGCTGCTAACCAACATTGAGGTGTTGCGATACTGGCTAGACTCAGTTTTCAGGAGGAAAGTTTTATGCCTATCGCAACGCCGGAAATCTACGCCGAAATGTTGAGACGAGCCAAGGGAAACTCATATGCTTTTCCGGCTATCAACTGTACGTCTTCGGAAACCGTCAACGCCGCCATCAAAGGCTTCGCCGACGCTGGCAGCGACGGCATCATTCAATTCTCTACCGGTGGTGCGGAGTTCGCTTCGGGGCTCGGCGTGAAGGACATGGTGGTCGGTGCGGTCGCGCTGGCGAAGTTCACCCGCACCATTGCGGACAAGTACCCGATCAACGTCGCACTGCACACCGACCACTGCCCCAAAGACAAACTGGACAGCTACGTGCGTCCGCTGTTGGCTATCTCGGCTAGAAGGGTAGCGGCTGGTAAGGATCCGCTGTTTGGGTCGCACATGTGGGATGGCTCTGCGATACCGATTGATGAGAATCTGGCCATCGCCCAAGAGCTGCTGAAGGTTGCGACGGCCGCCTCGATTATTCTCGAGGTCGAAATCGGCGTGGTCGGCGGTGAGGAAGACGGCGTGGTGGGCGAAATCAACGACAAACTGTACACTACCTCGGAGGATTTCGCGAAGACCATCGATGCCCTGGGCGCTGGTGAACATGGCCGGTACTTGCTGGCAGCGACATTTGGCAATGTGCACGGTGTCTACAAGCCCGGCAACGTCAAGCTGCGTACCGACATCCTGGCCGAAGGACAGAAGGTGGCAGCAGCCAAGCTCGGTCAGCCCGAGGGCTCAAAACCGTTCGACTTCGTGTTCCACGGTGGTTCTGGTTCGGAGAAGTTGGAGATCGAGAAGGCGCTGCGGTACGGTGTTGTGAAAATGAACGTCGACACCGATGCCCAATACGCGTTCACTCGCCCGGTGGCTGGTCACATGTTCACCAACTACGACGGCGTGCTTAAGGTCGACGGTGAAGTGGGCAACAAGAGGGTGTACGACCCGCGCAGCTATCTCAAGAAGGCCGAAGCGTCGATGACTAAGCGAGTGATTGAGGCCTGTAAAGACCTGCGTTGTGCAGGAAAGTCGGTTAGCTAGCTGCTAGAACCATGCTCGAACGTGAAGCTGGCCACACGTTCGATGACAAAGGACTGGCGCGTTAGTCGCTGGGGGACTGGCAGATTTTCCATTGATCGTCGCGAAACTCCAGGTCGAGGCTGCGTGTCGAGCGGACCTGCGGGTCGTAGGCCATGAACGTGGTGACATTTGCTTCGGCGTGTCGGCCATTGACGATGATTTGATCGATGCTGGCGATTACCGGATATTGTTTGGCCGCTGAAACTCGGCGGTATGTCTCGTCCCACGAGTGCTCGTCGTACTCCACGTAGCTGTCACGGGTGGTGCCGCAGGTGATGGAGCGCAGCGTCATCAGGTCTCCGGTTTGTACCGCGGCATCAAAACTCTGGATGGTGTGCCGAACTTGATCTGTCAGCGATGTTTTCACGTGTTTACCGTGAGTTAGCAGCACAGTGCCAAGAATTGCAATCGCCACTAACGTCAACACTATCATGATCAGCGCCAGCATCCAGCCCCAATTGGAATGCCGCGATGTCCGCAACTTGACACCTGATCGGGGTGGGATCGATTGCGGTATAGCAACTTTCGGGGAAATTCTGGGATGTTCTGGTAGTCTTGTCGAGGGCAGGTGGATGATTTCGGTCACGGGATCCGGTGCGGTGGCAATGATGGTGGTTGCCCTGGCGTCGAAACCGGGTGCGGTGAAGCGGCGCTGGTGCTGCTGTATGTTTGGCTCGGGATCTTGGTCCGGTTCGGGTTTGGTGATTACCATCGTTGCGGTCTCGGAGTCGCTATGTGTCATCAGGTGTCCCTCGACTGTCTCTTCACCCGGATTCGTGGCCGGGTCATCCTTGGCTTCGGGTTGATCGGGTGTGGCATCCTGATCTGCAGTGCGTGGAGCGAACCCGGTGCGGTTTGATGTGACGTTGAGGTCGGGCTCGGGTGCATTGGGCATGAGCGCTTCTGTCCTCCCGCTATCAAGTCAGTATTTTGAGCTTAGCGACCCTGCACCGGATTGGGGCGTGGGCCGAGGTGCCGTACACGCGGGTGGCGGGGCGAACGACAGAATGGAGACCATGACATCTATAGGTGATCTCCTGGGGCCTGATCCGATCCTGCTGCCCGGTGACAGCGACGCCGAAGCGGAACTGCATGCAAACAAGGACCCGGGCACCGTCGCCGCCTCGCATCCGTCTGCGTCGGTGGCCTGGGCGGCACTTGCCGAAGAAGCGCTGGCCGCCGATAAGGCCATCACAGCTTATGCGTATGCCCGCACCGGCTACCATCGCGGTTTAGATCAGCTGCGTCGGAATGGCTGGAAAGGGTTTGGCCCGGTGCCGTATTCGCACCAGCCGAACCGCGGCTTTCTGCGCTGCGTGGCGGCGCTAGCGCGGGCCGCTGACACCATCGGGGAGACTGACGAATACGGACGCTGTCTGGATCTGCTTGACGATTGCGATCCCGCGGCCCGCAATGAGTTCGGACTCTAGAAGGTTGCCGAACAGTCACCGATGCCGTCGGGGCACTTGTTCTGGACGGTCGAGTGATCCAGTCCGCGACCACCTCCATGTAGGCTACCCTTAACTGCCGGGCTGTTCTCCGAGTGTGAACGCAGCAACAGCGCTACCATGATACTGGCCGGCCAAGGCGGCCAGTATCATCACTATTGACACGCTGGAAATGGACGGGGCTTCTTTGAGTTGTTGACCGCCTCGTAGAGGATGAATGTCGCGATTCAGATCAGCAGCGTGGTGTTGGCCACCACGGTCAATATCTCGGGCCAGTGACGAGCTGTCACGCTGGACCACCATCGCGGTCAGCCCCATGAATATGGCAACCACGTTGGTGAGCATGTGTCCTGCATCGGTGGGCAGCGCGATTGAGTTAATCAGCAACGTGGTATTCAGTTACGAAAGAAAGAACGCTACCAGGATCACTGCGGCAACAAAAATCATGCGGAGGATCATCCGAGATACGTTGGCTTCGACATGAGTGTGACTATGTCCAACGCCTATTACGTTAACGTATACATTGCACGTGTTGTTAGGGTCAGCGGCTCAACGCATTGTCCATGGCTACCAGTCAGTGGGGCGCACCAGACAAATCAAGGAGCCAGCCCACGACCATGAAGAGGAACTGGGTCGGGCTCGGTGCCAACAAGAGGAACAGCAGAATAAACACGACGTATTGCTTAGCCTGCGCCACCGCGTGCTGGATTCCAGGACCCCGATGTGGTTCTCAGGCGTCGTAACTGTTCAGGCTCGCGGTCGGCAGCAAGTTCAGCACGACCGCCACAATCTGAAGAAAGCTCAGGAGCACGACTCTGGCCCACAGGGCTGTGCGTGCAGGGTCGAAGCATAGTCTGATTCGCATAAGCGCTGACAACGTCAGATTGGCTGTTGGTCCCGCCAAGCTGACCAGAGTGCGGCGGGTAGGTGTCATGAGCCAAGTCTGCAAATACACGGCGGCGCTCGGCAGGCCGATCCCGCCCAGCAGGACGAACAACATTGGCACTAGCAGTGACAATGCCGGATGACTGTAGCGCTGTTGGTCCAGCGTCAGATATCAGCGCACTACGACATCGTGGTTGCCGAATCACCAGGCCGTCAGCGCGTGCACGAATTCGTGCAGACATAGCGACACTGACCAACCAGCAAGCATAAAGATGAATACTCCGGCATGGGCCAATGGCTGCACGCTCGCCCGGGCGAGCTACGTAAGCACAGTCCCGACGGCGGTTGGTCCTAGCAGGGCCATAGAGATCGGGCTAGGTCGCATCTGGTTTGTGCAGAGCGGGAGAATTCACTAGCCGAAATTATCGGATTAGCAACCAACCTTCGACGTTACGGTAGAACGTCGATCGGCGCGCCGGACGGCGCGCCGCAACACCGTCCCGGACCACCGCGACACCGGTACTGCCTAGCTGCACCGCGCGGCCGCTGAACCACCGGTGCCAACTGTTGATGCCGGTTCGGGGGCCACGCAACCGAGCCCGCAAGCCGGGCATAGCCAGTGTCGGTGTGATGTGCACGCCTGCGACATCGCCGTTGAACAGCGGGATGTCATCAACGACTGCCTCACCGTGCAGCGGCCGCTGGTCGTCGACAGGTAGCCAATCAGCCCTTCCCACGATTACCGACCCGGTCTCGTCGCGGATCAAGGGCACTCGCGTGGCAGAACCACGCCAAGCGCGTCGCGCTGCTAGGCGTCCGGTCGGAAGGCGATAGATCCGGGTTGCTGCCGTGCGTTGGCGTGGAACGTAAGCTACCTCAATGTCGAGTCGGTTGACGCGCAACAGCCGGCTTAGCACCGCCGCAAGGTCGGCGTCACCACCAACGACGATTAGTCGCCGGTACGGTCCGATTGCCGCGTCTACCGCGTCAATATCGTCTGGGTAGGCAGCCCGGTGAGTAGACAGCGTGGCCAGGGCGTTCCATCGTTGCTGAGTCTGGTTATCACCGAACAGCAACACCGCTCCGTTACAGGCACTCTCGGCTATGTTCAAGACATTCCTCGCAAACCGCTGGGCTAGGGTGGATCACCGGCTGGACCACAATAGATAGGCGGGATTAGGTGGGAGCAAGTCATGCCGGCAATCGTCCTCATCGGCGCCCAGTGGGGCGACGAGGGCAAAGGTAAGGCCACAGACCTGCTTGGTGAACGCGTGCAGTGGGTGGTGCGTTATCAGGGTGGCAATAACGCCGGGCACACCGTCGTTTTGCCGACCGGCGAGAACTTCGCACTGCATCTGATCCCGTCGGGGGTGCTAACACCCGGCGTCACCAACATCATCGGCAACGGTGTGGTGGTCGACCCCGGTGTGTTGCTCAGCGAACTGCAGGGCCTCCAAGATCGCGGTGTCGACACTTCCCGGCTGTTGATTTCCGCCGATGCTCATCTGCTTATGTCCTACCACGTAGCTATAGACAAGGTCACCGAGCGTTACATGGGTAGCAAGAAGATTGGCACCACCGGCCGCGGTATCGGGCCATGCTACCAGGATAAAATCGCCCGCATGGGAATACGGGTTGCCGACGTCTTAGACCCTGAGGAGTTGACCCACAAGATCGAAGCCGCGCTCGAGTTCAAAAACCAGGTGCTGGTTAAGATCTACAACCGCAAGGCATTGGACCCGTCGCAGGTTGTTGAGACGCTGCTACAGCAGGCGCAGCAATTTCGGCATCGCATTGCTGACACTCGGCTGCTGCTCAATGCTGCCTTGGAGGTCGGTGATACGGTGCTGTTGGAAGGCTCGCAAGGCACCCTGCTAGACGTTGATCACGGCACCTACCCGTATGTGACGTCGTCGAATCCGACGGCGGGCGGTGCAGCGGTGGGCTCTGGTATTGGCCCGACTCGGATTCGTACCGTGCTGGGCATCCTCAAGGCCTACACCACGCGGGTGGGCTCTGGCCCGTTTCCCACCGAGCTGTTCGGCGAGAATGGTGAATACCTAGCCAAAGCCGGCGGCGAGATCGGCGTGACGACGGGACGACGACGGCGCTGTGGGTGGTTCGACGCCGTGATCGCCCGTTACGCCACCCGGGTCAACGGGATTACTGACTACTTCCTGACCAAGCTTGACGTGCTGTCCAGTTTGGAAACTGTGCCAGTCTGCGTCGGCTATCGGATCAACGGCGTGCGTACCCACGATATGCCGATTACCCAAAGTGATCTCGCCCGTGCCGAGCCGATCTATGAGGAGCTGCTGGGTTGGTGGGAAGATATCTCTGGAGCCCGGGAATTTGAGGACCTGCCCGGCAAAGCCCGTGACTATGTATTGAGGCTGGAAGAGCTTGCTGGAGCACAAGTTTCGTGCATCGGTGTAGGTCCAGGACGGGATCAGACCATTGTGCGCCGCGACGTTTTGCGGAACCGTCCGTGACCAACTCCATCGTTCCTGGGCCCAGAAGATCTACCTTCAGAAGAACCTGAATACGAACATTATGGCGACTTTCCGGAACACGGGCCGACTACCTCAGGTGTGCGTTTTCGCCGATTCGCGGCAACCATGCACCGCTTTGCAAGACCTGACAGTGTCCACTGACTCCAGCGACAGCGACGAGGTATGGGACGATGTCGTCGACCGCGCCGCGGCATTGGTAGGTTTGCTCGGCCCGTTTGCCGCCGAACGAAGATGAGGCACCGGACATACCAGGCATGGGCAGTCTCCTGCCGTCTTGCACGTTGATCCAATACATTTCCGACGGTATCGATAATGACCGGATATTTCACCCGATTTCAATGTCGGGGGCAGCTACGCAGTACACGGCGATATATTGCTAACAATATTTTATCATACTGCTCGGCCTAATTGCGCATGCCACGGTACGGTCGATCAGCCCGACGGCTTTCCTGCACGTGGACTACCGCAAGATCACCTCGGTTGATGCGATATTGGTGATGTGGGGACGGGTCGCCAGGACCGAGGGTTACGCGAGGCGTTTGTGCCCGCAGAACTGGTCGACGGTGATGATATGCTGCTCGCCGAAGACAACGGCCTGATAGTGCGGTTACTCGCTGGGCAGCCCTAAGGGGGATTTTTTAGCCGGACGGTTATTGGTTCTGCGGCGGTAGCATTACGCTGATGGTCGCCTCCTGGCATAGTTGTCAGGGTGGTGACCAGGTTCACCACGACCCCGGATGGCGGGCCCTCCGGTAGGCTGGATACGTTTGCCGCAAGAACAGCGGGTGTGTTCGGTTTCGCTGGCCGCGCCGCCGTTGTCATCGTTTGACTCGTTAGCGCCTCCGTGTCGAAGGTCTGCGGTGGCGCAGGTTAACGGCGTCAACTCCAATGCAACTATCAAGGAGCCTGCGTAGCTTTCCATTGCGGCGATGTCCTGATAGCGTATTTCGCCGTATTGAGTTTCGATGGTTGCGATTGTCGGGGTGTTTTGGCTCAGGATGTTGGTCTGTGATCAGAGGGATCACCATGCTGCAGTTGATTGCGATTGCCGCTAGGGGCACTGGTGTCGAATAGACTGCTAGGTTGTTGCTGCGGCTATCAGCGGCCTCGAGCCGTGGTCGGAGTAAATTCTGGCGAAGTTGATTTCCGGGTGCAGTGCACCGAATCCACCAATGCTAGCTTCCTCCCAGAATCGTGGCGACCGCGTTAGCGGTCTCGGTGTCCGCATATGAGCCTGTATTGCATGGCCAGCATAGCCGCAGACTGGTTGTGAATCGCAGCAGTTTGATAGTTTTAGCTGTAGAGAGTAAACAGTAGCGTTGTTAGTGCCGAAGCTCGTCGTAGGCGGCGGATATCACCTCGGTTGTAAGACCGGCCGCGGCAGCCTTGAGAGGGTTCATCGCCTGGCTGGTGCTGTACAAATTGCTTGAGGCCATATTTGGCATTTCCGGTTGTATCGTCACGACGTACATGGACTTCTTCTTAACGAACTTTCAGATCCGTAACGGGCTTCTTGTCGGTTAGAGGAGCTTTAGGTGCTCGGATTCCTGGCTGCTGGTGCCAGGTATCCGCTAAATCGGCGACAGGCGTGGCTGAGTCATTACTAGGCACTCACTGGCCTGCCACTCCTCGCTGACACAGAAAGAGGGCGACTTCAACAGAGTTGCACAAAAATACAAAAAATTCATCCGAAACAGAATTTTATCTTATGAGGGCTGCTTCGATAGTGTCCGCTGGGGATGTCGCTAGTTCCGCGCCAAGCGCCCCTACTCGTGAACAACATGCATGTTTGCCCTTGGCTGTGGAGCCAACCGACGGAGCGAGAGAGTGAGCTGGTGACTGATGGGTTGACTGACGGGCTACACGATCCCACTTAACTCATACGAGCACCTGTCGATTCCCGCAGCGGACAAAACGACGACAGTTGTGGTCGTCTGTCAGCGCAACAAGGAGCCCGCCGCCGATGACGATGCACCTGGTGATGAAGTCCAACCCAGCTTTGACGACAGGCCCTGGATGATGTTGCTGGGTTCGGGTGAGTGCAGCCGGGAGCTGACAATCACTCTGCGACGACTTGACGTGCGGGTGATTGCTGTCGAAGGGTATGCCGGTGCGCTTGCGCACGAGGTGGCCGACCAGTCGCTGGTGATCATGAGGATTGATGTCGACGAGGTCGCGGCGGCGGTCGAACGGCTGCAACCAGACTTCGTGGTGACAGCATCCGACGCGATCTCGCTGGATGTCCTCGATGCGATCAGTGTTCAAACTGAAAATGACTTCACCGAGCTGGTGCCCAGCGATCGCAGCGTCCGGCTCACCGCCGACCGGGAGGGGCTGCGCCAGCTGGCTGCCGGCCAGCTCGGCTTGCCCACCGCACCGTTCTGGTTCGTTGGATCAATCGGTGCACTCAAGGCGGTGGTCGGACGCGTTGGGTATCCGTTGCTGATGAGACTGGTTGCAGGAGTGGTCGGCCAGGGACACTTGGCGGTGTCTCGGGGCCCGACGGTCTCGAGCTCGGCTGGTGGTGTGCTGTAGGGCGTGAGACGGGGGAGTACGGCCTTGTGTGTTAGCGGAAAAGATGGTCGAGATCGAGCTTCACGTCAGCCTGCTCGTCGTGTGTATAGAGAGCCAGCCGGGTGCGGTCATCGAGTTCTGCACGCCTATATGTCGTCGCAGCGCCGAAGCTGACGTGTTGGAATTCTGGCAACTGCAGGCAAATGAGTCCTGCCACTGCCAGCGCGGCCAAGTCGATCAGTGTGCGCATCGTTCAGGCGCTCAGTGGACGCAGTGTCTTCAGCGTCGAGTTAATTATCAACGGCGATGAAGTGTACTTCGCTGACGTGACAGCATACTCTAACGAGAGCGCCTGAATTGTACTGTAATTTATTTAGTCGTTGCCGGTTTTTGAGTTGTAGGCCCGGGTCATTTTGGGTGTTCCGGTGGACGTCATGATGGCTTCACCGGATATCGCTCGCGTAATAAGAGCGGACAACGAAGTGGGGTCGGTGGCAGTGGGTGGATCGCTGAGCACCGATACGTTAACTGGTGCGCTTGATGTACCAGAAAACGATCTCTAGATGCTTGATCCATCCAGGTGACCCACCGAGGGCACGCGTATGCTGGCAGTTGCACTGGCCACGGCATCAGATCTGGCGATCGCATGTGATTGAGTTCGCAAGGTGGCGAATGTGCTGTGCAGACGTTGCCAGCCGTGAGTTTGTCGTGGCACAGTCGAACATGCGGGTGAGTTACCCGGGAGGTTGTCTCACTCAGCTGTTAAAGTCTTAAATGTCAGTGGAGAAACACTCGACGCATCAGTGAGGCGAAACTACTTCGGCTGGAACGGAAGACGCATCGCAGCCCGCTATGGGTGTCCGTAGTCTGTTCTGCCCTGATGAAGCCGACTATGTCCAATTCGATTTCCAAGTAGCCAAATTGCTACTTCGAAGAGTTCAACACGACATAACGGATCGCCTGATATTACCTATATACGTTGGCATTCAACTATTTCCGTGTCGAAGTCACATGTAAGCAGTTCCATCAACAGCCCGTTGCAATACTCACCCTGATGAGTACGCTCGTATTGCTGCAACACACCCACTCGCCGGAATACCACCTGTTTTCATAACAGCGCATCGCTGCCGTAACCTCGACTGTGATAGCCGCGCTACGTGACGAGCTCGCGGCCCGTCGAACTAAACAATCGGGGCGTACACCTCGGACATCGCCTGTCCTCTCGGCTGATTACCGGAGGAACCGTTACCAGGCAGGACGACGTGGCACACTCGTGGATATGCTTATTGACGGGTTTGCTCTTTCGGGATCCCTGGGGATGGCTCTCAGGTGTTGATATCAGGAACCGGAGTGGGTGGAAAGTACCAGGTAAGCACTTATGAGCACAGATATGAATCGTCCCTATGCAGGAGATATCACGCCCTTGCAGGCATGGAAAACGCTCAGCGATAACCCGCACGCGGTGTTGGTCGACGTACGCAGTGATGCTGAGTGGCGATTTGTTGGGGTACCCGACGTGTCGAGCTTGGGCCGTGAGGTGGTGTACATCGAGTGGAACACATCTGACGGGCAGCCAAACAAGAATTTTCTCGCTGAACTGCAGGAGCAGATACCGCCTGGAAACGTCGAGCAGGGAGAGCGCCCGGTGGTGTTCTTGTGTCGTTCGGGGAACCGCTCTATTGGTGCCGCGCAGGTCGCGACTGAGGCGGGGATCACTCCATCTTACAGCGTGTTAGATGGCTTCGAGGGTCATCTCAATGTGGAAGGTAGCCGCGGTGAAACAGGTTGGCAGGCAGTTGGATTGCCGTGGAAGAAGCTATAACCCGTGGCAGTAATGAGGTGGGGGCATCTCTCGCGCGTGGGGGTAGAGTGGCGCAGATGACCGGCGACCGTTCTGTTCGCAACCCTAAGACGCTGCCGGACGGCGTCAGCCAGGTAACCATGGGCGTGCGCGGGGGCCTTCTACGGTCTCAGTTCGAAGAAACTGCCGAGGCTATGTATTTGACGTCTGGCTACATCTACGAATCGGCGGCAGTTGCGGAGCAATCTTTCACAGGCGAGCTGGACCACTTTGTGTACTCTCGTTACGGCAACCCTACCGTAGCGATGTTCGAGGAACGGTTGCGTCTGATAGAGGGGGCTTCGGCGGCGTTCGCCACCGCGAGCGGCATGGCCGCGGTGTTCACTTCGTTAGGTGCGTTGTTGGCCGCCGGTGATCGGTTGGTCGCCGCACGTAGTTTGTTTGGATCATGTTTCGTGGTGTGCAATGAGATTTTGCCACGCTGGGGTGTCGAGACTGTCTTTGTCGACGGCGACGACCTCATGCAATGGGAGCAGGCGCTCTCGGTGCCAACTCAAGCTGTGTTTTTTGAGACGCCGTCGAATCCGATGCAGTCGCTGGTAGATATCGCCGCAGTGGCTGAGCTGGCCCACGCTTCGGGAGCAAAAGTCGTGCTGGACAACGTTTTTTCTACACCACTGCTGCAGCAAGGTTTTCCGCTCGGGGTTGATGTGGTGGTCTACTCCGGTACCAAGCACATCGACGGTCAGGGGCGGGTGTTGGGTGGTGCCATCTTAGGTGACAAGGAGTACATTGAGGGTCCTGTGCAAAAACTGATGCGCCATACCGGCCCAGCTATGAGTGCTTTTAATGCCTGGATATTATTGAAAGGACTTGAAACGCTTGCTATTAGAATTAAACACTGTAATTCTTCGGCGCACCGGATTGCTGAATTCTTGCAGCGGCATCCGGCGGTGAGTTGGGTGCGCTACCCTTTTCTAGTATCGCACCCGCAGTACGACCTGGCGAAGCGTCAGATGTCGGGCGGCGGGACGGTGGTTACCTTTGCGCTCAATTCTCCGGAGGACTCCGCCAAGCACCGGGCTTTTGAGGTACTGGACAAGCTGCGGCTGGTTGATATTTCCAACAACCTTGGCGACGTCAAATCGCTTATAACCCACCCAGCTACCACTACTCACCGGGCGATGGGCCCGGAGGGCCGTGCTGCGATCGGGCTCGGAGACGGCGTGGTCCGCATCTCCGTCGGTCTCGAGGACG
The DNA here is from genome assembly GCF_003408705.1 of Mycobacterium uberis. GTDB lineage: Bacteria > Actinomycetota > Actinomycetes > Mycobacteriales > Mycobacteriaceae > Mycobacterium > Mycobacterium uberis. The sequence goes on from NZ_QAYL01000008.1 coordinate 62,465, forward strand.
CCGACGATCTGATCGCTGATATCGATCAAGCTCTGAGTTAGTTGCGCCAGACAAAGTTCGGTGGTGCTGTCATTGATGGGGGCCATCCGAGGCAAAAGTGATTTCACGCCCGCGATGGGGCGTCAGCAAACAAGGACTGTCACGACCCTACGTTGTTTCACGTAAGGCTGGGGCGGCTGTCGTTGATCATTGACGAGCAATCCGCATCGTATCGGGATACTGTCATGATATGTTTTGTTGGCGTTGACTCAAGAAAGAGCGCCTACGAGGTGCCCACCCGGCATGCTATTGGTCGAGATAGTAGCCGAGTAACGTCGGGATTACTCTTGCTGAACAAAACTATTCGTTTCGTCGCCAAGGTCCCGCGATTGCTAGCCTGCGGTCGATTGTTCGGTATGTTCGACTTTTCCAGCGGCGGCAAGAACTTCTTGCGACTGCGTATGTTGCTTCATCCATTTCATGACCAGTGTGGTATAGATTATCTAGTCGGCAATGGTGATCTGTCTGCGAGTGCTACCTAAGTAAGGAGATCTCCAATCGAATATGGCGGCGACCCTATTCTGATGGCTGACCAGGCAATATAGGTGCAGCACCAACAAACCAAGTGATTGAAGCCGGCGAAACTCTAATACTTGCTACCTGTGTGACCGTGCTGTACTGGGAAATTATTGCCATGCTACTCGAGCTTAAGTACTTGAAGGGGTTGTGATTGGGCGGCTCGAAATGGCCTTTCACTATAGTGTTTGATAACTGTGGTGGCGTAGTGTGTGCTCTCCATAAAGAGCTTCTTAAGCTATCCTCGGCACACTGGGCACTAACATGTGATCGCCGATCATAAAGACGTGCGGGTGTCCTTTGATAGTGAGGTCAGGTTTCACGATTTTCCTTCCTGCGTAGTCGATTTCGGTGTCGTCGGATTGTTCGGCGATCATCTTACTTAGCGGGCTGGTTTCGACGCCAGCGGCGTCGGGCAGGATCACCCGGCACTGACTGGGCGTAATGGTTCGAAATGCTTCCGCTATGGTTCGTTTGATAAGTTCGGGGATCTATCCGGCCGTCTCAACGTCCGTTGGTACGGTACCGACGATGAAAAACGTCAAGCTAGTGTTCCCGCTTGGCCGGATTGGTTGTGACTTCGGCGGTCTCGAACGCGTTGAGGATATGACCGCGCAACTTCAGGGCATCGTCGATGGTCTTCATGTCGGGCCCGAAGGTAGCAAACTTGTCGTTGCCGAAACATGATTGCTGCGTGCCGGCGGCCAGGATGAGGCTGTCGTAGGGTATTATCATTTATAGATCGATCAATTTCAACGTGACTGTTTTTGTGTTCAGGTTGATTGTTTGGACCTCACCCAGCAACAGCCGGACGTTCTTTTGTTTACGCAGAATCAACCGAATGGTCGGGGCAATGTCGCCTTCGGGATGGGGGTATGTAAACGTCAGCTCGTTTGAGTGCCTTAGCCGAATTTAGGCAGCCGAATATGTTTCGGACGGTTATGACGCGATGGCGACTAGTGGTGGCCAGGAGCTTGCTGGCACTCACCTCGGTTTCCGTGGATCGAATTGCACTGTGCTGGTGCTGCATACTCTTGATATGCTAAGTTGTAGCCATCCAGACGCATTGTTTCGATAAGTCTGTTTGTGTTCACTGTGGAGCGTTTGAAGCGATGCCGGTGAACAAAATGTAATAGGTCTTGGCGCTGTGGTTATTTTAGTGTTGGCGGGAGTAGATTCAGCTCCTGTTGCATATCGAATTGAGCCTGCTCATTGTGGCTAGACGTCAACTGGACTTGGCGCAAGCTGTCAGCGTGTCGACGTCTGGGAATGAGAATCTTGGTGATGACCAGCATCGCGCTTCCCATTGCCTGTCGATAGGTACGTGTGCCGGACTCGGTGTTGTTCTGTTGGCATCCCGATGTTCGTTGCAATGATATGAAGGGGAGGTAAGGTCAGGGTTGGTGACATTTGTTGCAGTCATGATTAATTGAGTTGAGTTCAAGTTACTGATCTCTTGGACAACGGTTTTCAGCTTTTGTGACATCTGCCGCTTTGCTGTGGTACTTCCATCACCGGTGATTGGTGCTGTTATTGGTGAATTTCGTCGGCCAAGCTGCTGGTGATTACGATTATTAACCTATAGGTGTAATTATCGTTTGTGTAAAGTGTGTCGAGTAGTGCAGCTGGATGTGAAAATTGTCGACGGGAACGGAACTGGCGATGTTCTGTTATCGATTACAATTGTCAGCCGAGAGACATCATTATTCGTGTAAAATCTGGATCAGCATTAATTGATGTATATCGGGTGTGTTTTCGTAGATAGACTCTGATGCCAGATTGACCATATGCTGTTTAATCTGGTAATTAAGCGATATATTTTTGTCACCTAATATTGTTCAAGTAGACCGATGGATTTTGATCGCCTCATGTGTGTTGTTGAGTTTGTCGAAGTTGACTTGCTCGGAATGCAGCTCGATGTCTTCTTTGAGGAGACTGGGGTGCAGTGATAGCAGCTGATTTCTGTGTCGTTCTAGTGTCATGTTGACGAGTTTGGCTTGGTTTAGTCGAAATCCGGCGATTCTACGATCGCACTGGGTGCGCTGTATTACATTAGTTGAGCGCTGATTGTCAGGCTGGCCGCGTCGCTCTTATCGTCCCTCAGAGTAATAGCGGAGCGTGTCTCCGATGAGCAGAATAACGGTCCTTTGAGATCCCGTGTTTTGGGTAATGTTGCTTCGATGAGTAGGCGAGTGTCGATCATTAGTTTGTTAGTGATCGACGTTCGGAGTGTATTAATGAAACTTTGGATCTTTGGGATGTCTTCCTTGTTGGTAGCAGTCTATATGATTGCAACATCGGTGACCGAGTTATTGATGGTCCATATTTTGCGACTCTTGACTGCTTAATTCGAGCTGCTGTATGGCACCTGAGCTGTCATTATGACAGGACGGGATCCGACGTTGGGCTCGGTCAATTCGAAGTAGTCGAACAGGTCATCAGTGGCAGTTAGCGTTGCTTGTGCTTTTCGGATTTTCTTTTTTAGATCACAAAAATTGCTAGCGAGTTTTGCATCAAGACTATTGATCTGATGCTGGATTCGGCGGTTTTTAGTTCGATGTGAGCCAGGTTGTAGCGCATGGCTTATGTACTGTTATATCCGTGTATGGGGCGATTTTCTCTATGTAAAAATTCTGATCATGTAATTGAATAGGGATATGTCTGGGTTGAGTGGGTGATGTAGGTTCACAGTGGGTAGTATTTGTCTGCTTATAGGGTCAGCTTGTTAGCGTAAAGTTATTGTTGAAATTTATTCTCTGGTTGGTAATAAATGATGCGTGCGATGTTACTAGACTTAGCTTTTGTTGTGGTGTTGATGAATCGGTAGGTTTAAATAAATATCAATATTTAGGTTGGTGACGTTTATTGTTGGTATGGTGATTAGCTCAGGTTGTTGATTATGGGGCTCTGTCTAGGTCAACGGTCACGATTTGGCTGTCTTACCTGGTGAATACTGGTGTTGTTGCTGTGCCGATATTTGATTTAGATTCTGGTCATCGTAGGCCGATTGTTCGTGTGAATCTGTGCTTATTTTTGACGAATTTAGATTTGTGGTCGTTGCAGGGTTAAGGAGTCGCGTAGTTTCGTTGTATGTGATCGTGGTGTGGGCTGGCGTGGCTAGTATCGATATCGTTGCGGTGTTGGTTTTTGCATTGTTGGGTGCTGCAGTTCTGTCGAAGGACTTGCCGTTACTGGTGTTGCGGGTACATCGTGGCCGTTTCTTATCGGAATGGTTATCGGATGGCTGGTGGCGGTTTGTATTTGTCGTTCCTACTGGTGTTGTTTTTTGGTTATGCACTGTGGTGGTTGGCATGGTGTTGCGTGAAGTTGGTTTCACGGGTGCAGTAGTGAGTTTTGTGATGGTAGCTGCGTTAGTTACTGTAGTGTTGTTATTTTGGTTGTGGGGTTGATTTTGGGGCGCTGTCCTGACATGTTGAGTGACGCTGGAAATTAATATTTTAGAGAATTAATGTTTTAATTTCCAGCGTCACTCAACATGTCAGGACAGCGCCTCGTTTTAACGCCGTTTCCGTCGCCTCACGGATGGAGCCGCGCCATAGTTCACCGTGACCTGGCGCCAGGATGTGGGTTTCCAACATGCCTAGCGCACTCAGGCTGTGCAGACACTGTTGCTGACTATGATTGAACACTGCCGGCAGTAGCTGTGGTCCACGGTGACGCAGCAGCGGGTGGCCGGTGATCAGTGCGTCACCGCTGATCAGCGCTTCGTCGACGACGTACGAACAATGCCCGCCGGTGTGCCCTGGAGTGAAAATAGCCATCGGGTGACCCGGTAGCCCGGCGGCTATCTCCGCGGTCAGTGGTTGGGCGGCCGGTATACCGTCGCGGACCAGGCCGCCGCTACAAAGCACGTGAATGGACCAGATCGCCCACCGAGGCTGCCACATGCGCATCGCGATATCGAGCAGCGAGGCTTGTTCGAAGTACTCTCGCTTGGTGTGGCCTACCTCGTCGGCATGGCAGTACACCGGCGTGCGGTGTACGTTGGCGAACCAGATCGCCGAACCCATATGGTCGATGTGCCCGTGGGTCAACAGAATGGCGCGCACGTCACAGGCCTCATAGCCAAGCTGGCTCAGTGAGGTCAGCACGTCTTCCCGGTCGCCGGGATAGCCGGCGTCTATTAATATGACGCCGGTGTTATCGGCAACCAACGCCCAATTCACCGTGTCACCGCGCGCAAAATGCACCGAGTCGGTGACCTGGAAGAGAGTCGCCGCTGCCATGCTAAAGAGTTTAAGCCTGATGTCTGCGGTCTCCTGAGCCCGGTTCGGTCGCACTTACGATCGCCACGAGGAGTAGAAAGGACGAGTGGCTGAACTGAGACTTGGCTATAAAGTGTCAGCTGAACAATTCGCACCTCGTGAATTGGTCGAATTCGCGGTTGCCGCCGAAACTCACGGGATGGACAGCGCCACTGTCAGTGACCATTTCCAACCATGGCGCCACCAAGGCGGGCATGCCCCATTCTCACTGTCGTGGATAACTGCAGTCGGCGAACGCACTAAGCGGATTCTGCTGGGCACCTCGGTGCTCACTCCGACGTTTCGTTACAACCCTGCTGTTATCGCGCAGGCCTTCGCTACCATGGGCTGTCTCTACCCGAATCGGGTCTTTCTCGGAGTCGGCACCGGTGAGGCGCTAAACGAGATCGCTACCGGGTATAAGGGTTCCTGGCCGGAGTTCAAGGAGCGGTTCGCCCGTCTGCGCGAATCCGTGCGACTTATGCGGGAACTGTGGCGCGGTGACCGCGTCGACTTCGATGGCGATTACTACCAGCTCAGAGGAGCCTCGATTTACGACGTACCCGAAGGCGGCGTGCCGATATACATCGGCGCGGGTGGCCCAGCGGTGGCCAAATATGCTGGCTGCTCCGGCGATGGCTTAATCTGCACCTCCGGCAAAGGCGAGGAGCTGTACACTCAAAAGTTAATTCCCGCTGTCCGAGAAGGGGCGGTAGCGGCTGATAGAGATGCTGACGACATCGACAAGATGATCGAAATCAAAATATCCTACGACCCCGACCCCGAGCTAGCTTTGTCTAACATTCGGTTCTGGGCGCCGCTATCGTTGACAGCCAAGCAGAAGCACAGCATTGCTGACCCGATCGAGATGGAGAAAGCCGCCAACGCACTGCCGATCGAGCAAGTTGCCAAGCGCTGGATCGTGGCATCGGACCCCGACGAAGTCGTAGAAAAGATTGGTCAATACGTGACGTGGGGCTTCAGCCATCTGACGTTTCATGCGCCTGGTCCTGACCAGCGCCGTTTCCTTGAGTTATTTGAGACGGATCTGGCGCCCAAGCTGCGGCGGCTGGGCTGAAAACGGGCGGGTGGTCGCCAAATTTGCGATCTATATTGCCACGCCTGAACTGACGTCCAGGAAGGCGACGATCGCGTTGGGGATCCTGCCCGGACTTGCCGCTACGGTTGCCAAAGTCGGTGTGTTCCGGCCGATCACTCGCGTCGATGACGCACGCGATTACATCCTGGAACTTGCTGCTGGCTCACACCACCGCGGGTTTGCCCTGCCAGCAGTGCATTGGCGTGACCTATCGACAGTTGCACACCGGCACCGACACGGCCATCGTTGACATCGTTGATGCATATCACGCGATGGCCGAGGCATGTGACGCCGTTGTGATCGTTAGTAGCGACTACACTGACCTGGGCGTGGGCGTGGGGGTTACTCCCACCGAACTTTTGGTAAACGCGCGCATCGCAGTCAATCTGGGCGCGCACGTGCTGTTCGCGGTGAACGCTGAGGGGCGCAGCCCCGACGACCTTGTCGATGTTGTCCGTGTGTACCTAGGAGAGTTGGCCGCCCAGCGCGCCTACGCCGCGGCGATGGTGGTCAATAGGTGCTACCAGGCACAACTCGAAAATGTGTGTGAGGCACTGCACACATTCACCCCGCACAGCTATGTGCTGCTCGACGAGCCATTGATGTCGGCGCCGACTGTGACTGAACTGACGATGGCCGTGACCGGGACGCCGATTAGCGGTGACACCCCGCTGTGGGACCGCGAGGTCACCGACGTGTTGATCGCCGGGATGACTGCCGAGCATGTGCTAGAACGGCTGCGCGGCGGGATGGCGGTCACTATTCCCAGCGACCACTCTGGTGTGATGCTTGCCATCACCAGTGCTCATGCTGCGGAAGGGTTTCCGGCGTTTTCGTGCATCATCCTCAACGACGGGTTCGAACTACATCCGTCGATCACGACGCTGGTCTCAGGGCTGTGTCTGAGATTGCCGATCATCGCCACCACATTGGGTACCTATGAGACGGCCAACGCGACAGCCTCGGCTCGCGGTCGATTCACGGCAACCGTGCAGCGTAAGATCGACACGGCATTGGCGCTGATAGGCCGCCATGTTGATGTCGTAGACCTGTTGACCCGGCTTGCTATCCTGATCCCAACTGTTATAACATCACAGATGTTCCTTTATCGTCTGCAGCAGGCTCGTTCGGATAGCAAGTACATCCTTTTTCATGAAGGCGAAGACGATTGCATTCTCAAATTTGCTGGCCTTCTCTTTTAGCGCCATGTCGCCGACCTAACCATCTTAGGTGATGAGGCCCAAATCCGCTTGCTATCAGCAGAACTTGGATTCGACTTGGACGGCGTGCAGATGCTCAATTCGCACGTCAGTGAATTGCGCCATCAGTTCGCCCAGTTGCACAAGGCGTCAGGAATAATCGTCGAACGTGCTCACGAGATTGTGCAAGAACTCTCGTATTTCGGCACTATGCTGGTGTTCAACCGCAATGGCCGCCGGCATGATATCTGGCGCTGCGCACACTACCGGGCAAATTGTTTGCCCAGGGTCTGGGAGTATCAGAACGGTACCCGACATCTCCACGGTGTCCAGTCTTTTCTTGATGTGCCTGTCTGATTGGGTGCTTGTATACGGTGACTGTGCAATCGTTTCAAAACCTACATCCGAACAATTGACCGATATCGCGATATGCTCAGCGCGCACTGCAGCACAGTTTGGCATTGATCCGCGAGTAGCAATGTTGTCCTACTCGATCGGTGATTCTGGCAGTGGAGTTGATGGCGATACGGTCAGGGCAGCAACGAAGTTGGTACGTATTCGGGATTCGCAGTTGGCGGTTGAGGGGCCCATCCAATACGCCGCCCCGGCTACTAAGACGTTTGATTCGCCGGTGGCCGGTAACGCGGACGGTGCTGATCTTTCCCAATCTAAACACCGGCAACAACACTTGCAAGGCAGTGCAGCGAAACGCCTAGGACGATCGCGATTGGTCCGGTGCTGCAAAGTTTGCATAGGCCGGTCAATGATCTTTCTCGGGGTGCGCTGGTCGAAGACATTGTCGACATCGTGGCCACCACCGTGATCTATACGCAGGGTATACATGACCACTGAGATCCGGTCCCGCCTTAGTGCTGGTGCTTAACTCTGGCTCGCACGTCTGGTCAAATCGAGCTGATAGGAGAGGAATGGTTTTCGGTTACCGACCACGACGCGGTGCTGCACATTCTATGTGCTATTTGACTAAGGCGTCAACCTGCAAGCCTGTGGTTTTATGGCGATTAGTCCATCGGATGGCGCACGGCGGCAACGAGTTCCAATATCCGACACTGCTGGATAATGCGCTCGCCGCTGGGCTTAAGCAGCTGTCCGAACTGGCTTCGCTGCATAATCAGCCCGTGGTGAAAGGAATCGAAATAGTACGGAAGTGACTGTCAGAAATTCCGTATATCACGGTGTTCGACACCGCTTTCTTCTATGACTTACCATCAGCGGCTGCGACCTAAACGATTGATCGTCGCCAGGCCGAACAATGGCAGATTGGCCGCTACGGATTTCATGGCACGTTGCGTTGGTATGTTAGTGAGCAGGAAGCCACCCTTTTGTACCTGCCAGACCATAGTCTGAATCAGATTGTGCTGCGCCTGGTTAACGGTGTCTCGGCTTCGGCGATTACCGACGGTCGGCCACCCAACACGTCCATGGGCTTGACGTCGCTGGAGGGTTTGGCGTGATGGGCACCCGCAGTAGTGATGTAGACTCTAATGTTGTCAGCTACCTATGGCGCCGCTTCCAGATTAGGTGTCGGCGAGATCCATTCTATGTTCAATCACCGGTCAGGGCTGGTAGGTCTAGTAGGGGAGAACGATTTTCGGCGGCTACACGCGATGATCGAATCATGCGATAGCTCAGCACAATCTGCATATGGCGTGTTCATTCATCGAGTACGTAAGTGTATGGGAGCCTACCGGGTGGTACTGGGATACGCCGATGTGCTGAGCTTCACCACAGGGGTCGGTGAAAATGACACGAAGGTACGCCGTGATGTACTGACCAGTATTGGGGAAGTGGTTATGATACTTGATAAGTACCGCAATTTCAGTGCCTGGAAGAAGTGTATAGCAGATTTCTGTGGATGATTCGTGGATTGCTTTGCTGGCGATGCCAATCCAATGAAGAACTGGCCATTGCTCGCGACTGCGTAAGTGTGCTTTCCGATACGGTGGAAAGCGTATAGTGAAGCCAAAGTTGCTGTAACACGGGGGCGGTGCTGTGGACAACGTGAATAGCTATCCGTGGCGGACGTGTGATTCTTCACAGCATGAGAGAGTAGGGGCTATCTATCGGCAGTGAGGTATTGGCGGACGTGGTATTGAGTAGGAACCAATTTCGGACGCAGTACCGTGCGGTATTTCCCAAAATCTACGTGTCGAAGTGCGTCGAGCTTTCTCTGCAGCAGTGCATTTTCGCCGCCTGGCTCTGTGTCGAACCGCGAGGCCAACGGTCACCGAGTTGGTGGCGGCGTTGCACGGTGTCAAATGGATCAACAGCGACATCGCCGTGGAGCTCATCCATACCAAGCTGCGCGGACTGCGAGGTGTGCTGATCCGAGGTGATGTATTGCTCGATGGTGAGACGCAGGCTGTGGCTGGTTTCGCGGTTACTACACCGGAGCACACCGCCTTCGGCATCGGCCAGTGAGGGGACAGTCCGCTTGGCTGTTACACGGTTGGGTGCGCTTGCCCGCGTAGCGGGCTTCAAGATCAAAGACATTACGCGTATCACTAGGCACCACCGCGGTGCACGCGGCCTGCGGCAATTAGAAGACCGTACTCGGGCTGGTAGCCCTGGGTACGCAGTCGTACTAGGAGAGTTACCTGCCACTGCTTTTCATCGACGTCGGTTTCCCATGCTTTGGAGGCAGACACCGAATTTTAGATTATTGTAAAGTATTCTGGTTGTTTACTTGGATTCGGGTTGGGAGGAGTACCTGGTCGCAGTCGAATGCGACGGTGACCAACATCGGTCAGACCGACGGCAGTACGTCAAATACATCCGCCGGATCGAGATACTCGAGCAGAATAGGTGGATAATCGCCTGGGTTGTCGCGGAGGATCGTCCCGCAGATATCGCGCGGCGCGCGCTGGCAACTCGGTGTTCGAGTGTGTCTTGAGGGTGTCCAGGATGCGTTAGGGGAGGTAAATCCGCGAAATCTGCGCCCTGGCATGCACGGCCGAAGCGCTGGACGCGCATTCGATGAAGCCAAGATTACTAGAACGTACTGGTGGGTCGCACTTTGTTGGCCATGTCCACCAGGGTGTAGCGGTGCCGTTGGGTGGGTGCGACCCGGGCCAGATTGCGCAGCGACGCCTCGACACCTAGCCGCAATCCGTGTTTCGTGAACGGGAAACCGAGGATGTGATTGGTGCTGGCCTCGTTATCGACTAGCCAATCCATCGCCCCCCCCAATACCAGCGCGCGGATCTGCAGCACACGTGGTTCGGTGGGTGGCAGCGCTTCCACTCGCCGGGCGGCGTCGCGGATCTGCTGCTCGGTGATTTCGTTCATTGACCGGCCGGACAGCAGGGTCACCGCACTAGTGAGTCGCGCGGTGGTGAAATGGCGCGAGGTAGGCGGCACTTCATCAAGGGTGCGCACTGCGCCAGTTCGATCGCCCTCCGCCGACTGGAATCTAGCCAGCCCAAAAGCTGCTGAGATCACACCGTCATTGGTGCGCCACACCGTCCGGTAGAATTTGTGCTCATCAGCCTCGCCGGCCAGCTCGGCGGTGGCGGCCAGTGCGAGCTTGGGTGCTAGCTCACCGGGAAAGGTGTCTAGCACTTCGGTGAAATCTTTGGTGGCCGAGTCGTAGTCGCCGGTGAGTAGCTCAGCGACGGCGCGATACCAGACCAGCCGCCACTGCCAGCCGACCCGATCGGCCAGATCGTCGAGTTTCCGAGTGGCCTTGGTTACATCGCCTAGGTCCAATAACGCACGGACTTCCATCAGCGGCAGCTCAACCGACTCGGATAAGTCGATACCCTGCGCATCTAGAGCACCGTGCCGGGCTGCGCGCAGGGAGTCTAGTGTCTGCACCGGCTGGGAGAGCACCGTCGCCTGTAGCACCGGTGCTGCTGCATCGGTCGGATCAACCAGCGGAACCTGCAGTGCCGTCACGATCTCTTTGGCGGTGAGTTTCTCTGAATGCACCCGGCCGTCCAGATACACATCGGTGTGGGCGACCAGTAGGTCCACGCCGAATGTTGAGCGGCTTGGGCTGAAGATAGTCGACAGGCCGGCCCGTGGCACCCCGGTGTCTTGGGCAACCACTTCTCGCAGCACACCCATCAGCTGCGCGGATATCTCCTCGGCGGAGCTGAAGCGGTGCCGTGGATCGGGGTCGATGGCGCGGCGCAGCAACCGGGCAAATGAGTCGTAGGTGGTCAATACCGGATCGTCTTCGGGTAGCCCGTCCACGTAGCGGCCGTTGCGGGTGCGCAGGTTCAATGTGAGCGCCGCGAGCGTGCGGCCCACGGTGTAGATGTCGGTGGCCACCGTCGGACCGGTTCGGACGATCTCTGGCGCCTGATAGCCGGGTGTGCCGTAGAGGTAGCCAAATGAGTTGATCCTCGACACCGCGCCTAGGTCAATCAGCTTGAGTTGCTCTTCGGTGAGCATGATGTTCTCTGGCTTCAGGTCATTGTACACCAAGCCGATGGAATGCAGATAGCTCAGGGCGGGCAGGATTTCCAGCAGGTAGGCGATCGCTTCGGCGACGGGTAGTTTCTCGGTTTTGCCTTTTTTTGCAACCCGTTTCAGCGATTGTCCGCCGATGTATTCCATGACGATGTAGCCGACGGGATCCCCATGTGTGTCTTTGTGTTGGACAAAGTTGAAGATCTGAACGATCTGCGGGTGTACCACCTCGGCGAGGAATTGCCGTTCGGCCATCGCGATTGCCTGCGCCTCGGCGTCACCGGAGTGCACCAGGCCCTTGAGTACTACCGGCCGGTCGTTGACGTTGTGGTCAAGTGCCAGGTAAACCCAGCCCAACCCACCGTGCGCAATGCAGCCCTTGACCTCGTATTGCCCGGCGATGGTATCTCCAGGACCCAGTTGGGGTAGGAACGAATACGGGCTGCCGCAGTAGGGACACCAACCCTCCTTAGCTCCTTGAGCCCTTTTGTCCTCTGACTCGGACCGGCCGACCGGCTCTCCGCAGTTCCAGCAGAACCGCTTGGATTCCGGCACCACCGGGTTGGTCATCAGGGCCTCAAGCGGATCAATATCTCGCACCCGGCGGATCTCCACGAGTCCACCGCCGAGTTGTCTAATCGGCGGTAGCACCCTAGTCGCCGGCGTTATCCGCTCTTGAGGTTCGGTGTCCACTGAGATATGCGGAGGATCATCGTCGTCGTCGAAATCGGGCCGGAATACCGCCTGGGTGGCATGCGGTCGCCCTTCCGTTGCGCCGGACGGCGGGTCTGTTCGCTGGGTGGCTGGGCCCACGTCTTCTGTATCGGGGGCGATGTGTTCTTTCTTCATGGACTTGGCCATCAATCCACATACCTCGGTGTGGGTGGGGCCGGTGCTGGCCCTAGAACTGTCAACCACTTGCGGTACAGTGTGTTCCAGGTGCCGTCCTTGCGGATGCGTTCGAGTGTTCCGTTGACGAACCGAACTAGCGCGGTATTGCCCAAGTTAATCCCGATGCCGTAAGACTGGGTAGCCATATTCGGCCCGGCGATGTGCAAGTAGGGGTCTTCCTCGACCAGCCCGGCTAGGATCGAGTCATCGGTGCTGATGGCGTCGATCTCCCGCTGCTGCATCGCCACTAGGCAGTCAGCCCAGTTCTCCGCCGATACGATGACCGGCGGTGGTGTGATCTCGCGAACCTGGTGCAGTGAGGTGGTGCCCCGTGTAACGCAGACGCGTTTGTTGGACAGGTCGGAAGGCTTCGTGATTGGTGAGTCACGCGGGGCGAGGATACGCTGGTTGGCGTCGAGGTAGACGGTGGAGAAGTTCACCAGCTTGCGTCGTTCGCAGGTGATCGTCATCGTCTTGACGACAATGTCGACCTCTGATTTCTGCAGCGCAGTGATGCGCTCTGCGGTCGACAGGATGCGGTATTCGATATGTGATGGGGTGCCGAAGATGTCGCGCGCCACCTCGCCAGCGATGTCGACGTCGAACCCGGTGATTTCGCCGGTGATCGGGTCGCGGAAACTGAACAGGTTGCTGCCGATGTCGAGCCCGACGATCAGCCGGCCGCGGGCACGGATCTCTGCCACCGCAGCGTCGGCTTCCGCTTTGGTGGGGAAGGGGCGCAGGCTGGCGGTCGGGTCGCAGTCTGGTTCGGTGTTGTCGGGCAGCAGTGAGGGCTCCGGCGACACTTGCTCCATGCCGATCGGTGTGGGCGGCGGCAGCGTTGGCACGGTGGCCACCGTCAGGGGTTCCGTATGGCCGCAAGCAGTCAGCACTATCGCCGTCCCGAGCACACTGCAGGCTCGCTGGATCTTGGGTTGGTGTGTCGTCACCTATACTCCTTTAGCCGTGGCCACAGGCCGAGGGCGACCGCAATGGCGGCGCCCAGGCTGAGCACCATGCCACCGACCTGGGCGCCGGATAACCCACTGCGCGCACTAAGGACATCCTGGCGCAAGCGGGTCCGGCTTTGGTCCATCGCCTTGACTAACTCGTTGTCGAGCTCGTCGAATGCGGGGGTGGAGTCGTTCTCACCGCTACCCAGCGCGACCTTGGTGGCAGCCCGATAGTTACCTACTGAGATGTAGGAGTTCATACGATCATTCGCCTGTCGCCAGCGGACCAACAGTTGGTCGACTCCTTGCAAGTCTTCCTTGTCGACGGCGTCGTTGCGGGACAAGTATTGTCCGATCTCTTGGTGCATGGCGTTGATGCGGGTGTAAAACGACTCTTTTCGGCTCTCATCATCGCCGTGTCGAATTAGCGACAGTGTCTCGTCAGCTCGTGCTTGCTGAGCGGTGATTTCGACGTCGGTAACGGTTCTCAGCGACTCGGCTGCGGTGTCTTTGGCACTGCGGCTGGCGGTCGTGGAAATCGTCAATGCGGTTCCGACCCATATCACCATGACGAGAATGCAAAGCGCGCCCACCACAAGACCGGGGTTGATCCGGCGCCTGGTACGCCGGGCCAGCCAGCGGTGGGATAACACACCGAAGACCACAGTAGTGGAGACGATGAGAATCACCGGGAGTGGAATTTGAGTGGACGCGGTAGTTTCGCCATCCACCCGGTTTGATGTCTCCCGGTAGAGCTCTTGTGCTGCAGGAAGGATTGTCGATTGCATCAGCCCCGACGCTTCCGACAGGTATGACGATCCGACCGGGTTGCCTTCCCGGTTATTTGTTCGGGCAATCTCGATCAACCCGGTATAGACGGCAAGTTCGGCGTTGATCCGGCTCAACAATTCCACTAGCCTGACGTCGGTCAGTCCGCTCGACGCGCGGGTCACTGCAGCCGCGGCGTCGGTGATGGCTTCTTCGTAACGCAGCCGAACGGTGCGCGGTTCAGCTTGAGCGATGAATGCGGTGGCCGCCGCGGCGTCGGCAACTGACAACGTGGTGTAAAGGCGTCCAGCGGCGACTGACAGCGGCTCAGTGTGGCTAAGCACGGTGGTCAATACTTGCTGCCGGTGGTTGATGGTCGTCGAGGTGGCGAACGCGCTGAGGCCGCCGAGAGTGGCCAAAACGATGCCTATAGCCAAGATACGGCCCGGTGTGGTCGAGACGAACCACCAGCGTGGATGGGCCGGCTCGGCCGTCGACCGAGACCCTAGCGGCTCGGTCGACGGGTGTGCCAGCTCAACCGTCACGTCTGCTCCGACCTCATTCTTTCGGCATCTTTGTGTTGGCCGTCTTGAACCGCTATAAGCGAATTTTAAGAGAATGTTGCCGCGGATGTGGGATGCCGGACCCAATTGGTCGGTATTAACTCTGTGGTCGCTCTGTAGGTTGTCAGGTGGATCCGTACGCCGAGCGGTTTATTGCCTGCATATCCTGAAACACGTGCAGGGTGACGGTGATGGATGGGTGGTATCCGACAGTGGCGTCCACTACTGGGGTCGGTATGGCGCAGCCGGCCTGCTCCTCCGGGCACCGCGGCCCGACGGCACCCCCGCGGTGTTACTGCAACATCGGGCGTTGTGGAGTCATCAAGGCGGCACCTGGGGTTTGCTTGGTGGCGCTCGGGATAGCTATGAGACCCCCGAGGAGACCGCGGTCCGCGAAGCTCGCGAAGAGGCTGGTCTAACTGCAGAGCGATTCGCTGTGCGCGCGACGGTGGTGACGGCCGAGATCTCCGCGCTCAGGGACAGTATGTGGACCTACACTACGGTTGTCGCCGATGCTCGCGAGTTGTTGCCCACCGTACCCAACCAGGAAAGTGTCGAATTGCGCTGGATCGCTGAGTTCGAGGTGGCCGACCTGCCGCTGCATCCCGGGTTAGCCGCCAGCTGGCAGCGGCTGCGCACCACTCCAGTCATTGTGCCGCTAGATCACGGCCATCAATGTTGGCAGGGTCTGCCTCGCACGATGGAGATCGAGACGGGAGTCTTCGTCTGGTGCATGCCGGGTGACTCGGGTCAGGCACTGTCGCAGCTAAGTCACCGGATTAGCTCGTTGCTATCAGCGTCGACATGAGCTGTTCGGCCGCGGCCCGCGGGTCGGCGGCCGCGGTGATTGCCCGCACCACCACGATCCTGCGGGCACCGGCATGGAGCACGTCGGGAAGCCGTTGCGCGTCGATACCGCCGATAGCGAACCACGGTTTGTCGCCCGCGAGTTCGGTGGCGGTTCGCACCAACTCAAGACCCGCAGCCGGGCGGCCCGGTTTAGTCGGGGTAGGCCAACAAGGCCCGACGCAGAAATAGTCAACCGTTCCGGCATCTAAGGCGGTTGCAGCCGCGGCAACCTGCTCTCGGTCATGGGTGGACAGGCCGATCAGCGTTTGGTGACCCACGATCTGCCGCGCCACGGCGGGCGGCAGGTCGCCCTGCCCCAGGTGCAGCACGTCGGCGCCCGCCGCGCGGGCAATATCGGCGCGGTCGTTGACCGCTAACAGGGCACTGTGCCGTTGCGCCGCGTTGGCGAGGATATCGTACGCAGCCAGCTCGTCGCGTGCCTCCAACGGGCCAAACTGTTGTTCACCGACCGAACCCTTGTCGCGTAGCTGGACGATGTCCACTCCGCCGGCCAGGGCGGCGTCGGTAAATTGGGCTAAGTCGCCGCGCTCACGCCGCGCGTCGGTGCATAAGTACAGCCTCGCCTTGGCGAGACGGGTGACTCGACGGATTGCGGACTGTCCATGAGGTTCGTACACACCGCGACGCTAGCGCGCTAGCGTGGGAACTGAAGAATTCAGATACGGGAGTCCTGGGCAGTTCGAACATGCGGGGCTGAGAGTGGGCACAGTGAGAGCGACTACGCCTGCCTTACCGTCATACTTGCATACTTGATCCGGATCATGCCGGCGAAGGGAGGCCGAAAGATGCCGTCCGGTCCACCCGCGGGGTCGCTGGCCGTTATTGGCGGTGGTGTTATCGGGGTATCGGTGGCACGCCGTGCAGCGCAGGCCGGATGGTCTGTGCTGGTGCACCGAACCCGCGAGCAAGGCGCGTCCTGGGTTGCCGGGGGCATGCTGGCCCCGTACAGCGAAGGCTGGCCAGGTGAGGAACGGTTGTTACAGTTGGGGTGCGAGTCATTGCGGCTGTGGCGCCAAGGACCGTTTACCGACGGGCTGGCGCCGGAGGTGATTACCGCACGTGAGTCGCTGGTGGTGGCCGTCGACCAGGCCGATGTCGCTGACCTGCGCATGGTTGCGGACTGGTTGTCCGTGCAAGGCCATCCGGTGATCTGGGAGTCAGTTGTTCGCGCCGTCGAACCCCTGCTGGCACAAGGCATTCGCTATGGCTTTAGGACATCGACCGAGCTGGCGGTGGACAACCGGGCTTTGCTTGACGCCTTGTACTTAGACTGCGAGCGTCTAGGGGTGCGGTGGGCCGCGCCGGTGAACGACCTGTCCTGTGTCAACGCAGATGCGGTGGTGATTGCCAACGGTATTGATGCTCCCGCGTTGTGGCCCGGCTTACAGGTCCGTCCGGTCAAGGGGGAAGTGCTGCGCTTGCGCTGGAGAAATGGTTGTATGCCGTTGTTGCACAGGATAATTCGAGCACGGGTTCATGGCCGGCAGATCTACCTGGTTCCGCGTGCGGACGGAGTGGTCGTTGGTGCCACCCAGTATGAACACGGCCGCGACGACGCTCCGGTCGTGTCGGGAGTGCGTGACCTGCTTGACGATGCGTGTACTGTGCTGCCGGCGTTGGGCGAGTATGAATTGACTGAGTGCGCTGCTGGGCTGCGCCCAACGACACCGGACAACCTGCCGCTTGTGCACCGCCTGGATAACCGGACGCTGGTAGCCGCCGGCCACGGCCGATCGGGATTTTTGTTGGCACCGTGGACAGCTGAACAGATCATGTCTGAACTTACCGCGGTCGGAGCGCAAGTGTGATCATCTTATGATTGTCGTAGTCAACGAGCGACAGGTCGAGGTTGATGAGCAGACCACCGTCGCTACGCTGTTGAAGTCACTGGGTTTCCCGACTGGTGGTATTGCCGTGGCTGTAGACTGTTCAGTGTTGCCTCGATCTTCCTGGTCAACAAAAGTTTCTGAGCTTTCCGCTTTTTCTGGGCGGTCTGAGCCGGTTCGACTCGAGGTGGTTACGGCGGTGCAAGGTGGTTGAACCAAAACTCACTATAGGGGACCGCAGCTTCGCTTCGCGGCTTATCATGGGTACCGGGGGAGCTGTCAACTTGGCAGTATTGAAGGAGGCGTTGATCGCTTCAGGCACCGAGCTGACAACCGTCGCTATCCGCCGGGTCGATGCCGAGGGGGGAACGGGACTGCTCGACCTGCTCAACCAGCTTGGCATCATGCCGTTGCCCAATACAGCTGGGTGTCGCAGCGCTGCAGAGGCGGTGCTGACCGCGCAGCTGGCTCGCGAGGCGTTGAACACTAACTGGATCAAACTCGAGGTAGTCGCCGATGAACGCACTCTGTTACCGGATGGTGTTGAATTAGTAAGGGCAGCAGAACAACTGGTCGAAGACGGGTTCGTGGTTCTGCCATATACCAATGACGACCCGGCGTTGGCCCAACGGTTAGAGAGCGCCGGATGCGCGGCGGTGATGCCGCTAGGCTCGCCGATTGGCACTGGCCTTGGCATCAACAATCCACACAATATCGAGATGATCGTCGCGCAGGCTGGTGTCCCAGTAGTGCTCGATGCTGGCATCGGTACTGCGAGCGATGCTGCCTTAGCGATTGAATTGGGCTGCGAAGCTGTGTTATTGGCTTCTGCGGTGACCCGGGCCGTCGACCCGCCGGCAATGGCCACCGCGATGGCCTCCGCCGTTACCGCTGGCTATCTGGCGCGCCGTGCCGGTCGGATCCCAAAACGCTTTTGGGCCCAGGCTTCTAGCCCAGTTCGATAATGAGCAGGTACGTTGCATTGAGCAGTTCGATGGCGGCCGGCCCCAGTATCCGTTCTCATGCCGCTGGCGTTCCATAGGGTCAGGTTGATCAGCTCGCAATTACCTGTCTTTGGTTGCCGAGCGACTGCAACCTACAGTTGATCGACTTCTCCTTTTCTGACGCCACCACCGGCCACGTATTGGCCGATTATCAGTGTAGCACTCAGCTCCAAACCATTGTATTGAACGGCTTGGAGACCTTGGTCACCATAATTATTCGGGGGCAACGATGTTAGATACGTCCCGTTGCGGACGGCTGCCACGCTGCCGTGGGTAGCATGCAGTCTCCAGATGGTCGGTGGCCGTATCTGTGAGCTGCTGGACCACGACCCGTGTAGTCGAGAACTGAATGAGGTGTTCGTCTCATTGTGCAGGGTTGTTCGGGTGATGCGTTATCCCACCCCACATGTCCGGGTCTTCATTCGTCGGGCTACTTGACACTGTTGCCGCCTGCGGGCGCGCTGGCTCTGCAGTTTTCGGAAGCGGAGGTAGATCTGGGTCGGTCAGTACCGTTGGACCTTAACGCTGTCGGGGTGTGCGGTGGCAGAGCTCATGCTAGACCAGTGTATAACCCAGGCATAGCCCAATCACGGAAGTTAGCCGTTTTCTGCCAACAGGCATAGATATTCGGAATGTTGCGGTCCGCCGCATTGATAACATCCAACACGTTGTTGATGTCAGCGGCGTAGCTGAAAAGCAGGTACCTGGTCTTGACTGACCGGTCGGTGCCAGCGTTTTGTCTACACTGGAGTTTAGCCAGCACGCCACTTGGCGGGTTCTGGGAGCTGCGGTGTTAGAAATCCGAAAGCAACAAAGGCATTTCTGCTGTTATGAGACTGCAACCCCGTGCATGGCTGTTGCGCAGTGAATGATGCCGTGACCGTGTACACAGAGAGTTTTTCTGTTGGTCCTGCCGTTGCGACGTCGCTCGAGTAGGGGTAAATAGTTGCTTGACGCCAGTTACCTTATTCTTGAGTGGAGAATCGGATGACTGCACAGCCATCATCGCCTGGTTACCCCGCCGCAGCAGTCAGCCGGGCAAGCACCGAACAACTACCTGATGTGGTCTATTCTGGTGATGTTGTTCTGCTGCCTTACCTTGGTGATCGTTGCGACTGTGAAGTCTCGCCAGGTCAAAGATTTATGGGCGTCTGGCAGTTGCGCTGAGGCACAGGTAACCGTTGACAGCACTAAGAAACTTTGGCTCTGGCCTTATTGGCGTGGTCGTGTTCGTCATCTATGGGATGTTGATGGCGGTGTGTGCCCTGACTACAAGCGCGAACGCGGCAGTGTTGACAGCGATGTTCTACGCTGGGGTTGCCGTCGTGGTGAGCAGGCAAGAGGCGGTGATGCCGATATTGGGTGCGCCACTGTATAGGTTTAAGTGGTCCGAACATGCTGAAAGGTCCTTTGCCGGTGCGTTCCATAAAGGCACTGTTGGATATCGACGGTCCCGGGTGGGGTGGTTTACGAATGTTGTCTTAGCTTATGCACAGCAACCCATACCATATTTGTTGTGAGAGGTGTCGGCGGGCCGTGCATCTCAATGTCGATATGGTCTGACATGTTTAGTTCTCACCCAGCGCTCATCGTAGACACTCTGGGGCGCGGGGTGCAGTCATTCGCCGTGGCCCATTAGTCCGGCAAATGGGCGGCCGTCTAGCCTGGTCGCGATGGGGAATAAATCAAAGACAATCTCAGTAGTGCTGGCGGTAGCCGCACTAACTGCATGTTCAGCTAGCTGCTGGCCGGCTAAGTCGCACCAGGCGATAAGTGCCACTGCGGCGGCAGAGTTTGCTACTATGTTGCGTAACCGGGTCAGCATCGACGCGATGATGGTGCACCTGTCGAAGTTGCAAGCCATTGCCAATGCTAACAACGGTACCCGGGCGGTGGCCACCCCTGGCTATGAAGCCAGCGTCGACTACGTCGTAAATACTTTGCGTCACAGTGGTTTCAATGTGGAGACTCCGGAGTTTGCGGCTCGAGTGTTTCATGCTGACACTGGGTCTGTGACGGTAGCCGGTAAAAATGTGCCGGCCCATGCTTTGGAGTACAGTCTTGGCACTCCGCCGGACGGGGTGACGGGACCGCTGGTGGCCGCGTCGGCCGACAACAGTACTGGCTGTACGGCGTCCAACTACGACAGGGTGCCGGCGCAGGGAGCCGTAGTGCTAGTGGACCGGGGCAACTGTCCATTTGCCCAGAAGGAAGATGTCATAGCACAGCGTGGTGCGGTGGCCATGATCGTCATTGACAACGTCGACGAGGAGCAGATGGGTGGAACCCTGGGAGCCAACACCGATGTAAAGATTCCGGTGGTAAGCGTCACCAAGTCCGTGGGTTTGCAGCTGCGAGCTCAACTCCGGTCGACTCCCGAACCAATCACTGTCAAACTCAATGCCAGTACCCAGAATATTAAGGCCCGTAACGTCATTGCGCAGACCAAGACGGGGTCTACCACCGATGTGGTAATGGTCGGTGCGCATCTGGACAGCGTGCCCGAGGGGCCAGGCATCAACGACGACGGCTCCGGGGTGGCTGCGGTTCTAGAAACCGCGGTGCAGCTTGGTAGCTCGCCGCAAGTGCACAACGCGGTACGATTCGGCTTCTGGGGTGCGGAGGAGCTTGGGCTGATCGGATCGCGGAATTACGTAGCTTCGCTGGATGTCAACGCGCTTAAAGGCATTGCGTTGTACCTGAATTTCGATATGCTTGCGTCGCCCAACCCAGGTTATTTTGTCTATGATGGGGACCAATCGCTGCCGCTGGATGTCCGCGGTCGGCCGGTGGTTCCTGAAGGTTCGGCCGGTATCAAGCGTACGCTGGTCTCCTATCTAAAGTCGGTTGGCAAGGCCGTACAGGACACTTCGTTTGACGGGCGCTCTGACTACGACGGATTCACCTCGGCGGGCATCCCGGCGGGCGGGTTGTTCTCCGGAGCGGAGGTCAAGAAGTCCGACGAGCAGGCCAAGCTGTGGGGAGGGACCGCTAACGAGCCGTTCGACCCGAACTATCACCAGAAAACGGACACCATCGATCACATCGACCGTACTGCATTGGATATCAACGGCAGCGGCGTCGCCTACGTGGTGGGGTTGTATGTGCAGGACCTGATCGGTTACAACGGGGTTCCGATCATGGCTGACCGCACGCGACACGTGCTCAGCAAGCCATGATGGTTCGGCTGTGCGCGACGTTGCTGCTGACTGGACGGCTGGTGGGATGCATTGTGGATGCGGTCGGAACCGGCGGCTGCGGTGCCGGACCTGGACCGTAGGTCAGCAGGAGACGTCACCGCGGACCAGGTATTCGCCCACCTGCACGCGTTGCAAGAGATCATCAACGCTAAGGAAATTGAGCAGCTGGCTACGAAGCCAGGGTGGATCATGTCTTGGTAGCTCTCTATAAGCAAGGGCTTCGAGGTGTCTAAGTGGCCGTTCGACCGGTTATAAACCTCGTCGCGTGGCAGGCAGGAGGTGGTGTTCAGCGGCCTTACCTAATGTAGTCGACCCAGGCTGCGTTGTTGGTGTGTACCTCGTCCGGAGGTATAATCGGCCAGTTGGCCGGTTTGGCTCGCCAAAACGGCCGGGTGTTCCGTCACCGACTGTCCGGTCTGTCGTGCCATGGGACGCGATCACCGTCGTCGACGATAGCGGCTGCACCGCTATTGGTCAGCAAAACGCCGCGATGGTTAAGCGGGCTACCGCACTGGTTCATCGTCAGCGAGCCTGGAAACGCCGGAGCGGCCAATTTGAGGCGCGCCACCGCGGCAGTCTAGCTCACTCTAAGACATTGCCACTGTGAAGATTACATCGCGAAATATGATTTAGTGTAAAGTAAGGACTGTTTGACCCGCGACGTGATGATGGTGGGTGTTTCGACCGTGGGTCGGCGGGTCCTGGCATAAACGACAGCGGGTCTGGGATAGCTGCGGTGCTGAAAACGGCACTGCAGCTGTGTCTGTTGGCGACGATGGCCAATGTGGTGCGGTTTGCGTTCTGGTGGGCTGAAGAGAAGGGGGTCAATGTTTCCCGCGATTACGTCTTTGAGTTGAGCCGCGATCAACTCAAAGACATCGCACTACACCTGGCCTTCAACGTGCTGGGGTTATCAGATGCTGGCTTCATTCATCGTCAACGGTGAATAATTGGGTTTACCGGGGCCCGGTGTAGCATCCAGAGGTGTACCTGTGGTTTCTGTCGTCATTGAGCGTACGCTGGTCAGTTACTTGCACTTGGCCGGGAAGCAGCCCTCTGACATACCGTTAGCCTCCGAAACTGATGATTACCCGTTCATGGCCGTAGGTGTTCTGATTGAGGGTATGAAGTCCGGTGCTTTGTAGCACAAAATCAATTTACAGGAATGAATTTAGGATAGCCGTACCGCTGTTTGATTTTACCCTGACTATCAAGTCGTTCGCGACACCGTCGAAGCTCATGGCTGTTATAGGGCAAACCTTTTCTTCCAAGCAGCAGCTCACGTTGTCCTGCCAGCCCGACGTTTGTTCTGGCACGAGGCCCACTCCCCAGGTATCCCACTGCCCAGTTAGCAACAACATTGCAGTCGATCGGTCCGTGTTGGTTATGACCAGAAGGGTCTCCAACGTAAATGATTATAGACACTGCCGCAAGACTATGACACCGCACTGTGTATCGTTGATGTTACAATACACACTGGCGGTGCAGCAGGACGCGGCCTGTCGGTGCGAGGCCTGTGGATGGCCCTGCAAACTGCATGCTTGACTGGGTTTATGTGCACCGCAAGTTGAGCCTAGCGATACCCTCGACTGTTAAGGAGCTGTTACTGAGTGCTGGTGATCTCAGGCAGAGCTGTTTCCGGGCCGCTTACTAAACACCTGTGCACCAGCAAGGCTGCCGGCAATACTGTGGCCGGCCTGTTTCAGGCGAATTGCGGCTTTTCGCGCCGGGGTGGATCTCAATGTGGACACGTGCTATACCCGGCATCCGGGGTAGGGTGTAGCTCTAGGTGGATGATGGTTCTTTGGTGAGCTATTGAGGTAAAGCCATCGGCTGGTGTGCTGCTCGAAGCGGCTGCCTTCATGCATTTTGCCACTATGGCCTTCCTACTCGAATCGGGCGATAAACTTCACTTCTTCCGACCATCGTCTGGGTCGCCAGCGAGAGTGTCGGTCACCTCTCAACCAGTCTAGGTGATGCCTGGGTCAACGGCGATATCGACAGGCCATGTACCACGGGTGCCAGGTTCGAAACAAATAGTTGACATCACCACGGAAGCATGTTGCATACACCGCATCAATTCCTCCGTCGATCGGTTCCTGTCGCTCCCCGTGGTTCAACGGTCCGCAGCAGGCATAATAGTCGGCACCATTGCTGTACCGAAATAGAGATCCGAAAAGCTCGTGTAGCTCGTAACAGATTGCAAAATGACAATTTTTCAACTTTTTCGAGGAAGGCTTCGGCCGTGCAATGCCTTCGTAGTGATATCGGTAGTAGCCGATTGATATCGCAGTAATACTAGCGTATTCACTTATTTACCAAAACATTGCAATATTATATATGGGTCGCGTGTTTGGCAGCTCCAGCAATCGCAGCATCGCCTCGACTGCGAGAGCGGGTACGTCGAGGGTCTTCGAGTCCAAGTTGTGGTGCGCACAGGTACTCTCGACAACCTCGGTCAGCGTTGCTAGCATCGTCACCACATCGTGTACCTCGGTCAGTGTGCCGAAGGGATACGAAGTGCCATGGGTGAAAACCTTTGGGTACCGCGATCTCCGGCAAGTTTTCGGTGCGGGTGCGGTGTGTCTTGCCCGGTGGGTGAACGGGATAGTAGAACAGCGTAAGCAGGTCTATCGTGGTCTCGCGTCTGGGTAGTCACCATTGAGGTTTTGCCGACCGCCATAAGAATACCCGCCGGCGATCAATGGACCTTCGACAGGGTCGTGGCAGTACGTAATCGCTTTGATGATCCCGGCGCGATCGCCTTCCCCTAACCCGGATGGCGGGCTCTTGGGTTGGCGTCGACAAAGAAGCAGATTGCCCTCCACCGCCCGCTAACCTCTTTGCGCCTACTCTCCGAAAAATATTGTAGCAGTGGTGATTCTATTCTTCCACTGACACCGTAGGTGAGAACTACGATGCCATCAGGGGCGCTGGTTGGTTCGTGCGCGGTGGCGACGATTTGCTCGAGGATCATGTCAGCCGAAACAGGGGGGAGACCGGGCCGTGGCCACAGCCCAGCGGATAGGCACCATAAAGGCATCCGGTAACCCAGCGCTTCCCGAAGCCGATCGCGTCCGGCACGGTGTATCCGTGTGCCAGCGCGCAGGCTACCGCGGCCGCCAGCGTGTCACCACTGCCGTGGTCGTTTCCGGTATGCACTCGCGGTGCGTCAAACTCGTGGAAGGCTGCGCCTTCGGAAGAGCCACCGTAGAGCAGATCGTAACTACGGTCCGACGACCGCAGGTGTCCCCCCTTGACCAGCGCCCACTGTGGGCCCAGGGCATGCAAGGCCTTCGCGGCCATACGTTGCGATTCGGCGTCCACCACGTCGATACCCACCAGCAGACGCACTTCGTCGAGGTTAGGCGTCACTACAGTGGCCAGCGGAAAAAGTTGATCGCGCAGCGAATTCACGGCTTCGTCCGCTAGCAGCGCATCTCCGTGCATAGATGCGCATACAGGGTCGACGATCAGCGGCGCTGGCAATTCGAGTCGGCGCCAGGTCGCGGCCACCGTGGTGATGATGCTTGACGACGCTAACATCCCGGTTTTGGCAGACTGAATACCGATGTCGGTGACCACGGCCTCAATCTGGCTGGCCACGACATCGCCGGGGACTTCATGAAAGTCCTTTACTCCCAGTGTGTTCTGTACGGTAACCGCGGTAACCGCAGTGCATGCGTGCACACCCAGCAGCGCCATGGTGCGCATATCGGCTTGGATGCCCGCACCGCCCCCGGAGTCCGATCCGGCGATGGACAGCACCCGTAGTGGTGTCGTGCCCGGGGGTGCCAGTGGCAGGTAGTTCACTGTGTGATCGGCAGATACACCCGGTTGCCATGTTCGGCGAACTCGGCTGATTTCTCCGCCATCCCAATCTCGAGTGCTGCTTCGACGGCTTCCTCGGTGTCGAGTCCGTTCTCGGCCGCGTATGCCCTCACATCAGCGGTGATTCGCATCGAGCAGAACTTCGGCCCACACATCGAACAGAAGTGCGCGGTCTTCGCTGGCTCGGCCGGCAGTGTCTCATCGTGGAATTCTCGGGCAGTATCAGGATCCAGCGACAGTGCGAATTGGTCATTCCAACGGAACTCGAAACGTGCCGTGGACAGTGCATCGTCACGTTCTTGTGCACGGGGATGTCCCTTGGCTAGGTCCGCTGCGTGCGCGGCGATCTTGTAGGCGATCACTCCGTCTTTGACGTCCTTACGGCCTGGCAGCCCCAGATGCTCTTTCGGGGTCACATAGCACAGCATCGCGGTACTGGCTTGCGCGATAATGGCCGCGCCGATCGCCGACGTTATGTGGTCGTAGGCTGGTGCGATGTCGGTAGCTAACGGACCCAGTGTGTAAAATGGAGCCTCCTCACACAGCTCTTCTTCTAGCCGTACATTCTCGACGATTTTGTGCATCGGTATATGCCCAGGACCCTCTATCATTACCTGTGCACCATGGGCTTTTGCGATCTTGGTTAGTTCTCCCAGGGTGTGCAGTTCGGCGAACTGTGCAGCGTCGTTGGCGTCGGCGATAGAGCCGGGACGCAGTCCGTCACCGAGCGAGAAGGTGACGTCGTAGTGTGCGAAGATCTCGCAGAGTTCCGTAAAGTTAGTGTATAGGAAAGACTCCCGATGATGGGCCAGGCACCAGGCTGCCATGATTGATCCGCCGCGGGATACGATGCCGGTGACTCGCCTGGCGGTCAGCGGTACATATCGCAGCAGCACGCCGGCGTGTACGGTCATGTAATCCACACCTTGTTCGCACTGCTCGATCACTGTGTCGCGGTAGATTGCCCACGTCAGCTTGGTCGGATCACCGTCGACCTTTTCTAGCGCCTGATAGATTGGCACGGTGCCGACCGGCACCGGCGAATTGCGCAGGATCCACTCGCGCGTTTCGTGGATGTTCTGGCCGGTAGATAGGTCCATGATGGTGTCGGCACCCCAGCGGGTGGCCCACACCATCTTCTCGACCTCCTCGGCGATCGAGCTCGTCACCGCCGAGTTGCCAATGTTCGCGTTGACCTTGACCGCAAACGCCTTACCGATGATCATCGGCTCGATCTCGGGGTGGTTGTGGTTGGCCGGGATCACCGCGCGGCCACAGGCGACCTCGTTGCGCACCAACTCGGCGGGCATGTCCTCGCGATCGGCGATGAACGCCATCTCCGCAGTGATCTCGCCAGCACGGGCACGCTGTAGCTGTGTGCCGCGGTCACGGATCACGCCGGGCCGTGCCGGCAACCCGGCCGTCAAGTCGACCACTGCGTCGGGATCTGTGTAGGGCCCGGAAGTGTCGTAAAGGTCGAAATGGGCTCCGGTGGACAAATGCACCCGGCGGAATGGCACTCGTAGGCTAGGCCCGCCACCCGGGTTCGCTACTTCGCGGTAAGCCTTGCTGCTGCCCACGATCGGGCCGGTGGTCACGGATGGTGCAGTGGTTTTCGACAAGGTCTCGGTCATTTGTCGTCTCCCTACGCCGGCGTTACCCGGTCAGGTTCGTACGGTCGACGGCCCCAAGCCGCCCTCTCAGCGCACTTGGCGTGCACTCCCGCGTGGCTTTGTTGTATCCGCTCACGCTAGCGCAATACACCGACGGTCGGTATGCCTGGCAGGGATAGATAGACCCGGGCTAGCCATCATTATAACAGCTGCCAAGTGGGATAGTCCCAACATTAGGCCAGCCCGAGCGAACCGGCGCAGCGAAACCCCTGCGGGTCCCCCACGCCGAAGACCGGAAACATGGCACTGCCTTGTAAGGGTGGAAGAGTCGGATTGATCGACGCGCCTGCATTACTTGATCGAGTTCAACTGCTCCACTGCGCTTCCCGCTTGATGGCGTTTGAGTGACCATATCGAACCGAAGCCAGCACATTCGCAGCGATGCTGTCTCGTGATCATCATGGTGAAGCATGGTTCCCCTGGGACCAGTCGTAGGTTCCGTTGATCTGGAAGATGACTCGGCGTCCACGTGGTCGATGTGGCGGGTCATCTGTATGTTGAGTCAGGCCACGAGTTTGACCGGAAGTTCAATATCGACGCCGTTACGAGTGAGGGCGCCACCGAGGCTACATAGTGTTGTTTTAAGTCGTTGAGCGAGGCTTATATTAGGATAAGTTGGTGGTGTGTCGGTGTCGGAGTCGAACGGCGATCCCGAATCCTTCGTTGGCTATGTCGAACGGGTACAGCTGTAGGTCGACAGCAGCAAGGCGCTGCCAGATTTCGGTTACCTGGTTGACATTGAGTGCACCCTCAAAGACTATTCGAGCTAGTACATTGGTGACCTCGTAGGGCGACGTGCCAGGAGCATATAGTTCCTCGTAGGCGTCTAACCAGCTCTTGAGGTGTGCTTGTGCTGCTGGTTGGTACCAGCAGGGCTACCAGCATGTTGGCGTGGAGGACGACATTAACCGTGTGGTGCCGAGGTCAACCCGGAATTCGTTCACCAGCTTTACCGTGTTCCTCTGCAAGCGGGTGGGGATACCTCCCGTTCGTGGAGGGACGCTCCCAACTGACGCTAGCTGGCGGGAGTGTTGCACCAGCTGATCGAATGCAGCGTGGGTTTTGGAACGTTCCGGGCTGGGTGCGCTTTCGCTGAGTCCAGCATGCACCAACATGAAGGCCAAGATGCCGGGTCGTAACCGCAACCGCTCGGCCTGCCAACGCAGGGCGATGTAGCCAGTCTCATGGAGGCGAACGGCTACTGCTTTGGGCATGACACCAGATGGCTACCCTAGACGCAAAGCGATGTGTTCCGCGTCATCTTGTGTCGTTGGGGCCGTGGTGTTTATACACATAGCTTCATCGTGTGATCCACCGGATCGACGAAGAGAAGCTGTGGGTTGTCGTTGGTGGCGTATTCAGCTGTGTGGATGTGTATCGTGCCCAACGTCAGCAGTACCCGTTCGAGACGCTTCGGGGTTCTTCGACTTATCGACCGGTATTGTCATGTCTCGAATTTGATAGAAACGGTACCGATCAGCTTGTTCTCGCTCGATGTGGGTTTTAAACGTTAAAACTGCCCCTACTCGCCGCGGATCACGGTGTCGTAAAATTCTTGGCTCATAGCCCGTATCTCAAATCCTTGCTATCGCGGTCAAATGAAACTGGTGCCCCCACGATGACACCAGACTCTAGATTGTACAACAGTACTTACATGCATAGTATTTATATGGAAGTCAGAAACAGTGCCTCGAGTTTCGTCGCCGATTGTTTCGGGCAGGCAAGCGAAGTACAGGCTGATTAGAGTTCCTTCGTTGTCTCGTCAAGTTCTTTGAGAGCCCGGTTGTGGTGGTTGCTCGCCAACAGGTGTCCGGCAGCAATGACCAATGCGACCGGCCAGTCGATGAGTTCGAATGCGGCAAGTGCGGCTAGACTGCCGTAGTAGGCCAACTGCTCGGGCTGCGGTATATCGGTTTGGCCCAGCAACAGGAAATTCATGACCCAGGCTTGGTTTTCACGGATTTTTTCTACTGCTTCACGTTGGGACACCACCCGGCGAGACTTGTTTTCCGCCATCATTTGTCTTTTCGTAACGAAGGGTTTGCCGCCTTGCGTGATCTTACAGTTAACGTTTCACATACGTCATCGACGAACGGCTGGGACGACCCGTTAGTTTTGTCGGTAGCTTGTGTGCTGAAAGTGCCTTTGCTGCAACCGTATACACTGTTGTGGTGAGTTGAGATGATCCAGATTGTGTATGATCGATCAGACGCGGCTCTTTGGGGATTTGTCCGGATCCATAAGCACACTGTTTAGAACAGTCGTGACAACCGTAGCGGCAGCAGTGGTTCCCAGAGCATGCGTCCACCCAGCGGGGTGTAGTTGAGTGGCTGGTTGATTGGCCGAATACTGATCAACGCCACTGTTGTCGCAAGCGATCTCAGGTCGGTCAGCACAGTTAGCCAGGTATGTGAGTCCGGCAGTGTTTGATTCAACTGGGCAGTCGTCAACGTGATTAACGTCACCGTAGATGCTCGGCGCTGCAACCTGGTAAAGTTGTTTATGGTCCGTATCGCAGTGGTCGCTCCGCGTATGGCGACAGCACGTCAGCAAGGCGCGTCGATCCGGTCTGCGGGCGTCGGAACGTAGCCAGGTCGCTGGGTTTGCTGACTGCGAGGCGGTAGCGGCCAGCATGTCGGTCAGTGTTTTAACCAGTAGCAACTGCCGGGTGTTCAGCGGCGAAATCCCGATAATTAGGGCTGCCGATAATGGTGATGGCCACCTCGCCGGCGTTGTCTCTCAACAGCACCTACACCGTGGCTTGTACCCGCTGCCAGAATTGACATTCCCCTGGATTGACGACAGAAGCGACTCGATCCCGCCGTCGACCAACAGCATGCCGGCCGTGACCCCGGGTTTGGTCGCGGTCGTGCGCGACGACACCGATACCGACGGTTAATGCTTGGATAGCAGCAGCGCCGTTGGAGCCGTTGCTGACTATCGTGCACATCCGCCCTCTGCGTTCCAGCCTCTGCATGATCTACACTTTGCGCTCCGGTGTTAGCTGAGCTGCAATTATGCACTCACTCACAGCTTAACTCTTTGGTAATTGCGCGACGAAACGTACTACTCAGCATTGCTGGTGATTTGGTCGGCGTTCACTGCCATGCCGAGTTTTGAAGCCGTGGTCGCCGTGGCAATCGGATGATCGCCGGTGAGTAGCCGCACATCTAACTCGTGGTTACCCAAGTTCGGCAGCAACTCGGTCACTACCGCGCGTGGGGTATCGGAAGCCCGAGTAGCTCCACTAAGGAAAGTCTGTTGTTGCAGAAATCGGTGATGTCGTCGGGCGTAGTCCAGGACCACCTGGGCTTGCTGCGGGCTCAGGCGACGCTGCGCCACTGCGATTCACCTGCAAGACGCCGGCGGCCAACTTGGCGACTGTGTGCTCTATGCTGTGGTGCGAGTTCGACACCGCGTCCGTGAAGCGGGCCACCGCCACTTCCGGCGTATCCTTAATGGTGAGTTCTGTGCAGGACACCGAGGCGGAAAACGACCTGCCGGAACTGGACGGAAGGTGTGCGGCAGGTTCTGTGTTAACGACCGCAGCGGCTTCGACGATGGCTACATTGGTGATGTGGACCTGCGGGATGCCGTTCGCTGGCGGCGCGGCGTGGGCCGCACAGTACCTCCTCGTGCACGATCCTCGGTGCGGGGTGCACCTGCATCACTCGCAGCTGATTTTCGCTGAGCGTTCCGGTCTTGTCGAAACAGACGGCGTTGATACGGCCGAGCGTCTCCATTGAGTGCAGGACACGGACTAAGGCTCCGGATTTGGTCAGCCGACACGTCGATGCTTGCTGCGTCAACGCCGCTACCACCGGTCTCCTTTCCAGGATAGCGGCCACTGTGACAGCGATGTTGCTGGTAACAGCTTGGTGTAAGTCCTGGCTACGCAACAATCCTAGTCTGGTGACCAGTGTGCCGCCGGTCGTAACTTACCGGCCAGGCCTGGTTGGTGAGCTGGCTGAGTTGGTGTTGCAGGCCGACATCGGACAGCTCGTTCGATACGAGTTCGGCGGCGCGGCGCTCTATGAGTGTCGGCCCCGATAGCGGTCACCACTCCGACCGCGGTTAACGCTACGAAGGTGTTCCAGGCGAACAACATAAAGCTACGCTCAGCTAGGTCGGCGACCGGAGTGGCTTAAGCTTGTTTGGTCACTTACTGCGACTCGTTGTTAAGTGAGGATTCGTCGATCTTCTGGATCACCCGAGTATCGGCGGATGCCGTCTTGTGAGCCTGGACTTCGATGACATCGGTATACGCCGGCTGACTGTCGGGAATAGTCAACGCTTTTCTCGCTGGCGGAGTCTGGACAGCCAGCAAGCAGTTGATCCGGTTTTCGGAACGCAGCCACTGATTGGTCGCGAGTATGGAGTTTCCGGTTAGCACCGAACGGGCCATCACTGCATCGACCGGTTAACCAAGCATCACGTTGGCCGCTGAGCCAAGGTTCGGTATGGGGGCAACGGATCCGACACCTCGGTACGGACAGCTCGTAGAAGTTGTCAGGCCGTATGCCTGGGTGGCTTGTTCCGCTGCGCGCTACGCTTAAGCGTTCACCAAGTGTGCGGGTACCAAGCGGACACTGTTCTAGCTCTTCTGGTTCGGTGTTCGGAGGTAAAATCTTGCGGACCTGTTTCTACCGACATCGCGTGCGACTCGTATACGCGCGCTGGCCGTGGGGCGGCTGCGCCAACGACCCTGCGGTCAGCATATAGCGCGATAACACACTGGCTACCGCGCCGGCGGTGACGGTTCTTGGCATCGGACGAGGATATCCGGAAACATCAAGATTTCACCTAAAGATGTTGCAATGATGAAAATTTCGATTTATCGCTGGCTTGCGGAACGAACCGCAGGAAGTGCGTGCAGCATCCGCCAGGCGCCTGTGAGATCAGTTAGTATGCCATCGGCACCCAAGGGCGTTGAGCCTGATCCGGGCGTTGACATCATGCTGGACACTACGTTGGCTGACGTCATTTCTTGGGTGCCCGCCATGGACAACACCGCCACCGTGAGATCCACCTTCTGCAGGGTGATTGCTGCGCTGGCGAGGGCTTCATTGATGGAGCTATGGAGCTATCTGCTTCGTCATTAAGGGGGCTAGATGTCGTCGAACGCTGAGCGGAGCTCCTGACGTCGACAGAAACCAGATCCACGTCCGTACACCACGCTTAGGCAATTACTGTAGTGACCAACGGATGGAGGGTGGGAGGAACAGCACCCTCCACTTCCGAATTTGGTTGACTGACTGATCTGATGTCCTCTACACGCGGTGTCAGCGCGGACAGCTGTCGTTAGCCAGCCTTATCTGGGCACGGTTCCACGTTACGGATAGTTCGTCGTCGACACTACGGACCTGTGCCACGCGTAGCGAGTCGGTGCACAACACCTGCGGATCGGTGACGATCGCATCGACCTGGCTCAGCCGATCTGGACTCTCCGGCCGCAAGAGCAGTACCGAGTGTTGGTCGGCCAAGCCCTACTCCAGCGTGGCGGCGAGTGCCTCACGCCACTTTCGGCAAGCCTTAGGCGTGGCCGCCAACGACGCGGTGCTGGCCAGCTCCACGTTGCCGATAGCGGCGCTAATCAACCCGGCGAAGGTTTGGATGACCGCGAACCTATCGGCCGCGCATTCGAGCGGGCTCCGAGGCAAAGACACTGGATGTGCCGGCGGGTGGGATCGCCGATACTGACGACGATACGTGGAAGCGGGTAGCTCAAGCTAGCCGACGTGACACTAGACTGGGTCCGCGCTGCGTCGAGTACGACACGGTTCGGTTCATCGTCGCCAGTGTTGTCCAGGCCACCCACTTAGATCCCGGCGTGGCTCTCACCGCGTCAACAACGCCGGCCAAATACCTAGCGAAAAGCGCCCCTGGCTTTTTTGCGTAGCGGAATTTGAGGTGACTTTGACGCTAGACTCAACACCGGCTTTAGTGATCGAGAAGCCGATCGCTACAGTGCGCACCGCCAACGTCGTCGTATCGATGCGCCGATGCTCAATTGTTGCTCAGAGCTAGATGGAGGCGCCGATCAATTGGTGCTCCGCAGTTCGGTAGTGATCGTGCGACGGCTAGTCGTTTTCTTGGCAGCCGGTTTGCTGGTGGCTTTGCGTGGCGGGGTCTTGTGGGGCACCGGCTCGAATTTCGCTTTCTCCGCCGGCGCAGCAGCGTCCGGTTTTTGGTTTATTTTGTGCAGCAACAACGCGCTGCCGCCGACCGCCAACAGCACCGGCCACTCGACCAGGCCAGCAGCACCAAGCGCTCCCAACGCCAACGCGGCTGCTGGCGTCGAGTGACTGCCTGTCTTGATTCCGCGTCTAACACCGTCCGCGGCTCCCACCACGCCGCCGACAACACCATTCACCGCAGCGCCACCCACTGCGCCCGCGGCGGCTTTGGTTGCCGTGGCCACCTGACTTACCGTTTTACCGAGACCTCTACCCACGCCGCGGACTGCCCCGCCGACGACGCTCATGATCACTCCCTGGTCTTAGTCGCTCTCGTTGCAAACCCCGTGGCGACGGTTGTATGCTCGCTGAGCGCAAAATTAACAGCAACAACGAAAATTATTCTCCAACATCGGACAATCGAAAGCCTGCCATGTTGCAAACGCGCATACAACGAGCAGTTGGGTGCCAATTTCTGACAGTTACTTTGCGCACGGTCAACGTTGCGCCCGGCGAACCGCGGTGTACGTTTGCTAGTCAATGCTTTAGATTGCCGAGAACTAGCGCGTGGTCACTGTGAGCCTTGCTTTTGCGCTCATCGCGGACGATCTGCGCGTCAGTCACCCGGCTGGCTAACCGCTGGCGAGGTGAGGATAAAGTCGATGCGTATACTCTGCTTCTTGGGGAACCGTAGCTGGGTGTAGTTTCAGTCGGTGTAGACGCCGAGTCCCGGGGTGAAGGGCCGTGCCATGTCGGTGAATCGCGTATCGACGATGGCATTGAACGCTTTACATTCCGGCTCGGAGATGTGGGTGCAACCGGTAAAGAATTTGGTGCTCCACACGTCTTTGTCGGTTAGGGTGATATTCCAGTAACCGACCAATGCGATTTGTGCAGTAAGGTCGTCGCGTAGCCAGTCTTCGTCCCTGTTACGCGCAGCAAGCCAATCTAGCTTGTTAGGTGTAATGAGGGTCGTCTATTGCGCGGCCGTTAGGCACATATAGACTCTACACCCGTACGCTGCAGCACGTGGCGCCCACAGCGCGGGCTTCTAGGGTAGCGGCCACGGTTGGCTTGCTACTCCAGTAGGGCTGGCCGTAGCAACCGTTCTGTACGTCCTCGAGGTCGGTGCGGGAGGCTATCGCGACGCCGTTCCACTGGTTGAAAGCTGACGTGGGCGGTCTGACAGCCGAGTTCGTACAGCAGCAGGGTGGGGAACTGGCTATCGGAGCACTTGGTCTCCTGCATGGCCAGCGCGTCGACGTCGGCGTGCACCAACCAGTCGACGACATAATCTAGACGGGCGCTAATCGAATTTATGTTCCAGGTGGCCAGGCGCAGGGTGCTGTCGGGCATGGCTAGACATTATGACTGTATGACTGTGCGGTGAAGTAGTGACTGCGATGGTGGAGCCCGGCACCCCAAAGGCTTGGACAAGGCGCCGATGGCGGTAGCGGTCGTGTCCTCATCAACACACAGGTAACCACGTGTCGTGTCGCGCCGCGCGCTCCGGGCCAACAGTTCCCTGCACAGCCGCCCCACGTGGCCGGTCACGTTCGGGTCGTCTGCGCCGCACAGTGTTGAAAGGCCCACCCACTGGGTGTCGTCGGGTGCGTTGGTCACGGCTGCCCGCACGGCCGTGGCATCCGGGTGGGTGCTCAACATCAGCTCGCCGTCGATGATTGTGGTGAGTACGTCAACGGACACGCACTGGTGGAACAGTTGCAGTCAGGCATCGTCGGGGTGGGTCGACAAGGTGTATGGCCCGGTGCACTGTGCGGATGGACCCGTTCTGCACGACGACCCGCTCGGTGTGTTGGTTGGTCAGGGTGGCATTGGTGCAAGCAGTCAAGGATAGCTGTAGTGGTGTCAGGCTGCAGCGGAGGTACTAACCGAGAATTGCTGGAATGGCAGCTGTGTGAACAGAAATACTCGGTGGCACTGTCGATTTGGCATCGAGTACGGCTCCATGCCTGACCCCGTAGCAGCCAGCTGTCGAGCCAAGTCTGTTCGATGCCTGTGCCTGTCTTGGTCCGCACCGGTACCATCGGATCGACCTCTAAGTGGTCCTACGGTGCCGGTCAGCGGTGGGATCAAACCGGCAGGAAGCTGGTACCGCACCGTGACCAGGGTTCTGAGATCCGGTCACCAGACCATTAGTGACCGAACGGATCGCGCGCCTCGCCTGGCATCCACGACAGTCCGGGAACACCCCAGTGGTGTGACTTGATGGCCCGTTTCGCACTGCGGGCGTGTCGGCCAATGAGGCAGTCTAGATACAGCAAGCCATCTAGGTGTCCGGTTTCGTGCTGCAGCATCCGTGCGAACAGGTCAGTGCCTTCGATAGCGACCGGACTGCCATCGGCGCCCAGGCCAGTGACACGTGCCCACTGCGCACGCCCGGTAGGGAATGACTCGCCGGGAACCGATAAGCAACCTTCGTCGTCGGTATCCGGGTCGGGCATTGTTTCGGGTATCTCGGAGGTTTCCAAGATCGGGTTGATGACTACACCGCGACGGCGGGCGGTCTGTCCCCGATCTTCGGCGCAATCGTAGACGAATACCCGCAGTCCGTACCCGATCTGGTTAGCAGCTAGGCCGACCCCGTGGGCGGCGTCCATCGTGTCATACATAGTGGAGATCAATCCGTTCAACTCAGCTGGCAGCGAACCGTCGGCGGCGACCTGCACCGGTGCCGTCGACGTGTGTAGCACCGGATCGCCCACAATGCGAATGGGTACGATTGTCATGGTCGGCTAGCTTAAGCCCGCCGACCAAGCGGGGCGGAACAGCCTGAGGTGGA
This sequence comes from Mycobacterium uberis, assembly GCF_003408705.1. Lineage (GTDB taxonomy): Bacteria > Actinomycetota > Actinomycetes > Mycobacteriales > Mycobacteriaceae > Mycobacterium > Mycobacterium uberis. The sequence continues at coordinate 98,575 of NZ_QAYL01000008.1, forward strand.
GGTACTTCCCAGCCGTGCAGCGGCGAGGGGACGATTGGTTAACGCACTTGAGGCAAGTGGGCCGACTCGCGGTTCTGGGTTACGTGGCTGATGCTTGCCGGCATGGTTCAATATGCGCACGAGGCGTGCCTTGATGTAAGTCAAGTAATCGAGCAATTTGAGAATCCGCGGGAAGGGTCCAGGGAAATCGATATGGACGGCGCCATGCCGTGGGCACATCAAGCGGAGGACGATGCTGGGATCGCTGATGGGCTTACTCGTCGTGAACATGACATCCTGGCGTTTGAACGTCAGTGGTGGAAGTTTGCTGGTGTCAAAGAAGAAGCCATCAAAGAGTTGTTCTCTATGTCGGCGACGCGCTACTATCGGTTGCTCAATGCTCTGGTCGATCGCCCGGAGGCGTTGGCTGCTGATCCGATGCTGGTGAAGCGACTGCGGCGATTGCGCGCTAGCCGTCAGAAAGCGCGTGCGGCGCGTCGCCTAGGTTTCGAAGTAACCTGACCACCCTGTGGTTTTGTAGGCTCTGGCCCATTTCTGGATAAAGTGGGCTTGATGAATAGGCGCATCCCCGACTCTTCGGGGCTTCCCCTGCGAGCCATGGTGATGGTGCTGCTGTTCCTCGGCGTTATATTCTTGTTACTCGGGTGGCAGGCCCTGGGTTCATCTGGAAATTCTGACGATTACTCGACGTCGCCGATGTCGAGTATGACCAGTACTGTCACCATCACGGCGTCTACTTCGATAAGTAACAAACCCGCGACGAACCAGGCTGAAGTCCGTGTATACAACATCTCTTCGAAAGAAGGCATAGCTGCACGCACCCGTGACCAGCTCGCCACCGCTGGTTTTAAAGTCACTGAGGTCGGCAACCTGGTGGTGTCTGATGTCTCGGCTACCACGGTGTACTACTCGGACGCCGAAGGAGAACGTGCCACCGCGGACGCAGTGGGTCAGAAATTAGGAACGCCCGTCGAGCCGCGCATCGCTGCAATCACCAACCAGCCGCCGGGCGTCATCGTCCTGGTAACGGGCTGAAGCTCTAACTTCAGGGCCCTTGCAGCCCGCTGCCAAATTTCGGGAACGTCAAGCTAGGCTCTCGCTATGCCTAAACTTGCCGGTAACCGCAATGTCTCTGCCGTCGCCAGGCCAGCATTGTCCTTGTTGTTTGCGGTGACTTGCGTTGCGCTGCTGAGCGCGTGTAGCCCGAATCAAGACCCAACCACTTCGAACGGTACTACTCCGCCGGTTTGGACCGGCTTGTTCGCGCCGTCAGGAGTGTTGGGTGCCGAATCCGAGTCGGTGGGGATGCAGAGCATGACCACTCATCTGAATGCGCCCGATGGTACCCAGGTTGCAACGGCGAAGTTTGAGTTCAACAACCGTTTCGTCACGATCACGATCGTGACGACCGGTACAGGTCAGCTGGTGCCCGGCTTCCACGGAGTGCACATCCACAAAGTGGGAAAGTGTGAGCCTAACTCGGTCGCACCAACCGGTGGTGCATCCGGTGACTTTTTATCCGCCGGCGGCCATTTTCAGGTGGCCGGACATACCGTCGAACCTGCCAGTGGCCACCTCACCTCACTTCAGGTGCGTAAAGACGGTACTGGGGCGCTGGTAACCACTACGGATGCGTTCACCATAAATGATCTACTAGCCGACCAGAAGACTGCCATCATCATTCACGCCGGTGCCGACAACTTCGGCAACATTCCGCCTGAGCGCTACAGTCAGGTTAACGGCACACCGGGTCCCGACGCGACGACGATGAGTACCGGTGATGCCGGTAAACGGGTAGCGTGTGGTGTCATTGGCGCCGGTTAGCTCACCAGTCAGCAGGGCGCACGCCTATGCCGGATTCGTCCGTTCACCACGGTCGACCATTGTCGTGGAGTGGAAGTTCGCGCTCGTCGCCGCGCAGATCCGGTACTTAAGCAACGAAGCCACGGCGGTCATCGTCGAGATTGGCGAAACCCACGCGTGCACAAGGGATTGCTGGGCAACGCCGTCGAAGTTGTCGGCAGTATCTGTGAATGTGTCTTGGGTGACGATCCTATAGCCGCGGACTTTTGTGGGCCACCCTTTAGCCCAGTGATCCACTCAGAAGCTCACCGATACGCCGCGCTATGCTGAAACTAATCGAGCGTACTCAGTGGTGGAGCGAGCAGATGCTGATCTGAGGGTTCACGTACACGGCTGGTATCTCGTCGGCCAATAAAGTCATGTCAATCATGACGGCACTGCTTAACTACGATCTGCACTTGCTGGCGTTGTCTGTCGGTGTCCTCACCTTGGTGGAGCGCCGGGGACATCGGGTATGCCAGTGATCGGGCGATGATGTTTCAGCAGCTGCCCACCACTGGGCTGCCGTTTTACTTTCAGAAGTGGGCGGAGTTCGAAGGCTTTGGTCTACGACCAGAAGAATACCGGAATTATCGACCATGTCGACGAAATTCTTTGTGATATAAGAGATTACCTGTATTTAGGCACTCTGGAAGAGTGAATCTTCGACGGTGTTTCCAGCCTGCGTGAGCTGGGATGCACTGGTTGCGTCGACGCATTGCCTGGTTGTCGACATGGACTGTCGGCTAGATGCCGGCGAAGCACTGTCGACCACGGCCCCGGCATGTCCAGGAAAACAAGTGGTGTGTTGTCCGCTATGGGTTAGACGTTGGGATCATGAACGCTTGATAGTAACGAGAGGCTGGTGACTGAAGATCTTGCTGATGTTCTGACCCGGCTAGAGCAGGTGGCCAAGTCGCTGTATTGCGCCGAGGAGCTGGGTGCGGTGTCCGACATATGCCGCGAAGGTGCCTCATATCAGCGACAGCATCAGGTCGCCGAAGAACATCGAGGCGATCTCCGTGCAGTCATCGATGTGTTGGTTGGCGAGCTGAACATTTAAGTTCAGGTCATGATGGATCCTGAAGCCATCGAGCTGGCGATGGTGACACTCAAGTCGGCGCTGCTGTCAAGCGAAGATCTACTGCTGCGTATTTTCGATCCCCGCTACATCGCGTTGGTTACCGGTTGCATGCGCAGCGATGATCCCTAGTTCTGTGTGGTGCTGATCTTTCATGGTCGTTAGGTCGGCGTCGGCAAAACACGCTGTGATGTCGGCTTTCTGGTTAAAATTGTGGAATGCACCGATCTTAGTGCGGGCCTGTACAGAATGCGGTGCCGGACGGGTGAGTAAGTCTAGGTATGCGACTGGTTGCCCGTTGATTCCTACCCGCGAGCAATCGTGCGAACCTGACCCGATGAGCCGGGCAACCTAACCACCGATGTGCAGATCAGTAACATCGAAGACCTGGCGACGACGTTATTTGAACGGGTCGCCACCGCTCGCGGCGCGGTACTGTCAAGCCGCGGGGCGCTACTGGATCTTTCCCACCGCGACGTTGGTGACGCCGGTCATTGGTTGTACGCTTTGGTGTTTGGACTGTCGATGGGTTCGCCTGACCGCTATACTGTGTTTGTGGTGTCGTCCGCGGCTCAATGTTGTGACGCACTCAACGAGCGCTATCGACTCCGTTACGGCGGTGGTTGAGTTTCGGTTGTCCGAGTAAGCGTACAGTTTTGTCGATTGGTTGTGTTAGGCGTAGATCTGTACGTACGCGGTGAGACGTGGATTTGGGAGAATATATTTCGCCGAACTAGATGACGTCGGTAGAAAATTTTCATAGCGCTCGAACTTGAAACACGGACGTGGACAACACAAGCGATCAACTCTAGGGAACTCGGATTGACGACTGTTGCTCTGAATCTGGTTCTTCATGATTGAGGGTGGCGTTGAGGTCTGAATCCGCCGGTTTTCAGTAGTGATCGGGCGCGATGTAGTGAGTGAGATTGCGCAAGCCGAGGGCGGAGCGGTGTAGGTATTCGAGGTGGCCGTTGATCGCTTCGGTAGGGCCGTTGTAGGTGCCAGGATGATCGAAACAGGCCAGGATATCGGCTACTCGTTTCTATCCAGGTCAACTCGAGGGTGATCTCTTCCTGCAGAGCGTTTAGGACGCTATTGCTGAGCGTGTTGATCAGCGCCAATATCATTGTGCGGCCTTGCGCTTGGTTGGGTTCGTGGTAGACAGCGACGGTTCGCTAAGAGATCGACCAGACGACCTCGACCTCAACATGGGCATTGCTGGTGAACAGAGCGTGAAACTGACTCGCTTACTTGTCGGTAAGCAGATCGGCTCCAGTATGTAGAGTCTGCCGCGAGACGTAGAGCGAATCAATCTTGCGGCCCCGATGCCCGCAGATGTCCAGCTACACGCGACGTCGGCACTCATCGAAGGCGTTGCCGGCCAAACTGACCACATGGAACGAGTCCATCACCGCCACCAACTCGGGTAGCTCTTCAGCAATAGCAGTTTTGAACCAGCTAAATCCTTCCCTGGCAACAACTTCCGCACCATAGCTCGACTTTTGTGGCCGGCAAGCCAACCACTGTTGGAAGGCCTGTTTGGGGTATCCTTCGATGATATAGAGCAGCCGCGCCGACCTAGTACCCGGCGCAACCTTCAGCGGGACAACCCGTCCAGCGGTTCGGCGGCCTTACATGTGTCTTGACACCACACATGAGCGCAGCTGGCACACCGATAGCGACGGACAGAGACCGCCAAGATGATGGGCCGCTACCCAAACGGCTCATAGGCAAGTTGCCGGGCGCAGTGTCACACACAGCGTCTTGCGCTCCACAGCAGCAACACCAGCGGTCCTTGGCGGTGACGTTACAGGCCAATACCGCACGATCGGAATCCATGCACTGAGCTGTCACCTCCAACTCGAACTCATCAAAGAGGCAGAAAATGGCCAGATAAACGCAGACTAAGCTCACACCACCGGTAACGTCATACCGACCTGCACCACACCCGCAACTGCGACAATCCCTTAAACAACCTTGCCAGGCTAAGACCCCAGACATGGTAAAAATCCTTGTGTGGGAACGAAATAAGGACAGATACAATAGTTAGAGATAAACGGAAACGACTCGTATTTCAGCAGTGTCGACACGACCGCTGCCTGCATGGGAGGAATCACCGCGAGTCATATTCCGCTAATGAAAATTTGTGTTGGCGAGCTAGGGCAATAATAGTCGCGGCAATGTTGAGCCGTTCGCCACCGTCGAATGTAGAGCTACTACGCAAAGGTCACGATATCTAAATGGCTTGACTTCGTGGAGTTGGCGGGGCGTGCCGCGGTCTCTTCCGAGCCATACCCGCAGACGCTACCCGACGATGCCTTAAGCATGATTCGGAATCCGATCACCACGATGGGTGAGATTGTCAAGCATGTCACCTAAGCCTCGGCGCACTGGAGCACAACGCTGACCAAGTTGATCAAGGGAGGTAGACCTGCTATTGACGATCAAAGGACGAACAAGGCTTGTCCATCAATGCTGCGGAATACTAAAACATTTCGCACTTTGCACTGGACTTCTTCCCGGCGACTGATACACACATGGGTGGCTGGATCGAGCAAGTAACAAAAGAAGCTAAAGACACCCCACGCCACGCGCTAGGCCTGCCGGAGGCGGCCGCACCCCCAACGCCGCTCAAGGTCCAAGCCTACGACGAGCTTTGCTTTCCAGAGCTAGGCAGTCCAATAGGGAGAACAGACTGGGCGTCGGCCCTTCGTCAGTACCCTGACGCTGTCGACTCCAACGAAAGCCGATGGCGAAGTCTTGTCATTGGATCCCCGCGCGAACCCCATCGATCTACTTCGGCTTCAGCAGCGGCGTCCAGCTCACCGACCCGGCAACAACGGTCGCCGTGATTAGTGTCTTCTGCACGCAATTGGTTAAACGGACGTTGATTTGCTCTGGGTCCAGTGGCTTCACCCGGATTCCGTAATTTGACCAAGTAAAGATTGTGCACGCGGTCAATCAAGCAGCCGTCTTTCCAGCTTGTCGTGCGGTCGTCCACCATGGCGACAATGGCACCACCGCAGGCATGCAAGCGGATCTTCCAACGTTGATCCTATGGCTTAGGCTCGACGATCAGCCGATCTGAGAAGCTGTCCTGCAATGGCTTGAATATCGTTGCATACCGCAATGTTTAGACTAGGGCTAGTTTGAACTAGCGATCGAGGAATCGCTAGTCACGGACTTGTGCTCTATCCTGACTCCGGAATGAATAGCGCAAACTCACGAAATCACCATCCAGATGACCAAATCCGCCGAAAGCGTTGTCCGCGTTGCCGATCTGCTGGAAGATCCTTCTAGCCACAGCACTCCTATTACCGCTCAGCTAGGCAATCCGCTCTTGATGGACGCGTTCTGCTTCTACCCGAGATCAAGAACGAAGTCCGGCTGCACCGAATCATTCAGCGGGATCTCGAACTCAAGGACTGCAAACATCTTGCCCTCAGTGAACATCACGATCCCTTTGAGCTTCGGAACCATCCGACGACCCCACGACCATAGTGCCGGTAGTTCCCAAATAGGCTCGGTGTCGGCGTCGTCTTCACACTGAGCTTGGGAATACCTTCACGTTGGCATCAAGCGCCTATGGCGCGATGACGGCGACGGGCTTGACGACTTGTTTCTCCCACAACCCGTTAACCACCACACCAATCATCAACGTGTTCACCGCCAAGCAGCCGTCATACTCGATACCTTCATCGTCATATAGCTCCTTTGCGACATAGTCGCCAACATGTCGTTCAACATCGGGAACCGCTTGAGCAGCAGGACAGAACCAGAAGCAGGAAAAGGATTCCAAACGCGGCTATCCGTACAAGACTCCGTTGAGTTCCAGCTTGCCACCGGCCTTAAGGGACACAGATGACTTCATTCGACCGACAGATAGCTACTTCGGCGGAAGCAATGCAAGATCTGATTCTCGTCGCGTGGATATCGTAGAGGACCACCGCGGTCGCAGACCTGGGTGTCGCCGCCGCACTCGCGGGCAAACCGCTGCCCGCCAATGAATTAGCTTACAAGGTAAGAGCGAATCCTGACGCGCTGGCTAGGCTGTTGCAAACTTTTACTAGCAACAGCATATTCACCCAATGTGGTGACGGCAACTCGAGTTGACGCCGATGGCCGACCCGTTGCGCACAGACGTTCTGACCGCGATGCGCACGATGACACGGTTCGTCGGTGCACCACAACACCGTGAGCATTGGAGCCTACAGACGGAGGCGATCAAAACGAGTACTTCCATGGTTGCGACGTTTTGCAGCAAGAGCTTTTTCGAGTTCCTGGGCGACGAACCGAAGTTCAGGTAGATCTCCAATGACGGAATGCCTGGGATGGTCGGGGATGTCCATCGACTCCATCGTCAACGCCTATGACTTCACGAGATCCGACGCGGCCGTCGGCCTTACCGGCAAACATGGCCTGCTGCTAGTCACAATTCTTACCCTCGGTACCGAACACCTGCTGTTGTCACTGGTAGAACTCGAAGACGACGCTGTACCGCTGCACTAATCCGGCGTCGACAAGGCTCGCATCAATGCCGACTTGATCACCGCGCTTGAATCACTCGCCAGCGAGACGAACGCGATGTCGTCCGATCCCTCCCCTTCGGCTTAGTTCGTGTGCAATCATGCGAAGGTCCCTAACGGGAAAACAAAGATTGGAAAAATGCACCGCTGGCTAATCGTCGTTACCACCCTCCTAGTCACTGCTGCCGGCTTTGCTACGCCCCGTGCGTGGGCCGACGACGCGCCAATCGGCCAAATCGGTGACACCCTACGTGTATACACCGGGGTCTATATCGCAGACGTTACCGTCAACAGCGTGACGCCGTGCGACCCACCGCCAGGATTCGGGTACACACGGAGCGGCGTCCCGATCAAAAGCTTTCCTGGCAGCACCGTTGAGCGCGCCGACGTGACGGTGCACGTGATTCGGGCGCCCAATCCGTTCATCATGGCAACCAGTTTCAGCTTCGACGGGGTAACCCCGTTCGCCGACGCCTACAAGCCGCGGGCCTCTGATGCACCCGACGCGCTGGACAACGTGCTGGTGAATGCGCCCAACGGCGCCATCGCTCGTGGCGCAGTGTATTGGGACGTCTATCGCCATCCGGTGTCCAACGTCATACTGCTAGACAAGCAGACGGGTCAGCACCTGGCACAATGGAACCTCTGACGCTGGACGCATACCTAGCCACAACGGACTCGGGGTATCGACTGCGCTTTTACCTCATAGAGTGAACCTAAGCCAGGTCTTTTCAAGTCGACTTCCGTCGTTGAGTACGACATAAACAATTATGGTCCACCGCCTTCGTCGATCCCAGCGGCGCTCAGTGCCAACAGCCGTGACGTAGCCCGCAAATACTTCTTTCGGTAACCACCGGCCAGCATCTCCTCGCTGAAGATACCGTCGAGCTTCTCCCCGGAAGTCACCACCGGAATACCAGCGTAATACAGCCGATCAGTCAACGACACCAGCCGTAGTGCAACATTCTGGTCATCGATACCGTGCACGCCGGTCAAGAACACTGCAGTCACACCCTCAAGCAAGGTCAGATACCGCGACGGATGCATGGTGGCCAGGTGCGCACACAACGCGTCGAAGTCGTCGACGGTGGCCCCCTGGATGCGTGCGGCACACGCGGCAACTTGCGCTTCCGACAACGGCTGGGGCGCAGGCGGCAGATCGCGGTGCCGATAGTCCGACCCCTCGATCCGAATTGTAGTGAAAATCCTTGCCAAAGAACTGATTTCGCGCAAAAAATCCTGGGCAGCAAAGCGGCCCTCACCGAGTTTCTCCGGCAATGTATTGGAAGTGGCGGCCACCGATACGCCGCGCTCAACCAATGCCGAAAGCATCCGTGAAATCAGCGTAGTGTTGCCCGGATCGTCCAGCTCAAACTCATCAATGCACACCGCCGTGTAATTGGCCAGCAGATCAATACATTCGGCGAAGCCGAACACCCCAGCCAGCTGAGTCAGTTCCCCAAATGTCACGAATGCCCTGGAACTTCCCGCGGCATCCGGCACCCCAGCTGACCCAAGACCGGGTAACTGGTAGTAAGTCGACGCTAGCAGGTGGGTCTTGCCCACACCGAACCCACCGTCCAGGTACAACCCAACACCGGGCAGCACCATCCGTTTGCCCAGCAATTTCTTGCGGCCCGCCCGGCGTGTTACGGCCTGCCGGCAGAATTCCTGACAGGCCTCGACCGCTGCGGCCTGGGTCGGTTCCGCCGGGTCGGGGTGATAGGTCGCGAAACTCACCTCGGCGAACGTTGGCGGCGGTGCTAGCTGGGCGATCAACCGCTCCGGGGACACCGTCGGCTGCCGATCCACCAGGTGAGCTATCCGGCCAGGCGCGTCAGGCAGGTTCGCGGAGGTGGACCCGTGCATGCAAGCACTGTAGCGGCGTGCTGCAATCAAACAGATGCCCGACTTTGAAACCAGCCCAACAGCCAGCACCACCGCAGACAAAGCCGCCCAGACGCCGCTGCAAATGCTCGACTCCGGGCGCTACCTCTACGACGACGAACTTCCCCAGCTCTACGGCTATCCACCCGAACGCGACGGCGTCTGGGTGCGGGCGAACTTCATCACCAGTGTGGACGGCGGTGCCACCGCGGACGACAAGACCGGTGCCATGGCGGGGCCGGGCGACCAATTTGTGTTCAACATATTGCGCGAACTCGCTGATGTGATCGTCGTCGGTGCGGGCACCGTACGGATCGAGGGCTATTCTGGCGCGCACCTGCCGGTTGCCCAGCGCCAGCAGCGGCAGGCCCGTGGCCAAAGCGAAGTCCCCCGACTGGCGATCATCACTAAGTTGGGTCGGTTGGATCGGGATATGGCGGTGTTCACCCATACCGAGGTAACACCGCTGGTGCTCACTTGCACGGCAGCCGCCAAGGAGCTGCGCTCGCGGTTGATTGATCTTGCCGACGTACTCGACTGCTCTGGTGATGATCCCAGCAAAGTGGACGAGGCTACCGCATTGACGACCCTGCAGGTTCGCGGTCTGCGCCGGATCCTAACCGAAGGCGGGCCGATGCTCCTCGGCTCGTTTATCCAGCGCAGCATGCTCGATGAGCTGTGTCTAACCATCGCGCCCTTGCTGGTGGGAGGCCTGGCCCAACGCATCGTGACAGGCCAGGGGCAACTGCTAACTCGCATGCGCTGTGCCCACGTTCTAACAGACGATGCCGGCTACCTGTATACTCGCTACGTCAAAGCCTGACCCAGCAACGGGAGTGGCTACTGTGGTGGGCATGCGTAGGCACATCGCTTCTGCCACGATTTTCGTGGTTGTGACCACATTGCTGGTAGGCTGTGTCCCTGGCCTTGCCGCAGACCCACAATTTGCCACTAACTCCGGTTCCCGACCACAAAGCGCGGCCACTGCAACCCCGCCGGCCGCCGGTCCACCGCCGATCGCTGTACCCAAAAACGACTTGCCATGGCACGATTGCACGTTACGGCTATTTAGGGACGCCGGGATCGCGGCAGCACCCAGCATCAAATTGGAGTGTGCGGACTACGACTCCGACCTCGACCCGGTCAACGGTGGTTCTGGGACCTTGACCATTGGCGCGGTCCGAGCCCACTCCAGTCAAACGCCACGCGACGCCGGACCCCTTGTTCTCACCACCGGCTCCGACCTGCCTTCGTCGGCCCAACTACCGGTCTGGCTATCCCGCGCCGGCGCCGACGTGGTCCGCACCCACCCCATCGTCGCTGTCGACCGACGCGGCATGGGCCGGTCGAGCCCAATTGACTGCCGCGACCACTATGACCGCCAAGAGATGCACGACCAGGCGCAGTTTGAGTCCGGTGACGACCCCGTGGCTAACCTCTCCTACGTATCAAACACCGCCACCACCAACTGCATCGACGCCATCGCGCCAGGAGCCTCCGCCTACGACAACTCACATGCCGCCTCCGATATCGAGCGACTGCGCAACCTCTGGGAGGTACCCGCGCTCGCGCTTGTCGGGATCGGCAACGGTGCCCAGGTGGCATTGGCCTACGCCGCATCGCGCCCCGACCGAATCGCCAGATTGATCCTCGACTCCCCGATTGCATTGGGGATCAACGCCGAAGCAGCCGCCGAGCAACAAGTCAAGGGCCAGCAGGCCGCGCTCGATGCGTTCGCCGCTCAATGCGTTGCGATGCACTGCACGTTGGGACCCGATCCGAAAGGCACGGTAACCGCACTGCTGGCCGCCACCCGCGCCGGTAATGGGCCCGGCGGTGCATCGGTGGCCTCCGTGGCCAACGCCATCACCGTCTCTTTGGGCTTCCCTTCCGGCGACCGGGTAGACACTACCACGAACCTGGCCAACGCACTCACGGCCGCCCGCAGCGGCGACGCCAACCCGTTGACCAACTTGATCCACCACGCCGACGCCGCACAGAATTCAGATGGTCAGTTCGTTAATGACTGCAGCGACACGCTCAACCGCCCGACCCCCGACCGCGTTCGTCAACTGATCGTGGCGTGGGGGAAGTTATATCCCGAGTTCGGCATGGTCGGCGCGCTCAACTTGATCAAATGTGTGCACTGGCCCACAAGCACGACGCCACAACCACCAAAGAACCTCAAGGTCGACGTCATGGTACTGGGTGTACAAAACGACCCGATCGTGGGCTCTGAAGAGATCGCTGCGACGGTGGCCACTATCATCAATGCCAACGCCGCCAGCAAACGGGTGATGTGGCAGGGCATCGGCCACGGCGCAAGTATCTACTCGGCCTGTGCAATCCCACCCATAATCGGCTATCTGACCAGCGGCAAGCTGCCCGCAACCGACACCTACTGTCCCGCCTGATACTTCAGCTGTTAGGGGGCTTTAAAAAGCAACAGCTGCTTCGGTGTACGGTGCGCTGGTGACGGCAGCTGACTTGACCCGAACCGGCTTGCGTGAATGGTTGCTGACCGCATTCCGTCCCCCCACTCACACACCGAGCACGGCAACGATCGTGCGGTCAGCGCTGTGGCCAGCGGCCATTCTTTCGGTGCTGCACCGAAGCATCGTAATCACTACCAACGGTAACATAACCGACGATTTCAAACCTGTCTACCGGGCGGTGCTGAACTTTCGGCATGGCTGGGACATCTACAACGAGCACTTCGACTACGTCGACCCGCACTACCTGTACCCGCCCGGCGGCACGTTGCTGATGGCGCCGTTTGGATATCTGCCCTTCGCACCATCGCGCTATCTGTTCATCCTGATCAACACCGTGGCCATCCTGATCGCCTGGTATCTGATGCTGCGTTTGTTCAAGTACACGTTGGCCTCAGTGGCCGCGCCCGCCCTACTGCTGGCCATGTTCTGCACCGAGACCGTGACCAACACACTGGTGTTCACCAACATCAACGGCTGCACTCTTCTGCTGGAGGTGCTGTTCTTGCGGTGGCTGCTGGACGACACAATCAGCCATCAGTGGTGGGCTGGCGCCGCGATCGGGTTGGCACTAGTGCTCAAACCGCTGCTCGGCCCCCTGTTGTTGCTGCCACTGCTGAATCGTCAGTGGCAGGCCCTGGTGCCTGCGATCACGCTACCCGTGGTCATCAACCTTGCCGCGCTGCCGTTGGTGAGCCACCCTATGGATTTCTTCACTCGCACAGTGCCCTATATCCTGGGCACCCGTGACTACTTCAACAGCTCAATCGAGGGCAATGGCGTCTACTTTGGCCTGCCCACCTGGCTAATCATATTCTTGCGGATCCTGTTCACGGCGTTGGCCATCGGCAGCTTGTGGCTACTAAAACGCTACTACTGCACCCGCGATCCACTGTTCTGGTTCACCTGCTCGGCAGGCGTACTGCTACTGTGGTCGTGGCTGGTATTGTCGCTGGCCCAGGGCTACTACTCGATGATGTTGTTCCCGTTCCTGATGACGGTGGTACTGCCGAACTCCCCGATTCGCAATTGGCCAGCGTGGCTGGGGATCTACGGCTTTTTGACGCTGGACCGCTGGCTATTGTTTAATTGGATGCGCTATGGCCGCGCATTGGAATACCTGAAGATCACCTACGGCTGGTCACTGCTGCTGATCGTGGTATTCACTGTGCTCTACTTCCGGTATCTGGATGCCAAAGCTGAAGATCGGCTGGATGCCGGCATTGATCCAGCGTGGCTGACGGCAGAACGGGAACACGTTAGCATGAAAACATGACTCGTCCGAAACTTGAGCTGTCTGATGACGAGTGGCGTAAAAAACTCACACGACAGGAGTTCAACATACTTCGGCGCGGCGGCACCGAGCGGCCATTCACCGGTGAGTACACCGACACCAAGACCCAGGGCATCTACCAGTGTCGAGCCTGCGGCTCTGAGTTGTTCCGCAGCACAGAGAAATTCGAGTCACACTGCGGCTGGCCGTCGTTCTTCAGCCCGTCCAGCCCGGATGCCGTGATCCTGCGCTCCGATAACTCGCTAGGGATGACCCGCACTGAGGTGCTGTGCACAAATTGCCACAGCCACCTGGGCCACGTATTCTCTGGAGAAGGCTATCTCACACCGACGGATCAGCGCTACTGCATAAACTCGATCTCACTACACCTGGTACCGGACGGCATCTAGCGCCAAGCTTACAATTGGCACGGTTTGCACTCGTGCTTTCACACGCTAAACACAGCTTCGGCAATTTAGTTCACCCGGCTGGCGTGCACCTCCCTGAGCCAGGTGTTTAGCCTGCCGTCGGTGAGCCACGGTTTCACGAGCCGAAACCGGTCCAGCACGAACCGCACCTGATCCGACCATATCCAGGTTTCGCTTGGCCATCATCAAAAGCCTTGACGCTGGGGTGAACTGGTAGGTCGTGGTTCCCAGGTAGATGATCTCCCAACCACCGACGGAAAGCACCTGGCGGAAATCGTTCTGGGATAATGACCTCGACATGAAAAAGCCTTTGACATCGTGTGCATCGAACTCGAGCATGTATACATGTATAGACGTACACCCAGCTTGGTTACCTACCGCAGCGCCTGCACATAGGACTTCTGCAGTTCGAGCTCGATGCTGAAGGTGATAGACGACGACAGTCGACTACGGTGTCAAATCGGCCATCCATTTTGTCGCATCAGCCACTTTGAAGTCTACCGACATCTCGGCTTTGCGCGCGTTGTCCCGAGCGTGGTCGGCGGTGCCTGTCGACCCGTCGACGCCGGTAGCCAAGTACCCCGCCGACGCGTAGTAGATCGCGTGGTAACCGAGGTCAGTTCCCGGACCGAGCACCTCACCTTTAATCACGCCCACCATGATCAGTTGCTGGACCACCGATGCCCCACGGCGTGGCGGCGGGCAAGCCGTGCGATAACCGGACATCGCAGTACATCTTCTCGAACTGTATAGGATCGGTCTGGTCGAACTAGATCGTCACGGTAGCGAATTCACTAGCTGCTCGACTGACACCCGAGGCCCGGTGAAGAACGGTGTTTCCGCGCGTGTATGCCGTCGAGCTTCGGTAGCACGTAATTCACGTATCAGGTCGACAATGCGGTCCAACTCCGGGGCCTCGAAAGCGAGGATCCATTCGTAGTCGCCAAGTGCAAACGCCGGTACCGTGTTAGCCCGAACATCTTTATAGCCGCGAGCGGCCATACCGTGCTCAGCAAGCATGTGGCGACGTTCCTCGTCAGGTAGTAGGTACCAATCGTAGGACCGCACAAACGGATACACGCAGATATAAGCGCCGGGCTCTTCACCGGCCAGAAAAGCCGGGATATGGCTCTTATTGAACTCGGCCGGTCGATGCAGCGCCACACTGCTCCATAACGGCGAACAGGCCTGTCCGAGCGCGATGCTACGCCGGAAATCGGTGTAGGTCGCTTGCAACGCTTCGACACGTTCGGCGTGTGTCCAGATCATGAAGTCGGCGTCAGCGCGCAGTCCGGCTACGTCATAGAGACCGCGCACCACGACGCCGCGTTCCTCTTGCTGCTTGAAAAACATGCGGGCATCGTCGATCACTGCGTCGCGCCGATTACCGAGAACACCGGGCCGTACCGCGAACACCGAGAACATAAGGTAGCGCAGCATCGAGTTCAGGGCGTCATAGTCGAGTTTGGCCATGAAACCTATCGTGCCACTTCCGTACCTAAGGCCTCGATCGCGCGTCCGGCCGCGCCGATACATGCAGGCACACCAATACCGTCCAAATAGCTGCCGGCCACGACCAGCGTCGGGGGCAAGCCGGCACGCACCTCGGCGGTCAGCTCCGCATGACCAGGCCCGTACTGCGGCATTGCGTTAATCCAGCGCTGGACTCGGGCATCGACTGGCTCGACAGACACACCAAACACAGTGGCTAGGTCCTCCACCGCCCAGGTCAACAACTGATCATCGGTAGCAGTCGCAGCCACCTGATCACCGAACTTCCCGAACGACAGACGCACCAGCTGCGTGTCTCCTTGATATCCCCATTTACGCGAGTATAATGTTATTGCCTTGGCGCGCAGCCGCTCGCCACTAGCCACCAAGACACCGGAGTTCTGAGGAAATGCGGTGTCGCGGGGCACTGCCAGCGCCACCACTGCTGACGAGGCACTCACGATCCGGCTTGCGGCGGCGGCGGTCCGCGGGGCAATCTGCTGCACTAGACGCACAAGCTGTAGAGCCGGAACAGCCAAGATAACCGCGTCGACGGACCAGCGAGCACCGGTGTCGTCTACCAGCGTCCAACCGCGCTTCCCACGATCGAGCCCGACCACGGTCGCAACTACCCACTGTAGCCTGCTGCGGCGGACAAGTTCATCGATCAACACCTGGTAACCACCGTCAAGCGCACCAAATACCGGCCCGGCCACAAAAGGCGCCAAGCCCTGTCGAACCGCGTCGGTCAAACTGGCAGCGCCCCGGTCGAGGGCAACTGCCGCACCAGGGGCGCCCGCGCGCAGTCCGATTGTCGCTGCCGAGCCAGCGTAAACCCCGCCCAGCAGCGGGTCCACCAACCGAGCCACGGCCTGCTCGCCAAACCGGTCAGCCACCAGTTCGGCCACTACAGGATCGCTTCCGGGTTCCCAACTCAGCGGGCGAGTGGGTTCGGCGTTGATGCGCGCAACGGTGGCGTCATCGACCAG
The DNA here is from genome assembly GCF_003408705.1 of Mycobacterium uberis. Lineage (GTDB taxonomy): Bacteria > Actinomycetota > Actinomycetes > Mycobacteriales > Mycobacteriaceae > Mycobacterium > Mycobacterium uberis. Next base: position 114,584 of record NZ_QAYL01000008.1, read on the forward strand.
TCCGGCCACCGACGTTGCCGAGGACGGAATCCCGGCGACGGTGTACGGTGGCAGCGGATACAACCGTTGCTGGCTGTAGATCAATGGCCGGACGCCGGTGGTGGAGGCACGTTGGAGCCCTGATAAGCCCAGCTCGGCCAGCAGCGCCGGCATCTCGGGGCGACGCAATACGAACGCCTCGGCTCCGAGGTCCATTGGCTGTCCGCCTACCCGCTCGGTGCGCAGCACCCCGCCGAGTCGGTCGCTGGGATCGAACACCGTGATAGTAGCGTCATTGCCCACGGTCGCTCGCAACCGGTATGCTGCCGTCAGTCCCGAGATTCCGCCACCCACAACGCAATACGAGGGGGATATCATAGCGAATGTACGAGCGATGCCAGCTCGGCCAGCACGCCCGGATCAGTCTCTGGCAGCACCCCGTGGCCGAGATTGAAAACGTGGCCAGCTGCGCCGGCACTGACGGCGCGGCGTCCGTCGTCGACGACAGCCCGTGCGGCACGTTCGACAGCCGGCCAACCCACTATCAGCACCACCGGGTCGAGGTTGCCCTGCAGCACAGTACCGGGTTCCACCCGGGTAGCTGCATCGGTCAGCGAAGTTCGCCAATCCACGCCGACAACAGTTTGGCTCCCAGGCTTTTGTCCTGACTGGACAACTGCTGACATCACACCCAACAACTCGGCAGTGCCGATCCCGAAGTGCGTCATCGGCAACCCATATTCGGCCAGCGTGGCAAAGACCCGGGCGCTGTGTGGCAACACGTACTGACGGTAGTCGGACAGCGACAACGTGCCCGCCCACGAATCGAACACCTGGATGGCATCGACCCCGGCATCAATTTGACCGCGCAAGAACCCGAGAACCAGATCGGCCAGCTTATCCATCAGCGCATGCCAGCTGGCAGGTTCAGCCAGCATCATGGCCTTAGTGCGGAGATGGTTACGACTAGGACCGCCTTCGACCAGGTAAGACGCCAGCGTGAATGGCGCGCCGGAGAAACCGATCAGCGGAACATCACCCAGCGCGGTGACCAGCAGCGAAACAGCCTGGAAAATCGGTTGAATCGCTTGTGGGTCAAGAGGGTTCATAGCGTCGACATCAGCGGCGGTGCGTACAGGGTTTCCGATCACTGGACCGACATCCGGGATGATGTCCAAATCGATGCCAGCCGCGCGCAGCGGCACCACGATGTCTGAGAACAAAATCGCGGCGTCGACGTCGTAGCGACGTAACGGCTGCAGGGTGATCTCGCAGGCCACTTCGGACTCAAAGCACGCTGCCAGCATGCTGTGCCGTTCGCGGAGCGCCCGGTATTCGGGCAACGATCGACCAGCCTGTCGCATGAACCACACTGGTATACGGCAGGGTTTGCGTCCACTGACCACGGCCAGATACGGCGATTCGGGAAGCTGGCGACGGGTACTCATCGATCTCAATGCTGCCATGAGACCGGTCGGGGCCCTACAGCTTGGTCTCGCATATCTGACGTCGCTGCGTAACATCAACGACCGCCAGGAACGTCCAGAAATGTTGAAGCCAGGCAGTGACCACGAGTTTCTTGCCTTCGGCGCGAACTCGGTGACAACACTAGCCAAGAAGGCGTGTTGAACCTGATGCTCGACGCGCCCGAGCTGAATTCAGTAGGGTCGCGAATACACTGGCTGGCCCGTCGTTAAGGCACAGCGTTTTCTTCGAGTGGCAGCTTCGACCTGATCGCAGAAACCACCGGCGACTACGAAGACCGAGTTCGCATTTTGCGCTAGGCACGTGATCTGATGCTCAATACCGGTCAACTTCGACATGCCGGTGTTCTCGGCGATTCGAGTCCCAGCCGTGGGCGCGGTCCTAGTGGTGACGCTGTTTGCCAACGTCTCGGTGACGGGCCGTACCACGAAAGTAATCGATGGGCACACCAAACTCGGGGTAGCAGCCAATGGCCATGCCGCGATTTGCTGACCCTTACATGGTCAGCAGGGCCCAAGTCAAGTATTACCTGCTCGCCTACGAGACGCTATCCGGCGAGGAAGTCGAACGTATCGTTCTGGTCTCAGCCTGCTTAAACGATGACGAAGTATTCCCGGCCGCCACCCGCGTGGCCGAGAACCTGGTATAGGGAGCGCAAAACTCGATCCGATGGACCAAACGCAGCCTGAATCACTGGTACCGCATGTTTGAACCAGCCTTCGAAGCGTCGTTCAGCTTAGAATTCATCGGATTCAGCTAACTCGACGTTGCCGAAGGGTTTGCCGCGTACCGTAAGAAGCGTCCCGCACGATTTAGTGCCAACATCGGGATCTGAAGAAATCCCGGTAACGCCCGAAGAGGCCAATGCCGCACCACGCCACGGCGCGCCTGTCGCAGCGTGTGGACCAATGGGTCTACCGTCGAGTTTTGTGACCCGCGCCGATGATGATGCAGGTGACGCCACCCATATTGCGGGGGACGAAGCGATGAGGAGGAGTGGCGCTCGTGACCGCAGCCGAACCGACTCCTTTCCGCGAAGCAGTCGCGGAAATGAGCGCTGTCACCGTGCGACCGGAAATCGAACTCGGCCCTATCCGACCGCCGCAGCGGCTCGCACCATACAGCTACGCGCTGGGGGCTGAGGTCAAGCATCCCGAACTGGCTATCGTACCCGAACAATCCGAGGGCGACGCGTTCGGTCGATTGATCCTTTTGTACGATCCCGACGGTTCCGACGCTTGGGATGGTACTATTCGCCTGGTCTCCTACATCCAGGCTGACCTGGACTCGCATGAGGCTATCGACCCGCTGCTGCCTGAAGTGGCGTGGAGCTGGCTGGTCGAGGCATTAGAATTGCGCACCGACCACGTCACCGCGCTGGGTGGAACCGTCACTGCTACCACGTCGGTACGTTACGGCGACATCTCCGGCCCACCACGCGCTCATCAGCTAGAGCTGCGGGCGTCGTGGACGGCAACTACCCCCGAGGTCGGCGTCCACGTCAAGGCATTCTGCGAGGTGTTGGAACACGCCGCAGGATTACCGCCGGTCGGGGTCATTGATCTGGCCTCGCGTTCACGCGCTTAACATGTGTGAACCGGCGTACAATCACCCAAGCGGCCTCGAAACCAACCCCACCCCGCTGCACCACCCAACCGGTGGAATACCTAACCTCTCTGTCACCTTCAGCGACATCGCGGCGGCCGCAGAGCTCCTAGACCACGGTCAGGGTCCGTTTGCGATAGACGCCGAGCGGGCATCGGGTTTCCGCTACTCCAACAGAGCTTACCTGATTCAGATTCGACGAGCCAACGCCGGCACTGTACTAATCGACCCTGTCAGCCACGGCGGTGACCCGCTGACCGCGCTGCGGCCTGTCGCCGACGTGATCAGCAAAGATGAATGGATCCTACATTCGGCCGATCAGGATCTGCCGTGTCTAGCCGAAGTCGGCATGCGGCCGCCAGCACTTTACGACACAGAGCTCGCCGGACGCTTGGCCGGGTTTGACCGGGTGAACCTAGCGACAATGGTTCAGCGGCTACTGGGCTTTAAGTTGGCTAAGGGCCACGGCGTAGCCGATTGGTCGAAACGCCCGCTGCCCTCGGACTGGCTCAACTACGCGGCTCTGGACGTGGAGCTGCTGATCGAACTGCGCGAGGCAATCGCAGGGGTGCTGGCCGAGCAAGGCAAAACCAATTGGGCAGCCCAGGAATTCGACTACCTGCGAACCTATGAAACTAGGGAGAACACCAGGAAGGCTGCCCCACTCACCCGCCGGGACCACTGGCGACGCACATCAGGCATCCACCGAGTGCGTGACCGGCGAGTCCTGGCCGCCATTCGCGAATTGTGGTCGGTGCGCGACCGCATCGCCCAACGTCGCGATATCGCACCACGCCGCATCCTGCCCGATACCGCTATCATCGACGCCGCCATCGCCGACCCCAAAACGATCGACGAACTGATGACTTTACCGGTTTTTGGCGGCCACAACCAGCGTCGCAGCGCTGCAATATGGTTAGCGGCGTTGGAAACGGCGCGGCAAAGCCAAGATCTGCCGGACGAGACCGAGCCGTCCAACAGCCCACCACCTCCGAGGCGGTGGGCCCAACGTAAACCGGATGCCGCTGCACGACTGAAGGCAGCCAGAGCAGCGTTGGCGGCGGTGTCACAGCGGGTTGGGGTACCGACAGAAAATCTGGTCTCGCCTGACCTGGTGCGACGACTGTGCTGGGACTGGGAGATCCTCCAAGGAGGCTCGGTCGACCCGGTCAATGCAGTAGAGGAGTATTTGCGTGTCGGCCACGCACGGGCGTGGCAGCGAGAACTCGTGGTAACTACTCTGGCCGTGGCAACGCAGCCGTCGGCTGGTTAGCGATCACGTAAGCGACGTCCTACGGCGGCGATTCCACCACCATCGGTCCCACGCACCGCAGCGCCGTGAATGAGGCAGAATCCCGCAAGTCCATCTGCAGTACAAACATGGCGTGCGAAGTAGCAACATTGGGCACCTAGAATAGCCAGAGCTTGCCGCCTTCTCCATGGCGAGAACAAACAAAGTCAGGTCGGGTAAGTAAGTCACTTCGCCGGCAAGAAAGAAGTTAGACACTTCTGTGCGAATACAGGGGCGATCGGTGGTGCGCACCCGGAATTAGTACAGTGAGCGACGTGAGATTGACCATGCCCATCTCCACCCACAGGAACCAGAGCAAGATGCGGCAGCAGGTCGCCCGCCAGCGTTTAGTGGTCGGCCGGCCTCACGGACCTGCTTCAGCTCGTAATCATTTTCCCAGCCCAGAATCTGCGACCGATCATCGAGGCCACACTGCGCCAGTCACTCGGTCAAGATCTCATCTGGTGTACATTCGCTTGCCGGTCGATGGACAAAATGACCGGGCTTATCTACGTCGCTCCAGGTCATTAGCAGAATGTACTTAGTTGCCCTCCGGCAAGCGAACGTTTCTCCAGAAACCCGCCTCCCGAACGAAACGGAGACCAAAGACTACTCACTGCCCAAATATGCGGTTAAAATTCCGAAACACATCGATGAAGATCACGTCGTCAGAATACAGCATAGAAAAACTGGATCTCATTTGATGACTCCAGTAGAATTTCATGCCATTGTGCGAGGTGTAGAAAATGTTGTTTAACATGATCTGCTTTAACCATATCCTGTAGCGTCAGACAGGACACAATGATAATGGAACGATCACAGTCGAACCTGCTACCATGGACCGATATCAGTCCGGTGATCCACTTATTCTCGCGCCCTAGATTACTAATACGAGTATAGAAATTTATTTTTAGACGCCTAAATTTTGTAAGTTACAAGCCCAAGCATCGATCGTGTGTTCGCTCATAGGTCCATCCAGCATCATGACTTAAGACAGTATCATAGCAGTTAGGATCGGTGGACAACTCATAAAATTAAAAAATCCCTCGACAATAATTTCAGCAATCAAAGCTGCTGCTACATCTTAGGCTCGTCACAACGAAAATGCATAAAAATTCGGAAAAATCTCTGCGCCTGGAAAACTTGCGATTCATGTTGCAGACAGTCCGCACATGGGGACATCACCAAGCTCCGCGACAAGCCGCTCCCTGCGCATCCGCAACAGAAGCAAACGAACATAAAGATATTGGATGACCTATGCGAAGTGCGCCCGCCTTCGGCGGGCGAGACCGACAATGAGCACTGTGCTGCGTAATGCAATCCGGTCCAACTCCCAGTTGTTAAAGCAATTCCACTACCCTACCAACCTTCCGCGGTGATTGTTGAACGCCCGCTGTTCGATGAGGCACGGGCACGACAGCTCGGCCAATGACGTGGTGCCCGTAAACGCGAACCAAGACTCACGCCTACTAGATTGTCTAGCATAGCCATGCTGTTCTCGGTAGGTATGTGGGAGAGCAACGTTAGCAGAATCTTTTAATAGAACCAAATACAGTCGCAAACTGCGCTCGGTCAGGTGACCGTCTTTGCGGGCGCAAACTCTTGGCTTTACCTCTGGTTTCAGATGCCGCTTCGCATAACGTGACTCACACGCCGGCTTCAGCCAAAAGCATGGTCGCAATTATACCAGCGATTCCACTCGCCTGGCAATAACAACGTGAATTTCGGCTAGATTCTACGGTTCCATAAGTTCTCTCTTTCAGGTGCCACAGTGCATGTCGCCACGCGAAAAGGTGAGTGGTAAATCTAGCAGGAAATATATCCATATTCAGCGTCATATGAGTGATGGCTGCCACCTATGTGTTGTTTTGTGTTGTTGGTTGGTGGTGTTGAAGCGAGGTTTTGGTCTGTTCTTATCTGGGGAGAGTCTAGCCAGTGTGACCATGGTGATGTCGTGATGCAAGACCGTCGCCCCTTACGGTACATGCGCTAGCCTTCACCTCATTTTGATGAAGACCAGCGCAACCCCCCGCCAGACAGTGTGCTGCGAGTCGCTACCCCAACCCCCGCACAGATACATCCCAGACACCTAGTCCCGGCCAGTATCCCAATCTACATTTACATGTAGATTCCAACAGGCCCACAATCTCCTCAGCCGCGTACCGCAACAACCACAAACCCACCGCCAAGCACGACACACCAGCCATAGCGGCAAGCTCCTTCTACAAACAACTCACAACACCACCCGCTTT
>NZ_QAYL01000009.1 GCF_003408705.1 Mycobacterium uberis
AGGGGCGACGGTCTTGCATCACGACATCACCATGGTCACACTGGCTAGACTCTCCCCAGATAAGAACAGACCAAAACCTCGCTTCAACACCACCAACCAACAACACAAAACAACACAAAACAACACAAAACAACACATTAGGTGAGATATTTGCGTGGATATAGGCCACCGAACATGGTGGCGACTCAGCAACCGGAATCGTCGAGTGGGGACTGCTCGAATTACACTGGGGATCTGACTGGGCGATGTAGTATTCTTACAAGACGTTGCACCAGCACGGCCAGCACATTTAGGTATACCCTGCAATTGGTGGGAGGACGAAACATGGGTGTGTTTCGCCATCACCCTAGAGCCGTCGGCGCCGCTACCGGAGTTTTTGCGTAATCCAGGTCGCGAGAAAATGATCAAAACTGCAACGGAAGGCCTGCGAGACTTCGTCATGAATCGAGACCGTGTGGACGAGTCTAAGTAGTGGATCCGTTCCCGAGCATCGAGAGCCGATCGATTGCCTTGTCTAGAGTATCGTCGTTTTTGTGGAAGGTAAAGTACACCAAGTTATTCCACATGTCGGCTTTTGAGAATTACTCGGCTGCTAGATCGCAGAATGTCGACGTCGGCTGGCGGCTATTCCGACCTTTTCCGACAAGGTCACGCAGAACTCTGCGCTGTCGTCGTAACCGAGCGTACACGGGTCGGCGCAGAGGAAGTACGTGTCGTAGCTGTTGTGCACTTCGAAGCTGATTTTAGTCCAGGACAGATGCCAGTCGATGGTGCCTTGTCTGCCAAGAGCTCCGAGATGCAAACACCCAGGCGTCCTGTGTCCAACGCCAAGATCACCGCTGGCGGGAACGGCGCACCACCTACAATAGCTCAGGTACTGTTTTGCGGCCCAAAATCCGGTGATGCGATCGGATGGGCCGTATGCCCACCCGATCTTGCAGCCGATGAAGTTGAATATCTTGTTGGCCGCGTTGGAAATGGTTATCGTGCGTTCAGCCATGTCGTTAAAGCTGGCCAACAGCAGGTCTTTTCGGTACTTGAACATCAGACGCTCGATACACCTCATCGGTAATCACTAACAGGTCTGCTGCCACCGTGATCTCCACTATCTCAGCCAATTCTTTTGCGCTTAGCACCACGCCGGTGGGATTATGCGGTGAGTTGACGATAAACGCGCGGGTCTGAGGGGTCAGCGCTCAGTGCAGTGCGTCAATATCCAGCGCAAAGCCACGCACATCGAGTGACAGCGGTACGGTTATTCAATTAGCGCCGGCCATTGTCACCGCTGGGGACTATGGAGTCGTAGAACGGTTCGATTGCAATACTTGCGAGCTGGGTTTGATCAGAACGATAACCACCGCAGCGATGGCCTCGGTGGCTCCAACCCTCACCAGAACGTTGATGTCGGAATCGTACTCGACGCCAAAATGCCGCTGGTGTTGCGCGGCGATGGTTTACTACAGCGGGGCGATGTCTATTCTCGCTGGGTACTGGTTGACTCCGCTGGCGATGTCGTCTTGCGTGACCTTGCAATATCGCCGGAGGTCCCTCACTCTTCGGGTGAAGCCTTGCCCGAGGTTCACTGTACCGACGCGCTCAGCCAGAGCCAACATTTCGGCGAATACCTTGGCCGCGTAGGACCTTAGTCGTGATACCGTCATGGTGATTGAGCTTAAGGGTATCGTCGCCAGCGCGACCGCGGCGTCACGTTCGGGCGCTGACTAATGCAATATTGCCCAACCAACAGGTTTGGCCGAACTCCCTGTTAATGTGCTTGTACTGGACCTAATCTTTAAGACGGATCTAAGATTTTATAATCGTCATTGCGAACAGGAAGTCGACATGTCCGAAGAAGCTTTCATCTACGAGGCCATCCGCACTCCTCGCGGTAAGCAGAAGAACGGATCGTTGCAAGAGGTCAAGCCGGTGAGCCTGGTCGTCGGGCTAATTAAGGAGCTGCGGAAACGCCACCCTAACCTAGATGAGAGCCTGATCAGCGATGTCATTTTGGGGTGCGTCTCACCGGTGGGTGACCAGGGTGGCAACATTGCCCGCGCTGCGGTGCTGGCCGCCGGTCTACCCGTCACCGTTGGTGGAGTACAGCTTAACCGGTTTTGTGCCTCGGGGCTTGAAGCCGTCAACGTCGCCGCGCAGAAGGTGCGTTCCGGCTGGGAAGACTTAGTTTTGGCCGGCGGTGTGGAGTCGATGAGTCGAGTGCCGATGGGATCTGATGGCGGCGCGATGGGCCTAGATCCGATAATCAACTACGATATCATGGTAATCCCACAGGGCATCGGCGCCGACTTGATTGCCACCATTGAGGGTTTTTCGCGTGACGACGTCGATACCTACGCGCTGCGCAGCCAGGAGAAGGCGGCGGCCGCATGGTCGGGCGGCTACTTTGCCAAGTCTGTGGTACCGGTGCACGACCAGAACGGCTTGTTGATCCTCGATCACGATGAGCACATGCGGCCCGACACCACCAAGGAGAGTCTGGCCAAGCTGAAGCCGGCTTTTGAGGGTCTGGCGGCGATGGGTGGTTTCGACGATGTGGCTTTGCAGAAATATCACTGGGTGGAGAAGGTCAACCACGTCCACACCGGCGGCAACAGCTCGGGCATTGTCGATGGCGCCGCACTAGTGGTGGTCGGTAGCGAAGCTGTTGGTAAGTCGCGAGGCCTGACGCCACGGGCGCGCATGGTGGCCACCGCTACCAGCGGGGCTGATCCGGTGATTATGCTGACCGGGCCGACGCCCGCTACCCGCAAGGTGCTCGACCGCGCCGGGCTCACTGTCGATGACATCGACCTGTTCGAGCTCAACGAGGCGTTCGCGTCGGTGGTGCTGAAGTTCCAGAAGGACCTCAACATCCCGGACGAGAAGCTCAACGTCAACGGTGGCGCTATCGCGATGGGCCACCCGCTAGGTGCCACTGGCGCGATGATCCTCGGGACCATGGTCGATGAACTGGAGCGCCGCAACGCCAGGCGTGCGCTTGTCACGCTGTGTATCGGGGGCGGCATGGGTGTCGCAACCATCATCGAGAGGGTTTAATCGCATGGCAGACAATACAATTCGGTGGGAAAAGGATGCGGACGGCATCGTCACGCTGACCATGGACGACCCGTCCGGATCGGTCAATGTGATGAACGACGCCTATATCGAATCGATGGGCAAGGTGGTGGATCGCATTGCCGAGGAAAAGGATTCGATTATCGGTGTGGTTATCACCAGTGCAAAGAAGACGTTCTTCGCTGGCGGTGATCTTACCGCGATGGTTAATGCCAGACCCGAGGACGCCGAGCAGTTCTTCGACACCGTCGAGACGGTCAAGAAGCAGCTGCGCACTTTGGAAATGCTGGGTAAGCCCGTAGTTGCCGCTATCAACGGGACCGCGCTGGGCGGTGGCTTGGAGATCGCGCTCGCATGTCATCATCGGATCGCCGCAGATGTCAAGGGCAGTCAGCTCGGCCTGCCCGAAGTCACGTTGGGCCTGTTGCCTGGCGGTGGTGGGCTGACTCGTGTGGTGCGGATGTTTGGTATCCAAAACGCGTTTGTCAACATCTTGTCGCAGGGTACCCGTTTCAAGCCGGCCAAGGCCAAGGAGATCGGGCTAGTCGACGAACTGTTGCCTACAGTCGAGGAGCTGGTTCCGGCCGCCAAGGCGTGGATCAAGGTCAACCCCGAGGCGCACGAGCAGCCGTGGGACAAGAAGGGCTACAAGATGCCCGGCGGTACACCGTCCTCCCCAGGGCTGGCGGCCATTTTACCGTCGTTCCCGTCGCTGCTGCGTAAGCAGCTCAAGGGCGCGCCGATGCCGGCTCCGAAGGCGATCTTGGCCGCCGCGGTCGAGGGTGCGCAGGTTGACTTCGACACCGCCAGCCGCATTGAGAGTCGCTATTTCGTTTCGCTGGTCACCGGCCAGGTCGCCAAGAACATGATCCAGGCATTCTTCTTCGATCTGCAGCACATCAACGGTGGAGGTTCGCGTCCCGAGCGAATTGGTAGAACCCCGATCAAGAAGATCGGTGTGTTGGGTGCAGGCATGATGGGTGCCGGCATTGCCTATGTTTCGGCTAAGGCCGGCTATGATGTGGTGCTTAAGGACGTGAGTTTGGAGGTTGCACAGAAGGGTAAGGGCTACTCGGAGGAGTTGGAAGCCAAGGCGTTAGAGCGGAGCCGCACCACGCAGAAGAAGAGTGATGCCCTGTTGGCACGCATCACTCCGACGGCCGACTCTGGCGATCTCAAGGGTGTCGACTTTGTTATTGAGGCGGTATTCGAGAGCCAGGAACTTAAGCGCAAGGTGTTTCAAGAGATCGAAGATATTGTCGAGCCTAGTGCTGTCCTCGGGTCCAACACTTCAACATTGCCGATTACAGGTTTGGCGACCGGTGTCAAGCGGCAGGAGGACTTTATCGGGATTCACTTCTTCTCGCCGGTAGACAAGATGCCACTGGTCGAAATCATCAGAGGCGAGAAGACTTCCGACGAGGCATTGGCCCGGGTTTTCGACTATACCCTGACTATCGGTAAGACCCCGATCGTGGTCAATGACAGCCGTGGTTTCTTCACTTCGCGGGTGATTGGCACCTTCGTCAACGAGGCGCTGGCAATGCTCGGTGAGGGGGTGGAGCCGTCCAGCATCGAGCAGGCAGGGTCGCAAGCCGGGTACCCGGCGCCGCCACTGCAGTTGTCCGATGAGCTCAACCTGGAGCTGATGCACAAGATCGCAGTCGCTACCCGCAAGGGTATTGAGGATGCTGGCGGCATGTATGAGCCGCACTCGGCAGAAGCCGTGGTGGAGAAGATGATTGAGTTAGGCCGGTCCGGCCGGCTAAAGGGGGCCGGCTTTTACGAGTACGTCGACGGCAAGCGGTCCGGGTTGTGGCCGGGGTTGCGGGAGACATTCAAATCCGGCTCATCGCAGCCGCCGTTACAGGACATGATCGATCGAATGCTGTTCGCCGAGGCGCTGGAAACCCAGAAGTGCCTCGATGAGAACGTGCTGACGTCCGCTGCTGACGCCAACATCGGGTCCATCATGGGTATCGGATTTCCGCCATGGACCGGTGGCAGCGCGCAGTTCATCGTTGGCTACTCTGGCCCGGCTGGTATCGGCAAGGAGGCCTTCGTGGTCCGAGCCCGTGAGCTAGCGGCCCAGTATGGCGACCGCTTCGTACCGCCGGAGTCGCTGCTATAGTCACTTTGGTGTCTGGTCGTGTTCAGCCAGTCCCAGTGTCGAAGCATAAAGTTACGGTGCATTATTTTGGCATGTCGTTGTGGCTGGTTGAACGTCGCGGCGCTGAATGCCGCCGGTCTAGTCGACTGTTGCTGCGCTGTAGTTCTGAACTGCATCGAGTCATAGAGCCACGCGCCCTTTGACGTTGAACTCAGCTAACGTCCTGGTGAGTAGGGTCGGCAGCAGTGAGATCAGTCGTGCGCTGTGAGTCAGCTCCTACACTCCAGCAGCGGAGTTGGGGACGAGGTCCTGGGCTACAGTGCGAGTAAAGGTGCGACTGCGGCGTACAGGATCGGCCGTCTGCCGTTCGTAGGCGGCGAACGCTTGCGTGTAGCCTTTATTCGTCTGCGCTAGCTGGTCGACTAATACGTAGGGGCCAAACACCAAAAAGACTGGTGTTGTCACCTGCCGCGGGCCCCGGATAATACTCAGATATCACATTACCAGCGTGACCCGTTCGCTTGACCAGCTAGCCAGTTGCAACTGGATGATCGAGTCGAAGTAGAACGCGGATGTGTGGTCGAGTTCGCCCAATCAGCTTTCCACCGCGGATGCATCCTCGGCGAACGTCGCGTGCAGCAGCTTTTGCTGCCGTAAGGCAGCTCGGTAGTGATACTCCAGTTCGTTTTCGGTGTGGAACAGGAACACCGCGCGTGTATCTTCGAGGGCTGCGCGATTGTAGATCGCTGCCAGACAGTCAGCGCCGATGTTCCTGATTTACTTAGCCTTCGTGAACAAGCGTTTTTGGCATCGACTCCACCGCCAAGTACCTGCAGGAACTGTGTATTCTCGGCGTACTCACCGAAAGCCAGGTGCTGAACGTTTGAGTACAATCCGTCGGCGCCTACCATGAGGTCCAACTTGCGTGGCGCCGCGCGCTCGAAGATCACTTTGTCGTCGGGGAGATTGCCGCGGTCGAGTTATCGAATAGGTAGTCGACGTGGTCGCGGCCGGCGGCGTAGTAAGCTTTGTTAAAATCGTTGTACAGGATTTCCATGTACTGATCGGCTACGGCGTCAATGGCTTTGGTGATATCGATGCGGACCGGCTGGTGTATGTTCTCACGGTAAATCGTCGCAGCGTTCGTTCCGGTGGTTAGCGCCTTGATCCGCGACAGCACGCCTATCTTCGCCGAAATTTCCATCGACGGTCGGAATAGGTCAACGGTGTGACCACCCGTCTTTCGCAATGCCGGCACGCATTCGATAACGGTGATCTCGAATCCGTACCGGGTGAGCCAGTACGCTAGCACAAGACCAGAGATGCTGGCTCCGGCGATCAGAATCCGCATGACGCGCTACTAACTTACCTAGCGTTCGGTAAGTAACGTGGGTGCTTACCTATCGGTAAGTAAATTAAGCTCGTTGAGTGGGTAGTCCGCGGTCAAGAACCCGCCAGTGCATCCAAGAAGGTCGCTCGGTATTTGTTTCTTCAGCAAGACGTGCAGCACACCAGCCTGCAAAACATCGCCGACAAGCTGGGGATCCTTAAAATCTGCGTTATGTCACCATTTCCTTTAACGAGACAACCTGGTGTGCAGCATTCTGGTACCGTTGATCGACGAGGGCGAGCAATTTGTTACCAACCAGGAAAACCTTGGCTACACTGATACTCGCCAGTTCCTGCAGGGCTATTTCGATTTCCACTACTGGCAACATGAGGGCCCCGTGCTAGCGTTGGCCGAGCTGGCCGGCACTGGGCTGACCTTGGCCTTGTTGACAAGGTGCTGGCGTGGGGTGACCGGCTCAGCAAGCTAGCATCCGGGCCGAAGCCGACGCTCGCTTGAGTCTACTCACGCGGTGGGTGCATGTAGTGGGCTGCAACACTGTTGTCTGTGGTTTCCCCGATGTACGCTTATGAATCGTTAAGCGTGTCCTGGGTAGACGTTGAACTGGGCAAATGCGACTAACCTCCTCAACCAAACTCGCAACGTCGATGATGACTGCAGCCTAGAACTCTAAATCGAATCTGTTGCGCGCAAATGCCAATAAGTCATCGAGTAATGCGTTGGCGCTACCCCAAACTTATTGCAGGTGAAAGTGTGCTTCCTCATTGGGGGTAAGATCTTTTGGTGGCTAGTCGATTCCGTGGTCTACTTTGGTTAGGCTCAGCAACTACTGGCGGCTAGCGGCATTATTGAATCGCGCGAGATATCCGGCACCGCCAGCGTGGAGGTTGAGTTTGATCACGGGGTTGTTGACGAGTACATAAGCACTGAGCGCCCCATAGACCAAGTCCGATAGAGCTAACCTGGTACAGGTAGTACTCGGGTCGGAAAGTTTGTAGCCCCGCTCGTCACCTTCGGGCGCGACCCAGGATGCGAACGCGTTGTCATTGATGCCAAACGTTCTTTAGATGCTGTGACTGGTAACCAGGAAGGCTGGCGTGTTGGCTGCGACATAAGGCTGACGAGCCGCGATTCGTTTGGATACCGAGACCGCAACGCTGTGACCATGGGCTGGGTTGAGGCTGTTCGGGAAGGTTGCGAGAGTCGTATTGTATTGATATAAGTAAATTTTCGATGTTGCAACATGCTACTAAAATAAATATAATATCTCGATCCCCGAGGTCGTGTAGCAACTTCGGCACATACCGCGATACCACATATGCAACTAGGGTATATTGACCAGCGCGGTTGAGTCAGATAGCTCCTCGGGAGAATTTGAATTGTCGGTGAAGTTCGACAAACTCTTCAAGATCATGCGGAACTCCGCTGTCCAACGTGGCCGAGGCCATCAACAACACCAAAAGGCCGGGGTGTCGATCAGCTCGGCTTACACGTGGTAACCCCGTATCGGGGTCAAAAACAACCCGACCGTCCAACATCTACGGGCGACTGTTGAATTCATCAGCGTTGTCCCATCCTCTCCTTGTAGACTCTGGTCTCGATCCCCACACCGACGTCCAATCCAACCTCGTCTAAGCGCTATCCAAGCGCGATGTGACCTGGAGCACGTGATCTGGCAGTGTGTGTATTTGGCTTAATTTCTCAGTCTCTCAACCGCTTGACAACAATGGCTGATCATGTGCGTCAGCTTGAGCAATTGTCTCCGATAACCCCTTCTCAGGAAGGTGACATCAATGACAGCGCCTAGTGCTGAGCTACTCACTCTAGCACGTATACTGTTTATTTCTGTGCCCGAGAATAGAGATGTCTTCACTGAGAACCTCACCCACCGAAGAGATCGGCCCATCCGGCTAATCCCTACCGATATCTCGGCGTTCACCGAAAGCCTCTATGGTTTAGGGTTAATCTGTGACAATGATTTCAGCACACCGAGGCGGTAGATTATTGTATAGATAAAATTATGTGTCACGAAATCGGACATATGGTGTTGAGTTACGTCGGTGGCCGCCAGGCTGATACCAGTGTAAAACTAAACTTCTTGATTCTTCACAAACTGCTATCCAAAAGTGATTCTGCTACCGTGTAAAAACGTGCTTAGGTGTACAGTCCTTGTGGACGATCAAGAGTGTGGCACTGAAATGTTCGCGAATATGCTTATGATCGTCACAATCGAAGCCAACGAGTAGACCTTGATTATGCGCAATGCTTTTTCCATCGCACATAATTCAGACAATCTATCGATGAGCTCGACACTGCCCGGTGTGATCCATATTTACGGTCATCATTGTCGTCGCGCGCTACCGATAGTTAAACAACAATCTTTACGGTAGATACCTCAACAACTTGATGGCATTGACGCTATTGGCGCATATTCTCCATGAGCACCTAATGGAGAATATGCTCTTCCTGGCTTCCGCGGACGTTCGGCAACTGTCTAGAGCTGTGTTGGGCTTGGCTGCCACTGAATTTATTGGGTTCACCCTGTTGTGGACGGACCGGTCGTCGGCCGAAAGGTGCCGAAGACACTGCTATTATCGTCTGGCTGCGCTGTTTTTGTGCGCGACATACCTCACATTGTGGCATCCGCTCTCGGACCTTCAGCGAGTCTCTTGAAATCGCCGGCAGCTGGGACCGGGTAGCCGCCTAGACCTTCTCCGTATGTGTGTCCGTGGTCCTTAGGTGTGTACTTGCTCTGAGGGTATCTGCTTGAGCGGCATACCGTCACCCAGCACCGCGAACGTCTGATCCCCATCAGTATACTGCTGCTGAGTGCAATTCTTGTACTTACCGTTCTGTAAGAGGTGAGCCTACAGTATATTTCTGACCAGCTTGGCTAGACGAGCACGGCTGATTACAGGCTTCGGTATTACAGGTCCACTAATTTCTGGACGGTGTTCGGCATCTGCATGATTTAGTGCTGTGCCGTGCCTGATGAAGCTACTCGGCGGGTTTAGCTTGGATCTAATCAGCCGCAGCTGGCGTAAGTTGCAGCTGTTGTGGCAGAGCATGAAAATCACGTTCCCAGAATGTGTTTTCGACTTTGACGATCATCAACACCTCAAAACCACGTTGCAACTACACTGCATTGTCGTCGAAATCCGTGACACCATCTTGCAACTGCGTCCCTTTTGTCGCGAAATGTTCTGACACCATTTGGTTAGTTTCCTAGGAAAAGCTAGCATTGTGCCTGCTCGCGAACGCAACGTCGCGATCGAGATTTTCCACCCGACTCAGATTGTCAGAGCCAAGATGGTCGACGTCACGTCTCAACTACGTGAGGTAGCGCTGATCTGGGGGTCGCGTGCATCTAGCCTTGAGAAAGGAGTAACCGAACTATTAAAGTTGGCGAAGTAGTAGCGGGCTGCTTACGCTACAGTTGAGCGTATCACAGTATCTGGCTCTGACATGAAAGTGAGCTCTTCAGTATTACTTTGATTATTGCCATACCGATTTCTCATTCTTGTTTTCGATTGCCTTTCCTTGGTGGTTTCTTCATGACCGACTTCGCCAAACTCGCTCAGGGATTCTAGTGTCGAGTTCGACAAGCTGGACAGTGGAATCAGCGAGCAACGCATCTTTGGTATGTAGCTAATAGCGCTGGCCAATCCCGAACTGATTGACGAGGTCAACGATGAAACCGTGTGAGACAAGTACATCGGACACGTGATGCGCAAACTGCGCTTCTTGATGAGCGATGGGCTGTTCACCGCTTATAAGCATGAGCCCAACTGGCGCAAGGCGTACACTAATTTTAATGATTTTAATGCCGGACTTTACCAAAAAAGTCATGATGATTTTTCTATTGTAGCATAACTGTTACGGTCGGCGAACTCATCGAAGTTTGGCGCGCTTATAACGCCGACTAATCTTGAATCGGTATCCTTGCCTATGCTAATTGGCGCAACATCGCAATCATCGTTCGAGCCGGATCGGGCTACTAGTTCAGTACGCTCAGTGACCCCAGCGACAACGTGTTTATCGTCGTTGTTATCTGTGAACTTTCCTACTTCAGGCTCACCGCCCGCACCGACGCCATACCGTATCTATACCAAACTCTTTGGACAAAACAGAAACAACAGGATGTCGTAGATAACACCTACATCTGCTGGTATGTCTGCGACATTGTCGACACTCGCCGCCGTAACTGCGATAGCAGGTCCTCACGACGACATGCTCGACATCATGTTGCACAGCATCGGTTCCGATACCGACGATCAGCTCGACACCGACAACGTCATCAACTCTATCTTTACGCTGCTGGTTGCCGGCAGCGAGACCTTGGCCAACACCATCGCATTCGCCCTGCGTTATCTGTCCGCAAACCCCGGCATCGCTGCCTAAGCTCACTGCGAAGTCGACCAATGCCGGTCCGACCGCAGCATCCCAATATATCGTTTCATTAGGTGACGTCGCCAAGCTGCGCTACCCACTCCGCGTCATCGATAAAATCCTGTACCTGTGGCCGGTAACGCCCGACTAACTACGTAAAGCCTGTCGCGACACCATCCTCGGAAACAGCAAACACCTTGTGTGCGCAAGTGATTGAATTTTTATCCTGCTTACGATCACTCACTGCTACTGAAACTGGGAAAATGCTAACGAATTCAACCCCGACCGTTTTTGCCTGAAAATCTACCAAGCTATCTGCTTACACTTATAAGCCCGTTGGTACCGGGACCCGGGCCTGCATCGGCCGCTAATTCGCTCTCCACGAAATGGTGTTGGCGTTGGCTGCGATAGTGCATAAATTCACCGTGAAACCACAACCTAGTTACCAACTCCAGGTTATGACACTTAAGCCCAAGGGCCTGCTCTTACGTCTCCACCGTCGTCCCGAAGCCAAAGGTGCGGCCGACTGGGTACAATGAAGCTGGTGTTGAACTTGAGCTCTTTTGCTAATTGATTCCTGCGTTGAGTTAGATATCGGTCGTGATGTATTTCGCTTTGATCGGAGGCACAGTTGGCAACGAAGGCAGCTCCGTCAATCGACCTTCGCGGGCACGAAATCTGCGGTAGGCACTTGTAGTGTTCGATCGTGTCCCAGAGTTCGTAGATGATCCAGTGGCGCTTCGTCGTCCTGATCGACGAGTACGTCAGTGTGGAGATTGCCGTCGAATGCTCGGGTGTCCTGTAGCGCCCGACCCATGATGCCGTGAGCCGCCTACACCACTTCCGTTTTGAATTCAAGTTCGAGTAGCATTGTCACCGGTACGATAGCCTCCTAAGGTTGAGATTGTTATCTCAAAATAACTGTCTTCGTGCGGTTGCCTCATCAGCTTCGCGCGGTGCATGGGTACCGTGCGGGGAGCACTACATGATCTGGGAAAGCGATATCGCGAGTGGTACCTCTTCGGCGGCTCGCCTATTGGTCGATGTTCCGCATCGTTACGGCAGTTAGAACGTAATTTCCACCTAGTCGGGCACTTCTACACTTTTCAGCGAGTAGCGTTATTGTGCTGTGGACTTTGGACGATCCTGGGGATTCCTCGATGCAGAAGGTATTCGTCTTCGAAAGCTCGTCCTGGCCTGCCGAGAACCCACAGCTAGTCGGCGGTTAATGCGGTGACTGTGGTGCCACCACCTACCACCGAATCAAGATTCGGTAACAAGCCCCTTACGTACACGGTTACATCGGTAGGAGTCGGAGATGGCCAGTGCTGACTAATGTATAGCCATCGTTGGCGTGAGCCTGTATCCCTTTGACAGGTTCGACCAGACCGCAATTGCAGATGGGTTACGAGGTTATCCAATCCGCGCTGACGGACGTTGGGTGCAATTGGAAAGACATGCAATTCGGCTTAGACTGCAGCCACGAAGTGTCCAACCTCGATACGGTGACGCGTCTGGTCGGGCTGGCCAGTATCCCGTTCACCAACGTGTTTAACGCCTGTGCCACGGCAGCCAGCGTCATTCAACAGGCCGTTGACACGATTCGGTATTGCCGTTGGCCTGGACGAGCGTCTCCGCGGCGCCTTCACTGACTATTCAGCTAAGTTGACGTTGCCACAATGGTACGGGCAGAGCGGACAGTTCGTCACCACCAAGTTTTTCGGAATGAAGGAGAACAAATACTTACACGACCACGACATCTCTCAGACCATGCTGAACAAAATCGCCGCTAAAAACTACCGTAACGGTGCACTTAACCCGAATACATTCCTTCGCAAGCCGATGATTGAGGACGAGATCATCAAACTCAACTGTGCTATGTTGTTGATTCACGCAATGCATGTTCTGTGTGTCCGACGAGGGTGTTGTCGCCATGACTGCGTGCCTCGGCTATACGGCGCTTACAACGTGTATGCTGCCTTTGCTCCGTTCGCGGAAGATGCCTCGCCGGTGGTGTACGTGGCCAAAGTCGTTTACGAATCCGCAGGTATCGGACCCGAGGACATCGGCCTCGTCCTAGCTGCAGGACATCGATGCCTGTGCTTAGGTCATCCACATGGCCGAGATGGGCCTGTGCGCTGACGGCGAGCAAGAAAAACTGATGGCTGACGACGCCACTTAGATCCACGGATCGATTCTGATCAACACTGATGACGGGTTGATTGCAAACGGCGATTTGATCGGAGCACTAAGGCTGCGACAGACGCGCGAGCCGATTATTCAGTTGCGAGGCGGGCGAACATCAGGTATTCGACAACTTGCGTGTTGGTCTGGGTCAAGTGTGTGTATGGTGCGCTGAGGGCTTCGTCAACGACCATCCTGTCGGTCTAGATCGCCGGTCCCAGTAGGTCGTCGGTGTCGTGGATAATGTAGCGGTAGCCCTGCTCGGCTAGGAATCGCTGCCGGTGTGCTGCGTACTCGGCGTCCAGGCTGTCGCGGGCGACCACTGTGTAAAAGATGGCTCCATTGTCGTCGGCCTTGGGCCGCAGCAACCGGCCCAGACGCTGCGCCTCCTCTTGACGTGAGCCAAAAGTTCCCGAAACTTGTACTGCCACAGTTAGTTCTGGAAAGTCGATGGAAAAGTTGGCGACCTTGGACACCACCAGTGTTGAGAATGCACCGTGACGGAACGCGTCGAACAGCGCTTCGCGTTGTTTGGTTCTTGTTGCCCCCCTGAATGACCGGAGCGTTGAGCTCGACGCCAAGCTCGTCGAGCTAATCCAAGTAGGCACCGATCACGAGGGTTTGCTCGCCGGGGTGGCGACCCAGCACCGACTTGACCACTGCAATCTTCGATTGCGCCGTCGCGCAAACACGGTAGCGCTCTTTGGGTTCGGCGGTGGCATAGGCCATTTTCTCGTTGTCGGTCAACGTTACCCGAACTTCAACGCACTCCGCTGGCGCGATCCAGCCCTGCGCCTCAATCTCTTTCCACAGCGTGTCATAGCGTTTCGGGCCGATCAAGGAAAACACGTCACCCTCGCGACAGTCTTCGCGAATCAACGTGGCGGTCAGACCCAGTCGTCGCTTGGATTGCAGGTCGGCGGTCATCCGGAACACTGGTGCCGGCAACAGGTGCACTTCGTTGTAGATGATTAACCCCAGTCTCGGCTGCCGAACAGTTCCAGATGCCGGTACTTGCCCTTGGTACGGCGGGTGATCATCTGGTAAGTTGATATGATCACTGGTCGGATTTCCTTGCGTTCTCCGGAGTACTCACCAATTTCGCCTTCAGTCAACGAAGTGCGCGCGACCAGCTCGTTTTTCCACTGTCGCGCAGCTACGATGTTGGTGACCAGGATCAGCGTCGTCGTTCCGGCTTTCGCCATCGCGGCCGCCCCCACCAGCGTTTTGCCGGCGCCGCACGGCAGCGCCACCACTCCGGAGCCGCCAGACCAGAACGAGTCAGCGGCCAGCTGCTGGTAGTCGCGCAGCTGCCAACCGTCTTGCTGCAAGCTGATTGGGTATGTCTCACCGTCGAAGTAACCAGCGAGATCTTCTGCAGGCCAACCAATCTTGAGTAAAAGTTGTTTGATTCGGCCGCGTTCGCTGGGATGGACGATGACGGTTTCGTCGTCAATCCGGGATCCCAGCATCGGTGCGATTTTCTTGTTACGCAATACCTCCTCAAGCACTGTGCGATCCAGGCTTACCGATGTCAGGCCGTGGGCAGGATTCTTGACCAGCTGCAGCCGCCCATAGCGGGCTATAGTGTCGACGATGTCGACCAGCAGCGGCTGCGGCACCGCGTAGCGGGAGTGACTGATCAATGCGTCGACAACTTGCTCAGCGTCATGGCCTGCGGCTCGGGCGTTCCACAACGCCAACGGTGTGATGCGGTAGGTGTGCACGTGTTCGGGTGCGCGTTCCAGCTCGGCGAACGGCCCTATAGCGGCACGTGCAACATTGGCCAGCTCATGGCCCACTTCGAGCAGCACTGTTTTATAGGACTGCACTATCAACGGCCCGTCGGTCACTAGTACCGCTCCTTTTCATCGCTGGCGGTCATGGGATTCCATTATTGGTCGTCGGGCGACATCATTGACGTGATGTGGTGGATGGCAAAATCGCGTAGCCGCCCGGGCTCCGAATCGAAGGCCATCAGCTGATTGCCCCGTATGGCGATTGGCAATATCACCTGCTGGGTGGTCACGCCGGCAGCTTCGCGATAGCCGATCCTTAGCGTGATCTGTTCTCTCGTGGCGCGTTGCAACAGCGACATGGTGACGGCAGGGTCGATGCGGATATTGCTAAACGGTGTAGCGGTCACGTTACGTAGCACTGCGATGACCGCGTTTAGGGTTTCAGTGCTTGGGTGCTGCGGTGAGTGGTATAGCCATCGATGCTGTGGTGTGAGTAACCGTGCTCCGCGAGGTCGGATGTCAACGACGGAGCCGGAGGAGTCTTCGGCGGCTGGAGCGAACCCTGCGGCCCGCAATGCAACGAGGACTTTGACGATGGGGCGGGAGATATCGCCACTGTGGGAGCCAGGGCCCTTAGCTGCAGCTCTTCTGCGGCCGTCACAGCTTGGGCCAGCAGCGCCGGGTCCTCGCACCGGATAAACGATGCGGCCATGCCAACCCGGAGTTGGCCATGTCGACGCGCAACATCATTAATGAGATATATAAGTCCTTGTGGCACTGGCATTTTAGAATGTTTTGTAAAGAGTGCATGCATCCAATCGCGAGTTTTACTGATGTCTAACGCATGCCGGATTGACTGCTCGCTGATGCGGTATACGCACGCTGCGCCGGCTGATTCTAGGGTGGCCACCGCGCCAAGTTCCTTGGCGAGATCGCGTTGTAGCGGCCCGGGTACGACGATCGTCAGGTCAGCCTGCACGAGAAAATAGTCGGTCGGTTTGGGCAGTGCCCGTGTCATCGCCGTGACCGTGGCCGCGAGGTCAGCGGAGGCAACGGTCTCGTCCAGCAGCGCGCGTCCGGGTATGCTGATCGCGCCGCGACCCACCAGGCCCATTGTGTGGCTTTCGGCCAACAGGTCGGCGATAGGTTCGGGCTGCAGCCTCTTGGCCCAGTGTGGGCGCCGCCAGGTCAGCGCCGCCGACACTTCAGCTGCGCCGACACCGGCTCCGGCTGGTAGTTCGGCGAGCAGGCCAAGCAACAGCCGGCGATCTAGCGGTGCTGCTGTTGAATACAACGAATCTGAAAGGGCGACATACGGTTTAGCGTCGGTTCCGCGGCTGCCTATCAACGCGGGCCGGCACGGCAAGTCAAGCCAGGTGCTGGCCAGCAGATACCAACGCTCCGCGAGCGACATCGCGGTGAACCGGTCGGCTGTCACCGTCGGTGCCCAATAGGGGCTGTCACCAATGGTTGGTTCAGAGTCGGGCATGCCGCTGGCGATTAATCCAGCCGCGGCCGCGACCTCGAGGAGCAAGCCCAGCCGCGGCTCGTCGATGCCGGTAGCTTTGGCCAGCCGCTTGACTTCACGAACTCCTAGTCCGCCGTTGCGTAGCTCGGAAACCGGTGCGTTGCCGAGGATCTCAAGCAGGACATCAAGTTCGTGTAGCGTCTCGATGACCGCCCCGGCGGCCGCGGCGTCGGCGTCATTAGGGTGTGGTTGTCGAAACCACCGGATCCGGCTGCGTCAGCTGTCGTGGACCGGGATACTTGCCGCGCAACACCTGCCCGACGCGGCGGGGCAGAATCACCGTTTCGGTATTGATCCGTCGTAGTAGACCTATTTTAATTAGCTGGGATACTGGCTGATCGGGTGAGGCTTCAGGTATGGCGTCGCGGGTGTGCTCCAGCGGGGCCCCTTCGAGCAATTTCTGTAGCACGTCCAGCTGCGCTTGGTTGAGTCCGGCTATCAGCTCGGCGATCTGTTCGCTGGTGCGCGAAACGTCCTCGAGCGTGACTTGCCCCGGATGCCATAGCAATGCCGTAGCGGAGTTGGCGGCTATCCGGACCGTTGTCTCGCCCCAGGCCAGAGCGCGTTGTCGAAGGCAGTCTAGCGCGCTGACCACATCGGCCTGGGGAGCGCGGTCGCCGATCAGTGCCTGCAGTTTGGTGGTCGGTACTGGCCTGCTATCGGCCTGCAGCACTAGCAGTGCATCGATCACCACGATTTGTAAGAAGTCGAGCTCGTCGGTGGCAGCCTTGATTGACTGGCGGGCCTGTGCCCGCTCAGCCAGTGCCGCGATACTGCCGGGTGGCGGTTGAGCCAGGTCGGGCCGTAACTCCAGCAGCTGGATCAGTCGCTCGTCGGGCAAGTCGGCTAGCTAGGACCCCAGCGGGATATCCGGGGTGTTGTCGGTCATTGCTGATTAGCGTAAGGCAGCTGGGCGCGATGCAAGGCTTGCCCGAATCAGCGGGCGGGCATGAGCCCACAGCAGCGGTGCGTAGCGTCACGTACAGGTATAAGACCTGTAAGAATGTATGTTGTGATTGATATTGCTAAGAGTAAAGTACGCAAAAACAGATACGTGGACAATGGCTGGCCGACGATTGATCCAGACGGCCACGCGGTAAGCGAACTGGTGACCGACTGCACAGGCGCGTTATCGCCCTTCGGTGAGGTGGTGTTTCCGCTGCCCGCCGACGACTTGCCCTACGTGCATCCGGTCACCGTCATCAACCGGTAGAGCCACCGAGATGGCTAGGGCCTATGGGGTGCCTAGGCCTGCTGTGACATGCGGATCGGGAGAATCCCGTTCGGGCCCGTTGTCGCATCTAGATGAGCAGGGGGCAGAGCATATAATCGATGGCACCGAAAAGGTCATCATCAAGCGTACCGCCGTTGCTGCGGGAGCCTTGCATCCCTCAGCACACGTTGGTAACGCTGATCTCGACCAGGGAGCCTGCCCAAAGGTGGTGCGTTGGCTGCCGCACGGGTAGTGGGCATTCTGGCGGTCAAATGCACCAGCGACTTGGTCCTGCTATCTCATTAGTTTGCCCTCACCAGTGTCGACGTGGACTTCACCGTCGGCGAATCGGATATCGAGATCACCGCTACACTGAACAGCACCGACCGCACCGGTAGTGGAGATGGAGGCGCTGACCACTGTCAGCGTGGTCCGGCTAACTCTCTATAGACATGATCAAAGCGGTTAACCCGGTCGCCCGCGTCGACTACACTCGCGTGTTTCGCCAGGAGGGTGGTAGAAGAGGAGCTTGGGCATGGTGACAGGCGGTCGTTCCGCGTTAATCATCATTGCTGCTACCCGTGCGTTGTCTGGTATGTTTGACGATGGATGTGGGCTAAATCATCCTGGAGTATCTTGGACAGCTTGGGTTTTTCCTGCCTGTGCAGCCGGAGGTGGTTGCCGACGGGAACCCGGTTAGTGAAGCGTTGCGGTACGCGGTCGATGCGCACGCCGGTGTTAACATCACCTCCGGTGACACCAGCATCTCGTATAGTCTAGCATCCCCAGCCAGACTGTGGCGGTGCTGAACTAAAAGATCCCCGGGCTTGCCGATGCTATACGTCGGAGCGGGTTACCAAACGTACCGACGTCGGTACTACTTCGTGGGCTGTGCAGTGTGGCCAGCCGGATCTTAATCGTAAATTTGCCCGGTTTGCTCAGCGTGGTGCGTGACGGTCTCACGATACATCGTTAATGTTCTAGAACACGCGTTCGATCAGCTCGCCAGAGGAGATCACCAACGATGACACTAGTTCTGTTCAACGAGCAGCCGATCTCACTGGCCGAGCACGAGGATTTGGTGAGTTATCAATCGGCCGGAACTGTCGTCGGTTTCGTTGGAATGATCTGTGACCATGACGATCGACGTCGAGTGTTGCGGCAGGAGTATTCCGCACATCCGTTGGCTGCTCAGGTGTTCACCGACGTGGTGATTGAAGTAGCTGAGCAGCCCAACGAGGTGCATGTGGTCGCAGTCAGCCACCAGGATCGGTGTGCTGCAGAGCGGCGAGGCCGCCTTGGTGGCCGCGGTCTAAGCAGATCATCGACAGGTGGCATTCAACACCTGCGTCCCTCTGGTCAATACCATTGAGGCACGGTTGCCGACGTGGAGGGTATCAGCTCTTCGATGACGGCACTGACCAATCGGCGAGTTCGGCCTGACCGAAGCTGGCCACATCAAGACCTGCCTGCGACGCAGGGCGTCAACTAAGGAGGAACGATTGGGCGAGTGTGTCGAGCGCATCGTTTCCGTGCACGTCTTCGGTCCGGATCGCTTGCCATAGTTTCTGTGTATAGCCGACGCTCGAGGTCTGCTGCGGTTGCGCGGGTAGAGGAAGTGGGGGAGGCGTGTCAGCGGATGGTGCCGGGGGGAAGGCGTCGGCTGGTGGCGGGAACAGGGTAAACGGGAGGGTGTCTGCGGGTAGAGGAAGTGGGGGAGGCGTGTCAGCGGATGGTGCCGGGGGGAAGGCGTCGGCTGGCGCACCGTTGATCCCGGGCGTGTTCATCCCGGCGGGAAGGACCTCCCGCGGGGTCGGGCCCGATAATCCGTGACCGCAGGCAGGCCAGGCGCTGCGACCCTGGGTCGCCAGCACGCGTTCAGCGACAGCGATCTGCTGTTCTCTGGTGGCCAGCTGGGCCGATGGAGCGTACTCGCCGCCGCCATGCGATGTCCAGGTACCTTGCGAGAACTGCAGGCCACCGAGGTATCCGTTGCCGGTGTTGATAGCCCAGTTTCCACCTGACTCGCAACGGGCTACTTGATCCCATTCACCGTCGGTGGCCGCACTTGCCTGGCCGGCAAGGGCGATGGTACCGCCGCCTAGCACCGCCCCGGTAAGGGCGATTTTCGCGAAGCTGATGTTTGATGTAGTGGGCTTATGGTGACGTCCACTCATGCGCCAGGTATTCCTCTCGATACGCGCCTACGGAGTCAGCTGTCGGATTCGGGTTAGATTTAGATAAAGCCACCCGGCCGGCGCTGTACTCGTCAAAGAGATGACGCCGGCTTCATCCCAAAGGGCCGTATACGGCCCTGGTCCGATTTCGGCGTATCTAGCAAGTCCTCCGTCTCCATCCACCGCTTGGCGTCCCCCGCCTACTGGATGGAGCTCGACGCTGTAGGGGGGGAGGACCGCCACTAGCCAATTTGGCGAGCCTTCGGAGAAGGTAACGGTTGCAGGCGCTATCGTCACGTGTTGAGGAGCTTTGTGTTTCGCGTGTCGTAATGCGACAAAATTCCAAGAACTGACCATGTTTACGCAGTTCACAAGCACTCGATATCGGTCCGTGTCCGTGTCGTTGTCGTTCCGTTATGTGCTGAACATCACAGCCCTATACACCCGCAAAAGGTGGCAAGACGTCGATCGTGTCACCGGAATACAGTGCCATGGCTTGGTCGTGAACAACGATGCTGTCGCGCAGATAGGAGCATCAGCTCAAATACTATGGCGAGCCACACACCCCGCACCGCACGGGTCTCTACCAACTCGGCGGCTGTGGCTCCCGGTCACAACGTCACTCCCGGTCACAATGTCATCAGTCTCCAATTCGGCGCCAGCAACCACCTGCGTGGCGGCTAAATAGCGTACCTTGACCCGAATTCCGACCGATTTGGTCGGGTACTTTAGCTGCTGTTCGCGCCCCTTGGGCGGTTGGGCTGGACAAAGGTTGGGTTTCGTTGATGCCAGGGCCAGCGGACTTGCCCTCAAGGCGATGCGCCACGCTGTTTCGATGGTCTTGTCGTCCGCGTTGCTGCGCAGCAGGACGTGTTAGGTTGGTCTTCATCACTTGAAAACAGACAGCTACGGATTTGGCCGTCGACCGTCAACCGGGTGCGGTCACAGCTCGTGCATAAGGCGTTCGATGCCGAGGCAATGACGCCGAACTTCCCCGGCGGCATGGCACAATAGATATTGATTAAGTTAGAATTCGGTTGTAGGCGGGCCGTGCGGCGCTAGGTCCTATCGCAACCGGAAGTGAGGTTGTTAGTGTCGCTAGAACGTCGCCGGTGTCAGTACAGCCTCCTACTGTCAGTGTTACTTAGGGCATACCATCATCTGCTTGATGAGCTGTAACTGCATCGCTTTGATCCAGGCAGAATTGCAACAACTTGACGACATTTTCGTGCCTGTTTGTAGGGTCCAGCACGGCTTTCACCTTGACCGGCACGCAACCTGTCTGCTTGGCGGCAGCCAAGGCGGTCACCACGTCAGTAAGTCGGTCTCGACGGGTGGTGGCCGCAAAGCGGGCGTGGCCCACGCTGTGCATCGACACGTTGACTTAGTTCAGGTCTGCGTCAGCCAGAGTGGGCAGCCCGCCAGGCCAGTCCTAACACTGTTGGTAGTTAATGAGACCGCCGGTCGGCGGTGCAGACTGGTTGTCGCTGCGACCATCTCTTTATAGGTAGCGGGACAAGAGTGGCTCACCACCGGTGAACTGCACGCTGGTAACGTCGCGCCTGGATGACCGCGATGCCCATGAGCCTGGTGAGTTCGTCGGGCCGCCGCAGCTGCTGGTCCGGCAGTTGATCCAGACCTGCTGCTAGCATGCAATTAGGCGCAGCGTAGGTTGCAGCGGTCAGTCAGCGATACCCGCGGGTTCGGTGGCTAACCTGCCGAATGTGTCCACTAGAAGGCAATCGGTCGGTACGTTCCGAGTGGCGGTGTGGTTGTTCATCTGGTTCGGCATGTGGTCAGGTATTGCCGGCACTCCTAAAGTGGTCAGCGTCATACGGTTACCCGCTGGAATCGAGTTGACGAGCCGATTTTGGCGATGTCTTTGTTTAGCTAAACCAACGAAGTTGAGATGAATTTGAGGTTGGCCAGTGTCAGCGGAACTCCGATGATTGTGACTGCTATCGTTGCGACACTGACCAGGTGCTCGATAGTCGAGCCATACCCCGAACAGCAGTATCCACATGACGTTGCCGACGAGAGCGCCCGTTCTGGCACTGGGCTTGTCGATGATTGTCCGGCCTAATGGCCACAACGCGTATGACGGGATGAGCAGGGCTGCGAAGTTGAAGGAAGTGGTGACGATTAAACAAGAAGCTGATAACTGCCGCAATGTTGATAGCCGAGAGTCGGCCAAAGGTCGCCGAAAACTAGCCATATGGCGTTCAACATCAGTCGCATATCTTCTCCAGGTAATAATACCACCCTACCGAGTAACGACTGATCTGGGTGCTTCGCTGGCAACCGTCCGAGTAGAATCCAGGAACCAACATCGCGTCTCGCCCGCGTAGGCGGGACGCTTATTCTTTTGTCCATCTTAGTGATAGCAGGTGAGACCAGTGCCGACCGGCAAGGTGAAGTGGTACGACGCCGATAAAGGGTTTGGCTTCCTTTCGCAGGAGGATGGCGAAGATGTCTACGTCCGCTCGTCGGCATTGCCCGCGGGTGTCGAAGGGCTCAAAGCCGGGCAACGAGTGGAATTCGGCGTGGCTTCTGGCCGACGCGGGCCGCAGGCATTGAGTCTCAAGCTGATTGATCCGCCGCCGAGCCTAGTTCGCCAGGCGCGCCGCGACGCGCTGGCCGAGCACAGGCACAGTCCGGATGAGCTACACGGCATGGTCGAAGACATGATTACTTTGCTGGAGAGCACGGTGCAGCCCGAGTTGCGTAAAGGCCGCTACCCGGACCGCAAGACGGCCAGGCGGGTATCCGAGGTTGTCAAGGCGGTGGCACGCGAGCTCGACTCCTAGTCGGTCTGACTAGGCTGATTCGCTTCAAGACCGCTCTGCGTGACGTCGTTGTTCGCATCGTGGCGAACTTCCTGTTCTGAGACCCCTGATCTAGTGCACCGAAAACACCCTGGTGGCGTCGATCCCGATGCCCACGTACCAGGTCGGCTTGCGACAGGTCAACTTTATCAACGACAGCAACCCCAAAGTGGATGCGCGCCACCTCCCACTGAACGTCTTTTACCCTGTTCAGGTACCAGGTCCCTCGGACAAGCCGTTCCCAAAGGCCGTTTTCACCAACCTGGGCTTCTACGGTGAGTTGCTGCCGGTGTTAGACGGTCACTGGTGTCCGCTGATTCTTGTTCTCGCATGACCGCGATGTAACGGGTTGCAGTATGCGTGGTTTGCTCAGACACTGGCCAGCCGTGGGTATGTCGTGGCCGCAATCAACCATTACTGCGCCAACATCTACGACTCCAGCATCGAGTACCTCACCAGCAAGCTGTGGCAGTGGCCAAAGCATTTGACCTTGACCGCGAATTTATTTGTTGACAACTCGTTTTGGAGTCCATTGGAGGATCTCAAAACGGATTAGGGTAACCGGACACTCGCATGGGTATTCATGTCATTATGGATTGGCGGTGCGCAAGGTCAACACCGAGAAATTCCTGACCTTCCAACAAGGCTTCAAAAACAATCTGGCGATCCCGGCGGATATTCACGACCAGCTATCACTGGACGTTGCCCCCGCTCTTGACATCGCTTACCCACGAATCAAAGCAGTTCTAGCGATGGCCTCCGGCGTCCTCCAAGACTTCGGTATGGATGAGGCTGGCCTGCATCAGTTGAGGGTGCCCAGCTGTCTCATTGTCAGAGCTCATGGCACTCAGACACCGGTCAAGGAGAATGCGGAATTTGCAGCCGCCAATTTCCTAGTGCCAAGTTCAACATACTATCCAGCACTGTCGACCACGAGATTTTCGGCGATGAGTGCAACCAGGAAATGAATGCAACCAGGGAACGCTATGAGTTTCCCGAAGTGTTCATCGACGCTCCGAGTGTGGACCGCCTCGCAATCCACACCGAGATCGCCGAGGCCGCAGTGCAGTTCTTTGCGACTGCTTTTGGCAGTTGAGCAGCCCATTTCTGAGGTCGGCAGCAGTGTTTAAGTCCGTCCAACTCAAGACTCGCAGCTTCGATATGATTCATCCACCCAGCTCGGCGATGACGTGCATCAGCTGACGGCTTACGGTGGAACTCGTATCCATCCTTGGATATCGTTGTCTCGTAAGATTCGGGCAGGGTGTTGGGTACTCAAATACGGTGCGAAGTCGTTAACAAAGAGGCGGTGATGGGGTAGCAAGCACGAGCCCTTGCCGAAGCATCTCCGCGAAAGCGGTTGGGGTAAGCTGTCCTTCACCAAGGAGCGGTTACTTGGTGTAGTCTATGCGCCTATTTCCTAAGCCCTCTGATGTCGAACAGGCGGGCTTGGCCGTGTTTCTCGAACAGCTGGAGGAAGTTCTTGTCACCGTCGACGGGAGTGTCATCGAGCGCGGTATCCAGATTTCTGATGCATACGTGCAAGGCTTTGCTGAACTGGGTTGCTTCGGTATGGAAAATACTGACAGGGTATGGCGGTCTAAGGAATGTCACAAGCTGCCTATAATTGTGCTTCGATGCTGGTTACCAGCGTTCATCCTAGTCTCGGCGCGTTGCTATCGGCTCATCAGTCGAATCGGAGTATCCTAACCACTCAAGCTTGCCGGGATCCCATACTAGAAGCGGAAAGTTCTTGCCGCGGTGTGCCTCTGGCCCCGCATCGGCGTTTCTGTTAATCGAACCGGATGCGGGTTCCGATCCGGCTTGCCTACCCTCGACGGCTATCCTGGTCGAGGATAGGCAAGCCTGTGAACTCGAAGGTATGTAGTTATGGACCACCAATGGTGTGGTCTCCGAATTTCTGATGGTCATGGCCCGGGTGTTTTACAGCGAAGGGGATTGAGGGGAATCAGCGTCTTCGTGGTCGAGTCCGATTTGTCGGTGATTACCGTGGAGCGGTGCAACATGTTCATAGGGCTACAGGGCATCGAAAACGGCTTGACCAGGTTCCCTCGTGTTCGAGTCTCCGCTGAAAACTTAATCGAGTGAGAAGGTGACGGCCTAAAGATCGCGTTGATTACTCTCAACGCTGGGCGATTGGCGATACCAGCGATGGTGACCGGGTCGTCGAAATGGTCACTGAAGATCGCACGCGAATCGTTCGATGAGTGCGTGCAATGATGCAAGCTAGTTAGCAAATAGGAAACGGTGGCCAGCAAGATTGCATTCATTGTTGCCACTAAGTGTGCACTGGAAGTGGTGGTGGAGCTATCTGGTCAGATAGCCAGCGAAGGACGTAACGATATCCAGATCAAAGTGGTGCTTGCCAAATTATGGTCTAGCAAGATGGTCTGCCGTATTGCCGACGAGTTGATCCAAACCCGGGGTGGGCGGATTACGAGACCGTGGAGTCTTTCGCGGCGGGCGTGCGGTTTTTGCCGAGCAGATACTACGTTACCTGCGGATCAACGGCATCTTCGAATGATCGAGCGAAATCATGTGGCTGCGCATCGCTCGGGAGGTGATCGATGCTCATTCCACTGCTGCAGGTGCACTGATGAAACGTAACGTCAAGTTACCTGAAAGGTTGTGGCTGCGGTTGGTGCGAGAGAATTCTACGTAAAATGATTGTCAAAATGGTCTTTAGCAGAAAATTACCCAGCTCGTATAACGAGTTTGGCCGCCTAGCTTTTCACTTGCGGTATGTCGAACGTTCCACACATAAGCTGGTCCACAACACTTTCTACACGAGATGACGCATTAGCAGGCCAGCCTGGAAGACAGGCAGGGATTTCTTGGGCGCATCGTCGATATTGGTGCCGAACTGTTCGACGTGTCGGTAATGTATGTACGTGCTGAGGCTCTCGTGTTGGGCGATTCGATCGTCAGTCAACAGGCATACGAGCTGGTTGAAATATATTGCTATACAACTACTGTCCGAGCGGAGGAACTCTTCCACACGCTGCTGACTAATACTGACAGCAGCGATGTTCGACTGACAGGTGCCGTGTTGTAGGGCTGCTACACGTGGCTGGAGGAGGGGGACGATTGATCAGTTAGCGGGCACTGGGCTATGGATGCCGATCGCGCTTTCGAATGCGATCAACTGGATATGATGGCTGACAAGATCCGACGCAGGTGTGGTTGCGTCTCAACCGAGTGCTCGACGGTGACATCGCCCGACAGGGGTAGTGTTCTAACCAGGTAGCTGTTCATTTATATGCACCAATTGTACCAGGATTCGTCGGATGGTTCGAAGGTGCTTAAGCGGTGTTCGTTACGTGACCTGCATTGTGCTGAAACGTTTCAACAGGCGTGTCCATCGGGGCAACATTGGCGACATGGCTGCCTATGGTGCCGGGACGGGAAAATTCACCGGCTACACCAGTTACCTCACCACCTGCATCACCGCTGACGGACGTGATGGCTATCCAGTAGAGTAGCGGCCGGTGCCAGCTTGATGTCGCGTGTGCTTACCCTTAGCCTCCTTAGGCTAACTGCACAATTATTGCGTGGCGGCTACAGGCCCTGTAAAGAGTTCTTTCTATTGGATTTTGCTGATCAATTCATGATTAGCGCAACTGGACATTTGATCTCGATCCGGGCGGGATCGATCCAGTGCTTAAAATCCTCGGTTGCAGGATGTACCTACTGCAAGCGCTGCCTCGGTTGTTCTAAAGGCATCTCGATGCCAGCGACCGTCGACATCCCCACCGGCGCGGTGGTCACTAACGATTTCGCTTAGATGACTCTGGATTTCTCCACGGAGTGGACCGCTTACCGCCGCAACAGCGCACCCCAGCTACGTCCCGATCGCCTACGAGCCGAAATCGACGAGGTAAGTAAAAGAATTTAAATCGAAATAAACAATTAGGGCGTGCCGTCGCGGCTTTGCCGGCTCGCAACAGGCTTACGAAGCGGCCTTTGGCTGTTCGCCGTGCTGGACTGCGTGAACAGTCGCCTTGCTAGCCAGCGATGCCTAGTGGATGATAGCTTCATAACAGTCGGCGTCCTGCTATTTATTCACCCTGGCCTGTTTCGACTACACCTATTACGGGTATTTCAAGTGCAACAGGTGCAGACTCAGCGAGGCGCCGGTGCTATGGGCTTGTGATCGCGATCTGTTTCATACGCCAAATTTCGGCGATACTGTCGACTTCGTCCAGATTAAGCAGCACTACTACTTCGTGCACACCGATATCAATCCCACCGGTATCGTGCACAAGAGCCCGAACTTAGCTGGCTGAATTACCGCACATGGCTGGGAAGAGTTGGAGGCCTTCGGTGGAAGGTTGTCCTCCGGGGCCGTGACTATTCTGCGCCTAAATTGCCGTCAGGGCTGTGATTGGGCACCGACCACGACCATGGCGGCAATCTTGGCGTAAAAGTCAGAACGTCAGTCGAACTGACCATTCGGCGTGCGGGACATCGTGTACTTCTCCGGTGGAGTCGACCACCAACGTGAGTAACTGCACGACTATCCCTGTCAACCGCCCGCGGTGCGGCTCGAGGGTGGGGATGGTCACCGCCAGGCGTGTGTTGGGTCGATAGAGAGTGCTAGTGGTGTCGGTCGGGTCTTCATAGACTCGCAGCAGTCGCCAGGGTGCTCGGCCAATCGCCTCGGGAATCGATAGCTGCACCGGATCGTGTTTGTCCACCGGCAACACGCCTTGCGCTTGCGGGGTCTGACAATCATCGAGGTTGAGCACATTACAATACAGGTACGGTCCCACACGGGTCAAGTGCCCGTGCGAATAAGCGCTAATCTCAGGTCGTTGCGGACCGGGCTTACGCACCAGCAGCCACGCACCGAACCCGGCCTCGGCGGCTAGAAGCATCACTATGGTCGCGAGCAGCACGGTTATCCAGCGCTGTACGGGGGGCCTCATTGAGGGCTTACCGCTGTGTCGCGATGCGTGCTCTCCTGCTCGACCATCACCGGACGATTACCTCCGAGGCCTGGAATTAATGAGTCACCGCGGAAGCTCACAATGGTTTGGGCCAGACCCAGGATCAGCAAAGCACTGACCGCGGTGAATCCGACCCACAAATCCGTGTACACCATCACGCCTAGCGCTCCACCCAGCACCCATGCCAGCTGTAGTGTTGACTCTGAACGCCCGAATCCCGATGCTCGTGACTCTTCGGGCAAATCATTTTGTAGTGAGGCGTCCAACGAGGCCTTCGCGATCGCACTGGACCCGGATGTGATCAGAGTAGCGACAGCAGCCATCAGTACACTGCCGGCCACCGACGTCGCTAAAGCTAACGCTGTGACTGCGATTGTGCAGCGCACCACCAGCACGGCCGGCCTGCCCAGCTGCAGGCGTGCGCTGGTGAAGTTGCCAGCGAAGTTGCCGATCGTGGCCGCACAGCCGATCAGGCCCAGCATCCCCAACTGAACCCAGCCGTTGGTTTGGCGCGCCTTGGCAACAAACGCTGGATATAAGAATAGGAATCCGACCATCACCTTGATGGTACAATTGCCCCACAACGAGGTAATGATGTTGCAGCCCAACGGTTGTTGAAGTCTTCCGCCGACCTTCTTGACTTCATCTGGCCAGCTTCGCCGCAGTGGTTCGCTATGCGAGCGGTAGCTCAAGGTAGCTGGAACTTCACCAGCGGTCACTTCGACCCAGCGCGGAATCTGCATTGACAGTAAAGCGCCGGTGATCGTGATTAAGACGACGACGAACAACGCGCCAGGCAGTTTGAATAGGTGGACGCAGACGAACTCGACACAGGCCGCGATGACGCCACCGGTGATGGTGCCGCCGAGAAGACCGAACACGGTCAGCCGGGAATTGACGCGGACCAGATCAATGCTGGGCGGCATCACCCTTGGCGTTACAGCGCTGCGCAGTACGCTGAATGACTTCGACAGTGCCATCATGGCCAGTGCGCACGGGTAGAGCACCATTGACGGGTAGCTGCCGGTGGTGCCGTCGTAGTTCATGATTAGCAGCGCCGCCAATCCGGTGCGTAGCGCGAACGAGGTCGCCAGCGCGACGCGGCGGCCGTGTTGCAGCCGGTCCAGCGCTGGACCGATAAGTGGCGCGATTACCGCGAACGGTGCGATGGTGATCAGCAGGTACAGTGCGACTTTGGACTTGCTTTCTCCGCTGGCCGCGGCGAAGAACAACGTGTTGGCCAGTGCCACGGCCATGGCGGAGTCGACCGCAAAATTCGCTACCACCGGCCACGTCAGCGCAGTCAGCCCAGATTTGTCAGCACCGTCAGCGGTGGCAGCACGCTGGACCATCCAGTACATGCGGTAGCCCATTTCACGACTTCGCTGTGCGGCGGCGCGAGTGACTGTGATTCGTTCACCGGCATTCGGGCCGCGTTGTGATGCGTTGTAGCGTTGGGGTTTCGGCCACTGCTGACCTAGGGGTGGTAGATAACGGTTGGCGCTGGTAATTGGTGGCGGGTAGCGCACGCGGTTGGATTGTTCTGCTCCTTGCTCGCGCCGTTCCGGTGTTCTCCGCCGCTGGGCTGGCCGAAAGTCTGAGTCGTCGGCTGGGTAGTTCGCCATGCCCGGATGCGGATTACCCGCGCCGGTGTGGGTCCGGTGGCCTGGTGTAGAGGCCAAACGGCCCGGATGATCACGCCGCCGTGCAGACACGAATCAATTCTGTCCTATATTGCCTCCATGCGTGTGTAGGCGGCCGGGTGTCGCTTGCCAACTGTGTCTTCCGGCAGAATTGCAGATGTGTTACAAGGAGGAAGCAGTGTGATCGGGCCTGTCGAGGATTTCGCCGTCGCGACTGTGGCCGGATGGCCCGAAGAATTGGCGGCGGTGCTCACCGGTGCGGTTGACGAGGCTAAGGTGGCCATCGAGGAGCTCAGCGGCTCTGCGACGGTCGGAGATTATCTAGGGGTCGGTTACGAAGATCCGAACGCTGCCACTCATCGGTTCTTGGCGCATCTACCCGGTTACCGGGGATGGCATTGGGTGGTCGTCGTCGCCGCCTATCTCGGTGCCGAGCACGCCACGGTCAGTGAAGTGGTGCTGTTCCCCGGACCGACGGCGCTGCTCGCGCCAGAGTGGGTGCCGTGGGAGCAGCGGATCAGACCGGGGGATTTGAACCCGGGAGACCTGCTCGCACCGGCATCAGAGGACCCACGATTGGTTCCGGGGTACAACGCCAGTGGTGACCCGGAGGTAGACGAGACCGCCGCCGAAATTGGGTTGGGTCGACGCTGGGTAATGAGTGCCTGGGGCCGGTCTTCGGCGGCCGAACGGTGGCATGATGGCGACTACGGTCCTGACTCGCTGATGGCGCGATCCACCAAGCGTGTGTGCCGCGATTGCGGTTTCTTTCTGCCGATGGCTGGATCGCTTGGCTCGATGTTCGGGGTATGCGGTAACGAAATGTCTGCCGACGGCCATGTTGTCGACAAGTTGTACGGTTGCGGCGCTCATTCTGATACCCCAGCTCCGGCGGGTAGCGGTTCATCCATTTATGAGCCGTACGATGACGGTATCCTAGATATTTTGGAGCCTCGTATAGTGCAACTGCCAGAGTCTCCGGTGGATTTGTCGGACTAGCCTTTGGCTGACAGCACCGAGTCACCGCCGATGGTCTGGTGTGACAGGTCAAATGCACTGGTCAAGCCGCGCCTAGCCTAAGGGTGCAGGGATCTTGAATTGCCGAATTTGGCAAGCTATTTCGGGGCGAGATAGTTTTCGAGTCCGGCTTGCCGGCCGCGTGCGCCATGGCGGGCAGCGGCAAGTTGCCACACGAAGATGCCCGTACCAAGCAATCCGACGACCAGCCCAGCCAGTGTTACCGGACGCCAACTCTGTAGGCTCGGCACCACGAACGCAGCAGCCACAGCGACCAGCCAGGCCACCGCGCCGACCGTGATAACTGACCACACCTCGAGCAGTATAGGCGGCAGCGGCGGTGGCTCGTAGCTTCCGTCAAATTCGACAGCCATCATATCCGAGTTTAGCTGGTTACGCTGTGACCTCAGGTGATTTCCCGTGTATACGGGAGATTAACGGGTCGAGCGTCAATAAAAACGTCGGTAATTGCAGCAGTACAGCGAAAGGACCGAAGTCTGCCGTTCATAGTTTCTGATCCCGAATTCTTGGGTTCCAATGTAATCTCACGCCATGCTATACAGCGATGCGCGGTTCGCCAACCGTCTAGCGTTGGCCGTCATGCAACTGGTCCGCCAACTGTGAGTTCTGGGACCCGCCAGTCACCAGTGTCGCTGTCGCAGTCGTTTGTGCTGACGACGTTGGCCAATGAGAGTGCCATGACGCCTGGGCGCCCTAGCGATTCGCGAACGGGTCCAGCCGACGTCGATGACCCGGGTTATCGCATCGTTGGCTGACATGGGGTTCGTGGACTGCTATCCGCAATCCGTCGATGAGCGACAAGTGCTGGTCCTCGGCATCGCAGTCCGGCGCCGAATTGGTTCAGGTAGCTCGGCGCGCTCGTCAGGAGTGTCTCGTCGAACGGCTGATGACGCTGGATAACGATAAACGTGACATCTTGCGTCATGCCCGTCGATCTGATCTTGGCACTGGTTGACGAAAGCTCGTGATTCCACGCTTCGGTGACTGACTTTGACGGTCTGGATGGCCTCGATGTTTAAGACGTCAACGACCCCGACGATCCGCGGCTCAATGATGTCCGCGACCTTAACAACATCGATTGTCGTCCTGATCTGCCGACCGGCAAAGGCCTGATGATCATTGAGGGCATGCTGCTTGTAAAATATTATTTTGGCGTTCCGATTTACTCCGTTGGCATTGCTGGGTATCAACCGCAGCTTGGTCGGGCTTAAGAATGATCTGGCCGGTGCCAGTGACGTCAAGGTGCTCTACTACTGAGTGTCCGCTGATGTTATGGCCCGGGGTGGTTGGCTTCTAGCTCAATCGTTGGAATGCTGGCCGCCAAAGACGGATGTCCGAGCCAAGTGTGGCGTAGGTGGTCGCCGACGCCCGGACGGTCGCAGTGCTTGAGGGTGTCAACGGCCGCGAAAACCTGGGTTTGATCTTTCGTAACGCGGTGGTGCTCGGCAGCGACTGCGCTTATCCGCTATGCCAATGCGCGGTCCAGGTATCCATGGAACACGCTTTGCCAGTGCCGTATGCCCGAGCAACCGACTGGCCCGCCGACCTCGTGGTACTCAGAGAGCGAGGTTTTCACTTGTTGGTGATGGCGCCAAACCATGATATGTGTGTGCTGCTTGGAGGTAATGACGACGGTGTGCGATGATACTGATGGGTCTGGAAGGCCCGAGACTGATGTCAACCATTCCGCGGTTAAGCGATGAGCGGGTGCGTGTCTCTCTGTTGCGAGGTACGGACTCGCTGAACGTGGCGACGGCGGCCGTGGTCTTCTACGAGAGGGGGCGATCAGACTAGGCTCTGCTCATGAGTGACAAGGGTGACGAGGACGACCAATCCCAGCCTTGGGCAACGGGTTTGACAGTGGCCGGGTTTGTTGCCGTGGTTATTGCCACCGGGATTGTGATACTGAGTCTCGGATTGATTCGGGTGCATCCACTGTTGGCTGTCGGGCTCAATATCGTTGCGGCTGGTGGGTTGGCGCCGACGTTGTGGGGGTGGCGACGCACTGTGGTCTTGCGCTGGCTTGTGCTCGGCACGGGAGTCGGTGTGACGGGGGCGTGGCTGGCGATGCTCATGTTAATCGCATCGGGTAGGGCTTAACTGCTACCGGCTGGCCTACGCTATGCAATCAGCGTTGCTCGCCTGACCGCACACTGAGCAGTACGTCCTCCCAAGCCGGAACGGCTGGTTTGCTTCGTCGGCTGCTCACCGGTTGGTTGTGCTGCGTGACGGTTGCCGTTGTCGTGGATTCAACGAAGTCGATGTGTGCTACTGGCGCCAGTGGGCGCAACGGACGGTTAAAGCCTGGGTTAATGAGCTCATTGGCCGGGTCATCGCTTGCGGTAACGGTTCCGCCATGGGCACCGGGCGTAAAGTAGAAATGTGCGAGGTTGTTGGAATGGCCGGCCTGCCAAGCGAGTTGCACCGTCCAGCGACCGTCCTCATTGCGCCAGGCATCCCAGCCCAGCCTATCTGGCTCGAGGCCACGCATGACCAGTGCGGCGCTGACGGTCTCTAGCAGCGTCAGTACTGCTGGGCCATCGGTGAGGACTGGGTGTGCGGCGGCGGCCAGTTCGGCAGCGCGTGAACGTTCCAATAACACCGGGTGGGCGAATCGGCGAATCCGCGCAATGTCGGAACCCGACGCCATGGCCACCTGCTCAACAGAGGCGCCAGCCCGAATACGGGCCTGAATTTCTTTAGGGCTCAGCATGTTGGTGGCGTGGATATCGAGAGACGGTTGATCCAGCACAGCCGTGTCGCCGCGCATGGCAGCGTGTAGCCGGTTGTCGACCGGCAGCCTAAAACGCTCACCAGTAACGTCACCCTCGCAGATAATGGTTTTGCCGTCGGGATTGAGTCCGACGACTTTAAGTTCCCGCATGGCTTCTCCTCGCAGACTTCGTGCAGGGCCAGCACCGGGCCTGTTACGTACTTTAGTGCAGCGAACGCCTCGAGCCGTGCTGACACGCTGGATGGTTGGGGGTCGATGAGCGCTGCGTTATAGGCGTTCGACTATCCAGTCAATGCACTCGGTGAGGGCGCTGACGTCATCGGGCTCGACCGCAGGGAACGTTGCGACCCGCAACTGATTACGTCTGAGTTTACGGTATGGCTCGGTATCAACGATGCCGTTGGCTCGCAAGATCTTCGCGACCACCGTTGCATCAACGTCGTCACTAAAGTCGATCGTGCCCACCACCTGAGAACGCAGCTCAGGATCGACGACGAACGGAGTGGTGTATGGCCGGTCTTCCGCCCAAGCATACAATCGCCCCGATGAGTCTGCTGTGCGCTTGACCGCCCACTCCAACCCACCGTTTCCTAGTAGCCAGTCTAGTTGTTCGGCCAGCAGTGCCAAGGTACTGATAGCCGGTGTGTTGTATGTCTGGTTTTTTAAGCTGTTCTCTACTGCGATTGGCAGCGACAGGAAGTCCGGAACCCAGCGACCGGACGCAGCAATGGACTCGATCCGGGCCAGTGCGGCTGGGCTCATGATGGCCAGCCAGAGGCCGCCGTCGCTGGCGAAGTTTTTCTGTGGCGCGAAGTAATAAGCGTCGGCTTGGGACATGTCGACGGGTAGCCCGCCAGCGCCAGAGGTCGCGTCGATGGCGATCAGAGCGTTGCCCGAACCGGCTGGACGGCGGATCGGGACTGCGACACCGGTCGATGTCTCGTTGTGTGGCCACGCGATCACATCGACCGACGGATCGCTCGTTGGCTCGGGCGCACTGCCCGGATCCGATTTGATGACGATGGGGTCGCCGATGAACGGGTTTTTAGTGACGGTGGAGGCAAATTTCGAGCTGAACTCGCCGTACGTCAAGTGTAGCGAGCGCTTGTCAATCAATCCGAAGGCTGCGGCATCCCAGAACGCCGTTGCGCCACCATTGCCCAGAATGACCTGATAGCCGTCTACCAAGCTGAACAGTTCAGCCAACCCCGACCGAACCCTACCTATCAGATCTTTAACTGGCTTCTGCCGGTGCGAGGTGCCGAACAAGGCGGTCGCAGTGCTGGTCAGCGCCTGCAACTGTTTGTGTCGGACCTTTGATGGTCCCGACCCGAAGCGGCCATCTAAGGGCTTGATAGCGCTGGGAATATCAAGGGAAGGGGTGAGCTGGTCGGTCATGCCACCAAGGTTAGTGCGCTGATCCGGCACGGTGACCAAGCTGGCCGATTAGCTAGACTCGCTGAAAGCTGGTGTAGCCACGAGAGACGGTGCCATAGCTGTGAGGCAGTTCGCATTACAGCAGAGGTTCCGGCATCGATCACAGCGCTCCGGAGCGATCTGGAAATTTACCGATACCTGCGGTACTGTCTACCTTATGTGCATATTGGAGTACACTCCGTCGAGGAGGCTTTGATGCCCAGGACGCAAATAGTTCGGCGTTGGCGCAACAACATGGAGGTGCGCGACGACGCTAACTATGTGGGTATGATCGCCACATTGTCCGAGGGGTCGGTGCGGCGAAACTTCAACCCGTACACTGATATCGATTGGGAGTCACAGGAGTTCGCGGTAACGGATAACGATCCGAGGTGGATGCTGCCGGCCACCGACCCGCTAGGTCGTCATCCCTGGTACTTGGCACAGCCGAAAGAACGCAAGATCGAGATCGGGATGTGGCGTCAGGCCAACGTGGCCAAGGTTGGGCTGCATTTCGAATCCATCCTGGTCCGCGGTCTGATGAGCTATACGTTCTGGGTGCCAAACGGGTCACCGGAGTATCGGTATTGTCTGCATGAATGTGTTGAAGAATGCAACCATACCATGATGTTCCAAGAGATGGTCAATCGCGTTGGTGCGGACGTCCCTGGGATGCCGCGGATGCTGCGCTGGATCTCGCCGTTGATTCCGCTGATCGCAGGCCCGTTGCCGGTACCGTTCTTTATAGCGGTGCTCGCCGGCGAGGAGCCCATCGACCACACCCAGAAGAGTGTGCTGCGCGAAAGCAAGTCGCTGCATCCGATCATGGAGCGGGTGATGGCCATTCACGTGGCAGAGGAGGCGCGACACATCTCCTTCGCTCACGGGTACCTGCGTAGGAGGTTGCCACACTTGTCTCGCATGCAGCGATTCTTTATCTCGCTGTACTACCCGCTGATCATGTGGATGTTGTGCCGGGTAATTGTGGTGCCGCCTAAGGAATTTTGGCAGGAATTTGATATTCCGCGTGAGATTAGAAAAGAGCTTTTCTTCCGGTCGCCGGAGTCGCGAAAGTGGTTGCGTGACATGTTCGCCGATGTGCGGATGCTGGCTTATGACACTGGGTTGATGGAGACGCGTTCCGCGCGGCTGGTGTGGCGGATATGCAAGATCGATGGCAAGCCGTCGCGTTACCGCAGCGAACCACAGCGTCAACACCTGGCGGCGGTGCCTGTCGCGTAGGCTGTACGGGTTCCTATGCCGCACATCATCACTCAGTCGTGCTGTAACGACGGGTCTTGTGTCTTCGCTTGCCCGGTGAATTGCATTCACCCAACACCGGATGAACCGGGGTTTGCCACCTCGGAGATGCTGTATATCGATCCGATGGCCTGCGTGGATTGTGGTGCCTGCGTGAGTGCCTGTCCAGTTAGCGCGATCGCTCCCGATACCTGGTTGGATCTTAAACAGCTGCCGTTTGTTGAGATCAATGCGTTGTATTATCCGGTGCGGCCCGCCGGCATGAAGCTTCCGCCGACGTCGAAACTGGCTCCGGTCATCCCGGCTGCCCAGGTAAAGGTTCGTTGTCGGCCGTTGACTGTGGCCATTGTCGGGTCCGGACCAGCGGCAATGTATGCTGCTGATGAGCTGCTTACCCAGCCTGGAGTGTGGGTCAACGTGTTTGAAAAGTTGCCTACTCCCTACGGTTTGGTGCGTGCTGGGGTGGCACCTGATCATCAAAACACGAAAAATGTGACCGAGCTCTTCGACCGGGTGACCGATCATCGCCGCTTCCGGTTTTTTCTCAATGTCGAGATCGGCAAGCACTTGAGCCACGCCGAATTGTTGGCCTATCACCACGCTGTGCTGTATGCGGTCGGTGCGCCCGATGACCGTCGTCTGAACGTCGACGGGATGGGTATCCCGGGTACTGGAACTGCTACTGAGCTAATCGCCTGGGTCAACGGGCATCCCGATTTTGCTTGTTTTCCAGTCGACCTAAGCCACGAACGCGT
The DNA here is from genome assembly GCF_003408705.1 of Mycobacterium uberis. Lineage (GTDB taxonomy): Bacteria > Actinomycetota > Actinomycetes > Mycobacteriales > Mycobacteriaceae > Mycobacterium > Mycobacterium uberis. The sequence continues at coordinate 36,402 of NZ_QAYL01000009.1, forward strand.
TGTAGTCGTCGGCAACGGCAATGTCGCTCTCGATGTGGCGCGACTGCTCACCGCTGATCTGGACGACTTGGCCCGTACCGATATTTCCGAGCGTGCACTGCACGCATTCGGCGGCTCTGCGGTCCGCGAGGTAGTGATCGCCGCCCGGCGTGGGCCCGCGCACTCGGCGTTCACCCTGCCTGAGCTGATTGGACTGACGGCTACGTCTGAGGTGGTGCTCGACGTCGGCGACCGCAAACTGGTGGAACGTGATTTGGCGACTGCTTCAGACACGGGGGCATCGTCCGCTCGTGGGAGATTGACCAGAAAAAAGCTGGAGATCTTGAGCAATCTGAGTGATAGTTCGACGTCGACCTCGCGGCGGCGAATCCGGCTAGCCTATCAACTCACGCCCAAGCGCGTATTGGGTAAGCAGCGTGTTACCGGTGTCGAATTTTCGGTCACTGGCACCGAAGAATCACGTCGGCTCGACGCGGGCCTGATGCTGACGTCGATTGGCTATCGCGGCAAGCGGATTCGTGGTCTCCCATTTGACGAGGCAGCGGCTGTAGTACCGAATGACGGTGGCCGTGTCATTGATCTCGGCAGCGGCCGGTCGATGCCCGGCGCGTATGTAGCTGGCTGGATCAAGCGTGGGCCTACCGGCTTCATCGGCACTAACAAGTCGTGCTCGGTCCAAACCGTTCTGGCAGTGGTCACTGACTTCAACGCTGGCCGGTTGGCTGACCCGGTAGCCGAGCCGGAGGCGCTAGTCAAGTTGGTGCACGCCCGCCAGCCCGATGCCGTCGACTTTGCGGGATGGCGGGCTATCGACGCTGCTGAGATTGCGCGGGGCAATGCCGAGGGCCGGCCTCGCCACAAGTTCACTGACGTCGCCGATATGCTTGCGGCAGTAGCCGGCCGCCAGCCGCCGCAGCGGCTGGCGGCCGGCTACTTGGCCTGTCGTGGTCGGGTACGAAACTAACTGTTTGCCTGCTCAGGCGTCGCCGCTGTGATCTCATCCATGTTGACTTCGTAGACCGGCTATCCCAGAGATCAACGATGGCCGAATGAGTCGGCGATTACACCGTAATGGTCACCCTAGAATTCGTCCGCCAGTAGTACCACTACGGTGACACCAGCGTCCAGCGCCCGCTGGAATTTTGTGTTCACATCGACTTGTCGCCACGAGTTTCCGTGAAGTCGTCATTGAGCAGCACCGTGAAACTATATAATGCGTACGGCGGCATGGATCAAGCTTGCCGTCGGGAGACCGGGCACTCGCTCTAGTTCGATACCGTCAATTTTTTTTGCGGGGCCAATCCTGGACCAGTATCCGCTCGGGGTCGATGTGTATTGACCCTGCACAGTAGGCAAGTTCATCGCGCGTGTCATTTCATTACCGGGCCCCGACAGCTATGGGGCAGCATCGCAGCCGGTGATGCTCCACGGTTCGTGAGTCTATAGGCGACATAGCGATGGCCAACAGAATCGACCATCGCACTGCGCGACTGATGAGCTCTGCAAGCTGGGGAAAGTCCGGCGAGACGGCGGAAACCGAACTTCATCGATCGCAGATGTGTTGATTTCGTTGCGGAACTCTAGGCTTTCGCAGAGAGGACTTGATCCTAGCCGTCTACTGGCTCCGGGCTGCGCGCTTGGGTGGTCTTATCTATAGAGGGCTGACGGGCGTACGAGCTGGCCGAGTTGTTTCTGCTATGAGAACGTAGGCGCGCCAGTTCGTGGTCTGACCGCAGGTGAACATTGTCGGCATAATATTGGCTGGCAACTGGGCGAGGTCTAAGATCACAGTGGCCCAGAATTCGACGTTGGTCTGGGTGGCGCGATCCGGACGGTGCTCCCGTAGCTCTGCCCACTCCAGCGCTACCGCGACCTCGTGGCGCGGTACGCCCAGCCGTTCGCAGTATCCGTGCCCGGGGATCCTCCCTACGGTAGACCTGGTGCCCGAACCTCAGCAGTCTTTCGGCTCGGTCCAGGATCCTCTTGACCAGGCCACCGTGTGTCGTTATTGCGCTCGACCTATTTAAGCATTGGCAGCACTTGGGTCGGCGTCCCCACCACCGTGCAGTGGTCTGCTTATTGCACCGGCCGCTCCGGACAGCGCTGCTGCCACGTCTACGCCGGTTGAGGCGATGACCCTCGCGGTGAACGTCGAAGCGTTCATGTCGTGTTCGGTCGTTGGCATCCGATAGGTGTCGACAGCATCGATATGTTTCGGGTCTGGATCCACCTGCCAATGAGTTGGGAATTCATCGATTGTTCGTTGTGGAACTGCTAGCTGATAGATGCTGCATGCGTACTTAGCGACATAGGACAGCGCCATTTACCTATGCTGGGGATAGCTGCTCGCGAGCGGTGGTGCCGCCGATGTTCATAGTGGTTTGTATCCTAGATAGGCGTCAGCATCGTCAGGTCTTTCTGGATGTCGACACACACAATCGTTGGTGTGGATCGACAGCGGGAGTGGCTCCGTCGGGGGCAGGCCGCTACCGAATTTGCCGTCGGCGAGTAATGCTCACACGTCACCGAACGTGACCCAGCGATGCATATGATCCTCGAGGTCAACACTTCGGTAGCGCAGCGCATCACCGCCTTTGTCCGGCTTGGCGGTAAAAGCCGCCACGCCGCTCATGCCAGAGACAAAATCTGCTGGGGGCACAGACTTATAGGGAGTTTCTCCCACCTGGCCCCAGGCCGATGTTATCGGCTGGTAACATGTCCAAGGTAGCCTTGGCTCGATGATGGCAGGACTAGATGACCAGCATTTGTCGGAGATGCGGGTGGAGTATGGTTCCGCGGAGAAGGATGACAGCCCTGATCTTCACACGGACTGGCTAGCTGACGGTTGGCTTGCGCTGTTCTGCAGGTGGATTGATGACGCGCAGCGCGCTGGAGTTGCCGAACCCAACGCCATGGTGCTGGCAACCGCTGCAAATGGCAGGCCGATGAGCCGATCGGTGTTGTGCAAGAGTGTCGATGAGGCAGGAATTACTTTCTTCACCAACTATGATTCTGCTAAGGGTAACGAGCTAACGGTGATGCCGTATGCTTCGGTGACTTTCCCATGGTATCAGCTGGGGCGGCAGGTGCACATTCGCGGCCCGGTGAGTAAAGTCGACCCGCAGGTTAACGAGGATTACTGGTCCAAACGGCCGCGGGGATCGCAACTGGGGGCATGGGCGTCGTGCCAGTCGCGGCCGATTGCCTCACGGGCAGTACTGCTCGATCAGCTGGCAGAGGTGACCATGCGCTTTGCCAACTCAGAGCGCGTTCCGATGCCGCCGAACTGGGGCGGATACCTCATTGCATCCGAGGTGGTGGAGTTCTGGCAGGGCCGGGAAAACCGGGTGCACAACCGGATTCGGGTGATCGGAGATCATATTGAGTGTCTGCAGCCCTAACGGGGTGAGGATGTGCGTTCGGTAACAACGTCAGGAAGCAACGGACGATAGTAATCGCTTCGTTGATGCCGGCATTCATTCGTTACCGGGCGCTGAGAGCCAACTCACGTCTCGACGCATCGGGGCTTGCCGGACGGACCGTCGTGAAATTCTTAGACTCGACCCCGGGCAGGCGCTCGATTGAGGTAACGACTACCTTCACAGCTATATCAAATAGGAATATCAGCCAGAGTGCAAAGGGGTTCTCGTGGCCGACATCGACGACACCGCCACCCTGAAATATCCGGGAGGTGAGATCGAACTGCAGATCGTCCGTGCCACTGAAGGTAATGACGGCATTGCGATCGACCCAGTGTTGACCAAGACCGGGCATACTACGTTTGATGTCGGCTATGGCAACACCGCATCTACCAAGAGCTCCATCACCTACATTGATGGTGATGCCGGGATTCTGCGTTACCGCGGCTATCCAATTGAGCAGCTTGCTGAGAAGTCGACCTTCATCGAAGTTTGCTATCTGCTAATCTACGGCGAGTTACCGGCTGCCGACCAGCTGGCCGAATTCACCCGTCGGATCCAGCGCCACACCATGTTGCATGAGGACCTCAAGCGGTTCTACGATGGCTTCCCGCGCAACGCGCACCCTATGCCGGTGTTGTCCAGCGTGGTTAACGCATTAAGTGCCTACTACCAGGATGCGCTGGATCCGATTGATAACGGTCAAGTAGAATTGTCTACTATCCGACTCTTGGCCAAACTGCCCACCATAGCTGCCTATGCGTATAAGAAGTCAGTCGGTCAGCCGTTCCTTTACCCGGATAATGCGTTTTCGCTGGTGGAGAACTTCCTGCGAATGACGTTTGGTTTGCCGGCTGAACCGTATGAACCTGATCCTGAGGTGGTGCGAGCTCTGGACATGCTGTTCATCCTGCATGCTGACCATGAGCAGAACTGTTCGACGTCAACCGTGCGTATGGTGGGTTCGTCGCGAGCCAACTTATTCACCTCGATTTCGGGCGGCATCAATGCACTGTGGGGGCCGCTACACGGCGGTGCCAACCAGGCGGTGCTTGAGATGCTCGAAGGTATTCGTGAGAGTGGCGACGACGTCGGTGGATTCGTCCGAAAAGTAAAGAACCGCCAAGCCGGTGTGAAATTGATGGGCTTTGGTCACCGTGTTTACAAGAACTACGATCCGCGGGCCCGTATCGTTAAGGAACAGGCCGATAAGATCCTGGCTAAGCTTGGCGGCGACGACGATCTACTGAACATCGCCAAGGGACTTGAGGAGGCGGCGCTGACCGATGACTATTTCATCGAGCGCAAGCTGTACCCGAATGTCGATTTCTACACCGGCCTGATCTACCGGGCCCTCGGTTTCCCAACCCGGATGTTCACCGTGTTGTTTGCGTTGGGTCGGCTGCCTGGCTGGATTGCGCATTGGCGTGAGATGCACGACGAGGGTGACAGTAAGATCGGTCGTCCACGCCAGATCTACACTGGCTACACAGCGCGCGACTATATCGCTATTGAAACGCGATAACTATCGCGTGGCGGCCACTTAGCGCATCCCAGCGGGTTCCGGTTGGCGATGTTGCCAGGGTGGCTAACCTCGGCAATTGATGTCCACCTTTGGTGGTGTATGCACTCAGTGGCCAACATGCTGTTCGAAGTCGTCTAGTTGGTGGCCTCAGCAGCAGGGATAACGACCTAATCAGCTTGAATTGAGTGTCGAAAGACATCATTATAGCGGAGCCTGGTCCGAGGCATGGGTAGTGTGTGCAACGGTTCTGCCATCAGCCACGTGTTGGAGCACTTGATTCGGCGGCGTTGAGAATGCGCCTTCTGCCTGATGTGGCCGACAATAGGTGTCGGCGATTACCCGTCCGGACTGAGAACCCACCACGGGTGGGTAACTGTTAACCCGACCTGGTCCGCTGCGCAGTTGAGTACCGAAGGTTCTTCCGTGACCACTCAAAAAGTGGCGAACCGGATCCATAGGGAAGGATAAAGAACCGTACCGAACCTCACCGTCATCGTAGGCGCACGAACCTCGGTGTGGATATTGTGTTTTCGCCCGCGATCTCGTCAAGATCAACGCCCTTGCCGCATGAGTTGACACTGGGTATCCCAACTTCAGGTCGCCAACGACCACCACCATCCCAGGCAAACCATTTTCAGGTCGTAATAACTTAGGTGATGGCAGCTGAATTGAATTCGTACTGTTAGGTGTTACTGGTGACCGGCACGGCCATGGCGGCGTTGTGACCGCCGGTGTCTGAAACTGCTCTGCCGCGGTGGGTGCTCGAGCTGCAAAGTATGACCCGCTCGTGGGCCATGGTGACTTCACCATTGTTGCGCCGGGGTGTGCAGCTGGTTGTCGTTTTCGGCGAACGACTAGCTCAACTCACCGTGGAAGATGTTGCTTCCAATCCTCTACAGTGTGCGTTGCCAATCTAAGGTGGTTGTTGTTTCGGTGCACGGTCAGTCATGTGTGTGGTTCATTAGAAGTTCCTGAATCTGTTCTTCCAGAACGGAATTCAGCGCAGCCAACACTAGCTCGGTCAGGTGGTAGGGCAAGATATACGAATCTTGGCGACCAAGCCTAAAATACAGAGCACAAAAACTCAATACTATCGTAGTGTAAGCGCTTGAGTCGCACAAACCGACCGACAGGGTGCTCGGGTTGGTCAGTGAATGACAGTAGGCCCCGCACGGCGGTGGATTCGGCAGCTGACCGTCAGACGCATGCGAAAGCGCCGTATCCAGTTGGCTTAATATGTCGTTGACATGGAACGTCCCGGAAAAGTCTGCTCCAGTGTGACACTGTTGTCGCGCAAACGAGACAGTTAGTCTAGCACCATGCTCATCTTGGCTTGTGCGGCCTGGGCGAGCGACGGCGGCTCGTTTAGCAGCTCAGCCAGGACCGTCGGTGTGACGCCGGCCAGAACGAACCGGCTGCGTACCGGGTGCTCCCCATCGCCGATACGGTAGTGTACTGTGCGGTCTGGGCTAATGGCGTAAATTTCTCTGCCTATAGTTATTTCGAGTCTATGATCGACAGCTATCGTGACCAATGACGTGATCACCGAACTCATCCCACCGATGGATGATGTTCCAATACCAGTCAACCACGTGTTGTGGGAAGCCGATTTCCTTCCCCAATAACTGGTCTTCAATGCGAGTGAAGGTCCTGATCAGTGCGTTGGTGACGATCATCCTGCGGACCAGGTCGTTGCCTCTCCGCGTCGGCAACGGCGTGCCCGATCGGTGTATCGACCATTGCCCGCACGCGGCTGCCGCAACGTGTTGGCGAGCCTGCCTTCTGGATCTCCCGACTCCACCCCGTTTGGCCCCCCTCCGGCTGATCCGTGTGCCGATTTGCAGTCAGCCATTAGCACTGCCATGGGTGGGCCGATTTCCTTGGGGAACGATGCATTCAGCTTGACCCCGGTTAACAAGCAGGTCCTGACGCAGTTTGCTGACAAGCTTAAGGTATGTCCAAATGCGCACGCGACGCTCAATGATGACATTGATAATTCAGGCGTCTAGGGCATCGATATCCCGTTGGTTGTCCAGTAGGTCGGTACAGTTGTCGATTTTCCGGTTACCCATGGCGTTGCCCGTGATCGCCTCGCCGTGAAAGGTTCGATTAACTCGATCTCCAGCAACGACACGTCCGATGATCGTGCCAACAAATCACCACGTCGAAGTAGTGTTCAGCTCAAGAGAATCCGGCGTGAATTTGGTGGTCCAATGGTTGTCGTACCTGTTTGTTTTTGTCGTGGGATCGACGGTTTCCTGGGTAGTTGTTGTCTTGTCAATCAAGCGAGCGGGCGACAACCAAGAAAGACAAGAAGCTCCTGCGGAAGTGCCCGACTTGAATGAGATGGGTGCACGGTGATGACCCTTCTGATGATCGACCACGCACACTGGGGGCTAGTTGCGTTTGTTCTTTGTCATCAGGTTGATGTTGACCTTGACGCTGATGGTTCGTTGCGTAAAATACCAACTGCAGTTTCCGGTGTCCGACAGGTGTGTCGGATTATGAGTCCGGATAACAGCCGCCGACGATTTCTGTTGCAGAAGAGTCACCAACGACCAAGGCTCCCGTGGTGCTATGCTTGCCTTTTGGTCCGGGCTCCGCTCGTGCCTGCGCCGACGGGCAAATGGGCCTGTAGCGTGGCTGGTAAAGGGCCGGTCGGATACCTGGCTCTAACTACAGGTGCGGCAATCTAGCATATGATTCTGCCGTGTCCTCGTTCTGGTTCAAGGGTGAGGAATCCGCGAAACGGACCTACTTCATACCGTGGCTTAAGAGCTCACAGTGATAAGGAATTAAGCAAGATTACGCCAGTTAACTGGGTGCGGGTATAAGCAGCAGTAGCCGTGCGCCGCCCAGGGGGCTGGTTTCTAATGAAGCTGTACCGCCGTGCAGCTGGGCCTGCTGGGCCACCAGCGCCAGCCCCAGGCCCGACCCCGAGTGAGAGGCTGTTGAGCCTCGAGAGAACCGTTCAAACACCACCTGGCGCTCATTTTCGGGCACTCCACTGCCGTTGTCGTCGATGGCGATTTTCACTCCGGACCGCGAACTGACCGCGGACAGCTGGACTCGCGTGGCGCCGCCATGTTTCACGGCATTGGCGATTGCATTGTCAACAGCAAGTCGCAACCCGGCCGGCAATCCCACAATGATGCAGGTCGGTGATGGGACCAGCGAGACGTCGAGGTCCGGGTAGCTCCGGGTCGCGTCGTGAGCGGCACGGTCGAGCAGGTCGGTGATGTCGACCGGCACGTGATCGTCCGACGTCGACAGCTCTCCCTGGGCCAATCGCTCCAGCGCGCTGAGAGTGGCTTCTATTCGCGACTGGGTGCGGATCACGTCGCCCAGGACTTCTTTGCGTTGATCGTCGGCCAGATCCAGGGTGGCCAGCACCTCGAGATTGGTGCGCATCGCGGTCAGCGGGGTGCGTAGCTCATGGGAGGACACTGCAGCGAAGTCGCGGGCCGAGGCCAGCGCCTCCTTGGTCCGGTTCTGTTCCTTCCAAATGCGCTGCAGCATTCCTCTTATCGCCTCGGCGATTTCCACGGCTTCGGTGGCGCCATGCACTTCCACTCGGGGTGCCTCGTCTCCGGCATCGATTGATCGTGTTTGTTGGGCGAGCTGTTTGAACGGGCGCACTGCGAATGCGGCCAGCAACCAGGCAAACACGGCTGCCGCGGCAATGGCGAATCCGCAGATCAATAGAACTCGGCGGTGCAAGTTATTGGTTTCAGCGACGGTAGCGTCGTACGTTGCGCCGACGGCAATTGACGTTGGCTCCGGTGCTGGGATCTCCACCGTGCGCACTCGGTAACGTATTCTGCGGAGGTAGGTGTCAGCGTAGTCGTCTTTCAGTTTGGGCAGTGTGATGTCGGAATTCGACGTGACCAGGTTGCCACGGCGCACGGTGATGATGGCGTCCTGGTCGTTGGGTGAGCGTGGGATTTCGTCAAGGCCGCGCGGCACGAACGGGATCGCGAAACCTGCGGCCTCGTCTAGTTTGCGGTCCAGCCGCTCCTTGCGATCGTTGGTGATCCCGACCCAGACGACGGTGCCGACAATGAGCACCGGAATTGCTGCACCGATGGCTGTCGCGACCACCACCCGGGTTCGCAACGACGGCGTACGAGCGAAAATCCGCGACAGGATATTCATGGCCTGCTTTGATTCGGTTACTGCATGCGCAGCACGAACCCGACTCCTCGAACGGTGTGCAATAGCCTGGGTCCACCGTTGGCTTCGAGTTTGCGGCGTAGGTACCCTATAAACACATCGACGACATTGGTGTCGGCGGCGAAGTCATAGCCCCACACCAGCTCCAGCAGTTGGGCGCGCGACAGGACTGCGGTCTTGTGTTCGGCCAGCACGGCCAGCAAATCGAACTCTCGCTTGGTAAGGTCGACGTCGACGCCATTGACCCGAGCCCGTCGGCCGGGTATATCCACCTCTAGCGAGCCCACGGTGATGGTTTCCGAGGAAGATGTTGCGGTGGCGCCGCGACGGCGCAGCAGCGCCTTCACTCGTGCTACCAGCTCGGCCAGCACGAACGGTTTGACCAGGTAATCATCGGCGCCGGCCTCCAGGCCTGCTACCCGGTCGTCAACCGAACTGCGTGCGGACAGCACACAGACTGGGACATCGTTGTCCATGGCTCTTAATGCTGTGACGACGCTAACACCATCCAATACCGGCATGTTGATGTCGAGCACGATTGCGTCCGGCCGGATCTCGGTGGCGCTGCGCAGCGCCTCAGCACCATCAACGGCGGTCGATACCTCAAATCCGGATAATCGCAGGCCGCGCTCCAGCGAGGCAAGCACATCGGAGTCGTCGTCGACGACCAACACTCGAGGTGAGCTTACACTCGTGTCCATGCCGCCCATTTTGCCTGATCTTTGCCGACGGCGGTGGGAAGGATCACCCCCCCGGGTCGCGGGGACCCACCGCACAGTTGCTCCCAGTGCGTCTGTTTTTGATACGGCGGACCGTCGGTTAAATGATGATTTTTGGGGGCCGATTGTGTCTCCGTCGAAATAAGTTGGCAAATAACGATATTCACTGCATCTATCACTGTATTAGGAGAACCGATATGGCGAGGGTGAGGGCATGCTGCTGGTATTAGGACGTGTAGACACAGTTCATCTACGATCTGCTGTTTGGTATCGACTTAACCCGTCGCCGTCTAGGTGACTTACTCCTGCTGCCGCACCGTGGTCTGCTGAGCGCACTACTGGCTCCACGACTCCGCTGCCGGTACTTTCGGCAATGTGAAAACGGGGTAATAAGTTGCTGTGCACTGTCGGTGCGCAGGTCCCCGCGCTCACCTCAACCCGATGCGGCGGTAACGCTGCAACCGTGCCGCAAGACGTTGGGCATCGGGTACCTTGCGCAGCGCGTTTAGCTCGGCGGCGATAACGCTGGATAGTCGTTGGGAAAACTCGATCGGTTTGTCTGCGACATTGGGATGTTCGGGCGATCACGTCGACGATTCTGGACGTCAGCAGGTCTGCCGGCAGGATGCCCTGGGCCGCTGCCAGTTCGGTGGCATGAGCGGTGTTACGGAAAACAATCGCGTTAACGTCCTCCGGCCGGAAGTGGAGCCAACCAGCCGTGCAGCGCCGCTAATACTCGGTCGGTAAGCACCATGGCCAGCGCTGGTCTGCTGCTGCCCTGATCCAATGAGATCGACACCGTCGAAGTACTCTAGTGTCACGAGTTCGGCCAGACATTGGGAGATCTGGCCGGCCAGCCCACTCTGCTTAGCTTCGGCCGACAACGCCGGGCCAGTGGTGTCGATCACTAGCACGAGCGACAGGTGTAGCTTGGTCGGCCAGCGCCATGCTGCGCTGGATTTCTCGCAACGATGTGGGCCCAACGAACCTGTTGGCCTCCCGTTGCTGACCGAGAACCACCGCGGGCTGGCCGCCAAATCGAATCAGTGCCAGCAGTGTGGTCGCTGCCTCCCCGTGACCGGTGTAGGACAGCAGCACTCGGGGTGCAGTGCCACAACGCTTGTTCGACACTTGGCCGGTCAGGTCGTAGCGACGCCATCACAGAATCCCAAGCCGGCACACTCGGTATCGGTTTGGGTCGCTGCAGTGCTGGTATTGGCGTCGGAGACGTCGGCGATAATTGTCAGCGCACGATCCAACGTCGTTCGCAGTCCATCCAGCGTGACGAAGTGTCGATTATCCCGGGTCGCTGCAGATTCTCCGCTGTCTGGATGCCGGTCGAGAGGGTTCGCCGTATAGCAACTCGTACGCCCGGGGTTCAAGGAAGCCCATTAACGCACCTGGCTCGGCTACGGTGACGTGGCCCAGCGAACTCCACAACGTGAAGACCCCGCTGGTGGTCGGGTTACGTAAATACACCTAGGTAGGGCAGACCTGACCGTTTGTGGAGTCTGATGGCCGCGGTGTTCTCCACTATCTGCAGGAACGCAACGGTGCCTTCCTGTATACGGGTGCCGCCAGAGTTCGGCGAGGCCAGCAGCAACCGTTCAGCTGTCGCCCGCTGCACGGCGGCGGTGGTCCACTCCGCGGCTGCTATCCTGCTCGAGCCCCCGAAGAAGCTGAATGCGCAGACCACTATTGTTGCCTGTCGCCCGAATACGTACTCTTACTCGGCCAGCACTGATTCGTCTAGATCGCTGGCGGTTTGGGCGCCAGTTAGTTCCCGTGCGTAGGACTCGGGGTTACCGGCTGCGTTAACGGTTCGCGGTCCCAGCTGACGAATGAGCCAGCGTCCAGCACCGCCTCGCGGAGTCGGTCGGTCGTGATACGACTCACCTCGACGAGCCTATATAGGCTGGGCTAATGATCGGTATTAACCAGGCCGAAGGCGTTATGACTATCGAGCTACAGCGTCCCGAGCGCCGTAACGCCCTGAATTCGCAACTTGTCGAGGAGCTGCGGGAGGCTGTGCAGACAGCTAGTAACACTGACGGCGAGGTGCCTACACGCGTGATTGTGCTGACCGGGCAGGGTACAGTGTTCTGCGCTGGCGCGGACCTCAGCGGAGACGCGTTTGCCGCTGGTTACCCTGACCGGCTAATCGAGTTGCACAAGGTTATGGACGCTGCCCTGATGCCGGTCATTGGCGCTATCAACGGCCCCGCCATCGGTGCCGGCTTGCAGTTGGCTATGCAATGTGATTTGCGGGTTGTCGCACCGGAAGCATATTTTCAGTTTCCGACATCGAAATACGGTTTGGCCCTTGATAATTGGAGTATTCGTCGATTGTCTTCGTTGGTAGGGCACGGCCGGGCACGCGCGATGCTGCTGACAGCGGAGAAGTTGACCGCCGACATCGCACTGCAGACCGGGATGGCCAACCGCATTGGAACGCTGGCCGATGCTCAGGCTTGGGCTGCCGAGGTCGCTGGCTTGGCACCGCTGGCGATCCAGCATGCCAAGCGGGTACTCAACGATGACGGCTCCATCGAGGAGGCGTCACCGAAGCACAAGGAGCTCTTCGACAAGGCGTGGGCCAGCCAGGATGTCATCGAAGCGCAGGTCGCCCGGGTGGAGAAACGGCCGCCGAAGTTCCAGGGGGTATGATATTTATGCTGCGCAGAGCGTTGCGATTGGCTGCTGGTATGTCCGTCCTAGCGGGGGCCTGTTGGCTGTTGCGAGCACTGCACGGCGTGCTGGCCGCCATTGGTGCCGACCTAGCCTCGATCCAGGCGGTGGCGGAGGGTTCTCCGAACTACCAAGATGGCGTCTTTATCAACCTCGAATCCGCTTCGGTGTTCGACATGGATCGCGAGCAACTGCGGCTGATCGCGTGGGAGTTTATCGGTGGACGCGGCGCCAGTCGGCCGGCAGCGCCGATCCCGTTGGCTGCACCGACTATTTCCGAGGTTGTCTCCGGTCAGCTCGCGGTCAGCTGGTTCGGTCACTCCACGACATTGTTGGAAATCGACGGCTACCGTGTGCTTACCGATCCGGTGTGGAGTGACCGATGTTCGCCCTCGGACGTGGTTGGACCGCATCGGCTGCACCCGCCGCCGCTACACTTGGAAGCGCTGCCCGCCGTTGACGCGGTGATCATCAGCCACGACCACTACGACCATCTCGATATCGACACTGTTGTCGGGTTAGCCTCTACTCAGCGGGCCCCATTTTTTGTACCGCTCGGTGTCGGTGCCCACCTTCGCGTGTGGGGCATCCCTGAGCACCGCATCGTCGAACTCGACTGGGATCAGAGTGCTCGCGTCGACGAGCTCACGCTGATCTGTATGCCGGCACGGCATTTCTCAGGGCGCTTCCTGAACCAAAACACCACGTTGTGGGCATCGTGGGGGCTGATAGGTCCAGGTCGTCGCGCATATTTTGGTGGCGACACCGGCTACACCAAGAGCTTTGCGCAGATCGGCGCCGACCACGGACCGTTCGACCTGACGTTGATGCCCGTCGGAGCCTATCATCCGGCATGGCCGGACATCCACATGAACCCTGAGGAGGCGGTCCGGGCACATCTGGATGTCACGAACTCGCGGTCAGGATTGCTGATGCCGATCCACTGGGGCACTTTCCGATTGGCTCCTCACCCGTGGGCTGAACCGGTCGAGCGGCTGCTCGTGGCCGCGGAAACTGCGCAGGTCCAGGTCGCAATACCTGTCCCCGGTCAACGTCTTGATCTAGCTGTGCCGTTGAGGTTCCATCCATGGTGGCGGCTCTGATTCGCTAACTCGGCGTTTCTCGGTTCGCTCGGGAAGTTTGCGGTTCCCATATGGTTGAAAGACCATATCTACCAAGGACTTCAGCGTAAAAGACATAAACAAAGGCGACGGCCAAGACAACAAGGTTGACGCGGAAACCGTCTTACATCTAGCTTTGGTGTCAAAATCAGTGGGTGGCCAAAGTCGTGGCGCATGCGGCGACCGGTTATGTCATCATGTCATCAGGTGGTGGGACACATCTGTGGTGTTTCAGTTGCCGTGGTTTGCGTTGGCTTATCCTTACGTCACCAGCAATGCGACTATCGCTGATCTGTACTCACATCGTTCCGGCTTTCCTGATCACACAGGCAGCAAGCTGGAGGATCTTGGCTACGATTGGTGCCAGGCTATAGAGCACATGCGCTGTTTGACGCTGTTAATTTTTCAAATTCCTGTTGCTTACAACAGCTTTAGCTTTACTGTAGCCGCTTAAGCAGTGGTTGCTGTGGTGGGTGAGTCGTGGGAGGACCTGTCCTATGAGGTGCTGTACCGCCGCTAGGAATGTCTTCCACGAGTTCGAGATCCGCTGACTCCATGGCCAGGTCTAATCACGCGGTGAACCGCGTTGAAGTTTCAGACAAGTAGGAGCCACGCTTCCAATACGATCCTGATGCGCAGAAGCCCATATCCAATGTAAGCATGTGGGCGATAGCCGAGACTTATCGATGGTTGCCCTGCTGGATCGTAACCGCAACAGTACCTTTCAAGTCGGCGACCAAGTAGAGCGGAGTGTCCTACCGCGACCATGGCAACTAGGTGATCGATGCGCTTGATGTGCTGCTGAAAAGGTCGAGCGGATCGGCGAGCAGGGGTTGTGGGTTCTATATGTGCGGTGCCAGCTACGTGGTCTGTAGACTATCCACAGGTGCCAAGCCGTGTTACCCCGGTCGCACTGGTGGTGCTGGAGAAGAAGACGTGACCAGAAGCCCGCGATACAATGGAATACACTTCAGTAAAATATTTTCGTTCAAAATAATCTCCTGTGACAATGCCGTATCGGTTGGCGCTGTCGCCAGCAAGATTGGGCTGCATGGGGACACAACGGATGCTCGTCAACTCCCCGCGAAACAAACTGAACTGGCTGACGCGTTGGAAATGCACACTACGTTTGGCAGGGTGCGGCACGATCAGAAACGCACCATCGTGCGCGCCTTGTCATCGCGCTGTCGTACCACCGCGATGACCGGCGACGGCGTCAATGATGTGTTGGCGCTCAAGGGTAACTGGTATCGGCGTAGCGACGGGTGCAGGTAGCCCCACATCCCGCGCGGCGGCTAAGATCATGTTGCTGGACAAAAGGATTGCTACACTACATTATGTTGCCAGCTAGGGGTCCCGGATAATTTGCAATATTGAGCGTATAGCCAACCTCTTTTTACCAAGACGGCGTATTCGGCACTGCTGGCGGGTACCGTATGTTTATTCTCCAAATTGGTCAACGCCGATCCGCTGCTGTAATCATTTCAGCCCATCCACGCTACCATCTCGGTGTGATTCATGATCAGAATCCGATTGTTCATTCTATCGCTGGCACCCCACAACGAGTGCGTTTACTCTGGTTTCTGCGGATGTTGACGTTGGCGCTGCCGGCCGGGCTAGCGGTCGGCAGCGCGGTTCTCGTCTCCTAGACGAGGTGGCTTGCCGTGGTCGTCACGCCCGTTAGCAGCAACAGGACCAGGCGTCGACTGTGGCACTGTTTACGTTGCTGGTGATCGTGCTATCCGTGCGTATAAGTGGCGCGGCTGACACTAGGTCATTAGCTCCAGTCTAGCCCACGTGGTTATCTTCAGTTAGGCCGCTGACTCGGCAAAAGCTCTTCCTGGACCCGTCGAATATGGCTGGGTGATGTCGACCGTGTTGGGAATCGGCGTGATCGGTGCTGTAGTGATCGAGACAATGTGATGGATTCGGACCAGTACGCTTGATGTACCAACACGGTTGTGGTGGTGACCCGGCTAAGGGTAGCTAGGCCGATAATGATCTGGCAAGTAGGATTGTACTAACACCAAGATTCTCTGAGAATTGATGAGGAAAGATATAGATATGGGAATTCTGGACAAAGCAAAGGACTTGCTGGCGCAGAACGCCGATAAAGTCGAGACGGTGATCGACAAGGCCGATGAGTTCGTCGACGAAAAGACGAAAGGCCAGTACACCGACACCATCCATAAGGTGGCCGAAGAGGCTAAGAAGGCCGTTAGCTCAGACACCTCGGGTAGGCAGCAGAACTAAGCACATGGCGAAACTCACCGGATCTATCGATGTACCGCTGTCGCCGGATGAGGCGTGGATGTGCGCTTCCGATCTGTCCCGCTTCAACGAATGGCTGACGATCCACCGAGTATGGCGCAGTAAGTTGCCCGAAGTGGTGGAGAAGGGCACAGTAATCGAGTCATATGTCGAAGTCAAGGGCATGTCCAATCGGATCAGATGGACGGTCGTGCGTTACAAGGTGCCCGAAGTTATGACGCTCAACGGAGACGGTGTTGGCGGTGTCAAGGTCAAACTGATTGCTAAGGTTGCGCCTAAGGACGACGGCTCCGTTGTTAGTTTCGATGTGCACTTGGGTGGCCCCGCGCTGTTCGGACCGATCGGCATGATCGTTGCGGCTGCGCTGCGAACCGATATCCGCGAATCGTTGGAGAACTTTGTCATGGTGTTCTCCGGGCTTCAACCAGACCTGAACCCGAGTCGTGGCGGCCATCGCTGACCGCTGGCTCACTGATTTGGAACAACCGCCGGCTTCCGGTCGGTGACTTTAATGGTTTGGCGCGAGTTGCTAATGGTGCACCCCATCGCCAGAGACAGACACCATGAGGGGTCATCATGCTCCGTCCGTAACAATGCGCAGCTAGGGTGTTCCCTATTGGGTCGATTTGACGTCGTCGGACGTCGAGTGTGCCCGAAACTGCTACGGTACGGTATTCCGCTGGACGTTTGACTCGGCCGGACCCCACTACGGTGGATACATCAATGCCGCAAAAGGCGGCTACAGGGTGGCGGGCCTGATGGCCAACCGGTCCGAGATGCAATCGCCGGACAACTAGGCCACTTAACTTCCGCACCAGCGATATAATCTATGCGATTATGCACGCGGTCGTCCCGGCGAATGACATGGTAGATACGAGACCACTGGAGGTCCCGTTCAAGGCTTCATGGTGACTGGCCAGTCTTTTGGTTTGTGGCAGCCGCTGGAACGCCGCGGTTTCAAGGTAATCGGCGAGTCTAGTGTGTTAATCTGATGTCAAAACTGCCCACATACGATTACCTGGCCGCTTTCGCATTTTACCGCAAAGTCCTCCGCTAGCAGACCGAGCAAACTCCCCCCACTAGCAAACTCTATAATATCACGGCATGGTTCGGTGACCAACAACTTCTCGGCGTGATGGACGGCGCTGCTTTTCTGAGGATGGTGTACCGGAGAATTGGAGTATCTTTATTTGGCGCTGGGGATATTAGGCAAAATGCTGCAAGCGATCACCGAACATGGCGGTGCCGTGTTATGTGCGGCTGAGGACATCCCCTACGGACGTATTGCCGCGGTGACCGATTTGGACAGGTGTGGTTTTCGACTTGTCTTCACTGCAGAGATGGTCACACATACCGCGCACCGCCCGCAGAATCGATCGGGTACCCCACTAGGGTCGTAACCATGACCTATCGACTACGCCTCGGTTGGCTGGTGGCGTTTTTTGCCACGATCGTCTTGGCCAGCGCCTGGATGCCGTGGCTTACGACGAAGGCCAACGGCGACGGCTGGGCCAACGCTATCGGTGGCACGCATGGTAGCCTGGAACTTCCGTCCGGTTTCGGTGCGGGCCAGTTAATCGTGTTGCTGTCGTCGACGCTACTGGTGGCCGGTGCGATGATGGGTCGTGGACTGTCGGTCAAAGTTGCGTCGATTGCTGCGCTGATCATTTCACTGCTCATTGTGGGACTCACGCTGTGGTATTATCGGCTCAACGTTAATCCGCCAATTGCCGCTGAATATGGGCTCTATATCGGTGCGGGTGGTGCTGTATGCGCAATGGTGTGGGCGGTAATCGCAGCAGTGGCCGCCGGGCGGGG
Organism: Mycobacterium uberis; assembly: GCF_003408705.1. Lineage (GTDB taxonomy): Bacteria > Actinomycetota > Actinomycetes > Mycobacteriales > Mycobacteriaceae > Mycobacterium > Mycobacterium uberis. The sequence goes on from NZ_QAYL01000009.1 coordinate 54,136, forward strand.
CAGTCCAGGCTGTGATGTCTCAGGCTGACGGAAATTTTTATTTACCTTAGCCGGCGCTGTCGCCGGGCTTGTTGACGCCGAATACGATTTTAGTGGCTATCCTGATCGTTATTGGGTGACGGCTCCCATCGCGTCCCAGTACGGATGCTGTTGCACGGGTTTGGTCATAGCCTTGCAGCAGGCGACGATCGAACCTTCCTGCGCCTAGCTTGTCAGGGAAGTACAGGAACAGCCGCTCACGGTAGTCTACGACGAGCGCATTGGTCGCCTTCACAATTTCCAGCTAGGCAGCACGAATATTACACTGTTGCCGCCGTAGCGTAACGCGGATTCCTTGTAAAAGGGCAATTTTACCATTTCAGGAAAAAAATTGAACTTTCTTTTTGGAATTCGATGAGTGGCGAGCAAACCGGATGGCGCTGACTGACGTCAATTCCAGGGATCAATGTGTTGTCCGGTGCGGCATGCGTCCTGATTCGGTGTCGCTAATAGTACAATTGCGCTTACCGCGGATTCTGAGGTTTTCCATAGCAGCAACTCGGTGCCGGACATTCAGATTGAATTCGTGCTGCTGGAAATACGGTTCTACAGTTGTAGTTTGCACACCAGATTGCCAGTGATCCGAGCTGCGTCGAAAATCAGACAATTAAGACACGTCGGCATTCATGTCGGTGATCAAGGTGATCAGGTAGCCGTCGTCTTCACCGTATACTACTGACCGCGGAGCCATCGCGGTATTACTTCCGTATATACCGTGGCGGAATGAGTAACGTTCCTGGTTTTCGGTAAGCATATCGTGTTTGGCCAATCCGTCGAAGAGGAACCAGTCCGGTTTGCCGGTGGCAGCACAGACGAAACGATACTTGCGAACAGCGTAGTCGGTATTGATAATCTCGAATTTGGTGATTGACTCTGGCAGTTGCTCTCTTGTGACCGCACCGGTGGCCGGGTTGAATCACCAGTGGTTGTAGTCAGGACTGCAAAATACCTAGAACCAAGAAGCGGAAGAGTCGATCCCATTTCGTTCTACCAGTGGCGCCGTGTTCAAAGAAGTACGGTTAACCTTCGAAGAAGTCATCAAGCACGATCTTGCTACCTTTTTCATAGGCGTTGGCGAAATGCAGTAAGAACGTCAGATCCTCCTCGAACCACCGGGTGTCACCGGTGCAGCCGCGGTGCGGGAGTACCGCGAAACGAGACAGCATGTCAGGATATATCTGTGACGGGTGCACATTACGTTCAAACAGTCTTTGATCCCAAAACAGCGGTAAATCGTTTAGGACCGCCTAGTTTTCGGTTGACACCATGTCTTGTAGCAGTTAGCGGGATATCGATGTATTGTGCCAGTGAGTTGCTCGCTTTGGCGAAACCATAGCGCATTTACGGGTCCTGCTTACTGGACAACCAATTCGCCGTTCTTTTGTCGACTTTGAGATGTGCTGGCACGCTCAAATTCGCTCGGAAAGCGGCTGTTCCAGATCTCCCTGCTGAGCGGAGTGGTGGAATCCGGATCGATGCGGTATAGATCTCCGCACTGGTGGAAGCTGGTCAGTGCTATACTTCGATGGACGATGACATCCAGTTCTCGATGTGTCCTTCATTCGGGTACAAGAGCACCAGTCTTGTTTCTGTTTAGCCTATTGTATCGGTTCGGCCAAACCGAGCCACAGCGGCTAAGCTTGTAGTGTTCTCGGCTAAGAATCCATCTGTTCAGGTAAAACTTTTACAGTAGAAGGTTTTTCCATAACAGAGGCCGACTAAGTGCAGCATCACGTTTCCATCGAACGGGTGATAGGCCAGTGAACACTGGGTACAGTGGTTTTTCGGTGTTGCGTAGGTAAATACCGTCTAGGTTGCGGAGGCTTTCTCCCGCTATGGCGGTGATACTGTTGACGTCCTATTTGGTCATATGTGATAGCCGCGGGTTAGTTCGGTAGTGGTGGTAGTTGCCTTCGAGCAGAGTGGACAGGAATTTACCGATAATTTAAACATCCACGTCAGGATTCCGCTACAGTGCTGACAGCGAAACTGATCGTGATGGCGGTTGTGCCGCTACAGTTTAATGTGGCGACTCTCTCTGCATTCTGTACCTGATAGCCACCGGCCAAGCCGCTAACCTGCGTGACTGCGTCCAACAGCCTCCACCTAAATCAATACGGCCTCAGCAACCCGGTCAAGGATCGCTGCTGCCGGAACGATGGTCTCCTGGGACTTCGGCGTATGCATTGCCAGATACCCCGCCGCCGTCTTCGTCACTGCGTCGACAGCCGGGGCAAAATGCCGCTTGTCAACGCGGCAGCTTCGTTATGGAGCATGATGAAAGGTCTGCACTCTCGGCCGTTGTCGTCGGCGCTACGGCGACGGTGAATACAAACGACATGTCAACGCCTCCTCAAGACCACCTAGCAAGTACCAGGTAATGGTCAAATAACCGCTTGCTTGCGCTGGTAGCACCGAAGGAATTTGGTGGTGCCAGCGGTAACCGCTGCGCGCAGTTATGTGACGAAAGTAGTTCGATTAAATTCATCCAAACTGTCAACTGATAAACGGTGGTTTTACAGATCACAAAGTGCCCCCGACAGGATTCGAACCTGCGCCACCGGCTTTAGGAGAGCCGTGCTCTATCCCCTGAGCTACGAGGGCCAGGGACGTTCTGGAATACCTGACTAAACCTGGACGGTGGAAGCGGTGTGCGGGTGTCAGTGGTGTTCTTGGCGTCCTAGCGCCGTTTCCCGACGGTAATCTGGCCGTCGATGTACGGCAGATATCTAGTATAGCGGCTATAATAGGCTATAATAATAGCTATGTTGGGCGCGGTAAGCGCTCTGCGCGGCGGCCAGTGCTAAGCGGCCTGCTCGTGCGGCTGTCGTCGGTGTTGGTTTTGACAGGTTGGTGAAGAGACTCGGCGTGGTTATAGTCGCGTCTGCGAGATCGGTGTCGGTGGCGTCGATGCGTTAACGGTGCACCGTGCCACAGGAGAGAGTGAGCTTGACATGCCAGCGGTAGCTGACGTCGGCATTGTGGCGTGAGTAGATATTGGCGACTAGCAGGCCTGTATGTGTGTTTCCCGGTGTCGAAGATCTAGCGTTCGTAGATGCGCCCATCGAGAAGCCGAGCGTATCTGCACATGTCAGCGTGTCTCGCTACGGTGTACCGCATCCGGTTCGTTGAAAGACATGCGGTTCGAATCCTATCCGGGGACCTGGGGAACAAACCACGCATCGTAGAGGGGCGCGCCACGACCGCTTGTAGCGTGGTCGAGCTCAAGGACCTGTCTTGGACTATCAACCGAAACGGAGACTGACCGTTGGTTATCCAAGTTGGTGACAATGTACACTTTCCGCCGATCGGCCGGACGTGTGCACAATTGACTTGCCGGGTGCCAGGAGAATTGTATGAAGGCAAAGGCTGGTGACTGGGCCGGCTACCAAGGGAACCAAAATCGGTCGGCCAGATCAACTGGGACTGATCACCAAGGTTCATGCACCAGACTGCACACTACTGTATGCGGTGCGGTGGCTTGCTACCGAGCATGAGTTGACCTTTGTTCCTGGGGTCGACACGACTGTGGACTAAGCGTACGCCGACGAGCGTGTCCAACATCGATTTGGTGTCGTGTAGCAGCTACCTCCTAGGATAAGAGCCAGTTAGACGCTTTTGGAGCCGATGAAATCGGCGTTAATGGCTGGGTGGCCTGTGTAGGTTCGGCGCTGTGATGGGACGTTCACTAGCTTCGACGTCAAACTGATTGAAGCATCGGTCGCGCGTGCCAACCGCCAGGTGGGTTATGACGACCCCGACGTGTCGGCTACTCTGGCCAGAGGTGTTGCTGATGTGTTCTAGCCCAAAATAGTATCCAATCGAATGGGTTCAAGTTTTTGTTTAAGCACGGCTCGGTGAACCCTGACTGGAGGGGCGTAAGCTGGGTTGATCTTGTTTGTCGGCAGCGGCCCAACGAGCTAAGACTAGGGACCGTAAAGCTCTGTTCGAGGTGTGGACGAGATGAAGCTGGGCTTATCCGCCGTGGTGGTGCTGCGGAAACGCTACTCCTTATTCGACAAGCAAGGCTAGGGCTCCAATGGTGGGTACTGGTGCGGCACCTCGGCTTCCGTGACTCTTGCGGAGATGCTGCTGACATCCCAACCCGCACTGGCGAGGGTGTTGGTTGCCCCTTGAGCCGCCTGAGACCCGTCGGGGGTCGAGTGTCCAATACAAGCCGGCACCGTGAGCGGATCCAATCTGTTTCTTCGACTGTTTGACGCTGCGGCGGATGTGGTTTCGATCGGTGGTTATTGCCGCAGTGCATGCATGGCGGACCTTGGTGCGTTACATCGGTCGGTGGCTGGTTGGTTGCGTCACTGTGGTTGCCGGTTGTCGCGGTGGTGTGGGGTGTCGGGTTGATCGTTCGAGTTGTCACTGGCCAGGTGTTTGGTCTGGTCGATAGTTTGATCGAGCACACGACTGTGCAGCCTTTTGGGCAAGCCAGCCAAGTGATGCAGCGGATGGCGGGTCGGCACCCTTGACATCATGGTCGGGTATCTGGATAACTTTGAATCCAAAGATTGCCGTATGTTGTGCTTTCTCTTGCAGCGCCGTGCGTGACTAGATTGAGCGAATGAGTAGCCCGAAGTAGAAATTCTTGACTGTCAGCAACCTCCGTTCAACGATCTGAAGGCATTTGCCAGCAACGGATTGCGGCCGTAAAATCTACGCCAAGGTGGCGGTATTCCACGACAAGCCGTCTGTGGCGGCTGAGTAACGCTCGGCGATCACGTCAATCGTCTGTCTCAACCCACCGCTGTGAATGGCAAGAAGGTCGGAACGCGAACACAGTTCACTAACCTCGACAACCTTGGGGTCGCTCAACAACGACGAAAGCAAATGTGACCCAAATTTGGACGGTAATATTGCCGGGTAAAGCCAGCGTGTGGGATACTCCTGACTCAGGAACTTGATCCAACATTGGGGCAGCCCACGGTGGGCGGTACCATCGATGATTCTTGGCAGATAATCCGGACTAGGGAGGATCGGTGGTCGGTGTACATTCACCTCGGCGATGGTCCAGTGCCAGCGTGCATGGTAAGCCAGTCATGATCCCTCAGTATCGTAGGCTGTGGATCGGCGTAGTCGGGGACAACGCCGCACCATCTGCCTCACGCATAGGCTTGACCTAATATGCGAAATACGTGTGCTGGCCGGATGGTATTTAGCTGGTTACGGTCAGATAGATCAGTACCACGTTAAGCAGGCTAACGAGTACCGCGACAGCCCAGCCAAGAACAGTTGTGGCGGGATGGTTGGTATCGTTACCCATCAGTGCGCGGTTGCTGGTCAATCTGACCAACGGACACACAGCGAACGGTATACCGAAAGACAACATGACCTGGGACAGCACCAATGAGTGGGTGGGGTTGAAGCCGAGAGCCAGGGTCACGACCGCGGGGCACAACGTGATCAAGCGTCGCATCAGCATGGGAATAGACCGCTTCAGCAATCCTTCTATGATCAAGGCGCCGGCATAAGCGCCTACCGATGAGGATGCCAAGCTGGAGGCGAGCAACCCGATCGCAAACAGTACCGCGATCGTCGCTCCCAAGGTGTCATGTATGGTGGCGTAAGCGCTCTCGATAGAAGCGGCTACCTGATGGTGCTGGAGGCTAATCGCGGCTACAAGCAGCATTGCCGCGTTCACGGTTCCGGCGATCGCCATCGCTAAGGCCACATCTAAGCGGGTGACGCGGAGTAGTCGACGCCGGTCACGGCCCGCGTGGAGGTGCCCATGCCGGTCTAGGGCAAGACCGGAATGTAGGTACACCGCGTGCGGCATCACGGTGGCGCCCATGATCGCGGCGGCCAGCAGCACACTTTCGGTGCCCCGGAAGCGTGGCAGTAGGCCGTTAACCACTTCCTTAAGCGGAGGTGTCGCGACGAAGAAACTGGCCGCGAAACCGACGGCAATAACGAGTAGCAGTCCAGTAATGACGCGCTCGAACAAGAGTTGTCCTCGCCAGTCCTTCACTGTCAGGAGCAGCAATGACACCGCCCCGGTGATCATCCCGCCGAGTAGCAGCGGTAAACCAAACAGGATGCGCAAGGCGATTGCTCCGCCGACCATTTCAGCGACATCGGTTGCCATCGCTACCAGTTCGGCCTGCACCCAAAAGGCCAACCGGAGCGGACGACTCATTTGTTGGCCGATTGCCTGAGGCAGTGACTGTCTGGTCACCAGCCCAAGCTTCGCTGACAGGTATTGCACCAGGCCGGCCAGCACATTGGCCACAACGACCACCCACAGCAGCAGATAGCCGAATTGCGCGCCGGAGCTGACGTTGGCCGCCACATTTCCGGGATCGACATAGGCGATGGCGGCGACGAAAGCCGGTCCGAGCAGATACCAGCTTGCCTTGAGCTCTGCCTGGGTGCCCTCCGCCAATGTTTTGTCCCTCGATCAGTTACCCCGCTAGGTAAGCGAGGTTAACGAACAAGTCTTGCTACGGCGAAGCGGGTTAATGCTAGTTGAGGATTGGCGCTGGGCGCATGCCGAGAGTCTAACGGGACAAGTTGACCACCACGTTGCCGGGGTCATAGCGCCCCGACCGGATGGCCAGGGGCAGATACAAGGCCGTCACGATACCCGGCGGGGCGTCCACCACCGCGGCGTGGTTGTGATCGCCCTAGAGACTGTGGGCCGATGTCCATCGCGTAGTATGGCTTGTCGGTGACTTCGATGCGGTACAAACTGCCAGGCTGAGCGGGTTGCGGCCAATCGGGATACAGTTCCTCGTGTAGCCGGGTGACGTAATTTTAAGGCCACGGCGCGCTCACCGCATGACTATCCCAGTACTTCGAATCGCACTGCTCCGGTATTAGCCCTTCTTCAGGGACGGGGTCGCAGACGTACTTCCCGGTGACCCCCTTGAGCGAAATACCCAGGCCCGCCGCAAGGCAAACTATCTAATTATCGCTCCCCACGTCAAGCTCACTACGCCGTGTTTCAGCAACATCAAGACTGCGTCGAACGGCTTACCAAACCCCCTCACATCGAACATGACAACGACGCTGTCAAGGATAGTGCAATCGATAATTTTCATACAGCGCACCTATTAGATACTTTAACAGGTGCCGGTCAATGCCGGCGGCAGCAGGTCGTTCGCAAAGCCTGGGTAGATACCAGTGACGTACAGGCTCGAATGACCTTAACGCACGGCGTCTTCCAAGGTTTTTATGATATTTCTGAGGATTATTGCCACGGATACTGCAGTAAGACAGGACCGCTGCCAGCAATGTTAATTCCGATGGTTAGTACGCGCCGCCTAGTCTTCTAAGACTTCGGACGGCCAGTTATCGGCTATCGCGTTGTAGACGGCGCATCGTGGTTCGGTGGTGAGCATTGCATCCAGATCGGTACCGGCTCTCACGTCTGTCACATCGGCAAACCCGGCAAGCTTTGCTGTGTCCTTAACCTGCCTTGATATCCGATGGCACTCAGATATCGGTGCGCTCGAACTCCGGGTTGGTTATAAACGTCCTGAGCACATGGATGCCAACGTTGCCAATGTCCAATTGGACGACGGGTATGACTGGTTCCCTAGCGGTCGGAGTTAACAGGGTCGGGATTGGTTAGGTCAAGATTTGGGAAGATGAGGCCTTCGTCGACTTTCAGAGTTTTGCCGGTTAGATGCCTGCCGGTAAATGACATCAAATACACCGACACGATCGCAATGTCGACGGGATCTTCGCTGTGGCGCATCCATGCTACCTGCTCCATGGGTGTTCGCAACGTCTCGTTGAAGGTGAGTGCATCCAACGAGGAGGTGAGGATGGACCTAGGTGAGATAGCGTTGACTCGGATGCATGGACATGGGTCCAGCGGTTGCTGGTCGAGTGTAGTGCGAAAACGTGGCTTTGGCAGTGCCGTAGGTGGCGAAACCATGTCCGGCCGGCTCATGGTGGAGCTGATGTTGATCACGTTGTCTCCGCCGGAGTGTTTGAGCATCACCCGCACTGCGGCGACGGTCGACGCGTGGGGGTGCCGACATTGAACGTGAGTGCGTCTTTGGGGTCCTTAGTCGAGGTGGTCAGCAGTATGTTCGGCATGGTCCCGCTGACGTGGTTGACAACAATAGTTTAGTTTTCCGAATGCTTCGACCGCGTGGACCAGCCAGCTGTGCGGTGCTGTCGGGATATCCCCAGGCCGCCGGCGACGGGGTGAGCGCGGCGGCTGGCGGAGAGGATCTGTTCAATGAAGGTGTCTAGTTCGGATTGCGTTCGCGATGCGACAATGATGTCGGCACCGGCCTTGGCGAAAGCCAGCACGATGATCACACTGAGGCCGCGGCCGCCACTCGTCGTGACGGCGATTTTGTCGTCGAGACGGAACCGGTCAAGGAGCATTATGGCCCTTTTCGTTATGTTGTCGGTCGGCAGGGCAGTAAGCCTTGCCGTCTTGGCCGGCGACTTTTCTAGAACAGGTTCTAGTTTGTCGTTATGGGTGTGACTATGTAACGCCTCAGTCTTGATGACCGCTCACCCTGGCAAAAGTTGACCGAAATTATGTTCGAAACGAGTGTTCTGTAAGCGCGGTGGTCGTTCCGCTGTCCATCAGCAGAACGGCTAGTCAAAATTTGCCGCAGGTAAACATTGTTAATGTAGCCTCATGGCTCCGGGGAAGACGGCTAGTTGGCGTGCCGCCGCTACTGGAGGCGGCCACATTTACGCTACCGTTAGGAACTAGATTGAAGCTCAACCAGTTTGACGCCGTGATTGGGCTCCTGGCTACTGGTGCACTGATGTTGTCGGGCTGTGGCAGCGACAACAACGCAGCTGCAGGAGGTGCAAGGACAGGCCCATCGTCAGGTCAGGTGAGTTGTGGAGGGAAGCCGACACTGAAAGCCAGCGGCTCGACAGCCCAAGCCAACGCGATGACCCGCTTTGTAAACGCGTTCGAACGGACATGCCCAGGTCAGACGTTGAACTACACAGCTAATGGCTCGGGTGCAGGGATTAGTGAATTTAGTGGCAATCAAACAGATTTCGGTGGATCAGATTCACCGCTAAGCAAGAAGGAGTACGCCGCAGCAGAGCAACGCTGCGGCTCGCAGGCGTGGAACTTACCGGTGGTCTTCGGTCCCATCGCGGTCACCTACAACGTTAACGGCCTGAGTTCACTGAACCTGGACGGTCCGACAACCGCGAAGATTTTCAATGGCTCTATCACTAGTTGGAACGATCCCGAGATCCAAGTGCTGAATGCGGGCGTCGCCCTTCCAGCTGGGCCGATTCATGTTGTGTTCCGTAACGACGAGTCCGGAACTACGGATAATTTCCAGAGGTACCTTGATGTCGCATCAAACGGCGAGTGGGGCAAGGGTGTCGGCAAGACGTTCAAAGGCGGTGTCGGTGAGGGCGCTAAGGGCAATGACGGTACGTCGGCAGCTATCAAGGCCACCGAAGGGTCGATCACTTACAACGAATGGTCGTTCGCTCAGGCGCGGAAGTTGAACATGGCCAAAATCGTCACGTCGGCCGATCCAGAACCTGTCGCGATCAGCACCGATTCGGTCGGCAAGACGATTTCCGGAGCCACGATCATTGGGGAGGGTAATGATTTGGTGCTCGATACAGTCTCGTTTTACAAGCCAGCGCAGCCCGGCTCCTACCCAATCGTGCTGGCAACTTACGAGATTGTCTGCTCGAAATACCCCGACGCCCAGGTCGGTAAGGCCGTTAAGGCGTTCCTGCAAAGCACCATCAGTAGTGGACAGAATAGCTTGGGGGACAACGGATATGTTCCTATTCCAGATTCTTTCAAGTCTAAATTATCGACTGCGGCTAATGCCATCGCTTGATATGAAGTCGTCATGGCCCCAAACTCGCTAGCGCCTGCGACCGTGATCAAGCCCACGCAAGCAGCAGTCGGTATACGTGTAGCCTGGGCCGATCGACTGTTCAAATTAGCGGCTGCCGCAGCTGGTTCAGCAATTGTGGCCGCGGTCCTGCTTATCGCGATATTCCTGTTGCTGCGTGCTGTGCCGTCGTTGCGCGCGAACCATGTGAATTTCTTCACCAGCGCAAAATTCGATACTTCCGGCGGTAAGAGCCTCGCTTTTGGTATCCGCGACCTGTTCATGGTGACGGCGCTGAGTTCGGTATGTGCTCTGGTGTTGGCCGTGCCGGTGGCGATCGGAATCGCATTATTCCTAACCCAATATGTGCCGACAAGGCTCTCACGTCCATTCAGTGCGATTGTTGATCTGCTGGCTGCGGTGCCATCGATCATCTTCGGGTTATGGGGAATCTTCGTGTTGGCACCAAAACTTGAGCCGATCGCGACTTTTCTCAACTGTAACCTGGGATGGCTGTTTCTGTTTAAACAAGGCAATGTGTCATTGGCTGGCGGTGGCACCATCTTCACCGCCGGCATCGTCCTCGCAGTGATGATCTTACCGATCATCACTGCGGTGTCGCGAGAAGTGTTTCGCCATACTCCGCGTGTTCAGATCGAGGCGGCTCAGGCGCTGGGCGCGACCAGATGGGAGGTGGTGCAGATGACTGTGCTACCGTTCGGCCGTAGTGGCGTTATAGCGGCGGCAATGCTCGGCTTAGGCCGCGCTTTAGGGGAAACCGTGGCGGTGTTGATCATCCTACGTTCGCCCGCCCGCTCGGGCAATTGGTCGCTGTTCGACGGTGGTTATACGTTTGCTTCCAAGATCGCCTCCGCGGCGCCAGAATTCAGCCAACCGCTGCCGACCGGAGCCTACATCTCCGCAGGATTCGCACTGTTCATCCTGACGTTCATTGTCAACGCAGCCGCTCGCGCAATCTCCGGCGGAAAGGTGAATGGGTAAGCTGCGATGAGCCCTCGATGAATCGTGACGTTCTTGACCAGCCGGTCAAAGCGGTAGTGTTGCGCCCCATTAGCACGCGACGGCGGATCAAAAATAATGTTGCGACAATACTTTTCCTTACCTCGTTTCTCATCGCGCTAATGCCGCTATTCTGGTTGCTGTCGGTTGTGGTTGCGCGAGGCTTCTACGTTGTCACTCGGTTCGATTGGTGGACCCACTCGTTGCGCGGTGTGCTGCCAGAAGAGTTTGCTGGTGGGGTTTACCACGCGCTGTATGGATCGCTGGCGCAGGCCGGAGTGGCCGCCATCATGGCTGTGCCGCTGGGGTTGATGACCGCGGTATACTTGGTGGAATACGGTTCCGGACGGTTTTCACGGATGATTACGTTCATGGTTGACGTACTTGCCGGGGTACCCTCGATTGTGGCGGCGTTATTTGTTTTTAGCCTGTGGATCGACACCTTAGGATTCCAACAGTCTGCTTTCGCTGTGTCGTTGGCGTTGGTTTTGCTGATGTTGCCGGTGGTGGTGCGGTCTACCGAGGAAATACTCAGGTTGGTACCTGACGAGCTGCGAGAAGCCGGTTACGCGTTAGGTATTCCCAAATGGAAGACAATTGTGCATATTGTCTTTCCCATTGCAACGCCAGGCATCATATCCGGTATCTTATTGTCTATTGCGCGCGTCATAGGTGAAACTGCGCCAGTGCTCGTCCTGGTTGGGTACAGCCGCTCCATCAACCTCGACATCTTCGACGGCAATATGGCTTCGTTGCCGCTGCTGATCTACACCGAACTCACCAATCCCGAATATGCGGGTTTTCGGCGGGTTTGGGGCGCGGCACTGACTCTGATCATTGTGGTGGCAGCGATCAATCTTTTCGGCGCGACGTTCCGCTTCCTGGCTACCCGACGGCGTAGCATGGCCCGGTGACGCCGGGAGCGTTAGAGCCTGGTCGCTTCGCTGGGCAATCGTGCGAATGCGATCCGGAAAATCCATCAGATAAACGACATCCTTGTTAGTGAGCAGGATGTTGAACCGTATTTCCGATAACAGGTCCGGCAAGTCAGAACTTTTAAGCCGCTTTCGAGCCGGCCTTCTTGGCAACAGTCTTCTTCTCGGTTGTCGTTTTCGCTGGGGATTTCCGTTCACTGGAACACGCCTTCATGCTTGCCTCCAGTTTGGTTGAGTGGGTCGGAAACATCCTCCGTCTCGTCAAGCTCTGCTAGCTGCTCCTCTACGGTAAATGCTTTTCCTCCCTAGAGCTTTGCGTCGATTAGCTCCTGCATTTGTTTCTGGTAGGTGTCGCAGTAGCTGTCCGGGTTGAACTCGTCGGCTATCAGATTCCACCGCTTGTCCTGCTATCTCGAGCTCTGTGGGTTTGATGTCAACCTTCCTATCTAGTACCGGGAAGTCAGAGTCGCGGATTTCTTCTGGCCACAGCAAGGTGTGCACCACCATCACCTCAAGCTTGCCGAAGCTCTTGACTCGCAATGCCGCTAGTCAGATCTTGTTACGCAGCGTGAAATGCATGATCGACATCCAGCCGGTTTCGGTAAGTGTCTTCGCGAGCAACACATATGATTTCGACGATTTTGAACTCTGCCCCAAGAAATACCTGCGATAGGATATCATTAAGGTCAGCGTCGTTGGCCGGGACGCACCTCAGTACCGAGATCTCGCGGCTGCACTGCCTCGGGTAGCGTGGCGGTGTCGTCGTCGGTGATCACCATTATTTAACCGTCGCCGGATTTGTGGGCCCGGGCAAGATCACCATATTCGACAACTGCGCCACACATCTCGCACACTCGCTTGTATCGGATCTGTACGTTGTCTTTAACGTGCACCTAGCGGAACTTGATGTCGTAGTCCTGGGGTGCGTGATGTACGTCTTGACTGGGACGTTCACCAGCCGAACTCGTCCAGATAGAGCGCATACAGTTAGTATGCTCACATTCTCGGTCGCATAACGACACGCCAGGACGCAACCTGCGAAAATAGTGCACTTTACCGGTGGGCAATACGCTCCTCTCCATTTTTGTTAATGCTGGGTAAAACCCACTGAAGGATAGGGTGTTATAGTTGCTCAGTCGGATAGGTCGGTACCGGTGTGGGCTATAGTTAGCGCCGACGACCGAGCCTCTACGTCCGGTGCGGCCGACAGTGAGTCAAGCCCGATTCACTGAAGACCGGTTTCGCCAGCCGGCGTCTAATGAGCTCTGTCCCTATAACGTACGGCATCCAGGACCTGGACCTTCCTGATGGCAATCCGGGCTTCGCCGGCTCTAGCGTGCCCAGCTTTTCCATGGTCACCGCAACGGTCGCCGACCCAGCTGTCAACCAAGTTCGGGAGGTCCACTCCGGTGTGGAGTTGGGATCGATCTACCGTAGATACTAGTCGCTGCGCTCGACGCAATGTTCGATGCATTCGCGGGACAGATCCTGGTTCACGATCGGTGACAGAAGCACATTGGGGTCGAAACTGACCGTGGCCGACAGCTGGTAGGCATCCGGGCAGGGCCCGCGACTGCCAAGCAGCCCAGCTCGCGTACGGCGGCGATAGATCCGGTGTACACAAAACAGCGGCGGCGTGGCAGGAGGCGTACAGGAGAGCTCCCATTCCAGGCCGAACGTGTCTGTTGCCGACCGGTCATCGGAAACTGTGACCACGGCAATCAGCGTCCTGGTAGCGTCGGCACTGTCCGGAACAAGTTGTGCGCCAGACACCTTGACGTAGTCAATGATGCGTTGGCCAAGTTCGTAATCTCCGATTGTGGGTCGGAAAATCGATGTCGCGGCCAAGCCTGAGCAGTCCGATGGCAACATTGAATGAACTGCCACTTACATGCTTGGTGGCGTCCTGGCGTTCTACGGTGTCAATCAGCGCCCCATCGACTACTAGGCCACGTGTCGTGGACTCAACTTTGTCATGTCACCGCATAGTAACATCTCGTCAATCAATTTGAAGGCAGACCTAGGGTGTGGTGAACCAACGGCATAGGCGATAGTGTCACCCGACGATGCCAGTGCGCGACAACATACGTTCATTCCATGGGTTCGATGGCGCACCAGGTGATATTGACCAAAGTGGGCAAAGTACTGTATTGCTGTATGAGGCTTGTAAAATCACCGAGCAAGACGTTCTCGATATATTATACACGGATCACTAAGCCGATGGTACACTATCTCGCCTGGCTTCCGGCGGCCTGTAAGCACTGACCCAATGTGGTCGATCAGGTTTCGTTCTTCGGAAAGCAGTTGGCGTCGTCAACGCCGGACTGGCTGTCGCACGTTAGCGTGACTCACCGGTCGAAAATCACGACCTATCTGCTTATTGGTAGTCCAGCCGCGCTGGCCTGGATCGCACAGCAGGTGCTGCTGGAGGTTCACGTGCCGCAGTGGCAGTTTGTCGGAGATCTCGGCAGATTATAGCCTGGCCCGGCAACACGATTGGTGTTCGACACGGATTCCGGTGCTGGCGTGATAAGGGCTGAGCTGGTCGAAGTGAACCACGTGGCCCGGGATCTGATCGCCAGTATTAAGAACACCTTCCCAGTTGATCCCGGCTACGTCGATTATGACGCGAAAGTTCCGGGCAGGAAAGGTGTTTTTGGATTGGAACTAAAACAGCGGTTCGAAGACCACCATTGTGCTGTACTTGCCGCGTGGCCGAGAACATCCGGCAGTAATGATGCTACGCAGTTGGGAGAAATTCGACGGTCTTGCCTTGTGTTAGCTGCGTTACGACGAGATACTTGGCCGGGTTGCTCGTGATGGTGACTTGCTGGCGCGGCTGGACACTACCCCGGAAGTCTGAACACTTAGCCCAGATCGGCTGACCAAGTAGCCAAGTAGCGCAGTATGCGCGACGTATCGAAAATTCCCGAGTTGGCTCCTTCAATGGAACCAGCGAAAACTACTATTGATCCAGGTCATACGTTCTTTGTCCAGGAGAATAACGCCCGTCGGGTGCATTACGATTTCCGGCTAGAACGAAACGGGGTCTTGGTACTGAGGCGGTGCCGAAAAACTTCCAGATACCACATCGGTGAGCCATCTGGCGGTACACATTGAGGAGAATCCACTGGACTACGCCACATTCGAGAGTGAGATTATCAAAAGGGAATGTAACACTGGCAAGTGTTTTCCTCTGGAAACCGAGAACCTATGACACTGAGAAGGTCCGTGACAACGAGGTCATCTTCACCTTGCTCGGCAGCCGGATCTCCGTGCGTTATGCATGGATTCAAACCAATGGTTACCAGTTGCTGGCGGGACCAAAAAGATTTCGCGTTCGACGAGGTCGTACCTAGGCGCGCGACGCATGGTTCGGTAATGGCGTTAAAAGCAAGTCAATGGGCCTTCAAAAACTGGGTCACCGCGTGCGAGGCGATGACTGCGTTCGACACGCCTACGATGGTACTCTGCTGCGGTCCGGTCATTGATCCGGATGGGATACGTGCTTTCCGTGGCTATCTCGTTCATATCGACGAACAAGCCGAAGCTGCCTATAGCAATAGGTCTATCGTGGGCTGAGGCCGTGTAGACCACCGCCCTGGTCCAGTGTGCAACCTGACTGGACGGCGAACGGGTGGTCGTTAATGTCTATCAGCGTTACCGCTAACTCGACCCGGAGGCCCCGCAGCTACAAATGTTGGCACTGCTAGTGATGGAGGCTCAATGGTTGGTCAAACGATGCTCTTGACCGCGAAAGCCCAACTAAAAATAAGAATAAACGAGGATGGTCCGCGCAAAACTGATCGTGTTGTCTTGGCCTTGTCGGTCGGCAGCTTTGACTTCAGGCAAGCCCGCAGCCGTGACTAGTTAAATGGGATTGAGTCATACCACCGCCTATCCATCAGCTTGCAGGTGTGTGGCAACGTCTGTGGGTTTGCCCGGGTAGGTCAAGCGGTCGATGTCCATGTCAAGTCCGTGCCATCGCCAGCCTGCGGTCATGTCCCGGACTTGCTGCTGTGCCTCCGGTGGGTCCCTGTAGATCGTACCGTAGTTCGGCGGCTAGCCGGCTGTCCGTGGCGATAAGCGCGTGTAAGGGAGCGTCGAGCGTCATTCGATGTCGCAATATACGCGCAGCGCAACACTGTTAAGCCTGGCTCCATCTGTTCCAAGCACTGACGGCGTGGCTAGTCGCGATGAGTACGTACTCATCGTGCTCGATGGTATTCGGCTAGCCGACCTCAATCATGCGGACGTGCGCCCCTACTCGTGTACTCGTGTATGCGTTCATCATGTATGCATCTATTGAGACCTGAGTCATGATTGACCGATGAGAACGAATCCGCAATAGCTTGTCGAGGCACAGATGCTGTCGCTGCGGTTGATAGCCCTGGGTATCTGTGTGGATCCGTTTCCTGTGTATCGTGCGTTACTTGTCTACGAGACAATGCCTCTACTGGGCATGCCGTTGACAGTGTTCTCGTCATTTTCTGACTGCGACGAGGTATTGCGCCACCTGTTGTCGACCAGTGGCTGGTTCAAGGCAGCATTAGCGCAACAAGTCATAGTTGCTGTTGCAGAGCTGCGACCGTTCTGGTCCTTGTCGTTTATGTTTCTAGATCCGCAGGATCCCACTCGGTTACGCAAGCTTGTCAGTAAGGCGTTCGCACAAAAGGTCGTTTCGGCGCTAGAAGAAGATAGTTATTGCACTGGTCGGATTCCCTGTTGGATGAGGGGGCTGTGAGCCGGCCAGCTTGACTAGCCGTTCTACTAGCAGTGGCTGTGATTTGTCGGCTGTTGGGATGCTGTATGAAGACGTGCCGGAGTTCGGTCGTTTCTCAGCGTTATTGGTGCAGTCAATTGACTCGATTTATTGTCATTACCGGTAGACTACCGAAGCCCACTGAGGAGGGAGTGCTAGCTGGGAGATTACTTGGAGTAGCTAGTTAAGCGTTCACGTGGCACACCCGGTGATAATTTGATCTCCAGGCTGCTTGAGCGTGGACGAATCGGGTGATCAGCTCACTGAGGAGGAGATTGTCGCAACGTGTAGTTTGCTGCTCGTTGTTGGTTATGAGACCACGATGAATCTGATTGCCAATGCGGTCCTGGCGATGTTGCGCAACCTGTCACAGTGGAGTGTGCTAGGTAACAACCCGCAGTGTGCGCCACTGGTGGTTAAGGAGATGCTCCGTTATGACCCGACAATCCACCTAATTGGTCGGGTTGCTACTGAGCGATATGACGATCGTCCAGACGGCTTTAATTAAGGGTGACAAAATGGTATTGTTTCTTGTTGCCGTCAACCGTGATCCAGCGGTCTACTCACAGCATTGAACATTTACTTTAAGCTCACACTTTTTCCTGGAAACAGTACTGGCCGGGTTGGAAACGATGACAACATTATCTGTAATCAGTGTGCGTTTCCCACAGGTGCAGCTGAACGGTGAACTAGTCTACTATCTTAACGTAGCAATGCGTGGAATATCGGCACTGCCTGTACAGGTTTGATCTGACTCTAGTTGCACACTAAGACTGCTCTCAACGAGCTTGAGGATTGTACTAACGCTCACCAATAGCCAGACTGGAGTCGTCAAAACTGCGTAAGAAAAAGCGGCTCTAAAGTGTGATAATTTTACAAAAGCTGATACTTTCAAGCTAATTTTCGTAGTGTAGTTTTATATGTGTTATATATGGCGAATCTTTGTCTCTAGCAGCTCGGTATCGTGTCCCTTAGTATAGGATCACAGGAAGCTCACGATGGCGTCGGTGACGCTTTTGTCCTCCAGGCGTTTGATGCCGTCGACAGTTTAGGTTTCCATTGAAATCGCGTAGATTTCGAACGGTCCGGTCTTGCTCTCCTTCTCGCGAAACTTCTTCACCAGAGTGATGATCCGGTCGATCTTTTCAGGGTCAGTGCCGCAACCTTACATCCAGCCGTCGAGGCTCCCCGCGCATCGCAGCGTAGTATCGGCGTGACCGCCGACCAAGATCGGGATCGGCTGGGTCGGGACCGGGTTCATCTTGGTATTGGGGATATTGTAGAACTCGAAGTAGTTACCGCTGTTAAGGCCGTGAACGATCTCACTATATTCGTCGATCAGCTTGCCACGCTTGGCGAATGGGGTGCCCATTAACTCATAATTTTCAGAATACGGTGTGGTGCTGACGTCGAGTCCCATCCGGTTGCCGATCAGCGCGGACAATGACCTCACCTGTTTGGCCACCATGGTGGGCGGTCGAACGGGAAATTTGAGGACGAAGAAGTTGAACTTTAGTGTTGACGTCATCCCACCCAATACTGCTGTTAAGACAAAGACTTCGATAGTTTCTTTGCCATAGAGGAATGCTCAGCTGCCGTCAGGTGTATACCGGTACTTGGAGTTGGACTCGGCTGAGTAGGCGAGGTTGTCGTCGATGGTTATACTACTGCAGTAGACTGTCTCGGCAGCTCGGGCCAGAGATATATAGACTTTCGTGTCAGTCAGTGACTCCGCAAATGGTGAGTCACACATGATATACTTTATCTTGCAGGGACCGTTACACCAGGTTGAAATACATTTTTAAGATGTGTTCTAAGATTGATCAACGTTCGGGCTTCCACACAGCAGGGTGCACCGGGTGAAGCTGGCTAGAGTTGGCTTTCGGGACTGATCACCGGTCCATACCGTCTTGCCCGATGATGTGAGAGTGCTGCCCCAGGCCAGTGATAACGCGACGACAATCGCCAAACCAGGTATGTCGATGTCAGTCAGAGGTGGCGTCAGCACCTGAATGGGCGCGCCGCCTCTGTCTGACACCGCGATAGTTGCTATCGCGCAGTCATTTTCGATCTGCATCAGTGGTTCTCTTCCGGCCTGTTTCAGTCCGGTATATTTCAGCACGTTTCCTATGAACATGTTGACAACCACCAACGAGACCGGGATAAGTGCCGTTTGCGATCAAGTGGTGAGCTACTCGCGGACCAGCCGGCGCGACTCGCGCAGACTGGTCAGATTCGTGAACAACTGGGAATTGGCGCGCAAGACAGCACGATGGACGAGCCGATATATGGCCTTAATTGCACTTTTCTCGGTTGAGTATATCGGCATGAAGCTGTTTGACCCCGCTGAGGCGATCACCTCGTTGGCTGCACGGTGACCGCATGCAAGCATGATTGGAACGTCAGGCTGGGTGCCGACTTCCCAGAGCATTCTGATGAAAGTTGACCACGCCGATTCCGCTGCTACTTGAAGTCCGGTGATGTCGACGATGATAGCCAAAGGCTGGTCGAGAGTGGCCCGTCATGACGTAGTTGCGCAACACCGCGGAGTTGCTAGTGTCCAACACGCCCCGGAGAGGTGACGGTCATTGATTGCTCCGCGCGTGCGGCAAAGGTCAATAAGCCCGGCGACTTGGCCACCGCGCTCACCGTTAGTTGTCCGTCAGTCCGCAACCGACTGCGGTGCGGGTGCGGACTTCTCATCAACAGCCTGGAGCGTCCCTGTTGCTAATTTGACCGAAAAGTATATTGGAGGTCATAACCCGGGTTTGCTACTCCATCCTGCCGCCTTCCTTCGGCTGCTTTCGGAACTCCATGTCCGGCCAACTTTCGTGAGGATGCCATTCTCCGGCGGCAAACCATCCAGCGTCTACTGCCAAGCGAGTGGCAGGGCGGGTCGCACAGTAAGGGGTCGGCCGCAGACTCATGGCTGTGCCACAGACCGGATGCGCATCGGGTAAGTTCCCAAGTCCCACCGGTCAGAAGCATTAACTGCTAACCACGTCGTTATCTCCTGTCGCAGCACGCACACCCACCAGAAATACCTAATTTCATGTGTATAGCTTCCTCGTCGTGTGAGCTCGATTTCAGTGTATCGGATTATCCTGATGTCAATCGCTAACAAAACCGAAGGATGACGCAACAAGCGTCAAACTATCTCGATTATGCGTCCGGGGCCTATTCAGGGGCAGTACAGCGCGTACGGTGGAGCGCCCACTCCGGCGATCGAGTGCGTGCCCCAGGGTGTTTGTTCAACGATGCGTGCGGGTGCACTGCGATCTCGCACTGTCACTGTCGCGTGTGCCGCTTGCTTGAGCGCAGTATCGGGCAAGGGATCGAACACCATCCCCTGCCAGTGGTACTGGCCGTCGATCGGATCGAGGTGGCCGGTAAGTCGTACGTGAGCTAGATGGCTGGTGCCGGCAATCGTTAGCGTTGCTGCACCATCATAGATCTTATCGTGATTATTTGCATTGCAGGACAAATCAAACGTTTTGAACGTCGGGCCAACCCGGTAAAGTTGAGTGGGACTTAGGTAGACTCGCTCGTTGAACACCTGTTGACTGCTGCGCCGGACCTCGATGCGGGTGTTGGCGGAGTGCTGTAGCAGCCCGACACATTCGGCTACGTAGCGTGCTTGCGCGCCGATGTTGGGTCCGGTTATGAAGAAGTAGTTAGGGAACCCGTGAACGGCAACCCCGAGGTAGGGCTCCGTCCCGTCCTTCCAGGCCTGCTGGATAGTCAGTCCGCCGGTGCCGACTAGCGTCTCGTCGGAGATTCGGTCGCGGATCGCAAAACCGGTACCGTAGATGATGGCATCAGCACGGTGATCCACTCCGTCGCTGGTGCGAATGCCGAGCGTGGTCACGGCTTGGATCGGTGAGCCTACCAACGTCACTGTGGGCCCAGGTGTTCGGGGTTGGGTGTGGCGGCGTAGCCAGCGTTTGGTGTGGGATGCCCATAAGGATACTTCTGGGATAATCCGGCGCGGAGCGTGCGCGAAGACGGTGACTGAGGCTGCTGATTCGCTCAGCTGGCCGATGTAGTGGCTGACGGTGGCGTCGGCGCCGACAACCGCGATGTGCTTACCGGCTGGATTAAAACTGATGTCCCACTGCGCCGAGTGGAACGATTCCCCGCGAAAAATGTTGTGTACATCTAATTTTGGTGTCCACGGTACGTATATGGACTGGTGGTTCGTGATGACGGCGTCGGCACGGAGAGTCTTGCCGGCAGCTGTTCGCAACGTCCAGCAATGGGTGTAGTCGTCGAATACCGAACTGATCACTTCGTGACCGGGTGCTTCGTCGAGGATCGCAAAGTCGGTGACGCCGGCTGCCAGCAGCTCGGCTCCAACGCGGTGCCTTTCGACTACCGCGGCGATGACGACAACGCGGTGGCGGGCCTGAGATCGGCTGGGTGTTTGGATCACAGAAACTTGCAACGTTTCCAGCCGCGACGTGAGATCGGGCCCATCAGCCCTATCTCGGTCAAAAATGTGGCCAGTGGTGCGAAACCGGCCACTTGGACGTCGTGACGGTGTGGGCTGTTACGCGCGGCCATTTGTGCCCGGTGTGGATCCAGACCTGTTCGTGCATATGGGATGGGATTGCTGAACAGGAAACGGAAGAAATAGCCACCGGTCCAGTTGATGTTCGCCATAAACCATTTGTTGAACCGTGGCATTGTCTGCATCTGCTTACGTACACCGTCGCGAGCGAACTGTATGTGGCGAGCCTCTTCGGTAACGTGAATCCGCATCAACCGCTGGATAATCGGCTGTAATTCCGGGTCGTCCATCATCTGCCGTTGCAGTGAGTCAAAGATTTCTTCGCCGATCAGTGCGCTCACCCACAGCATCGAGCCCCGCTGGAACAGCAGTGGTAGGGCGTTGATGATCATCCTGTGCACTAGCCGTGGGCGTACCGGCTTGGCGCCGATGCGTTCGATCGCTTTACCGAACATCACCATGTGCCGGGTTTCGTCGCCCAGCTCAGTTAGTTTGTAATGCGTTGACCGGCTCGTGGGATCCTCGTGCATTATAGTGCGTAACAACGCTTGATTGAGCAAGTTCTCGAACCAGATTCCGACTGACAACGTGTTGACTAATTCCTGGCGGGATAGCTCAATTTGTTGTTCGCGGGTCATCTCGTTCCACATCCGGGTGCTGTATAGGGACACCAGCCGTGGTGGCAGATAGAATTTGTCCGGGTGGAGCGGGGCGTCCCAATCGATGTCAACGATGGGCTCGTAGGACTTTTTTACGGAGCCTTTGAGTAAACGCTCGGAGAACTCCTCACGACTCGGCCCGCTTGGTTTCACCGTGGTGGTCATCGCTGATTTTCCCCTCGATTCGTGAGACGGTAGGGAGATCGCAATCGATATCCGATACCTATAGTATCGGGTACCTAAGGTTTTGACTAGGTGTTGGGGTGTTCATTTGGGTCCACTTAAACTGGGCTGTGCCGGAGGTATGTCAGGAGGCAGTAATCGAGTCGCATCCACAATTATCGGCATTGGCGCCGGAGATCCCGACTATCTGGTGGTCCAGGCGATCGAAGCGCTCAACGACACGCAGGTGTTCTTTGCAGTGGACAAAGGCGAGTTGGATAACGACCTGGTTAAACTGCGGCGGGAGATCTACGCGTGGTTCATTCGTACGGTCTGGCTATATGATTCGTCGAGCTGTCGGCCCCGGAGCGGTCAACCGATGCCAATTACCGGGAAGAAGTCTTTGATCGGCACGCATCGCGAGCACGGGTCTGGGCTTCGGCGATCGTCGCCGAATTAGATGGATGACGACGTAGGTGCTTTCCTTACTTGGGGTGATCCGTCGCTGTACGACAGCATGCTGCACATAACTTGATGACGTTGCGGCCGATGTTGGTGTCACCTAATGCTGTTATTTTGAGCATCAGTATGATGTAAAGACTCACAGTCTAGCATTGTATCCCGCTCAACGAGGCTGGTGAACCGGTTGTCATCACCACCGGTAGACAGCTGCGCAAGCATGGGTTGTCTGGCTTTGCCGTGGTGATGTTGGACGCTGAATTACTTGTTTCAGGTGTGCCTTACGGGTACGCGGGTTTAGTGGGGCGCCTACCTGGGTGCCGACGATGAGCTGCTAACTGCGGGCACGATTGGCGAGGTCGCGGCGTGTATCGTTGCGTTGCAGGCCGCCGTGCGGGCTCGGCGCAGTTGGATCATGGATATCTCGGAATATCTATTTACTTGGAGCGCAGTGATGGGGTGAGGACCTGGCTACCCGTAGATCAAGGATTTACTCAAGATCCGGAAGTTTGGTGTTAGTAACGACATGTTTTCGCTGCTGAGCGATTACTGTTATCTGATAGCGCGAGAGGGGTAGGTTGGACTGTCTCTAGCTGGTCGCGGCGCCGGAGTACGTGCCGGCAGCAACAGATTTGGCGAATATTGGTTCGACGATCAGCTCGGCCAACACAGTGGCTCTGGGCCCGACGAGAGGTGTGCTTGCCGCGGATGTCAATGAGGCGTCGATCGCGCCAGCGGCGTTATTCGGCATGCACGCTCAAGTCTATCAGGTGCTCAACGTACAAGTGGCGTTGTTCCACAAT
Organism: Mycobacterium uberis; assembly: GCF_003408705.1. GTDB lineage: Bacteria > Actinomycetota > Actinomycetes > Mycobacteriales > Mycobacteriaceae > Mycobacterium > Mycobacterium uberis. The sequence goes on from NZ_QAYL01000009.1 coordinate 77,291, forward strand.
CAGTTCGTGCAATTGATGAGCGGTGGATTCTGCCAATATGCTGCCACCGAGTCCGCTAACACCTAGCCTGTGCAGACGGTGGAGCAAGACGCGCTCAATGTGATTCATGTTCCGACCCAGGCGTTATTGGGCCACCCGCTGATCGGTAATGGAGTTGACGGCCAGCCGGGTAACGGGCAAAACGGCGGGGTCGGCCAGTTGTTGTTCAGCAACGGCGGCACTGGCAGACCACCGGAAAACATGTAGTGGGCTCGGCGAGACTGAATGTGTGTTTGAATTTTCCGAGATCAAAACGTTGGTCGACTATATGGCGGCGCCACGCAGTCAGTTTGCTGGTCGGTCGTTTCGATGTTGCCGTACTTTCTGTGTTGAAAACCGTCGATCGGCCGGTCGATGCATCGAGAGGCCAGACCGTAGCCGGGGCTGGCCGGTGGAGCAAGTACCTAGGCCTGCAGGCCGACACGGTGATGCTGATCGCTCATCTGTTGCACGCGGGCTGGTTGCGGCGGTCCAACAAGCTAGCTGCGGCATCGTTCCACCCTGGAAGTAGGGCCGATCGTGCTGCGCATCTATCTGGGCATTTCCGGTAGTGTGCTCAGCTTCCACCCCACTGAGGCTAGGACCCCGAAGCGGCTAGCTGTCTGGTTGGTTGACGACCACGGAACAGGTCCCTGGACTTGCTACCCTCGGGTCGGATGTTTTGGGTATCAATGTCGAGGGGCTGGCGGGGCTACTGGCTAACAACACTGACCGGATGAAGACCGTCATCACCGGTCAGAAGATGCTCGCCGGTACAGGTGATGCCTACAGCGACGCGACTGTGCATGTTGCCAGGAGCTCACCGTTCGCCACAGCCGGGAAGCTATCGTACGTAACATGAAAACGGCAGCTTTGCGTGACGTGTATGGTGTCGATGCTGTTCGATGCCGTCAGCCGCTCCCTCAGTCAGAGGTGCTGCCATGTTTAAAGAGGAGAAGCGGTCCGGGCTATGGATACATGCATGTACCGGGTTGCCGTGCCTGATGTGCGGGGACGCCGTGTGTGAAGTATCGTTCGCGGACAAGTCTTTTCAGTACTGCCCAACGCACCAGATCGGCAGCAAGGTGCTGTCCGAACGGTGCATGTTGCGACTGCTTAAGTAGTCGATATGCTGCCTGGGTGATTCGCCGGAAAATCCTCATTATCGGCGCCAGTTCTGGCCTGGGCGCCGGAATGGCGCATTCGTTCGCTCCTAAGGGTTGTGACCTGGCACTATGTGCTTGCTGAACCGATCTGTTGGATACGGTGAAAGATGAGCTTTAGCAACAGTATCCAGTTATCAAGATGGCAGTCGCCACGCTGAACATCAATCACCATGAGCAGATTCCGAAGGTGCTCTCCGTACTCAACGCTAAGCTTGGCGGGATTGACCGCATCGTCGTTAATGCTGGCAGCGGTAAGGGTGGCCGGCTATGTTCTGGCCAGCTGTGGGCTAATAAGGCGACTATATGAGACCAACTTGGTAGCCGCCCTGGTGCAGATCGAAACCGCACTGGAGATGTTCACGAAAAGCGGCCCGGGGCATCTGGTGCTCATCACCCTTGATACTCGGCGCTAAAGGGGTACCGGGCGTTAAAGTCGCTTACACCGCAAGCAAAGTTGAAATGTGATCACTAGACGAATCGCTGCGCGCCGAATACCCAAGCGACTCGATCAAGATATCGGTGCTGGAGTTAGGTTACATTGAAACGGAGATAACGGCTAAATCAGTAAGAACAATATTTATGTTAGACAACGCAACTGGCGTTAAGGTTCTAGTCGACGCAATAGAACGTGAGCCCGGTTGAGCAGTGGTGCCATGATGGCCGTGGACACCGCTGGCACAGCTGATGATGGTGCTGCCGCCGCTGACCGAGCGATTCGCTTAGCTCACGCGCCCTCGTTCGGTCCGGTAGCGACGGACCAGCGTATCGGTGGAGCTGTCCGACTGTCGCGCGGGCGAGGCTTTGCTTGTCATTACCGGCAGCAGCGCCTTGGCTTGTGTCTTGCCTAGCTCCACGCCCCACTGGTCGAACGAGTCGATGCCCCAGATCACACCCTCGGTGAACACCTGATGCTCGTAGAGTGCGATCAGCTGGCCCAACACTGACGGGGTAAGCCGGCTGGCCAGGATCGAGGTGGTTGGCCGGTTTCCAGGCATCACCTTGTGCGGCACTACTTCTGTGGGCGTGCCTTCGGCCGTGATTTCTTCCGCGGTCTTGCCGAACGCCAGCACTTGGGTCTGAGCAAAAAAATTGCTCATTAGCAGGTCGTGCATGCTGCCGGTGCCTTCGACAGTCGGCAAATCGTCGATGGGTTGGCTGAATCCGATGAAGTCGGCCGGCACCAACCGGGTGCCCTGATGCAGCAACTGGTAGAAGGCGTGCTGGCCATTTGTTCCCATTTCTCCCCAGTAGATTTCACCAGTGTTGGTGGTGACTGGCGTGCCGTCAGCGCGTGTTGACTTGCCGTTAGATTCCATGGCTAACTGTTGCAGATAGGCTGCAAAACGTGCCAAATCATTGGAGTATGGCAGCACGGCCCGTGATTGCGCACCCAAGAAGTCCGAGTACCACAGTCCGATCAGTCCGAGCAACACCGGCGCGTTGGACTCCAATGGTGCGCTCTTGAAATGTTGGTCAACGATGTGGAAGCCGGACAGGAAGTCGGCGAAGGCCTCTCGTCCGATGACCGCCATCAGCGACAGCCCGATCGCCGAATCGACTGAATAACGGCCGCCCACCCAATCCCAGAATCTGAACATATTTGCCGTGTTGATGCCGAAGTCGTCGACCAGACGCTTGTTAGTAGAGATGGCGACAAAATGCTTGGACACGGCGGCGTCACCAAGTGTGTCGGTCAGCCAGCGCCGTGCGGCGGTGGCGTTTGTCAATGTTTCTAGCGTCGAGAACGTTTTCGACGCGACGATGAAAAGCGTTGTTTCAGGTTCTAAATCTGCTAGTTTCGCGGTCAGGTCGGCGGGATCGACGTTGGACACGAAACGCGCCGAGATCCCCGCGTCAGCGTAATGACGCAATGCCTGGGACACCATAACCGGACCTAGGTCTGAACCACCGATGCCGATGTTGACGACGGTGTTGATGCGTTTCCCGGTGGCACCGGTCCATTCGCCGCTGCGTAGTCGGTCGGTGAAATCACCCATGGCATCCAGTACCGCGTGTACGTCCTGGACAATGTTTTGGCCGTCGACGATCAGTTCGGCGTCTCGGGGTAGCCGCAGCGCGGTGTGTAGTACCGCCCGATTCTCCGAGGTATTGACGTGTACGCCGGCGAGCATTTGGTTGCGGCGTTGTTCAAGATTGGCTGCTCGGGCCAGATCGACCAGCAGCCGCACTGTGTCGCGGGTGATGCGATGTTTGCTGTAGTCGATGTAAAGGTCGCCGACCGTAACTGTGAACTCGTGGCCGCGATCGGGATCTTCGGCGAAGAACTGGCGTAGATGGGTTTTCCCGATCTCGTCGTGATGCCTGAGCAGGGCATCCCACGCCGGGGTGGCGGTGATGTCGGGGATTGCTTGTACGGAGGTCATGGTTTGACCCTAGTGTGCTTTGATACGACGGCGCAGGTAGACTAGGCAAGCGAATTTTAACCCGGCGCCTAGCACGTGCTGCAGATGTGGGTGACGTTGTCCGGGACGTTGCAGGCCCACGATGTGACCGCTGACTCTAATAATGGGTATTTAGTGGCCAAGCCGGCCTCTACTTAGTCGCAACAACAGCATTGCCAGAGCTTTACCATCGGGGCCGAGCTCGCTATAGCGTTCGATGACCTTCATTTCGCGGCTATGTACCAGGCGGGTGCCGCCGGAGGCCATCCTTACTTTGCCGATCGCTTGGGATACTTCAGCACGCCGTTTTACCGCAGCGAGGATTTGAGCGTCTAACCGGTCGATCTCTTCGCGCAACTCCTCGATATTGGTCAGTTGTGGCGCTTTGACCACTTCTGTGTTCATCTCTGTTAACTCCGCGTTCTCGTGATGTGGGGGGGGTCTGGTCTCATCCAGCATCAGGCCTCACAAAGAGATAAGCCCCGAAGCCGAAGCGGACCACGGGGCTCTGCGAAAGTAGCTAAACCACGGGTACCACTGGCCGGTACCCGTAGAAAAATCGTCGATTCAACTCGTGGGTCGAGAGCTGTGCAGGGCACTGCTTGTTGAGCACCAAATAAGTGTGCCACTTACGACAGTGTGGGTGCAAAAGCACGGCTCAAATTTTGACATTGAAAAATCGATCGTAACGTAAATAGGGTCCGGCTCGTAGCCACTACTGGGTGAAAGTTGTCAATGCTTGGGATTCCGGGCTCAGTGAGCTTGCTCCTATGCGTCCTCCTCCGGGAAGTAGTTGCGAAACGCGGTACACATACCGCTAGATGAACCTGATCGCAACGGTATTCTCGAGCAGGTCACCAAATGGCCTAAGATAGGAAATTTTACGGTAGATGGTTTCTTATTTCTGTTGTCACCTGAAGCAATATTCATTGCAGATGTCTACGGTGCGTGATCGGGTCCGATGCTTCAAGCGGCGACCGCTTAGTCTAAACTAACTAAGATTAGTTCGGTTCGGCGGCTTCTGAATTCAATTCGAGTGGCCTCGGGGGTGTGTGACTGTGTCCAACAGCGGTAACGGCAAGTCGCTAAGGCAGGACGTTCGAGTAACCAGGGCAACGATTCTATGGCCGGGTTCCTAGCGGTTTGTTCCGATGTCTTTCCAGAATGTTCGGCCAGCTTCATGCTCGGCTAGCACGCACTCCGGCGTGGCAGATCATGCGTGCCGCGTAGTCTGGCCAGTCGTTGTTTGCGGATGGCGGTAGGTTTGGGATGACATGAGTGTGCACGTGACCAATGCCAAGCCCGGCCCCGAGGCAGATCTCCTGCTTGACGGCCTCAACCCGCAGCAGCGCCAGGCGGTGGTGCATGAGGGTTCGCCGCTGCTGATTGTCGCCGGTGCGGGTTCGGGCAAAACTACGGTATTGACGCGGCGGATCGCTTATCTGATCGCAGCACGAGATGTCGGGGTTGGTCAGATTCTGGCCATTACATTCACTAACAAGGCTGCCGTGGAGATGCGTGAGCGTGTGGTCCGACTGATCGGAGCCCGGACTAGGCCGTCTATGTGGGTGTCGACGTTCCACTCGACTTGCGTGCGTATTTTGCGTAAACAAGCTTCTCTGATCAACGGCCTCAACTCCAACTTTTCGATCTATGATGCCGACGATTCGCGCCGCATGCTGCAGATGATCGGCCGAGACATGGGGCTCAACATCAAGCGTTATTCGTCACGGCTAATGGCCCACGCCATCTCCAACATGAAGAACGAATTGATCGATGCCGAACGTGCGGTGGCCAACCTATCTGAAGGTGCTGATGACCTGACCCGCACGGTTGCCGTTGTCTATGGCGAATACCAGCGTCGACTGCGGGCAGCCAACGCGCTGGACTTCGACGACCTGATCGGGGAAACCGTCGGGGTCTTGCAGGCTTTTCCGCAGATTGCTGAATACTACCGGCGGCGGTTTCGGCACGTTTTGGTCGACGAATATCAAGACACCAATTACGCGCAGTACGTGCTGGTGCGGGAATTGGTCGGTCACGATCCCGGAAATTCACCTGACGAACTGCTGCCGGGGGAGTTGTGCGTCGTCGGCGATGCCGATCAGTCAATCTACACGTTCCGTGGTGCCACCATTCGCAACATCGAGGACTTTGAGCGCGACTACCCGGATGCTACAACGATTCTGCTGGAACAGAATTACCGCTCGACACAACATATTCTGTCGGCGGCCAACTCCGTGATTTCCCGTAATTCCGGACGCCGTGACAAACGACTGTGGACTGACGCCGGCAAAGGCGAGTTGATCATTGGCTACGTCGCCGACCACGAACATGATGAGGCTAGATTTGTCGCCGATGAAATCGATGTGCTGGCCAGGCGCGGCGAGATCTCCTACAGCGATGTAGCTATCTTCTATCGTACCAACAATTCTTCGCGGTCATTGGAGGAAGTATTTATTCGTGCCGGAATTCCGTATAAAGTTGTTGGGGGAGTTCGGTTTTACGAGCGCAAGGAGATTCGTGATGTTATCGCTTACCTGCGGGTGCTGGACAACCCTGATGACGCCGTCAGCATGCGGCGCATCCTCAATACACCGCGTCGCGGCATCGGCGATCGCACCGAGGCTTGCGTGTCGGTGTACGCTGAGAACACTGGTATTAGCTTCGCTGAAGCGTTACAGGCTGCGGCCGAAGGCAAAGTACCAACGCTAAATACCCTCGCGAAGAAAGCGATCGCGGGTTTTATTGAACTGCTTGACGACCTGCGGGGTCATCTCGATGATGACCTGGGTGAGCTGGTCGAGTTTGTGCTGGAACGTAGTGGATACCGTAGGGAGTTGGAGTCCTTCACTGATCCACAGGAGTTAGCACGGCTGGACAATCTCAATGAGCTCGTAAGCGTCGCAAACGAATTCAGTATCGATCAGGCTAACACTGCTGTGCTTGAGGAGTCGCTGCATACACCTGATGATGAAGATGTGCCGGACACCGGTGTGTTGGCTGCGTTTCTGGAACGGGTCTCGCTGGTTTCCGACACCGACGAGATCCCCGAAAACAATTCCGGTGTCGTAACACTGATGACGTTGCATACCGCGAAAGGTTTGGAATTCCCGGTGGTATTCATCACCGGATGGGAGGATGGCATGTTCCCGCACATGCGGGCGTTGGGCGACCCTATTGAGCTCTCGGAGGAGCGTAGGCTGGCCTATGTCGGCATCACCCGGGCCCGTCAACGTCTCTATCTAAGCAGGGTCATAGTTCGATCTTCGTGGGGACAGCCCGTGCTCAACCCTGAGTCGCGGTTCCTGCGGGAAATCCCCCAAGAACTCATCGACTGGCGGCGCAGCGCCCCTGCTCTGTCATACAGTGCACCGGTGAGCGGCGCAGGCCGGTTTGGCACGGTGCGTCCGTTGCCGATCCGGTCAGGGGCTAGTAAGCGTGCGCTATTGGTGCTGACGCCTGGTGACCGGGTGACACATGATAAGTACGGCCTGGGTCGGGTTGAAGAAGTCTCCGGTGTTGGCGAATCGGCGATGTCACTGATCGATTTCGGCAGTTCAGGGCGAGTGAAGTTGATGTATAACCACGCCCCGGTAACCAAGCTTTAGGCCGGTGCAGCTCGTCACCCCAGCAGCCAGCATTTGGTTCGCGGGTGTAGCGCTAGCACCCCGATGGCCAGTGGCAACAGCGGAAGGGTGTGCACAATCCAAGCATCTGAGCTCCCGCGATGAATACCCTGCCGTAAAGCTAACAAGGCGGCTATCGTGGCCGGCGATGACGAGGTAGTGCCCAAGAGAGCGCCTTTGTAGCAGCATGATCATGCCGGACACGGTGGGTATGGCAGACACCGGGGCGAGAAACCCTGCCGCAATGCAAAACAAGCCGGTAGAATGGATTTTAACCAGCCGGCGATCACGTCGGCGGCCACCACCGACGTGGCCCACATGCTGACGATGCTGACCGCGCAGGCGGTGACTGCCGTCCTGCCGCTCGCCACTCGGCTGTCCGGTCGGTGCGCCTGCCAGACTTACCAGCTGACTCCCGCGAGTAGGTGGAATGCCCGCAGTAAGTGGCGAAGCATATTTAGTGGTCGCCGCATAACGTAATTACGGGAATTGGTCCTGCCGAGGCGCATTGGATAATCCTGGTTTGTGATCCGTCGTCTGGTGCAGTCACCGGGTTAACTGGTGTAATTACCGACGTAGATTCCTCGCGTGGCCAACCACGGTACGGGGTCAATTCGTTCACTGCCGCCGAGCAGCACTTCGAAGTGCAAGTGTGGGCCGGTGGAGTTGCCTCGGTTACCCATGTTAGCTATCTGGTCGCCCGCCATCACGCGCTGACCAACGCTGACCAGAGTGGTGTTGACGTGACCATAGAGTGTGACCGTGCCGTCGGCATGGCGTAGCTTGACCCACATGCCGTAGCCAGCAGTCGGGCCAGCGTCGATGACTACGCCGTCGGACACCGCAAGGATCGGGGTTCCGATCGCGTTGGCCAGGTCGATACCGGCGTGCAGCACACCCCAGCGGTATCCAAAATTTGAGGTCAATATGCCTTGTGTTGGCATCACGTAAAGCGGCTGCGACAGGCGCGCCTCACGCTGAGCACGTTCGTGGGCGAAGGCGACGCCTTTGGCGAGTTCCTCGTTGTGCACTGCGTTACTAGCCGCGGGCTGGACCACGATGACCTGGACGCCACGGGTTGCGTTGCTGACTGTTGCGCCGCTAAATGCCGATGCGTTGGCGGCCAGTACAGTCTGGGTCTTGGGGATGTCGGCATGGCTGGTGGTGGCATATACAGCTGCGATCGCTGCACCGGCGGCCATTGCCGAGATCAGCAAACGGCCCCTGGCTGCGCCGGTCAGTTGCTTTCGGTGCTGGCCGGGTTGGTGAGGTGTGTCGGTGAAGTTGGGGGCAACGTTGGAAGGCGCGGCTAGCGGTTCCGAGGTCAGGTTGTCGATGTCATGGAGATCGTCGTGCTCTGGAGCCGGTAGCACTTGCGTTTCGTTGTCGAAGCCGTAGTCATCGTTGAATCCCAGCTCGCCAATTTCGGCGAAATCCAGGTCATAAAGGGCATCGAGGTTGTCAAAGCCGTCGACGGGAATGATTTCGGTGACGTCGTTACGATAGTGCTTCAACCAGCGGTGACGGGATGAGCGCACGACTCCGGCAGCCATGCATGAGCGAATGAGACGGTGTTGGGGCAACCTAAATGTCCTCGGATCGTGACCATAACGTTATCTGGACGTTGAGACGGTATCCGCTAACAGATGCGGCTGGCAAATCAGAAACAAATTCCGTACGAAATTGTGATTTGAATCACGTTGCAGGACGACATGGTAAACCTTTGGTGACCGGTGTCATATCGGTGGGATGCGGCGTTAGCCGCCTGTTTGGTGTGCGGCTACAATCCCATCGTGTTAGTCGCCAGCTATAGCACCGCCTACCTATTGGTCAATACGAAGACAGCGAGTCCATGGATCTTTTTGAATATCAAGCCAAAGAATTGTTCGCCAAGTATGGCGTACCTGGCACAAAGGGGCGAGTGACTGACAGCGCGGAAGGTGCGAGAATCATCGCCGGCGAGATTGGTTGTCCTGTGATGGTGAAAGCGCAGGTAAAAACCGGTGGGCGAGGCAAGGCGGGTGGTGTCAAGTACGCTGCCACCTCTGAAGACGCTTACCAATATGCCAAGAGCATTCTTGGTCTGGATATTAAAGGCCACATCGTCAAGAAATTGCTGGTGGCCGAAGCCAGTGACATCCTTGAGGAGTACTACCTATCCTTCCTTCTCGACCGGGCCAACCGGACATATCTCGCGATGTGCTCGGTGGAAGGCGGCATGGAGATCGAAGAGGTGGCCTCTACCAAGCCTGAGCGGCTGGCCAAGGTCTCGGTGGACGCGATCAAGGGCGTAGACTTAGCTTTCGCCCACTCCATCGCACAACAGGGCCATCTGCCGGTTGAGGTGCTTGACGCCGCCGCGGTCACCATCGCCAAGCTCTGGGAGCTCTTCATCGCCGAGGACGCTACCTTGGTGGAGGTCAATCCGTTGGTGCGTACCCCCCCTCGCGGGGATGGTGACCCGGGCAAGATTTTGGCGCTGGATGGCAAGGTCATTCTTGATGCCAACGCCGACTTTCGTCAGCCTGGCCATGCCGAGTTCGAGGATCGTGCGGCCACTGACCCGTTGGAGTTGAAGGCCAAACAGTACAATCTGAACTACGTCAAGCTCGACGGTGAGGTGGGGATCATCGGTAACGGTGCGGGTCTGGTCATGTCGACCCTTGACGTTGTCGCCTACGCTGGGGAACAGCACGAGGGGGTTAGGCCGGCGAACTTCCTCGACTTAGGTGGCGGTGCTTCCGCTGAGGTAATGGCCGCCGGTCTGGAAGTGGTTTTGGCTGACGCACAGGTCAAGAGCGTGTTCGTCAACGTATTCGGCGGAATTACCGCGTGTGATGCCGTCGCTACCGGAATTGTAAAGGCGTTGGAAATCTTGGGTAATAATGCCAACAAGCCTTTGGTGGTGCGTCTGGACGGCAATAACGTAGACGAAGGTCGGCGCATCTTGGCTGAAGCCAACCATCCGGTAGTAACACTGGTGCCGACGATGGACGAGGCCGCCGACAAAGCCGCCGAGTTGGCTAGCGTCTGAACCAAGGCGACCTGATCTATGGCTATATTTCTGAACGCAAATTCCAAGATCGTCGTCCAGGGTATCACTGGTAGCGAGGCCACCATTCACACCGCCAGGATGCTGAAGGCGGGTACGCAAATCGTCGGCGGTGTCAACGCACGCAAGGCTGGCACTGTCGTTACTCATGAGAACAAAGACGGCCAAAGTGTCGATTTGCCGGTGTTCGGCACCGTAGCTGAGGCTATCGAAAAAACTGGCGCCGATGTCTCGATCATCTTCGTGCCACCCCAGTTTGCCAAGGACGCCATTATCGAGGCCATCGACGCAGCAGTTCCGTTGTTGGTCATCATCACCGAGGGAATTCCTGTACAGGACACTGTCTATGCGTGGGCCTACAATCTCGACAAGGGTGATAAGAGTCGTATCATTGGCCCGAACTGCCCCGGTATTATTACTCCTGGTCAGTCGTTGGCTGGCATTACCCCGGCTACCATCACCGGAACCGGTCCGATTGGTCTGGTATCCAAGTCGGGCACTTTGACCTACCAGATGATGTTCGAGCTCCGTGATTTCGGTTTCTCTACCGCGATTGGTATTGGTGGTGACCCGGTGATTGGTACCACTCACATTGACGCCATCGAAGCTTTTGAAAAGGATCCTGATACCAAAATTATCGTCATGATTGGCGAGATCGGTGGGGATGCCGAAGAACGCGCGGCCGACTATATCAAAGCCAACGTGTCCAAGCCCGTCGTCGGATACGTCGCGGGATTCACTGCGCCGGAAGGCAAGACGATGGGTCATGCCGGTGCCATTGTGTCCGGCTCGTCAGGCACCGCGGCCGCCAAGAAGGATGCCTTGGAGGCGGCGGGCGTCAAGGTCGGTAGGACCCCGTCGGAGACGGCTGTGTTGGCCCGCGAGTTTTTACTCAATCTGTAAGTTTTTACTCAATCTGTAACGGGCTGGTGCAGACCTTTCGAGTGCTGGTACCCGGGAGCGGGTGGCTTGCCGGTTAGTTGCTTTTGATGTAGCCGGCGATCTTGTTGTTGGAGCGGTACGGCAGGCCGAACAGCAACTTGGTGACCCCGGTCTGGGCCCACCACGACAGCTTGTCGGGCATTGGCTTGAAGTCGAGGGCCACAATCTACGGAACACAGTCGCGGTCAGTCGTCGCCCAAGTGTACTTCTGTAGCTTTCCCTGCTAGGCGATGCTGTAGTCACGTGGAGTCGGGATTGAGTCGTCGACGTTGCCGGCGATCCACGTTAAATTTTTCTTGATGCCTGTGGCGCCAACCAACACCGGAACGTGCGAATGCACCGGCTTGGGCCAGGTTCAACTTGGCCCGAACTTGACGTACTCGCTATCGCGGGTGTTTTCTTTTGTGTCCACAACCTTTTGTGTCCACAACGCCCCCATCGCTTGAGGTATTCGCGTAGCGTGGCCTGGCGCCGTCCGGGTGACACGCTGTTATCGGTGAGCTCGTTGGTGCTCCAGCCGAACCCGACGTCGGAGCTAGCTCGTCCGTCGGACAGACAAATGCCCCAGGGGGCGATGTTTTTCGCCAGCGTAATGGGATCATGTTCGACGGGTAGTGGCACCGCTGTGGACAGCCGAACCTGCGACGTCATCGCGCACGCTGCGCTCAAACTCACCCATGGGTCAAGGGTACGCATATATGTGGTCGTCGGGCAGCGATGCATCGTTCGTTGTTGGGTCAGATTGCCTCCCGTCGCCCGGGATGTTGGGTGTGTTCGTACAGGTAGTAGCGTGCGAAAGTCGTAGTTCTTGGCAAGGTTGGTAGCTACCGTGAGCGTGATGCCGCGGCCGCTGGTGAAAAGCGCCAGCCTGTAGCCTGTTACGAGAATTAGAACATGTTCCACCTGTGATGTGGTGGGTGAGCGGTGGTGCCGACGATTCCGGCGGCCGTCGGTGTGGGGCTAGCTGACAAGCAGGTGACCTCGGCGCGGGCGTCCCAACGTGCGCTAGCGTGGGTGATCGAACGCGTCGCAACATAAGCGCTGCCAATTTTGGGCGTTTATTCAACGGCGCCCCGTGGGAGCACAGCGTTGCAGTGTAGCAGTAGCGCTGTGACGGCACTGGAAGCAACAGGAGGATTTATGACCTACTCGTCCGGTAGTTCGGGATATCCACCCGCACAGCCCGCCGGGTCTTACCCCGGCGCCACATCTTCTTTTGCCAAAAACGACGATGGTGAGAGCAAACTCTCCCAATATTTAACGATCGCGGTGACGATACTCGGTGTGGCAGTGTATCTTGGGAATTTTGGTCCGACATTTACCCTGAGTGCCGACCTCGGTCCGGGTTCCGGTGGACGTGCTGGTGATGCTGGCACTGCGGTCGTTGTTGCGTTGCTGGCCGCCCTGCTCGCCGGGTTGGCCTTGCTGCCCAAGGCTAAGAGCAACGCTAGAATAGTAGGGCCAATCGCTGTGCTAGGGGCGCTGCTGGCGATTTCAGAGATGATCAATATGCCGGCCGGCTTTTCGATCGGTTGGGCGATGTGGTTTGTTCTGGCTTGTAGCGTGATCCAAGCGATTGCTGCCGTTGCTGCGCTTCTGCTGGAGATCGGCATTATCATTGCGCCGACACCGCGGCCTAGGTACAATTATGTACAGTATGGCCAGTATGGGGCTAAGTCGTATTACGGTCAGTCGACGGGATCGCCGCAGGTCGGACTTCACGTCCACAACCCGCAGCAGTCGCCCGCAGGATATGGGTCGCAGTACGGCGGTTATTCCTCAAATCAGGTTCCGACCCAGGCCGGAGTGCCGAGCGTGGGCGGATTCAATGCACAGCACTCGGCGCAGCAAGGACTGTCTACCCCACCCACCGGATTTTTAAGCTTTAGCCCGCCACCATCGGTTGGTGCTGACATTGGGTCGCAGGTTGGTTCGGCTCCGGTTAGTTACTCCAATCCCACTGGGAGTCAGCAGTCCTATGGCCAGGATCAGGAGTCGACGTCACCATCGGGCCCAGCGCCTGCTTGACTGGGCGTTTTCGCACCTAACCTGGGCATATGCGCCAGGAATGACACGAGTGGAAGAAAATCGGGCCGCGAGTACCCGCCAGGCGTGTGACCTGATAAGGGTCGCATTCGGCCCGGCAGTGGTGGCGCTGGTCATCATCGCCGCGGTGACGCTGCTCCAGCTGCTGATCGCCAACAGCGACATGACCGGCGCGTTGGGCGCCATCGCCAGCATGTGGCTAGGCGTGCACCAGGTGCCGACGTCAATCGGCGGCCGCGAACTGAGCGCCATGCCACTGCTGCCGATCCTGTTGATGGTGTGGGCTACCGCACGCAGCACTTCGCGGGCCACCGCCGCGTACTCGTCGTGGCTCGGTGTCCGCTGGGTTGTTGCGTCCGCGTTGGGCGGGCCTTTGCTGATAGCGGCGGTCGCGCTGGCGGTTATCCATGACGCGTCGTCGGTGCTAACCGAGCTGCAGACGCCCAACGCCTTGCGTGCGTTTACCGGCGTGCTAGTGGTGCATGCCATCGGTGCGGCGATCGGGGTGAATTCGCGGGTGGGTCGACGGGTGCTGACGGCGTTGCGGTTGCCGGACTGGGCGGGTGATTCGGTGCGCGCCGCTACAGCTGGAGTGCTGGCGTTACTAGGGCTCTCCGGCCTGGTAACGGCTGGGTCGCTGGTTGTGCACTGGGCGACAATGCAAGAGCTTTATGGTATCACCGATTCGATATTCGGCCAGTTCAGCTTGACAGTGCTGTCGGTGCTGTACGCGCCTAACGTGCTCGTGGGTACTTCGGCGGTCGCGGTCGGTTCCAGTGCCCACCTCGGCTTTGCCACGTTTAGTTCGTTCACTGTTTTCGGCGGCTATATACCGGCATTGCCAGTATTAGCCGCGGCTTCCACGCCACCGCTCGCGCCAGTTTGGGTCGCCCTGTTGATTGTCGGTGCGTCATCTGGAGTAGTGGTCGGACAACAATGCGCGAGACACGCGCTGCCTCTTATTACCGCGATGGCTAAGTTGTTGGTCGCGGCGGTTACTGGGGCATTGATGATGGCATTGCTTGGGTACGCCGGGAGCGGTCGGTTGGGCAATTTCGGTGATGTCAGCGTGGATCAGGGTGCCCTGGTGCTCGGTGTCTTCTTCTGGTTCTCGGTCGTTGGTTGGGTCACAGTGGTAGTGGCGGGTGGGATCAGGAGGCTTCCCAAACAGCCCAAACCACTACCCGCCCCGTCGACCGAAGAGCATGCCGACGCTGCGCCGGTAAATCACGTTGTGTCCATTGACGACGACCTCCATGTCGCCTTCGATCTCTCCGGAGATGACGAAACGCCCAAGGCTGAGGGTTAGCTGCATTATCGCCGAACGTGAGACTGGTTTCACGTTTGGCCAAGCATTCGCTCGTACTAAGTCGGGTAGTCTGGCTTTTCTGCGGTCGCTTGTGCGGCAGCAGGAGAAGCCAGATTACGCTCGCGGTGTGCAACCGCTCTGTGTACCTCCCAGTGCTCCGGCGCGGGTGGTGGTACTAGCATCGGGGACCGGTTCGCTGCTGGGTTCCCTGATCGACGCCGCCGTCGGTGATTACCCGGCGCGGGTGGTGGCCGTCGGTGTCGATCGTGACTGCCGGGCGGCAGAGATCGCCAAGGCGGCGTCAGTGCCGACCTTTACCGTACTACTCGCCGACCACTCCGGACGCGATGCCTGGGACGCCGCGATCACCGAAGCGGTCGCGGAGCACACGCCCGATCTGGTCGTTTCGGCTGGATTTATGAAAGTACTTGGACAGCAGTTTATTTCACGATTTATAGGTCGTATTATTAATACTCATCCAGCGCTACTCCCGGCATTCCCGGGCGCGCATGGTGTGGCAGATGCGTTGGCCTACGGTGTGAAGGTCACCGGCGCTACGGTGCATCTGGTGGATGCCGGCATCGATACCGGGCCAATATTGGCGCAGCAATCTGTTCCGGTACTTGACGGCGACGACATAGCGACTTTGCATGAGCGCATCAAGGTCACCGAACGGCGGCTGTTGGTCGATGTGGTGGCCGCAATCGCGACCGGTGGCATGAACCTGGTCGACGGAAAAGCGACGATTGGACGAAAGGCAACTATAGGATGAGCAGTGACGAATTAAGAAGGCCGATTCGCCGCGCGTTGATCAGTGTGTACAACAAAACTGGCCTGATTGACCTGGCTCAGGGTCTGAGTACGGCGGGCGTTGATATAGTCTCGACCGGATCTACGGCGAAGGTCATTGCCGATAAAGGTATTTCGGTTACTCCTATAGAAGAGCTTACTGGGTTGCCCGAAATGTTCGACGGCCGGGTCAAGACACTGCACCCGCGGGTACACGCCGGACTGTTGGCAGACTTGCGTAAACCTGAGCACGCTGCGGCGCTTGAGCAACTTGGAATCGAGGCGTTCGAACTAGTTGTCGTCAACTTGTATCCGTTTAGCCAGAAGGTCGCTTCCGGTGCAACTGTCGACGAGTGCGTCGAGCAGATCGACATCGGCGGACCTGCGATGGTGCGGGCGGCTGCGAAAAACCATCCCAGCGTGGCTGTGGTCACCGACCCACTCGGATATGATGGCGTACTTGCTGCGGTGCGTCACGGCGGATTTACCCTCGCCGAGCGTAAAAAGCTGGCGTCGATGGCATTTCAGCACATCACGGAGTACGATATCGCTGTCGCCAGTTGGATGCAGTCGACGCTGACGCCCGAGCAGCCGGCAACTGCGTTTCCGCAATGGTTTGGCCGGAGCTGGCGTCGCTTGGCAATGCTGCGCTACGGCGAGAATCCGCACCAACAGGCGGCTCTGTACAGCGATCCCTGTGCGTATCCTGGCCTGGCGCAGGCTAAGCAGTTGCATGGGAAAGATATGTCCTACAACAACTTTATCGATGCAGATGCGGCCTGGCGTGCTGTTTTTGACCATGAGCAATCGTGCGTGGCAATCATAAAGCATGCTAACCCATGCGGGATTGCAGTCTCGTCGGTTTCGGTCGCAGATGCACATCGCAAGGCCCACGAATGCGATCCGCTGAGTGCCTACGGCGGAGTTATTGCCGCCAATACCGAGGTCAGCCTTGAGATGGCAGAATATGTGAGCACCATCTTCACCGAAGTGATCGTTGCCCCCGCCTACGCACCAGGCGCCGTCGATGTGTTGACACGCAAAAGGAACGTCCGGATCTTGGTGGCATCCGAACCGTTACGTGGTGGTACTGAGTTGCGGCCAGTCAGCGGGGGACTGTTGATCCAGCAACCCGACCAGCTTGACGAGGCCGGTGACAACCCGGCGAACTGGATCTTGGCGACCGGATCACCTGCAGGACCAGCGACGTTGACGGACTTGGTCTTTGCGTGGCGTGCCTGCCGCGCGGTGAAGTCGAACGCGATCGTGATCGCCGCTGGTGGCGCCACCATTGGTGTTGGTATGGGTCAGGTAAACCGCGTTGATGCCGCCCGCCTGGCCGTTGAGCGTGGTGGTGATCGGGTCCATGGCGCGGTGGCGGCCTCCGATGCGTTTTTCCCCTTTGCTGACGGACTTCAGCTGCTGGCCGCGGCCGGCGTCGTGGCGATAGTGCACCCTGGTGGCTCTGTGCGTGACGAGGAGGTTATCGCAGCCGCGGCTAAAGCCGGGGTCGCTTTGTATCTCACCGGATCTCGTCACTTCTCGCACTAGACTGCGTGTGTCAAAATTGAGTCAATCCCGGGACTGGTGCGGCATATTGGTTGGGTGCGGGTCATGGAATAGTGCTAAACTCTCGTATTTGTTGCGACACGAGCACGAAAAATTCATATAGCTATTGTTTCTAGATTCCACGTTTGTGAAATGTCATTGACGCCATTGATAAACATTACGCGCTGATCAACAAATTGTTCGGTGCTACTTCACTGGCGTTGACAGACAAGGTATTTGGATGGCTCGTGGCTGACTTCGGCATTGATCTACTACCGGGACAACGCATCCCCCGGTGCCGCGCATCCTTGCCGTCAAGCTCTCACCTGCGCTATTTGCATCAGTCAACAGCTGGGTTAAATTGTCGCTCAGCATGATTGCGGTGTCAAAGCTGTTAGTTCTGAGCTACGGCGGATAATGACGATAAGTTGGAAGGCGACAATACCGCACTGGTTGTATGGACAATGGTGAGCTTATAATCTCGAAATTCCTGACTAATCATCTGCAATCGTCACCTGATAGCGGTGACCTCGTTAGTCGACTTATATGCAGTCCACGCTGCTGCTTTGCAGGCGTCGAACGTGGATATCCAGGATAAGTGCGGTGCGATAGGCCACTGCTGCAGTGTTATCGCCAAAATCGAGTAACCGCATTATTTTGGCAATGAGGTGTGATTTGGATGATGTGTATGTGCTTGATCGCAGTACTAAAGATGTTGTGGTTGCCGCGGGGTCTCAGTGTTCAAGAGCAACCAGGTTCAACGTCATGGCGCGAGCCAGTTTTCACCTTCGGCGGTGTTACTCACCTGGGCCAGGGTGGTAGCGTTGTGCTGCTTGGCTGCGGTGAATCCAGCAGCGGCGACATACATCCCACCAGAATGCTTACCGAAGCGGCCGATATGAGATGTGATTGGTGCTGGTCACCAGCCAGTCGATCAAGCAATCCCGACAACGTGGTCGGCGACGAGCCTACCCACTCCGACCGAGCTTTCTCAGCTTCACAGCGGTAGGACTGCCGTAACATCAGCAACGAATCGCCATACTTGGCTAGCTCATTACCCAAGTAACAGAGGACGTCAGGAATCACCCGCAACTTCTCGGCTATAAATTGCCCTTACCCGGATCAAATCCACGCTCTCGGCCTTTTTCGCTGGAGTATGGCACGAGCATTAGGCGTCGGCCAGTTATCGCCGAGTGCGTGACTAGACCGGTCGCCTGCTATCTGCGGGGCCTGCGGGCCTTGCGCTTGATGCCTACGCCGCCCCACAGCGAGAAGCCGCGGATTTTCACCATTGGTGCACCTGGTGTGCCTTGGCCTAGTACTTGCCGGTCGAAGCTACCCATCACGCCGTGTCCGCTGATCTCCACGTTGACTTCCGGTGGCAGCAAAATAGTCTGCACGCCCATCACCGAGTACGCATGGAGTTCAACCTCGGTCGAGGTGAAGTCCGCGTAGCGCAAATCCAGCACCCCGCTGCCCCACAACGAGAATGTGGTCAACTTCCTCGGCACGTTCCATCGGCCACGCCGCTCAAATCCGCTCATCAGGGCTAGCAGCAGTGTTGATGGCGCCGGATTCGGATTGCCACCTCTGCGGGCATTTACTTGCGAACCCGGCAGGTCTGCCCGCAGCTGCTCCAGTTCCTGGTATGTTGTCGCCGCATATGCCTTGGTAAGCCGTTCTTCGTAGTCTTGCAGCTCCAATCGGCCTTGCTCAGCAGCATAGGCTAGTAACTGCGCAATCTGGATGCGGTCAGTGTCTGCTGCACGCAAGGGCTCATTATGTGCGTCCTTTGCGTCATGTTGCGCTGAATTGCTCATCACCCACGAGCGTACGACCTAAAGATTCTGCTGCAATAGCAGTGCCTAAACTGCAACCTTTGCAGCGGTCGCATCGTAGGGGCCGGATGGCCCGCTCTTGCCTCGGCGATTCGCCTCGTCGACGGGTGTTGAGGTCCAATTCGGTGGGCATTTTTGCAGGAATGTGGGCATGCCTTCGCGAGTTTCGTCGGAAACAAACAGCCTAGCCGAGTCCATGGTGAACCTTTCGGCGTCGCGGTCGAATCCTTCGAGAACAGTGGCGATGGTCAGTGCTTTCGAGGCCGCAAGACCCTGCGGTGAACCGCGACCTATCTCGGCGACTAGCTACGCGATCGTGACATCAATGTCGTCAGCTGCCATCAGTGGTCAACTGATCTTTGCAGCTTAGGCGGCATTGAACGCATAGCTGGCTAAGTAGTACCGGGTGACGCAGCGGACCGACACGCAGCGGACCGGCATTTTAAGTAGTAGACCGGCATTTTAAGTAGTAAGATTAATGAGATGATTGTTGGTGCGATGTCGATCCGAGCTTTGGTCAACGCGAAGGTGCTGCGCGGAGCGCGCGACCATAGTGTCGCATGCACTGACCAGACCGAATCAGTCTGCGCGGACATGGAGATCGACTGCACCGATCACCGGTAGCGCCGCCGTTTTCTAGGGCCCGCGCCACAGTTATTTCGAATGGATCGCCGCCACCGGCTTCGCTCAAGTACGCGCCGACGCAGAACGTGCTGCCGGTGTGTCCCAGCACCACAATCCGTACCGCTGGATCAGTTGCCGCGTCTCGTAGGTCCTGGTATAGTTAGTTCATTAGTGTGTTAGAGAGTGTGTTGCGGTTATTGCAGAGAGTTCAGCGTCAACTGGGTGAAAGGATCTCCGCAGAGAGCCGGGCCGGCGTAGTCGATGGGTGCATCTATCAGTAGGGCCGAGGCAGACCCAGCGACATCGGTGCGATGAAGTTCCGCGATATATTACGACTAATCAGCGTGATATAGTGCGAATCTGGTTTAGGGTATCATGGCGGAAATGCTGTATTCCTGGGTTATCTCGTTGCTTTCATTGACTGCATAGCCTGGCTGACCACATGTCCGGCCGCTTCGGCTGCCACGTATTTCGCCATGTTGGCGGCATCGTCCTCGCTAAAGTCGTTATCGTTGTCATAGAACGTTGCGGACTTTTGCATCATCAACTTGGTGATTTATATCTTAATGTAGTTCTGTACCAACAGATATGACAGGCTCTGATGAATGAGCGCTGGTCGGGGTGGACCAGACCGGGCGGCTCTTGACGTAGTCGAAGGCCTGGTCGAGCGTTAATCATCCTATCCCTACGGATAGATCTGTATCCATGATGTGTTCAGGCTTCTGGACAGCGAAAAGCTTTGCTATTGCTCTACCTTAGTCTCCAACGAGCGCGCCGTAGGTCAGCCGTATGTCATCGAGAAAGACCTGGGATTTACATTCGGGATTGACCAACTCCATTCCGATTGGGTTGTAGGCTAAATTGGCGGCATCGGTGGTAACCATGAACAGTGTCGTGCGCAGCTTGTCGTTCTTCACCTCTTCGGTTCTGGCTACCACAAGTACCGACTGCGATTGCTCGATACAGGAAATGAAGACCTTCTGGACCTTGATGATCCAGTCGTTGCCGTCGTGTCTAGCGGTGATGGTGAATGTTATGTGCGTTGGATACATACGGTGTCTGGCTCGGTGATAGCGAATGTCATCGTCAGTGAGCCGTTGGATGATGTCGGGCAGTCAACGCTTCTTCTGATTCGTGCTGAACTTACTTATGATGGTGTCGTTGATGGCGTGTGAGACCGCCATCAGCAGCAGTGCGCTACCGGTGGCCGCTATTTGTCCCATGACTAGAGGAAGCTCATACATTCCGGCTCCACTACCGCCTTATTAATCTAGCAAGTCCATCGCGATTTATTTCTTAGGAAGATAATTCGTAGGTGTGTTGGTGAGCGAGTACCTACTCCAGGTAGTACTAGTAACCGTAGTTTGTTACCAGTGCAGCCACCGCCTTGCACAGCGCCCGGCGCTCTTAGCTTTCGATAAATCTGGCATCGGTAACGACGGATCTCCTTCTTGGTCACTTGACGGTTCGGGTGCTTCTACCCGCGCCAGGACAGTTCCAACATCGATTTATTGACTGACATTGATGTTGGGCAGAGTCGGTCTACTGGCGGTTAGCGTGGTTATGGTGTGTTCTATATGCATTGCTTTCAACCAGATCAGTGGCTGTCTTGCCGCAGCCGTTTCGCCAACTGCGGCGCCAAGCCGGATAACTTTGTCTGGCATGGGTGTAACCCGACATCCCAGTTCGACAGCCGAACGAGGGTCGAGGAACCCTGGCAGTGCGAGAAGGTGAACGGTACTGCGCGCCGAATCAAAGTATGTGTAGCGATTTTCGAGACCGTAACGTGCAACCGCGAAGCGCGTAGGTCATCCTGTTCTGGGTCGGCCAGCACAATATCGTTTACGGTGATCGAGATCAGTTGTACTGACTTGTAGCGAGAAAGCTTTAGTCCTTTTCTGGTGAAATGAGATTTGATCCGGTGCTCACGGCCCTCGTCCGTCACGATAGCCCTTGACCTGATATCCCGAAAGCCATTTCGTCAGCCGCTAGGGATAACGACGAAGACCGAGACCAAGGTGTGGTTGTACGTGGTGTCGGTGAGCACGGCAACGAGTGCCGACAATCGGTCGCAGTATTTATTATCAGCCAGCGGAGCTGATCTCTTGGCCATGCTGGGGATATCGAAAAACGTGATATCGGTGGCGCCGTCGAGGAACGCCGGATGGCGCAGTACGTTCACCAGCAACTCGCGGTTGGTGCGCACACCATGCAACCGGGCGCGGCTCAGTGCGTTGGTGAGCACCATCATCGATTGCCGATGTATCGGAGCGTAGGAGAAGACCTTGGCAAGCGTCGGATCGTAGTGAATCGACACTGTGGATCCGTCCGCGATGCCGGAATTCAGCTAGATCCCGATTCGCTTTTCCAGCGAATAAAATTCGGACCAAAACTTCAGTAGGCAGACCGTGTGTATCAGGCCGGATTGTAGTTGCTAGCCGTGCACCAGATCCTCGATATAAAGCAGTTCTTCGATCGAAGTTCATTGCGTTGGTGTGTTTTCGGCATCAAGATGGCCTTAATCGACCATCGTCAACTACAGCTCAACGATATCGAATCCTGGGGTCTATTCAGTTACTGGATGTTCAACCGTCAGACAAGTATTACTTCTAGGAAGTAGAATTAACCAGCGTAATCGGCGAGGAGATCCACCGTTCCGACGCCGCTGTAGCTGATCGTACCGGTTGCGAGCCGGGCCGCGTCGGTGTATATAGTGACGATGCTCAAACCCCAGCCGATGACAGGTGGCGACTATCCTGCGGGCGATCTCGCCCTTGTTGGCCACCGACGCTCGGGTGATTCCCGTTCGCATACATACAGAAAACGCTAAGTTTCAACTTCTCATTTATCGGACCATTGGCTATGGTGCGCAAGCATATTATTAGCAAAGTTCGCGTGTCGCACGGGTCCATCACTCCGTCGTCGTGGAGCATCTTGGACAACATCAACGGCAGCGACTCGGTTTCGATCTGGTCTTCGACGGCGGCTCGTATTGCGGCATCAGCGGCCTCGTCGACCTGCTGACCGCGGGCTTGTGCGGTCGCCCGGGCGACGATCGACAGCACGCCGGACAATTGGCACCGCCCACCACCGCCGATGTAGCTTTGAGCCAGGCGACTAGGAACCGAGGGTCATAAGTACGTCCATGCATGTCGTAGCACCCAGCTCCGTATGACGCACCAATCAGCAGTTAGATGTGCGGGACAATCGAGTTAAACACGGCCTTGATCATGCTGCTTTCTTCGTAGTCTTTGCCTGCAATCTATCAGATGGTGTTGTGCAGGAACAACAATGGTGTATTGGAGCAGTTGGCTAGCACAATGAGCCGGGTGGCTTCTTACGACTCCTTGCTGAACAACAAACCCCGCGTGTTGGCGCGGATACCGAGCGGATGTCGATGCAATTGGGCCCAGTCGTTTCGCTAGCGATGACCCCTACAGCGGTTTGTGCTCGTCGAAGTTAGAGCCGTCAACGATACAGGCGATCACGTCATGAGGACCGAACGCGATACGCAGATCTGAGGGAACGATGCTGATCAGTTCTTCGGTATCGGACAATGGCTCGGCCACCGTTCTGGGAGCAGGTCCCTGTTTGACCTAGTTTAGCCGCGCTAAAATGCGACGCTTAATGCGGATCGCGTCGAGCTCGTCGACGGCGAAGTATGTAGGCTAAAATCGATACACGGGAGTGTGTTTCAGTGCCATCAAGAGATTAGTCTTCGGACTCCTCGTCGATGGCCATCTTCTTCAGCGGCAGTCCGGCCAAAAATATCTTGGAGCATTCCTTGATTATCACCATGTGGTCGGTACCCGACTGTCGGCTACCGCATGCCCAAGTCTCCTAGGCGGTGTTTTTCGCGAAAAATGCTTGTGCGATCAGGTTCGTTTCTCACGCTAGCTGGTGCTCTACGATATGGCGGTAATAGACGTGAGCCATGTCAATGCGGCGCGCCATCTCGGCTAGCGTGTTCTGCACCATTTGCGGGGATATAAGTGAGCGTCCGCACGTCTCCCAGTTACGGAGCCGTTTCACGATGATTTCCAGGAATCTCTGTGAGATCGAATACACTTGTGTGGCATCGGCTATGTGCTCGGAGATGAATTCCTGCGCGAATCCAGTGTTCTCGGCGCTAACCAGATTAGCGACCGGCACGTGCGCGTCGACGTAACACAGCTCGGTGAAGAAGTAGTCGGACCTTGTTAGCAGGCGATGTAGGTCTTGGTGCCGTTGACGAGGTAGTGATCGCCGGTTAACACCGCGGTGATGTATAGGTGGACCGTTGCCGGGTTCGGTGATGGCCAGCGCGCCGATTAGTTTCGTCAGCCAACGTCGATCGCACGAATATGTCAATCAGCCGCGTATAACCGGACATGTTCATAATGTGGCATCACGATGCCACATTATGAACAACAGCGAAAACCCGGCCCGGTGCGCTGGCTGTATACAGCTCCTAGCAGATGATTACCTAGTCGGCGCCGTCACCGCCCACCGCTTCGGGAAAGCCCGCGTCTAACAGCCCGGCTGCCCCCGCGCAGGGGTGCAAGTTGCGTGGTAGACCATCGGTGGTCGATATTGGGCAGGGCCTCTCGTTAGCTCAACGAGCGGAACGTCTTTCGTGGCTGTTTGTGTTCCGGTGTGACCCAGGATCGCCATGACAAGCGGCTCTCCGGTATGTCGGCGTGGCGGCTACTTAGCCATTCACCCCACCCCTTAGCTTAGGGATAGAATAGCGCTTGGTAGGCGACGCCCTTGCTGAGGATGCCCTCGCCGGCGAAGTCCACCGCCCACAAGTTGGGCAGCAGGTGACGACGACTTCGACTTTAGCATTGAGGCAGTCGACGGTGCCCCACGTGCTCAGATAGGCATTGGCGGTCAACGGTGTGCTCAGCTCTAAGTTCTGTGGCTCGCGGCTGTAGGTCGTCGTCTTCGATGTGGGCAATCCAGGCTCGAATGTCGAGGCGCTCGGCCAGCGCCCCGTACTGAGTCGGCCAGCCCAGCGGGGTTGAGGTCGCTGGCGTTGTCATGAAAGTCTTGGCGCAACCACGGTTGGGGTGTTGCGTTCTATCGTGACTGAAGAACTACCATAGTTAGTTTGGCTAGATAGTCGCCGGTGACGAGGTTAGAGTTCTCAGCCGGAGAGCATGTCGCGCACGGCCGATAGCCTGTCACCATAGAGGCCTGAGCAATTCTCGATGGGGACAGCGTCGACTGCACCAGTACCAGGCGCTATGTGCATCCTCCCCGTCGGATAGACCGGCATAACCTTGGCCTTATGTTGACAGCTGAGTGAATACCCACCAGCACTGTCAAGGCACACTATCAATATCTATCAACAATATGTCTGCTTGAGGATGAGCTGTTTTGGCTAGCAGCAGGTCACCGACTAGTCTTAGTGACAATCCGTCAACCCCAACCGAGGAGTAAGTCCTAACCATGGCGACACCCAAGCACAGGATGTCGCGCGCGAACACTCGGAGTCGACGCGCGCAGTGGAAGGCCACCCGGACCGAGCTTGTTGGTGTGGTGGTGGCAGGTCAGCGACACAAAGTGCCCCACAGGTTGCTTAAGGCGGTCCGTCTTGGTCTTATCGGCCTCGATCGGCGCTAATCTCGATTCGATCCCGTTGCCACGTAACGGGGTCGAATCACGCGTTGTCGATTGGAAGATTGCGGTTCAGTACCCGGGGTGTCTCTCAGGACGCTCTCAGGCGCCGGGACGAAACTAGTTGCTGTGCGCATACTTGTCGTTGACGACGATCGCGCGGTGCGTGAGTCGCTGCGCAGGTCGCTTTTGTTCAATGGTTATTCGGTCGAACTGGCCCACGACGGGGTCGAGGTGCTGGAGATGATTGCCAGCGATCGGCCTGACGCGCTCGTTCTCGATGTGATGATGCCGCGTCTGGATGGCCTAGAGGTTTGTCGTCAACTCCGAAGTACCGGTGACGATCTACCGATCCTGGTGCTAACCGCCCGCGATTCGGTCTCCGAACGGGTTGCCGGCCTAGACGCCGGTGCCGACGATTATCTGCCCAAACCGTTCGCGCTCGAAGAACTGTTAGCGCGGATGCGAGCGCTGCTGCGCCGCACCAAGCTCGATGACGCTGCCGAGTCTGTGGCGATGCGTTTTTCCGACTTAACCCTGGACCCGATTACCCGCGAAGTCATCCGTGGACAACGCCGGATCAGCCTGACTCGGACCGAATTCGCATTGTTGGAAATGCTGATCGCTAATCCGCGGCGGGTACTTACGCGTAGCCGCATTCTCGAAGAGGTGTGGGGATTTGACTTTCCGACTTCGGGCAATGCGCTGGAAGTCTACGTTGGGTATTTGCGCCGCAAAACAGAGGCCGATGGTGAGCCGCGGCTAATTCACACCATACGTGGGGTGGGTTATGTACTAAGGGAGACGCCACCCTGATGTTCCGGTTTGCTCGACGCCGACGCACACCGTTGCGAGCCACCAGTTCGTTGTCTCTACGGTGGCGGGTAATGCTACTGGCCATGTCCATGGTGGCGATGGTCGTTGTCTTGATGGCATTCGCCGTCTATGCGGTGATCTCGGCGGCTCTGTACAGCGATATCGATAACCAACTGCAGAGCCGGGCGCAGTTACTGATCGCCAGTGGTTCGCTGGCAGCCGACCCTGGCAAGGCCATTGAGGGCACTGCCTATTCAGATGTCAACGCCATGTTGGTGAACCCGGGCCACTCAATTTACACTGCCAATCAGCCGGGTCAAACCCTTCCGGTCGGAACGGCGGAGAAAGCTGTCATCCGTGGTGAGCTGTTTATGTCGCAGCGCACTGCATCGGACCAGCGAATACTCGCTATCCGCCTGCCCAACGGCAGTTCACTGCTTATTTCCAAGAGCTTGCGGCCAACCGAAGCCGTCATGACCAAGCTGCGCTGGGTGCTTTTGATTGTCGGAGGCATCGGCGTCGCTGTTGCTGCGGTGTCCGGGGGAATGGTGACTCGGGCGGGGCTGCGTCCGGTTGGGCGTCTGACCGAAGCGGCCGAGCGAGTGGCGTGTACCGACGACCTGCGGCCCATCCCGGTGTTCGGCAGTGACGAATTGGCCAGGCTCACTGAGGCATTCAACTTGATGTTGCGGGCGTTGGCTGAATCTCGGGAACGTCAGGCACGGTTGGTCACCGACGCTGGACATGAGTTGCGCACTCCGCTGACGTCGCTGCGCACCAACGTCGAATTGCTGATTGCCTCAATGGTTCCAGGAGCGCCGCGGTTGCCCGATCAGGAGATGGCGGGCCTGCGTGCCGATGTGCTGGCGCAGATTAAAGAATTGTCTACCCTGGTAGGTGATTTGGTGGATCTCACCCGAGACGATGCGGGGCAGGTGGTATACGAGCCGGTCGACATGTCCGAGATTCTTTACCGCAGTCTGGAGCGGGTCAAACGGCGGCGCAACGATATCTACTTCGACGTTCGCGTGATCGGATGGCAGGTCTATGGTGATGCTGCCGGGCTGTTGCGTGCGGTAGTGAATCTTATGGACAACGCGGCGAAATGGAGTCCGTTGGGTGGCCATGTCAGCGTCACAATGCGCCAGCTTGACCCGTCGCACGCTGAACTGGTGGTTTCCGACTACGGTCCGGGGATTCCGCCGCAAGAGCGCTGTCTGGTGTTCGAGCGCTTCTACCGGTCGACAACTGCACGGTCGTTGCCGGGTTCGGGCCTTGGTTTGGCGATCGTCAAACAGGTAGTGCTCAACCACGGGGGTTCGCTTCACGTCGAAGATACCGTTTCGGGAGCGCAGCCTCCAGGAACCTCGATTTATGTGCTGCTACCCGGACGACCAGTCCCGGTTTCGGCGTGTTCTACGTCCGCGGTCCAGGACATCGGCGACCCAGCTGTGCAGATTTCCGGTAAGTTGGCCAATTCTCGGGATTCGGCGAACATTATCTCAGTGAACTCCCAGTCTGCGCGGGCAAGGTAGTTGGCAGTTACTGTTAAAAAGTGGCCCGTATGAGCCGAATTGTCCACATGAGCCGACTATAGAGAAAGAGCGACTTAGCGACATGACGAATCACCCGAGGTATTCGCCACCGCCGCAGCAGCCGGTATACCGTAGCGCGCCTAATCAGCCTGTGCCACCCGCGTATGCCGAAGGACAGCAGCTGTACCATCAGCAGTTCGACTGGCGCTATCAGCAGTTGCATCCGTCGCAGCAGCACCGCCGGTCCTACGAGCCCTTCAGTGGTGTGGATCCCATGTCGCGGGTTGATGGTACCGGTTCGGTCTCGATGCCCCAGATCATTCCGCCGATGCCTCCGCCCCCTAGTTCGGTACGTGAAAGACGCTCTCGTGCAGGCATGTCGGTCGTTAGCATGCTAGCGATCGCAGTGGTGTCGGCCGGTATCGGTGGTGCGGCGGCGACGGTCGTTGAGCTAGGCACGCACGTCGCGGGCAGCAACGGCGGCGGCTCGGTGACTGGGTCGGCGGCAAGCGTCCCGGCGGCGAACATGCCGATGGGCAGCGTCGAACAGGTTGCGGCTAAGGTGGTGCCCAGTGTCGTCATGCTGGAGACTGATTTGGGTCGCCAGTCCGAGGAGGGCTCCGGCATCATCTTGTCGGCCGATGGGCTGATCTTGACCAACAACCATGTTGTCGCGGCTGCCGCCAAACCAAGAGGTGGTCTTGGCGGCGGTCCGGCGCCGAAAACCACGGTGACTTTCTCCGACGGCCGCACCGCGTCGTTTACGGTGGTTGGAGCCGATCCCACGAGCGATATCGCGGTGGTTCGGGTTCAGGGTGTTTCTGGACTGACCCCGATTACGATGGGCTCTTCCTCGGATCTGCGGGTGGGTCAGCCAGTGGTGGCTGTCGGTTCGCCGCTGGGTTTGGCAGGCACGGTGACCACTGGAATCGTCAGCGCGCTCAACCGGCCAGTGTCGACGACCGGAGAATCGGGCAACCAAAATACGGTGCTGGACGCGATTCAGACCGATGCGGCGATTAACCCAGGTAATTCTGGTGGTGCGCTGGTCAACATGGGTGGTCAGTTGGTAGGTGTCAACTCTGCTATTGCTACTCTCGGTGCTGATTCGGGTGATGCACAGAGTGGTTCGATCGGGCTTGGTTTCGCGATTCATGTCGACCAAGCCAAGCGCATCGCTGACGAGCTAATCAGTACCGGCAAGGCTACGCATGCGTCGCTGGGGGTCCAGGTGACTACCGATAAAGGCACTCCGGGTGCCAAGGTTATGGATGTGGTGGCCGGTGGTGCGGCGGCGAATGCCGGCGTGCCCAAAGGTGTCGTTCTCACTAAGGTGGACGACCGCCTGATCAGTAGCGCCGACGCGTTGGTTGCCGCCGTGCGGTCCAAGGTACCTGGCGAGAAGGTGTCGCTAACCTATCAGGATCCTTCGGGTAGCAGTCGCACGGTTCAGGTCACCCTCGGCAAGGCGGAACAGTAATTGAGAGCTAACGTGCCAGTCGATACGCACTTGTACGAGCTCGGATATACGGTTGCACCTATGGAGAAGGGTGCGGAGTTGGTAGTCGGTCGGGCACTTGTCGTCGTTGTCGACGATCGCACCGCGCATGGGGACGAGGACCACAGCGGGCCGCTGGTCACCGAGCTATTGAACGAGGCCGGGTTCGTCGTTGACGGTGTGGTGGCGGTATCGGCTGACGAGGTCGAGATACGCAACGCGTTGAACACTGCAGTGATCGGTGGAGTGGACCTTGTAGTCTCGGTTGGCGGAACCGGCGTTACCCCACGTGATGTCACTCCAGAGGCCACTCGCGAGATTCTGGATCGGGAAATCTTGGGTATCGCCGAAGCTATCCGCGCTTCAGGGCTATCTGCGGGAATATTCGATGCCGGATTGTCGCGTGGTCTAGCCGGTGTATCGGGAAGTACATTGGTGGTCAACCTCGCCTGTTCCCACTATGCGGTGCGTGACGGCATGGCGACACTGAATCCGCTCGCCGCCCAGATCATCGGGCAATTGTCGAGTCTAGAGATCTAGACTCTCGTCTGTGCAGCTGTTAGCTATCTTCTTGGTCAGATGTCCGAGCGCGGTCCGTGGTTTGGGGGTGATAGCAGATCCTCCGTGCCGACATGCCTGCCGGACGGGGCCCCGTTGCTTTGGGTGAGGAGGTCGCGGATTTCGGCGAGTAGGATGATTTGGGCCCTAATTTGGTCGGTGTCGCCCTGTTCGAACTTACCGCGCTTGCGTAGCGTGGTGTAGGGTAGTACCACTAGAAAGTATACTGCCACAGCGATCAGCAGGAAGTTGATCACGGCCGACAGCACGATATTCAAGTCGATGGCCTGACCACCTCCGATGTCAATCCGCAAAGCACCAAGGTTGGTCTGTTCGTTGATGCCGACCCGGTTGATTAACGGCGTGATGACACTGTCGGTGAGCTTGGTAACCAGCACGGTGAACGCCGTACCGATAACCACCGCGACGGCCAGGTCGACGATGTTGCCTCGCGAAAGAAACTCCTTGAACCCTTTTAGCATGGCACATCCTTTCTTGCAGTGAGCATTTGCTAATCCTCCAGAACTGGAAGCTCGACAAAAACTTAACCCGTTGGCGTGATTTTGCCGCGGTTGAGTGTCGAATATCCCTAGTCGAGTATCCTCATGGTAGTCGAATATCCCTAAAATATCGGTGTACGATCGAGCTGTCGGGGGACAACGGCGAAACTGCCCCAGCCAGGCTTACTGCCCGGTCCGATGGTGGCAAGTTGGGCGACTAATAGCCCGTGAGAAGTCGGTAAGCGCTGAATCGGTCCTGTCTGCCTGAGTGGAAGGCCATGAGCTCGCTGTAACATCGCGTCGCGCACACCATCATGACGGTTGACCTGTGGCGTTAATCGACACCTGCGCAAAAATTCGGCCAGGAGGTACTTCGACGCTAAACTACCGCCGGAGTACTCTACAAAGCACTCATATGAGCTAGCTGCCCTTCATTCAACTGGGGAATTTAAGCCGGAATGTCCAAGCAGGCGAAGTTCAACGATAGTTCTATACTATAGTCAATGACGATTTTAAACCAGGACAGTCCGCGGTGTTACTGAGTCATCATGGCAGTGGCGAAAGCACTCTGTTAAAAATCGGTAGTGGCATCGAACAGTCGACCACAGGTGACATTATAATTATCAGTTTTAACGTCACCAAAATGTGTTTGAGCACGACAGAACAATTTTCCGATGCTATCATATCGGTTTTGTCCCATAATTCTTCAATCTTATATCTACTCTTATGGTCTTGCGGTGCTCGAAAATTATATTGTTTCAAGAGAGATCCGAGTGCTGTAACGAAAATCGACAAATGACGCTCGCAACTCATTGGAAAATGTATACTTAGCCGGTCGTGAAAGTTGTCCTAACTGATAATCTACTCGAGTAGCAAACGATAATGGGTAGCTATTTTTCGGGTGTTGGTACGCACTACTGCACTGGCTCTGACCGATCAATCTACAGGCAATCTCGATAAGAATATAGGGAATAAAGTGTTGGCTTTTCTGCTTAACCTCACTCGCCAAACAGGTAAGCTATTGATCACGGTCGAAAAATCCGGTAGTGGTTAATCAGACTGATCAATTTCTCTATTTCCATGGAGATAAGCTGGTTCCTGATGTAGCCTAATAAATGCGAGTGGTAGGATCGACTCAGGTCGAATTATTTAATTAGTGTGAAAAACACAAGTTGTTTGCTGATTTTTGCTTTAGTGCACATCTTGACGTTCGTGTTCGTCAAAGTACTTTACAATATGTTATCTTGATTTCCGGTACTTCCCTAGAGGTTTATCTAATGGTTCAGCCTGACGCGTTTTTGACGTTCTTACCGATGTCATCATAGGAAAAGCTACACGTTGCTTAGCCGTTAGCCGTGGTGACAAAATCGACCAACATTTCTATTCAGATATCCACAAACAGAGATAGTATTTCTTTACTCCGATGATTGAAGGATATTTGTTGACTCCCACCATGGGAAATGGTGTTATATCCTCAATAGGGATCGACATTTTTGCGTAGTACTCTTTTCATCCTGATACATGGATACAGCACGACCTTAAGGTAGCAAGCCATTCTCTTATCTGACTGAATGTGATCGTTCCGAGATTAGATGTGATGGCAGAGTATTATTTAGTACTTGGTGACAGCTTAGCACTACAAATGAAAGATGCACCCACAACTGTCTTATTCGTCGGCCTCATTACGTATTGTAGATCCAGTTACAGAACAACAGTTCTAGCTGACATTGCTATTGTTAAAAGGGTTTTTAGCATTTCTGGCAAATGTAGTCACATCGATTTGATGATCAAAGATCAAGTTACGGCGACACAGATCAGATATTGGTTGCCAATCGATGTGCGTTTAGAGGCGGCAGCTGCTCAAAATAGTATGAAACAGATGATACTGCCGATCTGATTGTCATGAGTTTGATCACTTTGCCCGTTGGCATATTTGTAATCTACAATATAGTAACGTGCAATTTTGTGCAACGCTGTCGTTTGTTTAGTGGATTGTTCTATATTGAATGTAAACCGTGCTTTGTTATTTTGGCTGGTAGTTATTTAAATTTTTTGTTACGGCACTACCCGGCAGTAGATTGAATTCCTTGTTCGGAGTTTAGCTCGGCAGGGCGTAATGAAATTAAATTCATCAACGATATTTATTCTGCTATCATGTACGTGAGATGGATTTATCAATTGAAAGTTGAAAGGATTGGTTATTTGGCCTCGTTGCTGTGTTATTAGCCGCCCTGCCACCTGCTGTAGAAGCGATGCACAGCACTCCTTGCTTTGATCCGCTCTGGAAGGCGAAGTAACCACGCTCGTACTGTGGTTGCTGGCTGCGGGATCAGGTTTAGATGGCTTTGGTGCTGTGGTGGCCGGGCAAGAACTTGGTCTTCGTGTTCGTCGGTTTCTGTGTTGTTTTGATTGCTTTTGCGTTGATTGTGGTGTCGGTGGTTCGGCTTGTGGTGTTAAGCGTAGTTCCTGCGTTGACTTGCGTGTTCGGTTTACTGGGGTAGATGGCCTCCGCGAGATGTCGTGCGCTCACTGAGCCGAGCCTCTGTCGCTATTGTCGCTTCGATGACGGCAGTCTCAGTGATTGTTGGCGTCTCGCTGATGGTGCGTTCATTTCGGCAAAAGTTCGCCAATTTTTTCGGGCTGACTTTACAAACGGATATCTATATGTTGACACCTTCCTGAGTCTCAACTTACCTGAATGATAATATGTTATATGATGCCGTTCAGATTTTGAATGAATGGCTGGGTGTACATGAGAAATTTACGAGTATTTTTTGCGCCTGTTTTTGCTCCTAATTGAGGGCAAGAGCTTGACCTGCTAGCAGTCTCAGTTGACATAATTTGATATAGTACGCAGCCGTATCGCTGGATTGGTGGTGGCGAACAGAAACTGCGGCAGCGCTTCTTAGCCGGCGAAGGAGTAATATTATCGGGATCATTAGGTATAGCAAAAAATGTACGGACTCAGCCTAGAGCGATAACGTTAATAATGGACTTGAGACCCTGAAAATTATCTGTTTTAGCGATTTATTTAGATTATATCTGAGATCAAGAGATAGTTATTGAATTAGTCAGGTGACCTATAGGTCTCGTTGGCACGATGTAGATATGACAACCATGGTGCTTTTTGGAACCAGGTAGCAGTGTCAATGGATTGCTGAATTAAACTGCACGCCACGCTCATGGGCCGAAAACATATTGCTATATCAATCTAGCCATAGTCTTAGCGAAGTGGTACTGGCTATGTTTTACTTCAGCTTCGTCGTGACAGGAGCATTACAACTGGCAACCATACAGTTGTCTTTATTGCAATGCTAGACGCTTTGATGAGTCTGGTGTTAGAATTAGGTGCATTAATTAGGCCATAGGTATTGAGCCAGAAGCAATTGTGCATATTGGTTTATTTTGAGGCTAGCAATCATTGAATGGGGGAGTTGATATGATGGTGTTGTCTGCAAGCTTTATATTGGTATGGATTCTCATTCACGTTATTAACGTACGTTCATCTGGTTGGACTTTTAGGTACTTCGGCCAGACCTTCGTGGTGACAGTGGTCGTTGCGCTGGTAATGGGTGTCTATCCCGCTTGATGCTCGGCACGGTTAAGCATTACCTCAACCATTAAACATTAAAGAAGAGTAATTTAGGATACGAAAATTATAGACTTGGTTCTTGTTACGTTTTTTAGCAATAGTAAAATGGTGACAGCGGCCGGAAAGGATTCAGAGTCGGCTACTAGATCTTTACTTGGCGTGTTGTCTGACGAAAATACGACTGGATATGCCTTGGACACCAAATCGTATGGCATTAGATTTCCACGTGACCTCGGGTCTTACGACGAGTACTAAGCGGAAATCATGGTATTGCGTTGGAAATATAATGACTGTAGGTGAGTGACTGTTTGGGTATTAGCTCATCTTTTTCTGCCGAGTCTTGGTGTTTTCCGGGAAGATAGTAGTAACTGCTGACGCATCTTTGTGATGTACTGACCAAATATATTTCAGTCTACTTCGCTGTGGGCGACATTATTAAGATCATGTTTTATACTGCGGAGAAATTTAGTCAGGAGGCGGTGAGACTGGTCTAGAGTCAGGGCACAGCTCTACGCAATGTGGTTAGAAGACCAGTATGTGTGTGAAGTAGAAAAAATTCGGTTCAGATTATTGTGAAAACGGATGATAATTACTGTTAGCTTTAGTTCGTACTCTGACTATTGTCTACCATTTTGTATGAAAAGTAGGTTATTAAGTGCCAAAAGTAAGCAACGTAGAAACGCAACATACTACTATAATTGTATAGTGCGATAAGAGACATGGAAAAAGTTAACAGTTGATAGTTATTAATTTGTTGTTAGTGGTATGATTTTGTAACGATCGAGAACGTGAATAGTAGCGCTTTGGATGTTGAAATATTTCGATTGGGACCGGTTCTGGCTACAATTTGGTAGATACGTGGATTTGATGATGTTTTTAGATTCGGGAATGTACGTTGATGGACGTTGGTTTTGCGTGGGGGTGATCTTGGTGAGGATTCTTCGGTGGTTGCGGTTTAGGCGGAAAGGGTGGTTTCGTCGTTCAAATGCTCGATGTGGTCACAGATCTGCCTGGTGAGGACGTTGATCGAGGTGGTGGTACCTCGATGGATCGTTTGACAGGTGGTGGTGTTGAAGCGAGGTTTTGGTCTGTTCTTATCTGGGGAGAGTCTAGCCAGTGTGACCATGGTGATGTCGTGATGCAAGACCGTCGCCCCTTACGGTACATGCGCTAGCCTTCACCTCATTTTGATGAAGACCAGCGCAACCCCCCGCCAGACAGTGTGCTGCGAGTCGCTACCCCAACCCCCGCACAGATACATCCCAGACACCTAGTCCCGGCCAGTATCCCAATCTACATTTACATGTAGATTCCAACAGGCCCACAATCTCCTCAGCCGCGTACCGCAACAACCACAAACCCACCGCCAAGCACGACACACCAGCCATAGCGGCAAGCTCCTTCTACAAACAA
>NZ_QAYL01000010.1 GCF_003408705.1 Mycobacterium uberis
TCGGCAAACAGCTCGCCGTCGCGGACCCACATCGCGGTCAGGCCGCGAAACGCCGGACCATAGTCGTACCCAAGAGCCGCCAACCGCTCATAAGCATCCGTAGTGTCCATCGCGACCGCACCCGCCGGTGGCCACACCGATAAATCCGTAGCCGGTGCTGGCGTCCCGGCACGCAGTACGCCTTCGGCATGCAATCGCCAGCCCGACCCAGCATCGGCACGGGAAAAAACCGACACTGTGCGGTCACCCGAATCATCTGCGCCGCTGACCATCACCTGCACAGCCACCGACCCTGAGGCAGGAAGTATCAGCGGAGCAACAAGATTCAGTTCGTCGACCACCGAATAGCCGACTTCATCGCCGGCGCGAATCGCCAGCTCTAGAAATGCCGCAGCCGGGAACATCACGACACCGGACACGACGTGGTCGGCCAACCACCCCTGCACGCTGGGTGATAATCGACCGGTCAGCACCACCCCGCCCGAGGCCGGTAGCTCCACCACCGCACCCAACAACGAGTGTTCACTGATGGCCAGCCCTAGGTCGGCAGCATCGGCTCCCACGCCATCACCGGAGAGCCAAAACCTCTTCCGCTCAAAGGCATATGTCGGCAATTCGACGAAGCCAGCCCCATCCAACGCACCGCGCCAATCCACACTTACACCCGCAACGAACGCGGAGGCCACCGACGTCAGGAATCGCTCAAGTCCGCCGTCTTCATGACCCAAGGTGGGAACGACGACGGGTTCAGTATCCCCGTCGACACAGTCGTTGACGATGTCCTCGACTCCAGAGATCAACGCGGGATGTGGACTGGATTCGATGAATGTGCGATACCCGTGCTCACATGCGCTGCGCACAGCCTGGTCGAACTCCACAGTCTGCCGAATGTTACGATACCAATAGTCAGCATCCAGATCCGTTGTGTTCAAACGATGTCCAGTCACCGTCGAGAAAAAGGCGATACGCGAGGACCGCGGCTCGATGCCAGCCAAGGCAGCGGTGAGGTCACCGCGAATGGCCTCAACCTCAACTGAATGTGACGCGTAATCCACATCGATGCGGCGGGCACGCAGACCCTGGCAAGCGCAGAGCTGGATTAGTTCCTCCAGCACTGTCATTTCGCCCGACACCACAACCGCCGACCGACCATTAACGGCGGCGATGCTAATCCGACTGCCAAAGGACGCCAGTAACTCCCGTACCTGCTGGGCTCCGCATGCGACGGCTACCATACCGCCCGGACCAGTCAGCGTGGTCAGCAGCTTGCTGCGTAGCGTGACTACCTTTGCGGCATCCCGCAAAGACAACGCACCAGCGACGTACGCGGCGGCGATTTCACCCTGAGAATGGCCGATTACAGCATCTGGACATACCCCGACCGACTTCCATAATTCAGCCAACGACACCATCACTGCGAACAACACCGGCTGCACCACGTCCACCCGCTCCAGACCCGGCGCACCCGGCAGGCCACGCAGAACATCGGTCAGCGACCAGTTCACAAACTCCGAAAAGGCGTGCGCGCACGCTTCGATCTGTTGTGCGAATACCGGTGCGGTATTGAGCAATTCGATTCCCATGCCGAGCCATTGAGAACCCTGGCCGGGGAAGACAAACACGGCCTTGCCCCCGGGTGTGGCGGTACCCCGAATAGCCGACATGGGCTCATCAGTGGCCAATTCCTCCAGCCCCGCCAGCAACTGGTCCCGGTCACCACCAACCACCACCGCCCTATGTTCAAAGGTCGAACGACCCGCCAGTGTCCACCCCACATCGGCAACATCAAGCTCACCATGGGCACGCACATACGCCGCCAGCCGAACAACCTGAGCCCCCAACGCTGCCGCCGACTTCGCCGACACCACCCACGGCACCACGGGGAGCTTCGGGGCCTGGGCTTCCCGTCGAGACTTAGCGGGCACGGCTTCGATGATCACGTGCGCGTTAGTGCCACTAATCCCAAACGACGATACCCCGGCCCGACGCACATGCCCGTTGGCGGACTCGCCCTTCCAAGGCCGTGCTTCGGTCAACAACGACACCGACCCCGCCGACCAATCCACATGTGGACTCGGCTCATCCACATGCAACGTCGCAGGCAACACCTCATGGCGCATCGCTTGCACCATCTTGATCACACCCGCCACCCCCGCAGCAGCCTGCGTGTGACCTATATTCGACTTAATCGAACCCAACCATAAAGGCTCACCCGAACCGCGATCTTGTCCATAGGTCGCCAACAACGCCTGAGCCTCAATCGGATCACCTAACGTCGTCCCAGTCCCGTGACCCTCCACCACATCAATCTCAGCCGCTGACAGCCCCGCATGAGCTAACGCCGCACGCACCACCCGCTGCTGCGATGGACCATTCGGCGCCGTCAACCCATTCGACGCCCCATCCTGATTAACCGCGCTGCCTCGCACTACCGCCAACACTGGATGCCCCAACCGTTGCGCATCCGACAAACGCTCCACCACCAACATGCCACCGCCCTCGGAGAATCCGGTGCCGTCGGCAGCCCCAGCGTACGGCTTGCATCGACCGTCCGGGGCCAATCCACGCCAGCGGCTGAATTCCACGAAGATGTCAGGTGTGGCATTGACAGTGACACCGCCAGCCAGCGCCAGATCACACTCGCCCGAATGTAGCGATTGCACCGCCATATGCAACGCCACCAACGATGACGAACACGCCGTATCCACCGACACTGCCGGACCCTCTAACCCCAGCACATAAGCCACCCGACCCGACGCAACGCTAGATAGTTGACCGGTCAGCCGGAAACCTTCCACCGGTTCGGCGGCAAACATGCCGTAACCTTGGGCCATAACTCCGGCGAACACTCCCGTGGCACTGCCCCTCAACCCGGCAGGATCAATCCCGGACCGCTCCAACGCTTCCCACGAGAGCTCAAGGAACATGCGCTGCTGGGGATCCATAGCCAGCGCTTCACTAGATGCTATGCCAAAGAATGCAGGGTCGAAATCCGCCACACCGTCCACGAAACCGCCGGTACGCACATACGATTTGTGCCGCACGTCGGGGTCCGGGTCGAACAACCCATCTAGATCCCAGCCGCGATCGGTGGGAAACTCTGACATCACATCCCGACCCTCGACCAGCATATCCCACAAGTCGTCGGGAGAATCAACCCCACCCGGGAAACGGCACGACATACCAACGATCGCGATCGAGTCGTCGACAGTGGCACGAACCCCGAGTGCCGCGGTCGGAGCGCCTTGCTGCCCGGGACCAACAAGTTCGGCCCGCATGTACGTTGCCAGGCCGTTGGGAGTCGGGTAGTCGAAGATGAGTGTCGGCGATAGTGATAGACCGGTGGCGGCTTTGAGCCGGTTACGCATTTCGACAGCGGTCAGTGAATCGAAGCCCAACTCCTGGAATGCCTTGTCCGGATCGATCGTCTCGGCGTTGGAGCTGCCCATCACGGCAGCAATATGAGAACCCACCAGATCCAGTAGAACCGCGTGTTGTTCTTCTTCAGGAAGCCCTTCCAAGCGTTGCAGTAGAACAGATTTCGATTTCGTGGCGGCCAGTGAGTCGTCGACCTGACGCCGAGCCGGCACATTGACCAAATCGCTGAAAATTGGTGGCAGCGTGCCCCCATCAAACTTGGCCCGCAGTGCAGTGAAGTCGATGTAGGCAGGCAGCAGGAACGGTTGGTCGACAATCATTGCTGTATCGAATAATTCGAGCGCTTCTTCGTTGGACATCCCAATGATTCCGTCCCGACCGAAACGGGCTCGATCGGCGATACCTAGTCCCCCGGTCATCGCGCTGGTTTGATCCCACAACCCCCACCCCAGCGAGATCGCAGGCAACCTGTGAGCGCGCCGATGCACAGCCAACCCATCAAGAAACGAGTTAGCCGCCGCATAGTTGCCTTGACCCGACGAACCCACCAACCCGGCTATCGACGAAAACATGACAAACGCCGACACATCCAGGTCGCGGGTTAGCTCGTGGAGGTTCCACGCCGCATCCACCTTGGCCCGCAACACGACATCTAGTCGTTCGGGAGTCAACGACGTCACCACCGCATCGTCGAGCACCCCGGCTGCATGGATCACCGCCGACAACGAATGCTGCACCAGGATATCGGCAATCACTTTCGCCAACGCGGACCGATCCGCGGCATCACAAGCCACCACCTGTACCTGTGCACCGGATGCACTCAGCTCGGCCACTAGCTCCGCGGCGCCTGGTGTGTCCGGACCGCGCCGACTCACCAAGACCAGATGATGTGCCCCATGACGCTCCACCACATGGCGAGCCAGAGCCGACCCCGCCATCCCGGTACCACCGGTGATCAACACAGTGCCCGCCGTCCACACATCTGGCATCGTCATCACGACCTTGCCAACATGACGCGCCTGACTCAAATAGCGCAACGCCGCGGGTGCCCTCCGTACATCAAACGTCGTCGCCGGCAACGGTCGCAGCACTTCGTCGTCAAATAGCGTGGCCAATTCGGCGAGTA
Source organism: Mycobacterium uberis (assembly GCF_003408705.1). Lineage (GTDB taxonomy): Bacteria > Actinomycetota > Actinomycetes > Mycobacteriales > Mycobacteriaceae > Mycobacterium > Mycobacterium uberis. Next base: position 4,505 of record NZ_QAYL01000010.1, read on the forward strand.
TCTGCGCGATGCGCTCTGGCCCAGCTTCGAAGAGGTCGAAAGCTCGGTAACGCACACCGGTGTGCTCTTGAGCCACCACTGCTGGATCACGGATATCAGTCTTACCCATCTCCAAGAACACCCCATCGGGGGCGACTATACGCAACGACGCATCCACGAAATCACCAGTCAGTGAGTCCAACACCACATCCATACCACGCCCACTGGTTACCATCCGGAACTTATTCTCAAAGTCCAAACTGCGTGAATCAGAAATGTGATCATCGTCAAATCCCATGGCCTGCAAAGTTGCCCACTTAACTCGGCTGGCCGTTGCGAAGACCTCTAACCCCAAATGCCGAGCCAGCTGCACCGCTGCCATCCCCACCCCACCGGTCGCAGCATGCACCAACACCCGCTGCCCTGACTTCACGGCGGCTAAGTCCATCAACGCGTAATAAGCGGTAGCGAACACCACCGACATACCGGCGGCTTCTGCGTCCGACCAGTCAGCGGGCGTTGGCAGCAGCAATCTGACGTCGGCGGTGACCAGCGTTCCCGTGCCCTCAGGGAACAAGCCCATTACCCGGTCACCGACAGCGAACTCGATAACTCCCGGACCGACTTCCACCACCACACCGACTGCTTCACTGCCGAGCAAGGCATCATAGGGGAACATGCCGAGCGTGATCATGACGTCGCGAAAGTTTGCGCCAATCGCACAGACGGCCACCCGAACCTGGCCGGGTCCCAACGGCGCCTCCGCATTGGGAACCAGCTCCAGTTGCAGGTTCTCGAACGTGCCGGCACTGCTCTGACCTAATCGCCACGGCCCACCGGCTGGCGGCACCAACACACCATTAACTGCGCAGCTGCCCTGCACCCGCGCGACATACACTTGCCCACCCCTCAGCAGCACCTGGGACTCGCCAGCCACCAAGGCCAGGGCGACTGCCGCGCCGTCAAGGGGCGCATCGGAATCAACGAGCAGGAGCCGCCCGGGATGCTCAGACTGAGCCGAGCGCACCAGACCCCATACCGCCGCGCCAGCTAAATCGGTGACATCCTCCTCCGGCAACACGACGGCGCCCCGAGTCGCCACCACCAACATCCCTGACCCGTCAGAGGTCAACCATGACTGCAATACTCCGAGCACGGATCGCGTAGCAGCGTATACCTCCGCCACGACATCACTAGCGACTGGTATCGACTCGAACACTACTGCCGTCGGCGCAGCTTCACTGGCATCTTCCTGGCCCAAATCCATGGTTTCCCAAGCACACACCGACACCGGTGTTGGCATGGTTACGGGCTGCAGCGCCGACCAGACTACCTCAAAGAGCTGGTCCGAACCCGAGTTCAACGCCGCCGTCCGCAATTGCTGTTCGCTCACCGGGCGAGCTACCATCGAAGCCACTGAAAGTACCGGAAGCCCTAACCCATCAGTCAATTCGATCGATACCGACGACGAAGACACCGACGACGAACCTACTGGCGCGAGCCGCACCCGTACCACCGACGCACCGGCAGCATGCAACGAAACACCTCGCCAGGAGAACGGCACCAGCACCGAACCTTCGGCAAGCTCGGCAGTATCGGATGCCAGCATTACCGCATGCAAGGCCGCATCTAGTAATACCGGGTGCACACCGAACCCGCGGACGCTGCCGGCAGCATCGGGCAGCGTCACTTCGGCAAACAGCTCGCCGTCGCGGACCCACATCGCGGTCAGGCCGCGAAACGCCGGACCATAGTCGTACCCAAGAGCC
>NZ_QAYL01000011.1 GCF_003408705.1 Mycobacterium uberis
CCTCGCTTCAACACCACCAACCAACAACACAAAACAACACAAAACAACACAAAACAACACATTAGGTGAGATATTTGCGTGGATATAGGCCACCGAACATGGTGGCGACAGTGAGGATAGCCAGACAATCGTATGATGCTGCAAGTTAGCGCTGGCATCGGTTCGGCTTGCTGCAACCACATCTGAGCTAGCCAACACAGGGCGATCCGAATGTTTCACATCATTCGCACGATGAACCAGAGCCTGCATAGTACATCCGAATGCCATACACGCATTCTGCGTTTCTCTTACCCGAATTGCTGTACTGTTATCGATAAGTCCAGGTCAACGGCCGCCGACCGGGCTAAGATCGAGTTAGGGGCGGCCGAAGATCTACGTGCCGTTAAAGCCACAGATACGCATCTATGCTGACGCAATAGGCCCTCGTATCATCAGATGCTGGCAACCATGAGCCCGATTGACGCGTTCGAACAGGCCAGCCATCCATTAATTACGGTGGTGGATGCGTTGCTAAATGAACCACGACCTGCGCCGTTTGAACCGTATCAAGTCCCAGATGGCTCTTTTCCACTTGCCCATGCCACAACTGGCTTATATTTGGCTGCGAACGCGATAGCTGAAGCCGACTACGCTCGAGCCGTGTTGGATTGGCAGAAGCGGCAGCAGATATTACAGAGATGGCGTAAGCGCTTACAGAGCCACCCTGTTTCGCATACTCGGTTAGTCGCCATGGAAATGACGCGAGACACCCGACCCACTCTTAAAAAACGTTGTGGTCTTGACACCGATCAGTACGAAACGATGCTTACGACACTCGAACTCATCTTCCGTTGGCCACAACTACGCGACGCAGAAAGAGCCCGAAAACATAGGAGCCTAGCTGATAGATTCTTCTCTGTTAGCACCATCTTTCGGCGATGCGAACAGAGGACGCACGAGATCCTTCAGCACGCAAAGATCAGAATCGAAGCGCTTGATCCCTCCGATCATGCTGGACGAAATCAGATAATCGCATCAGCCCACCGTGACTTAGAAACAACTAGCGAAACGGCTATCGGGCGCATTAACACCCAAACCCGCAGGATTCTCGACCTCGACGAAAGTACTGCAGGCATTAGCGTCAAACAGTGGCTACATGATCACGGTCTAGTCATATCAACGTGACTTCAGGAGTTGGAATGCGCTTCGAGCCCACGGTGAGGTCTGATGGTACGATCGGTCAATAAAGAGTCGTAGAGGACGGTGGCACCTCCCGGGTCCGCCACCTCTGACCTCACTGGTAGCCTCTGGCTACTTTTGAAACGCAGTCATCTCCGACAACCCATACGCCAACACAGCCGCATAATCCTTCATTGCCTTGATATTCCAGGTCCAGAATTGGCGGTATTGGCCCTCAACTGCCACGATTGTCGAAGCGTTCTCTCTGAACAAGTTGCAAGCGATTAGCATATGAAACTGGGTGCGGTCCCAGTCAACTGCGTCCGGGGCACCACCATCTGATGCACATCACCATACACTTCCACAAGACGGTAAGCTTGCTCGGCGGTCCGATAGACTTGCCAGTAGAGGAGATCCAACAACGGCCGATACGGTTCAGTCACCTCGGCCATTCGTATCACCGACGAACCTAACCACTACTCGTGCAACACTGTGACCGTTTGCCCGAACAACCTAAGCATGCGACGCATCGCATAACACATGTTCTACCACTCTGCGACGGCGAACATCGAGTCAGGACCCACAGCCGTATCCACCTTGGCGGATAGAATTTCGGGCAGTAGCATTTATTTGTTCAGTTACTCCTTCCGGCTCGTAACTACTGGCCACGGGGGTCGGCATCTGCTGTGCTGATATTGGCCTGCCCCTTCACCCTAACCAGGTACCTATCGGCGATGTAACCGAAGTTGCAAGTCGGTGGGTTGTAAGTGCCAGGGCCTTACAGGCTGAGAGGCAGTATCCGGGTCGTGGTTCTAGGCCGTATTGGTGCAATACGGTCGACAAGGGTTAAAGAATCTCGTGGAGCGCGAATTGACGGCCAATGCAAGCCCGAGCACCGATTCCAAAAGACTTGTAAGTACGTAGCGGAAGTTTACGCAGACTTTCGGGCAGGAAGCGGTCGGGGTTGAATCCGTTAGTATCGGAACTCTAGACATCGGCATAGTGAGCAGCGGTGAACAAAACGACCACCCACTGCCTTTTGCGGAAAGAGTATTTTCCTTTTCCGAGGACGATATCGTGAAGGTCTTGTCCAAAGTAGACGGTCGCCACAGCTCCAGAGGTTCGTCAATAACGTGGCGTAAGTAGCACAGTTGAACAATATCACCAAACTATATGAACTATATGTCGATAATACCGTAATCTGACCAGTTTTGGTCGATTTCACAGCGGGTTTTGGTCGCTATGTCAGGGAGGATAGATAGGGAATGTAAGGTGAATGCGATAGCGTTGTCGGAGGTTTCGCTACCGACGACCAGCAGCGTTAGGATCGGGTTGATGATGTTGTTGGTATCGAGCTACTCACCAATGGCAATGTTGGGATCGGCGCTGTACAGCATGATGACGAGCATGTCTTCGCGGGGGCCTGCTGTCAGGTTACGGCGGAGAATCTTAACAATATCGGAAATCTGGTGGCGAATGTGGGTCTTGCCTACTAAGTGTTGTCGTTTGCTTTTCTACCCAAGAAATTGGTCATAGGTAGAATATGGCCTAAAATTAATTATACTCTTAGGTGCCATGTAACGTGCAGCGAAGTTCACGGAGGACAATGGCGATAAATACATTGTTATTGTGTATCACTAAAGTTGACTGGAAGCAATAATTCAGTACGACGTGGTGCGGTAATTTCGATGGTGGGCCAATTTATAGTAACATATCATGATTGCCCTTGGTGGAGTTCGATATCAAAATGTTTTGGGTCTTGCGCCAATTAGATTCATAAGTTATTAGGCGGTGAACAGTCCGTCGCCAACAGTAAGGTGCAGTTTGCATACAAAAAGTCTGATGTATTTTTCCCATCGAGTTTCGTCGTTGACTTCGTCGATCAAAGCGGTATCAGCCAGCGTGACAAATCAATAGGTCGAAAATACGTTGCTCGATGGATTCTGCTGCCGAACTTGCTGAATTCGGTGGTAAGCTCCTGGACGGACGTAACGAAGTCGACCGCGAGGAGGTCGCCAAGGACAGGTAACCGAAAGCTAGGATGTAGAATCATCGTGGCGGTAACTAGGGCCATGCCCACAAGTTCACTTTCATGTGGAGGAAAAGCTTCACAATTTCCCACGGTAACTTGCGGCGCGCGGATAGCATCGTGAAGACTGAAAGACATGCACTAAATGCTTTTCTAGAAGGCGCTATTGAAGACTCATGATGCCATTTACCGATACGATTTTCCCATCCAAAATTTGAGGAATACTCGACAATTCTCAAATCTCACGATGAACAACATTCAATCACCGGTGCCGACGCCGAAGCAGGCTACTGAGCAATATATATATATATATTGCTCAGTAGCCTGAACCGATTCACTACCGGCGTGAATACTAAACTAGCTAAGTCGGGTTTGATAGATCAGCCAAGCAACCATGCACCGAAGTTGCTCTTCGTCATCGCAAACGCTGCACAGGCAACGCATGATGAGCAGCTACAAGACGGTGTTGATACTACGCCACTGAAAAGTCTATTGCTGGACACGCTGACGACATGCACTGACTGCACCACATCTACAAATCCACGCCGAGATTTTCCCGCGCAACACAATGCGGCGGACGGCATGGCGCGCCGTTGATGCTGGCCAGGCAGCCCGGCACTGGGTCGGGGCCATTCACCCGAACAGGAACACGACCGTGTGTGAGTTCGTCGATCAAACCTACTGCCAGCCGAGCGAAGCGCCGATCGGCGTTGGGCGTGGCGGCCCGGGCGAACGCGATGCCCGCCGCATCAGCTTGATATCGCAATTCGTGATCGAGATCCCACACCACTTCGATATGGTCGGCGACAAACCCGATTGGACAGACAATGACGGCTTTAGTACCGGCGGCCGTCAGCGTCATGAGATGATCACCGACATCGGGCGCCAACCACGGAACGTGCGGCGGCCCCGATCGAGACTGCCAGGTCAGGTCGTAGTGGGTGTATCCAGCGCCGCCCGCGACAAGCCTGGCAGCATAACCGACTTGTCGGCTGTAGAGCGCAGGACCGCAGCGTCGGTCGGCGGCCACCGGCACCGAATGCGCAGTGAACACTAGCCGTGCCTCGTCGCGCACCGCGGTAGGTAGGCTGGCGGCGGCCGCCGTGATGGCGTCGACAAACATGTCGATGAAAAGCGGATGGTCAAAGTAGGGGCGCAATTTGACCAAGTCAGATACATTCTGCCCGGCGCGCCGATGGGCCCGAGCAATATCGTCAACATACTGCGTGCAGCTGGAGTAACCACTCCACGCTGAGGTGGTGAATACCGCTGCGCGGCGAATACCGTTGTCTCGCATGGATACGACAGCATCTTCTAGGTAGGGTTCCCAGTTGCGGTTGCCGAAATACACCGGCAGGTCCAGGCCGCTGTCGAGTAATTCGGCACGCAACGCAGCAATCAGATCGAGGTTGATCCGGTTTATTGGCGACACCCCACCGAACTGCAAGTAGTGCTCAGCAACCTGGTCGAGACGTTCAGCAGACACCTCCCGGCCCCTGGTGACATTTTCCAGGAAAGGCTTTACCTGCTCGGGCCCTTCGGGTCCACCGAATGATAGCAGCAGGACGGCATCAAACCGCATCGCCGCCTCAGAGTAACTGAGTGTGTGCGCCACCGTCTGCGTAGATGATCGAACCCGTAGTGGCAGGCAGCCAATCAGACAGCAGTGCGCATACCGTATTGGCAACCGGCGTAGCATCCTTCATATCCCATCCGATGGGCGCCCGCTGGTCCCAGCCCTGTTCAAGTAAGACCATCTGATCGCTGATGCCGGCAATGCCCGCACCGACGATAGCACTCATCGCTAGCGTCCGAATCGGCCCTGCTGCAACAAGATTCGAGCGAACTTTGTATTGACCCGCTTCCCGAGCCACGAACCTATTCACGGATTCCAGCGCACTCTTGGCCACCGTCATCCAGTTATAAAACGGCATCGCCCGGGTTGGGTCAAAATCCATTCCAACGATGCAGCTGCCCGGGCTCATGATCGACAATAGCGCTTTGGCCAGCGATGCATACGAATAAGCCGAAATGTGAATTCCTTTGGCTACATCCTCGAAAGGTGCATCCAGGAAAGGGAATTCACCCATCCCTCTGCGTGGCATAAACCCTATCGAATGCACCAGTCCGTCGATCTGATTGTCCTCTCCAATGACTTCAGTCACCCGTTGAGCCAACGTTGCCAGGTGCTCCTCGTTTTGCACATCGAGTTCGAGTAGCGGGGCTTTCTGCGGCAACCGATCGACAATGCGCTGAATTAACCGCATCCGATCGAATCCGGTGAGCACCAACTGGGCCCCTTGCTCTTGGGCTACCCGAGCGATGTGAAACCCAATCGACGAGTCAGTTATAATCCCGGTGACCAGGATCCGTTTGCCTTCCAACAATCCTACCATGTCCGTCCTAAAGTATGTCCTATACACGCCCGATGTCCTGTGAGGTAGCCGGCGCCAATTTAGTGGCCCATACCCAGACCACCGTCGACCGGGATCACCGCGCCCGAGATGTATCCTGCGTCCTCGGATGCCAGGAAGCTAACGGCACCGGCGATCTCTTCGACCGTGCCAATACGGCCCAACGGAATCGCTTGCAACGCGATTTCCTGGTACTTTTGGTCTATAGCACGGGTCATCTCGGTGTCGATAAAGCCGGGCGCCACGACGTTGGCTGTGATCGACCGCGATCCCAGCTCGCGGGTCAGCGACCGAGCCATTCCGATGAGGCCCGACTTGGATGCAGCGTAGTTCGCTTGCCCGGGTACACCGCTAAGCCCGACAACCGATCCCATAAAAATGTAACGACCGAACCGCTTTTTGATCATGTTGCGTGACGCCCGCTTGGCAACCCGAAAAACACCGGTTAAGTTGGCGTCGATAACTTTCTGGAATTGCTCCTCACTCATCCGCATGATCAGCATGTCGGAAGTAACGCCAGCGTTGGCTACCACCACCTCTACTGAACCCTGGTACTCTTCGACGGCTTTGAAGGCCACGTCGATGGCATCGTTGTCGGTGACGTCGCACTCGACACCAAACAGCCCGTTAGGGGCGCCGGACGCTCGGTGAGTCACCGCCACCCGATGCCCATCGGCGGCCAGGCGGCGCGCCACCGCTAACCCGATCCCCCGATTTCCGCCGGTGACCAGCACTGAACGAGACACAAAGGCAGATTTGCCCCCCTCAGGGGCTGTCGGGGCCTTGGTAGTAGTGTCAGTCACTCCTCCAACCTATCGCCTTACCGCGGCAGGCCCGACACCGGCCGACCCGACACGGATGCGACTGTAACAAAAAAATTTAGGTTGGCAACCGACGGTTGATCATCAATGCCGCCAATGCCGCCAGCGCTAGCACCAACACACCCAGCCGGAGCCAGCCCACGCTAGCGTCACCCTTGATAGTCTCGTAGCCGATTTGCTGTTGCAGTGACGCGTAGACGGCTTCGAGTTCCGCTAGAGTTGTCGCGTTGTACGAGTTCCCACCAGAGAGCTGGGCGACCTTCTTCATCGTCTCGTCGTCGACGGGCACCGGCTGACGCTGGCTGTTGATTTCCACGAAGCCGTATGGGGTGCCGAACGAGATCGTCGAGATCGGCACGCCCTGGTCCTTGGCAGTGCGCGCTGCGGTATAAGCGCCCTTGGGGTTGTCCGGGTTAGTCGGCATCGTTTCCTTGCCGTCAGAGAACAACACGATACGCGCCGGTGGTGGCGTGTCGCTGCCGCCAATCACCGCATCGACGGTGGCAATAGCCTGGAGTGCGGTGAAAATGGCCTCTCCGGTAGCGGTGCGGTCAGCAAACTGCAATTTGTCGAGCGCATTCTTGGTGGCGTCCCGGTTGGTAGTCGGTGACACCAGCACCGTTGCCGTGCCTGCGTAGGCGATCAGTCCAAGGTTGATGCCCGGTGTCAGCTCGCCGACAAACTGTTTCGCAGCCTCTTGCGCCGCGGTCATCCGATTGGGTTCGATGTCGGTAGCACGCATCGACTGCGATACGTCGATTACCAGCATGACCACAGCACGGTTACGCGGAATCCGAACGTCGTTCGTCGGCCCCACCATCGCGATGGTTAACAGCAACAACGCCAACACCAGCAGAATCGCCGGCACGTGCCGCCATTGAACAGATTGTTTGGGAGCGACGCTTTGCAGCAGCTCCATATTGGCAAACCGCAGCATGCGTCGCTGACGCGCCACCTGCATCACAACGTAGAGCGCAGCTAGCCCGAGAACGACAAGGATGAACAGAAAAAACCACGAGTGTTCGAAGCCGGACAGCGACATCGGCCCCAGCAGCGGCAGCGTCACTGACGTCCCGCCAATGCCCCACGCCGACGGGATTCGACGAAACGGACGATGTCAGCGATCCAGTCCCGGTCAGTGCGCAGCGACATTAACAGCGCCCCGCAACTGCGCAAAGCACGGGAGACGCCGGCGCGATGGGCAGCAGCGGCCTTCGCAAAGTCGTCACGCAGCGCTGCATCGACGGTGAACTCTCGGATTACACCGGTTTCGGCGTCCTGTAAGACCACCTCGCCGATATCGGGCAGTTCAACGTCGCGGGGGTCAAGCACCTCGATACCAAGCACCTCGTGCCGGGCCGCAATCGCGCGCAGCGGACGCATCCAGTTAATCGGGCCCAGGAAATCGCTGATGATCACAGCCATTCCGCGGCAACGTTCCGGCCGGCGCAGTGCGTCGATGACAACCGCCAGATTGCCGCGTACCCCGACCGGCGCTTTGGACATGGTAGCGATGGTGCGCAACAGTGTCTGCTCATGTTGACGTCCGGAACGTGCCGGTACTCGGGTCATCATCGCGCCGTTGGAGATCAGCGCACCGAGCCGGTTTCCGCCACCACTGTTGAGGAAGGTGATCGCCGCCGCAGCCGCCACCGCCAGGTCGCGTTTCTCACAGGTAGTGGTACCGAAGTCCAGGCTGGCCGACATGTCGACCACCATCCAGGTCTCTAGTTCACGGTCGGCAATCATCTGCCGGACGTGCGGATGGGTCGTGCGTGCAGTGACCGCCCAATCCATCCGACGAACGTCATCACCAGGCTGATACTCGCGCGATTCTCCCGGCTCTGATCCCGGGCCTGGGATCAGACCGAGGTGGTCGCCATGCAGAACGCCGTCGAGCTTGCGTTTGACTGTAAGTTCGAGTGTGCGCAACGCCGCCGACAGCTTCGGATCGTTGATTTGCCCGCGCTGCATAGACGGCGGGTGGAGCACCCCTGGCTTCGAAGCGGGGTTTGTCTCAGTCACCGACCGCTAGCCGCGGCCGCGGCCTGCATCAACGGTGATACTGAATGGCCTTGCTGCGGAACGGCATTCACCTGTGGCAGGGCAACCGTCTGCAGGACGCGGTTGATGACGATTTCCGGGGAGATTTCGTCGGCGAGCGCATCGTAAGTGAGCACCAATCGGTGCCGTAGCACGTCGGGAATGACCTCGATGACGTCCTGCGGGATCACGTAGTCGCGGCCCCTCACCAAAGCCAGCGAACGGGATGCCGCGATGATGCCCAGTGAAGCACGCGGAGATGCGCCGAACGAGATCCACGTCTTAACATCATTCATGCTCAGCTGTTCTGGGTGGCGGGTGGCGGTGACTACGCGCACCACATAGTCAACCAGCGCATGGTGAACGAAATTATTGGCAGCAACCTCCTGCAGCCGCAGCAAATCGCCGGTGCTCAATATCTGTTTGGGCACGGGTGGGATGATACCCATCCGGTAGATGATCTCGCGCTCCTCCTCAGGTGAGGGATAGCCGACGTTGATCTTGAACAGAAAACGGTCTCGCTGCGCCTCGGGCAACGGATAGACGCCCTCGTGCTCAATTGGATTTTGCGTAGCCATCACTAGGAATGGGTTGGGCAGCGGGAAAGTCTTGCCCCCGATGGATACGTGGCGTTCCTGCATGACCTCCAGCAATGCTGACTGCACCTTCGCCGGAGCTCGGTTAATCTCATCGGCCAGCAGGAAGTTGACCACCACCGGGCCAAGCTCGGTGTCGAATTCCTCTTGGCCCTGCCGGTAGATGCGGGTACCGATGATGTCAGTGGGCACCAGGTCGGGAGTGAACTGGATGCGCGCGAACGTCCCGCCGACCACTCGCGCGAAGGTCTCCACTGCGAGCGTCTTGGCCACGCCTGGAACACCCTCGAGCAGCACGTGCCCTTTGGACAACAGGCCGACCAGCATTCGCTCCACAAGTTGGTCCTGGCCGACGATGACCCGCTTGACCTCGAAGATCGCCCGCTCCAAGGTGTGCACCTCTGCAGCTAACCCGTCAGCACCACCTGGAGGGCCATCATGACCCCCCGGGCCTAATTGCCCACCCGGGCCCGAATAACCGCTAGCGCCGACGGTCAACCCACCTGCTGATGTCATCGCATCCCTTTCTCGGCTCAACCGACAAAGCTCAATTGGACACGACCGCTATTGCAGCGTGCCCGTGTTCAACTATTCCAGGCCTCTTGGATTCCGTCGACGCCGCGGTTCCCGTCGAGCAACCCCAACCCGTGAACAGGTCAGAACAGCCCGATGTGGGAATTTCCCCAGCCGAGCAGCAACCGGGGCAGGCCGGTGATCAAGGTGTCCTAGGACCGCCAGCTGGGCAACGCACCGAGTCAGGACTCGATAATCCGAGTAACCAACGGTGTCATATTAACCTTACGCACCGAACTAACGGTGACTTTGCCTGTGCTTCCAGATGCCTCCAATATCTGGCCGTTGCCTAGATACATGGTGATGTGCTGGTCCCCGCCCAGACCGTAAAAGATTTAGGCCACCACGCAACTTGACCTGGCTGGGAGGAAAATAGCGACCGGCATTGTAATTTGGCCGCCAAAAAACCGCGGGATCAGCACACCGACGCCAGCAAACGCATATCGCATCAGATCCGAGCAGTCGAAACCGGTGATGTTGGTGTCGTCACCGACACCCGTACCGGGACCCTGCAGCTAATCGCCGCCCCACAAATAGGGTATCCCTATCTGCGACTCGCCTCGCTTGATCACGTACTCGATGACCTAGCGACCGTAGACCCGTTGGAATCCAGCCTCCCGGGTTGCCCTATGTAGTCGCGGCGTTGGGAGAATCGCCACCGAGATTAGATCCCCAATCTACCCAGAAATTGCTTACCTAGATCGAGCGTGGTCTGGATAGCCGAAAGCGAAGCGTTCACAACAGCGAGCGGACCTCCCGGAGCGCTCGGACTCACCGCTACCGGTATTGTGTCGGATCCCATTGGTCAGAGTCCGCTGCAGCAGGTGTCGCGACAACGAGCATCAGACCGGCCACCAATCGCGGTGAGCACAGCCCAATTGATCAAGTGAAAAAGCTTGCGGAGCATAGCTCTTCGTCTAGTATTCAACCTCGTTTTAGTATTCGATATAGCGGACCACGTACGGCGTCATGCCACTGGTACGCACAGGCGCCACACGCACCTTCAAACCGATGTCCGGAGCCTCGAGCATCTGGCCATTACCAAGGTAGATCGTCACGTGCTGGCTGCCGCCCGGGCCGTAGAAGATAGCGTCACCGCGGCGCATCTGAGAGGTCGGGATCTTGCGGCCCATGTTGTACTGTGAACCCGAGTAGTGCGGCAGCTTGATGCCCACTCCGGCGAACGAATACAAAACCAGCCCCGAACAGTCGAAGCCGATAATCCCGGCACCCGAGTCGATTCCTTTACTCGGTCCAGCCGCGTTGCCGCCACCCCAGGAGTAGGGCACGCCGATCTGCGACAGCCCGCGACGGATCACATATTCAGAGGCCCGCCGCCCGTAAACCCGCGGAATACGTCCCTGCGTCGAACCAGGAGGGGCGTTGGTGATACCGGTGTCGGTTGGTTTCAAGATGCCCAGTTGCTGTAAGAAGTTGCGCCCCATGCTGGCGGTGATCTGCGCCGAGGTCGCCGAGTATCCCAACACCTGGTTGATCACCGCGATCGGGTCGCCCGGGATGTTTGCACTGGGTACCTGTGGCAGCGTGGGATCCCAACCGTCCCACTTGCGGCCCCCGACGGGATCCGCTGAAGCCGGTGAACCGGGTTCCCACCGGCCGCCGGACAGTGGCGCGCCGTGCTCACCCACCTTCGCCGCCCATGTTGCGGCCGCCAGTTGAGCCACTTCGAGCCTGGCCTGGGCCTTGTCACGCTCGGCAGCCAGGCGATTGACTTCGTCCCGCTGCTCGTCGAACTTGCGCTTGGCGGCAGTGAGCGCTGCAACCGCGGCATCCATGCTAGCCTTTGCGTCGTCTGCGGTCTTATCGACCTCCTGCTTGGCCAGCCGCGCCGCCGACTCCTTGTTCACCTGCTCGGTCCGGACCCGCTGCAGATTGGTCATCACCGCCTGGGAACTGGCGGTGAGCGTCCTGGCAGCAGTCGCGGTGGCAATAATGTCGTCTGGGCTGGTCGCGGTCAGATAGCTGCCCGCCGGACCATTCATATAGGTGGCCGCTGCGAAGCTGTCAAACCGGTGCTGAGCTGCATTGATCGCTACATTCGCGTCCTTGACCGACTGCTGGCTGACCTCGAAGTTGTGTTCGGCCGCTGCCGCATTGTTCCGGGCCGTCTCCACACCAACCAGCGCCTTGTTAACGTTTTGCTCTTCGGTCTCGATGGCCGCACTGAGGTCTTCTAGGCGCTGGTTGGCCTTGGCGACGTCGGCAATCAAAGTACCCAAACTGTCGGCACCTGGATTAGCGGTCGCCAGCCCCGGGGAATATGCCAGTAGGGTCGCACTCACGAGTGACGGAATGGCCAGCCGCACAAACCTTGCGGTCGATCGCAAAAAAGAGCCACGGCGGGGCCGTCTCATTCGACTCAGATCTCCTATGGCTCAACACAGACGGACGACGCCAACCACTGCTTTCACGAAAGCGCCGATGACAACATGAGTATCACTCGCACCGTACGTCACATCTAGGGCTGAGGAAATGTAAGTCACAAACTGCACTCTGTATGTGCGATTACTGTGACCAAACAGTGACCTAGTGAGTTTGCCGCAACTCTTGCCGCGAACTACGACAACAATACCGGAAAACAGGACTTAGCTGACTAGTCAGCCTGATTGGCGTTCTCTACCGGGATATTGGCGGTGTCAGCTGATGTTGTTGATCGCTTGCTGTACAGCTGCATGAATCGAGTGCCGACGACTGCCGCCAGCACTCCGATCAGCAAAACGATGGTCAACGCGGTCCAGGGAAACTCAGGGGCGTTCAGTTCACCCAGGAAATTCTGCGCGGACTGCACAGGATTGCCTGTTTTGGAGAGGTCTTCCCCTGCCTCCAGTGTGACGCGCGGGTAATGCGTACTGTAACTGCCGACGTAGTTGGGGCTAAGCGTAAGAACTGTGGCATCTGGGTAGTCGGCACCAACCACGGTGGCAATATCGCGTAAGGGCGTGTCGTTAGGGGGGTTGTGATCGAGCAACACGATCTTGAGGTTGATGCCCTCGGCGTGCGCCTGGTTGACAACTTCGAGCAGTCCCGGCATGGTCGCCGGTGGCGCACTAACGCCCGCTGAAGCGACCTCAGACTTAATCGCGGTTATATCGACATCTTGCGGAATGTAGATCGGCAGCATGGGGATCGTCTGGGGTTGCTGGACGACAGCATTTTGCCCGTTCATCGATGTCCCTCCTACCATTTCGTATCCCAGCGCTAAAAGCACCATACGCGACACTCGACGTTAAGATTGCCATATAGGGTTGTATCGTGCGTCGTGGTCGCAACAACGACCGTAGCGGCAATCTCGCTGAAGCATGAAACTGGAAACTGCGAATGCCATCTTATTGCAGGACAAGCGTACTGTTAAAGTGGCAGTGCACCGTCGATACGGCCCGTCGGCGGGAGAATTTCATGCCAGGGAGTTGATGTGAGTAGCAAAGGCTCGGTGAATTCGTTTTCAGCCCGCGACACCCTGAAAATCGGCGATAACAGGTACCAGATCTACCGTCTCGACGCCGTACCCAATGCTAAGAAACTCCCATACAGCCTCAAAGTGCTCGCAGAAAACCTGCTACGCAATGCAGACGCCAACAACATCATTAAAAACCACATCGAGGCGATCGCAAACTGGGATCCCAAAACGGAACTGGACATCGAAATCCAGTACACCCCGGCTCGGGTGATCATGCAGGACTTTACCGGCGTGCCATGCATAGTCGACTTGGCCGCCATGCGGGAGACCGTTCGGGATCTCGGCGGCAACCCGGATAAAGTCAACCCATTGGTACCGGCTGACTTGGTGATCGACCATTCGGTGATCGCCGATCTGTTCGGCCGTGCCGACGCATTCGAGCGCAATGTTGAAATTGAGTACCAGCGCAACAGCGAACGCTACCAGTTCCTGCGCTGGGGGCAAGGCGCGTTCAACGACTTCAAGGTGGTGCCGCCGAGCACCGGTATCGTGCACCAGGTCAACATCGAGCATTTGGCAAGTGTGGTGATGAATCGCAACGGCGTCGCTTACCCCGACACCTGCGTGGGCACAGACTCGCATACCACAATGGTCAACGGCCTTGGCGTCCTCGGTTGGGGCGTAGGTGGCATCGAAGCTGAGGCCGCGATGCTCGGTCAGCCGGTATCGATGCTGATCCCGCGAGTGGTGGGCTTCAAGCTAACCGGTGAGATTCAGCCAGGCGTTACGGCCACCGACGTCGTACTGACCGTCACCGAGATGCTGCGCAAGCACGGCGTTGTCGGCAAGTTCGTCGAGTTCTACGGCGAGGGCGTAGCCGAGGTATCACTAGCCAACCGCGCCACCCTAGGCAACATGAGTCCCGAATTCGGTTCCACTGCAGCAATTTTCCCGATCGACGAAGAGACAATTAACTACCTGCAGTTCACTGGCCGCACGCCTGAGCAGGTTGCTCTGGTCGAGGGCTACGCCAAAGAGCAGGGCATGTGGCATGATCCCAAGCAGGAGCCGGCATTCTCCGAACATCTCGAACTAAGCCTCTCCGACGTAGTGCCGTCAATCGCCGGGCCTAAGCGTCCGCAGGATCGAATCAGATTGACACAAGCCAAGTCCACCTTCCGCAAGCAGATTCCCAACTATGCCGGCAGCTTGCCCCATAAGCACCATTCGAAGCTGGACGAGGTGGTTAAGAAGACATTCCCAGCCAGCAACACCGGACAACTATTGTTCGCCAACAACGATAACGATGAAGTTGTAATGCAATCCGCTGCCGCACATGCGGACGGTCGAGTGAGCAACCCGGTCCGGGTCAAGGCGCAAGAACTCGGTGAGTTCGTGCTCGACCACGGTGCGGTGGTGATCGCCGCGATCACGTCGTGTACCAACACCTCCAACCCGGAGGTGATGCTGGGTGCGGCACTGCTGGCCCGTAACGCTGTCAAAAAGGGGTTGGCCTCCAAGCCATGGGTGAAGACCACGATGGCGCCAGGCTCGCAGGTGGTCAACGACTACTACGAGAGGTCCGGTCTGTGGCCATATTTGGAGAAGCTCGGCTTCTATCTGGTCGGCTACGGTTGCACCACCTGTATTGGCAACTCTGGTCCGCTGCCCCAGGAGATTTCACAGGCGGTCAACGACAACGACCTTTCGGTAGCCGCCGTGCTGTCGGGCAACCGAAACTTCGAGGGTCGCATCAACCCCGATGTGAAGATGGACTATTTAGCCTCGCCACCGCTAGTCATCGCCTACGCACTGGCCGGGACAATGGATTTCGACTTCGAAAGCCAGCCACTAGGCACAGATAAAGACGGCAAGGATGTCTACTTGAAAGACATCTGGCCCTCGCAAAAAGAGGTCGCCGACACCATCGCCTCGGCAATCAATCACGAGATGTTCACCAAGAACTATGCCGACGTGTTCAAGGGTGATGAACGCTGGCGTAACCTGCCAACACTGAGCGGCAATACCTTTGAGTGGGACCCAAACTCGACTTACGTGCGCAAACCCTCTTACTTCGAGGGAATGTCCGCGGAGCCTTCTCCAGTGCGTAACATCACCGGCGCTCGAGTGTTGGCGCTGCTGGGCGACTCGGTGACCACCGACCACATCTCCCCTGCCGGCACCATAAAGCCGGGTACCCCGGCGGCACAGTACCTCGACGCGCACGGCGTCGACCGCAAGGACTATAATTCCTTCGGGGCGCGGCGCGGCAACCACGAAGTCATGATCCGTGGCACGTTCGCCAACATCAGACTGCGTAATAGGCTGCTAGACGACGTTGTCGGCGGGTACACCCGCGACTTCACCAAGCCCGGCGCTCCGCAGGCATTCATCTACGACGCGGCACAAAACTATGCGGCAGAAAACATTCCATTGGTGGTGCTCGGAGGCAAAGAATACGGGTCCGGATCGTCGCGCGACTGGGCGGCTAAAGGCACGTTGCTGCTAGGAGTCCGAGCGGTGATCGCCGAGTCATTCGAACGCATCCACCGCTCTAACCTGATTGGTGTGGGCGTGATCCCGCTGCAATTTCCGCAGGGTGAGTCAGCTTCGTCGCTCGGGCTGGACGGTACCGAGGTGTTCGATATCAGCAATATCGATGCGCTCAATGACGGCAAGGCGCCAAAGATGGTGCATGTCAAGGCCAGCAAGGCTGCAGGAGCCACCGTGATGTTCGACGCGGTGGTGCGCATTGACACCCCTGGTGAGGCTGACTACTACCGCAACGGCGGCATTCTGCAGTACGTGCTGCGCAACATGCTGAAGTCGGGCTAATCTCAACTAAAATAGCCTACCTAATATTCAGTCACCCGTGTCTAAGATCAGCGAGGACCATTTGGCGGCTCGTCGCCGTCAAATCCTCGACGGCGTCCGCCGTTGCTTTGCCGAATATGACTATGACAAGGCTATTGTGTGTCGGCTAGAAGAAGCGGTCGGAATGTCGCGCGGTGCAATCTTCCACCACTTCCGGGACAGAGACACCCTGTTTTTTACCTTGGCCTACGAAGATGCTGAGCGGATGGCCGATGTCGCGGTGCACGCAGGTTTGATTCAGGTGATGCGTGACATGCTCGCTGCGCCCAACCAGTGCGACTGGCTAGTCACCAGGTTGGAGATCGCCCGTAAGTTGCGCACCGACCCAGCATTCAGCCGTGGATGGGTGGGGACCGTTCCGCGGAGTTGGCCACGGCGACAACAGACCGGTTGCGTGGACAAAAGCAGACCGGCAGAGTGCGCGACGATTTTCCGGGCGACGTACTGCAATGCTACCTGGACCTGGTGCTCGACGGATTGGTGGCTCGGCTTGCGTCCGGCGAAGACCCGCAACGGCTATCCGCAGTCCTCGATTTGGTGGAGAACTCGTTGCGCCACAACTAGCTTGCGCCA
Source organism: Mycobacterium uberis (assembly GCF_003408705.1). Classification (GTDB taxonomy): domain Bacteria; phylum Actinomycetota; class Actinomycetes; order Mycobacteriales; family Mycobacteriaceae; genus Mycobacterium; species Mycobacterium uberis. The sequence continues at coordinate 16,500 of NZ_QAYL01000011.1, forward strand.
AATAGAAACCTCGCGATGCTATACCATGTCGCGTCACGAGGTTCACAATTGCCATATCTATCACGGCTGAGTATGGTGATTGGGACCGCCACGGCTGCGCATGATGGTGCCGGACTCGCGCAGCACGCTGTGAATGGATTAGTACGACTTGCCGGGGTGACCACCATGTTGCCGATGCGGGCCCCGCCCTTATAAGCGTGCCGCAACTCATGCAGCAATTCATCGCGCGTCTTCTTCGATTTCCTAATTACGTCTCCACACATCGACATATCCTAAGCTCATAGCGTAAGAATCCGTCGCCCCTGGCAGGGCCACTTTGGTCTAAAAGGCCTGCCACTCCGCCTTCGACTGGTCAGGTTAATTCAATGAGATCCCGATACTCGTCGGACCAATAGTCTTCGGTGCCTTCAGGCAACAATACGACGCGTTGCGGATCCAGCGCTTCTGCCGCTCCGGGGTCGTGCGTCACCAATACCACCGCACCCTGATAACTACGCAACGCGTCGAGCACCTGCTTACGCGACGCGGGATCGAGATTGTTGGTCGGTTCGTCGAGTAATAACACGTTTGCCGCGGATGCCACCAGACCGGCGAGAGCAAGTCGAGTCTTCTCGCCACCGGAGAGAGTACCTACCGATTGGTCAAGCTGTTGACCGCTGAACATGAACGCGCCGAGCAAACCGCGTAGATCCTGTTCGCCGGACTCGGGTGCGGCATGCCGGATGTTCTGCCAGACGGTGTCTTCGTTATCGAGCGTATCGTGCTCCTGCGCGAAATAGCCGATCCGCAAATCGTGTCCCGGTTCCAGCGTGCCAGCGTCAGGCTTCTCAACGCCGGCCAGCACTCTCAACAGCGTGGTCTTGCCAGCGCCGTTGAGACCCAACACGACCACACGCGAGCCACGGTCGATTGCCAGATCTACACCAGTGAACACTTCGAGGGACCCGTACGTCTTGCTTAGTCCCTTGGACACCAGCGGCGTGCGCCCGCACGCCGCTGGTGTAGGAAACTTGATCCGAGCTACCTTCTCAGCGACCCGTTCCTCGTCGAGTGCAGCCATCATACGATTGGCTCGACGCAACATACTTTGAGCCGCAACAGCTTTTGTCGCCTTGGCACCCATCTTGGCAGCTTGCGTCCGCAGCGCGATGGCCTTGCGTTCGGCATTGGCGCGTTCTCGGCGGCGGCGCTGCTCGTCGGTAGCTCGGACATCAAGGTACTTCTGCCAGCCCATGTTGTAAATGTCGACCTCGCCGCGCACGGCATCCAGGAACCACACCCGGTTGACGACATCGGCGATTAGCTCAACGTTGTGGCTGATCACCACCAACCCGCCGGTGTGCGACCGCAAGAAACCCCGCAGCCAGCCAAGCGAATCGGCGTCGAGGTGGTTGGTCGGCTCGTCGAGCAACAGTGTGGTTCCCGAGCCGGAAGCCCCAGTTCCTCCTGCGGATGCCGCGAACAGAATGCGTGCTAGCTCCACCCGGCGGCGTTGACCTCCCGACAACGTGTGCAACTGCTGGGTAAGCACCCGCTCAGGCAAGCCTAGACTCGCACAGATCCGGCTGGCTTCACTTTCGGCGCTATAACCTCCCAACGCAACGAATCGCTCTTCGAGCTGGCCGTAGCAGCGGATCGCGCGGTCACGTGCGTCATCGTCGGCAACCTCGGCCATCAATGCCTGCTGCTTCTCTAGATCGGTCAGCAGCACGTCCAACCCACAGGCGGACAACACCCGGTCGCGGGCGAACACGTCAAGATTGCCCTCTTTGGGATCTTGCGGCAAGTAACCGATTGTGCCGGTCGAGGTTACCAACCCAGCATACGGTTCAACTTCTCCGGCCAAGATGCGCAAGGTGGTGGTCTTGCCTGCGCCGTTGCGCCCAACCAGCCCGATGCGGTCACCGGGCTGCACGCGCAAATCCGGGCCATCGCGGGAGAGCAAGATGCGCGCACCAGCACGGACCTCAAGGCCCGTGGCAGTGATCACATTCGCTCCCCTTTTTTGTTGGTTGTCGTTACTTGTCGTCGGAAAACACTGCCAGCCGCTTCTCTGTATGCGCGACAACCGATTCTTCGAAGTTGGCGGTGAGCCATCAAGCGAAAAACTGCCCCCGACCCTCACCGTACATGTAATCTTCTATGCTAGCGGTGTTTAGTCCAGTCCAGAATGTGCGTTTGATCAACTCGATTCCGCACTGGGAGAATGCCGCAATCCGCGTGGCGATCGCATAACAGGTGTCTAGCAGCCGCTCGTCCGGAACTTGACAAAAGACATCAGATCGATCCTTTCAGCCTCCTCGGCGATGATATCGCAACTGATCAGCATGATCGCGAACACACGCAAGGATCCAATGGCCCGGGGCCATATAGAACTCAGCCCCAGTCCGGGGGCGGTTAGTCGGTTGTTAATGCCCGCGGCCCGGAAATAGGCAATGATAGGGACACCCAGATAGCGGTCACCAGCGCCAAGCGTAGCCCACCACCGATGGCTGGGACAGTGATCGCGACAATCACCCGTTGGTGCAACCGATGGATTACATCAATACGACGTCGTCGAGTAGCTCCATGAAGCGCAGCGCAGATACCGACCGAGTCAATCCGCCGACGTTCGGCACCGCTCCCGCAAACTTGTGATCGGCACCCGACGAAAAGCCGCCGCCTGTCCCTGTCAGCACGACCACTCGCACCGAATTGCCTTAAGTGATCTTCTCGAGCACTCTCTTGACCGGCACCATAATAGCATTGAACGCCATGAAGTTCATCCGCTCCGACCGGTTGCGAAGTTATAAACGCGACATCCGACCGCGGGTGGTCAACAAAGTACGTAAAGTTACCGTTGGAAGTTAGCCCGCAAGGCACCCGCCCACGGTAATGGCAAATCCAAGTTGGGCGTCGCCCCCGCACATTACTGGTTAGATCTGTTCGGCTGGCGCGACCCCATAATCGGAGACGTCGAAGGCCCTGATTTGCTGCACCAAATCCTCCAGCTCCGCCATCGACAGGGCCCCGGCTTGCTTAAACAACAGCTTACCGTTCTTGAAGGCTATCAGAGTGGGAATGGACTGAATCTGGGCTACCGATGCCAGCTGCTGCTCGGCTTCGGTATCTACTTTGGCGTGCACGATGTCAGGGTGTTTCTCCGACGACGCTTGAAACGTCGACGCAAACGCTCGACATGGCCCACACCAGGACGCCCAAAAATCGACAAGCACCATGTTGTTGCCGTTGATGGTTTCGTTGAACTGCTCAGCAGTGAGGTCTCGTGTGGTCACGTTTGGCCTAACGCCGCACACCGACGCCGTGTTCCCTGACTATGCGCCGTCAACGCACTGTTGACGATGCCACCCGCCATGAACGGTTGGCGACTAACCGCATACCGTTGAATACTGCGCTGATGGCTGATCCTTCGTAACCAGCCACACCCAGTGGCAACGGTAACTGCCCAAACAAGTCCAACAGCACTAAGACGGTGATAAGGGCGGCCGCGATCGCGAGATTGACCATCACGGGTCGGCGAGCCTGTCGCGACAACCCGATTATGGTCAGGATGGTGTGCAATTTACCGGGGGCGGCGACACCGTCGGCGGTGTACAGCGTGAGATCAGCACCGGCACCCATCGCGACCGGACTTGTAAGCCGCAGCCATAGCGAAGGGCATCGTTAACACCGTCGCTAACGACGAGCATCCGGTGACCATTGGATTGCAGACCACGCACCACCTCGATCTTGTGCTCCGGCAGTAACGCCGCCCACACGTCGATACTTCCGGTGTGCTCGGCCACCTGTTGGGCTGCTACTCTGTTGTCGCCAGTTAACAGCACCGGTGACAGCGGAACGTGCGGTGTTGGAACGAACCTGATCGGTGCGCCCGAGCGCACCCACCACGTCGCCATCTAACAAGACGATGGCGTCATCGAGGATAAACGCCAGTTGCACTAGCGGCGCTCCTTAGCAACCGTGCGGGTTGCAAACCTCGACGACATTATGTCCCATGCTTAATGTGGGCCCCACGGCGAGGCAGAGCGTGAAAGTCGTCAGCCGCTGGGATGGCAATGCCGCGAGTCCGCGCTTCCTCGACGATCGCCCGTCTCAGTGAGTGCTGGCTGAATTGTTCTGCCACAGCAGCTAATTGCGGGGATCGCCGGCCATCGACAGCATCGGTGCTCAACAGTTCGACTTGTCGAGGGCAACGATACTAGCGTCCGCTAAGCGTTTGACAACGACTGTGGATTCGACGAGTATTCCGTAACGACCAGCGGTGACGACCACCGCCAGTAGCGAAAGCATACTTGCTCATACGACAGCGCATGATGAGGACACAATCACGTACGTGGTAGCGCGCATCAATACCGGCTGCAATTGGGCACCCAGCAACAGAGGTAATGGCGATCAAGCCGATGTTGGCCACCACTACTCCAGCGGAGTAGTGGTGCTAAATTTTTCCAATGATAGAGCTAAGTTGTGGCTTTGGTGGCGGAAACCTCGACCACCAAAGCCACAATGCGGACGACGATGGTCTGGGACGGATCGCGAGTCACCTCCAGCTACAACATCCCGAACCATTCACGGTGCCCGAGAACAACTCACCATCTCGACTCTTGACCACCGGCATCGACTCGCCGATGATGGAACATCGGTCGACCTCTTAGAACCCTTACGCTCCGGCGCCATTAGCGGAGATCCTTCCCCGGCCGCACCACCACCCGGTCATCCATCCACCAGGTCGGTGATCTGCACCAGCCGCCCACTGTCATCGCTATTGAGCACGACGGCTCGATCCAGCGTGAGGTTAATGAGACTTTTGACCGAATCGGCGGTGTGTTTGATAGCAATATCGTCGAGCGCATTCGAGGTAGCAAAGATCACGATCAATAAGGCGTCGTCGAAGATCTATCAAATCACGACCGCTCAAATTACCGCAACGACTATCAGCAAACCGACGCCGAAGGTCTTGTTACGCAACACCTGTGCACCGGACCAGGCCAAAATCTCATCCATCACTAAGGTGGTAGACCAGGAACATTGACCACCATATGGCATCGTACGCACCGTTGAGCTAAGCGGTCAACCCAATCAAAAACAGCGCCAGCGAGACAGCAGCTCAGCGCACCGAAACCACCGATCACAGCGCCGCGTGTCAGCTTAATGGTCGACGAATTTAGGCGGGATCACGGTCAAAAGTAGCGGCGTGGGTGACCATTTCGAGGACAAACCAAGGTCATGCCGGCGACCTCATAGGGGACAGGTGGGGGCGCTCAACAGGGACCAAATGTATCGATGCAAAGATCTACATGTATCTCAATCGTGTTGCGGTATGCAGCTGAATCAGCCTATGCCGCAACATCCGAGGTGCAGAAGCTGGCTCCAGACGAACATCAGCTTCGACTGCTGCGCAACCTCGTGCTACATGAGCAGCGACCTAACACATTGCGCAATCTAGGCTGCAGCACCGACGAAATCAGTACATAATCGATGCAAATGCTCCTAAAAATGAGTGACTTCAAAAAATTCTGATGCACGAACAGGTACGTGGATCCAAGATCACGCTGTGCTTCAAGGTGCTGCGACGAGCGGAGGTTAGGACCTGTTTTTTGTGATCACGACACCCAAGCTCTCGAGGCCAACGTCAGAGGTCGCAAAGAGTGTGATAGCCACGGTATCGAGCCAAGTTACGGTTGCGTACATTTTCCTACGTTGGACACACTTAAGCATGACTATCGGGACTGGAAAAAACAGCATTGGGCCACTACATCGCTAACGTCCGCGATCTTGAGTTCAACCTGTTCGAGGTCTTTAATCTGGGAGCTGTTCTCGGCACTGGACGCTATGGTGATCTCAACGTTGATACGGTGCGAACGATGTTGACCGAAGCCGCTCGCTTGGCGGAAGGACCGGTTGTCAAGTCGTTCGCATATGCAGACCGCAACCCACCAATGTTCGACCCCACGACCCACACTATCAGCGTGCCCGCTGAGTTGGCCAGGTCGGTGCAAGCAATCAAGGAGGCCGAATGGTGGTGTCTGGGTCGGGCTGAGAAGATTGGCGGCATGGCCGCACCGCCACCGCTGACCTAGGCGGTCAACGAAATGATCTACTGCGCTAATTCCTCAGCGTGTTTCTTCAACCTGGGTCCAGTAATGGCTAATGCACTCTACATCGAAGGCAAGGAACAACAACGTCAATGGGCAGCAAGGGGTATCGAGCGCGGATGGCAGGCCACCACGGTGCTCACTGAACCAGACACAGGCTCCGATGTGGGCGCAATCCGGAACAAGGCGGTCGAACAACCCGACGGCACTTGGCACCTCGAAGATGTTAAGCGATTCATCTCCGGCGGAGACGTCGGTAACACCGCCGAGAACATCTTCCATCTGGTAGCCGCCCGGCCCGAGGGCGCCGGTCCGAGTACCAAGAGGTTGAGCCTGTTCTATGTCCCCAACTATCTTTTCGACCCCGACAACCTTCGAAATCGGATCCCGCAACGGCGTTTTCGTTACCGGGTTGGAACACAAGATGGGGCTAAAGTCCTCCCTCACTTGCAAGTTAACTTTCGGCACCACCGACGTGCCAGCCGTTGATTATCTTGTCAGCAGTGTGCACAATGGGACCGCGTAGATGTTCACCATCATTGATGCACGCTCGCATGACGATCGGTGTCAAGTCAACCGGCACGCTGTCCACGGGCTACCTAAACGCGCTTGCCTACACCATGAAACGGATCCAGGGTGCGGACTTAATCCAGATGGCCGATAAGACCACACCACAGGTCATAATCATGCACCATCCCGATATGCGTCGCAGCCTGATGACCCAAAAAGCCCACGCTGAAGGTCGGCAGGCGTTCTAGCTTTATGCTGGAGCACACCAATGACTCCATTGTAGCACAACATATTTCGTGATCTACCCCCGCCATGGCGCATCGTGTGGACGATCTACTGCTACCGATAGTTAAAGGGGTTGGCTCGGAACGAGCCTATGAAATCCTGACAGAGTCGCTGCAGACCCTAGGCGGTTCTGACTTTTTGGCTGATTATCCCATTGAGCAGTACGTCCGCGACGTCAAGATTGATTCCCTCTACGAGGGCATCACTGCCATCCAGGCGCTGGATTTTTTTCCGTAAAATCTTCCGCGACCACGGTTAAGCATTGCAGCATGTGACAGCTCAGATCAGCCGCACTATCGAAAACTGTGATGAGTCGCTGAAAACCAAAGCCGAACTACTTGGGACCGCGCTCGACGACATCACGGCGATGACAGGTGCGCTGACCGGATACTTCATATCCGCCGCGCAACACCCTACCGATATTCACAAAGTGGGGCTCGGATCAGTGCGCTACCTGCTGGCCGTCGGCGATCTGTTGATCGGTTGGCAATTACTGGTGCAAGCCGATATTGCACACGCCACATTAACCACTATTATAACCGGTAACGACGTCAAAATCGATTCAGCGTTCTATCAAGGCAAGATCGCGACCACAGCGTTCTTGGCCAAGAACATACTACCGAGATTGACCACATTGCGCGGCATCATCGAGTCCATCGACGACGAGATCATGCGCGTCTCCGAAGACGCGTTCTGACCGATCACGCGTAACCTGCATACACCCCAAGTTTCAGACGGTAAAGCCGAGGGCGCGCAGTTGTTCGCGCCCGTCGTCGCTGATTTTGTCCGGGCCCCACGGCGGGTTCCAAACCCAGTTAATCCGTAGGCAGCTGACCAGACCGCTACCGACCAACGCACTGCGTGACTGATCTTCGATGACATCAGTCAGCGGGCAAGCCGCCGACGTCAACGTCATGTCGATCAGGGCGACCGTTCCTTCGTTGCCCTTTTCAAGACTCAGGCCATAGACAAGTCCGAGATCGACGACGTTGATCCCCAATTCCGGGTCGACGACGTCGCGCATCGCCTCCTCAACGTCGGCGAGCAACTCGTCATCCGGCGCGGTGGTTTCGCTCATCCGTGACCTCCTCGAAGGTTTCATCTTTCGAGCTGGCTTGCGCCAACGCATCTTTACAAGCCATCCAGCCAAGTAGCGCGCATTTAACTCGGGCCGGATACTTAGCTACTCCGGCGAAAGCTACTCCATCGCCCAAGACTTCTCCGTCACCCTCAATCGTTCCACGCGAGGACACCATCTCGGTGAACGCGGAGATGATGTCCAGTGCGTCAACCAAACTCTGACCGATCACCTGTTGGGCAAGCACAGAGGTCGACGCCTGGCTGATCGAACAGCCTTGCCCGTCATACGAAATGTCTACTATGCTCACACTATCATCGGATAGCGTTACCCGCAAAGTGATCTCGTCACCGCAGATCGGGTTGACATGGTAAACTTGCGCATCAAACGGCTCCCGCAGCCCGCGATGCTGGGGATGTTCGTAGTGATCGAGGATAACCTCCTGATAGATCTGTTCTAGGCGCAACGTCATTTTCTCCCAAAGAAATCCAGTGAGCGTCGTATACCTGCTACTAAGCGGTTAACCTCGTCGATGTTGTTATACACGGCAAACGACGCCCGCACAGTAGCCGCCAAAGCAAATCGACGATGCAGCGGCAAGGTACAGTGGTGCCCGACCCGCACGGCGACGCCGTCGTCGTCAAGCACTTGACCGACATCGTGCGCATGCACGCCGTCGACGACAAACGACACCGGCGAACCGCGGTTCTCCATCGACGTCGGCCCTATGATGCGTACACCATCGATTCCATACAACCCCTCAACCGCCGCGGCCACCAATTCGCGTTCGTGTGCTTCGATGGCATCCATCCCGATGGCGTCGAGATAGTGCGCTGCTGCGGCTAATCCGATCACCTGGGAAATCATCGGGGTACCGGCCTCAAATCGCTGTGGCGCCAGCGCATATGTCGTGGTTTCCATGGTAACTGCCTCGACCATCGAACCACCAGTAAGAAATGGTGGCATTACCGATAACAGCTCACGACGCCCGTACAGCACACCGATCCCGCTGGGACCCAACATTTTATGTCCAGAAAACACGGCGAAGTCGACGTCCAACTCATGCAAGTCGACCGGCTGATGCGGCACTGACTGGCAGGCGTCCAGCACCGTCAACGCACCCACCGTCTTAGCCCTCGCAACGATCTCGCGCACCGGCGCCACCGCACCGGTCACATTCGAGTGATGGCTGAACGCAACGACTTTAACGCGTTCGTCGAGCTGCAGCGAGTCTAGGTCGATACGGCCGGAATCGGTGACACCGTACCAGCGCAACGTCGCACCAGTACGACGGGCGAGCTCCTGCCATGGGATAAGGTTAGCGTGGTGCTCGAGCTCGGTAGTGACAATGATGTCACCTTCGGCCACCGTTGTATCGAACCGCTTGTCACCAACGACATACGACACCAAGTTGAGCGACTCGGTGGCGTTTTTGGTGAAGACCAATTCATCAGCATCAGCACCGACAAATGCTGCTATGTCGGCGCGCCCCTGCTCGTAGGCGTCAGTGGCCTCTTCCATCAGTTGGTGCGCACCACGATGCACCGCACCGTTAGACGTGACGAGAAACTTACGCTCGGCGTCGAGCACCTGCACCGGGCGCTGTGACGTTGCCCCAGAATCCAGGTACACCAACTGGTTTCCGCCCCGCATGACACGTTTTAGGATTGGGAAATCGTCACGGATCGCCGAAAGATCCAGCGGGGTCAGCGAGATAGTCATGATCAAACCTCGGTTGCCGCCACTTGGGAGAAAGGTACATAGCCGTTTTGCTCAAGTTGGTCGGCCAGCTCCGAGCCACCGGATTCGACGATACGACCGCCGACGAACACGTGCACGAATTCCGGATGGATATAACGGAGGATGCGAGTGTAATGGGTGATCAACAAAATGCCACCGCCCTCAGATTCAGTGTAGCGGTTCACCCTTTCACTGACTACTCGCAACGCGTCGACGTCCAACCCAGAATCGGTCTCGTCGAGGATGGCGATCCTAGGCTTGAGCAGTTGCAGCTGCAGAATCTCGTGGCGCTTCTTTTCACCGCCGGAGAAGCCTTCATTGACGCTGCGCTCAGCGAAGACCGGATCCATCTCCAGCGCACTCATCGCAACCTTTACCTCTTTGACCCAGTGCCGTAGTTTCGGTGGCTCACCTCGGATAGCGGTCGCGGCCGAGCGCAGGAAGTTGGACACCGACACGCCAGGTACTTCGACGGGATACTGCATGGCCAAAAACAACCCTGCTCGCGCGCGCTCGTCAATGCTCATCGCTAGTACGTCCGCACCGTCTAGCGTAATTGATCCCGAGGTAACCCGGTACCTGGGATGACCTGCGATAGCATAAGACAATGTGGACTTGCCGGAGCCGTTGGGGCCCATTAATGCATGCTTCTCACCGGATTTCACGATCAGGTCGACACCCTTGAGGATTGGGATCTCGCGTTCTCCGTCAGCGGCGTTGGGGTTGTCGATGCTGACGTGCAGATCTTTGATTTCCAGAGTCGTCATGGGGCTGTTGACCTCGATTCCGTAATAGTCAGTTCGTGTTCGATAGCTGCGGTCAGGCGTTCCCGTACCTCAGGCACCGTGATCTTGGAGATGATTTCGCCGAAGAAGCCGCGGACCACTAGCCGACGGGCCTGCTCCTTCGGGATCCCCCGGGAACGTAGATAGAACAGCTGCTCATCGTCGAAACGTCCGGTAGCACTGGCATGTCCAGCACCGACGATCTCACCGGTCTCGATCTCCAGGTTGGGCACCGAATCGACACGCGTACCGTCGGTTAGCATCAGATTACGGTTCACCTCGAAGGTGTCGGTACCGATCGCCTCGGCGCGAATCAATACGTTACCGCCCCAGACGATATGTGCATCGGGCCCGGACGAGGCCGGATCTCCTTGCAGCACACCTTTGTACAGCACATTCGACTTGCAGTCGGGATAAGCGTGATCGACCAACAGTCTTGACTCGAGGTGCTGCCCCGCGTCGGCGAAGCACAGACCCAGCAGCTCGGCATCGCCACCGGGCCCGGAGAACCGCACGTTGGCCGACATCCGCACGAGCTCACCGCCCAGCGTGACGGTGACATGCCGCAGCACCGCATCCTTGCCTAGCAGGGCGTGGTGCGCGCTAAGGTGGACCATATCGTCGGCCCAGTCAGCGATCCACACCACGGTAAGCCGCGCGGCGGCTTCGATAATAAACTCGACATTGTCGGCATAAACGCCACTCCCCCGGTGGTCAATAACCACGACCATTTCGCTGAGTTCGCAGACCCTGATCTGTAAATGACCGTAAGCCAAAGCGCCGTCGCCGGGACCGGTAACAGCGATGTTGACCGGATCAGCGATCTGCGTGTCCCGCCCGACAGTCATCACCGTCGCTAACTGAAACGACGAAAATGCCTGGGCCGCCACACGGTCAGCGGGGATACCGCCCTGCCCCAGCCGTCTGTCACCACGACCCACGGTTTCGGTCTGCACGCCGGACACCGCGCTGACATTAATCTGCACCTTGCCATTGGCCACGGCTGAGCCGTCGTGCAGGCCACGCAAACGCCTCAACGGCGTAAACCGCCAGATCTCGTCGCGGCCGCCAGGCACCTCGAAGGAGTCAACATCGAATGACGCGAACAACTCCCCCTTATTCAATGCGGTAAGTAAAGACCCCTCGAGAGTGGTCATCCGACCGCACCCTCCATCTGCAACTCAATCAGTCGGTTGAGTTCCAGCGCATACTCCATCGGCAGTTCTTTAGCGATCGGCTCGACGAAACCGCGCACCACCATCGCCATTGCCTCGTCCTCAGGCAACCCACGGCTCATTAGGTAGAACAGTTGGTTCTCGCTGACCTTCGAGACAGTAGCTTCATGGCCGATTGTGACGTCATCTTCGCGGATATCGACGTACGGATAGGTGTCGCTACGACTAATTGTATCAACTAGTAGTGCATCGCATTTCACGCTGGAGCACGACCCGTGTGCACCTTTATTCACCTGCACCAAACCGCGGTAGGAGGTGCGACCCCCACCCCGGGCCACCGACTTGGACACGATACTGCTCGACGTGTTTGGCGCTAGGTGCAACATTTTGGCACCGGTGTCCTGGTGCTGGTCTTCACCGGCAAACGCCACTGACAACACCTCACCTTTGGCGTACTCACCGGTCATCCAAACCGCCGGGTATTTCATGGTGACCTTGGACCCGATGTTGCCGTCGACCCACTCCATGGCAGCACCCATTTCAGCGCGGGCGCGTTTGGTAACCAAGTTGTAGACGTTGTTCGACCAATTCTGGATGGTCGTATACCGAACGCGAGTATGCGGTTTAACGATGATCTCGACCACTGCAGAGTGCAGCGAGTCCGACTTGTAGATCGGCGCAGTACAGCCCTCGACGTAGTGCACGTACGAGCCCTCGTCAGCGATGATCAGCGTCCGCTCGAACTGGCCCATGTTCTCGGTATTGATTCGGAAGTATGCCTGAAGCGGAATGTCGACGTGCACACCCGGTGGGACGTAAACAAAACTACCGCCACTCCAAACTGCGGTATTCAGCGCAGAAAACTTATTATCGCCGGCGGGCACTACTGTCCCAAAATACTGCTTAAAGATTTCGGGATGTTCCCGCAAACCAGTATCAGTATCTAAGAATATGACTCCTTGAGCCTCTAAATCCTCTCTAATCTGATGGTAAACTACCTCACTTTCATACTGAGCGGCTACTCCAGCAACCAATTTTTGCTTTTCCGCTTCAGGAATTCCTAACCGATCGTAAGTGTTTCTAATTTCTTCGGGCAGCTCATCCCAACTGGCAGCCTGTTTCTCGGTAGAGCGCACAAAATACTTGATATTGTCGAAGTCGATGCCATCCAGATTGGAGCCCCAACGCGGCATGGGCTTGTGTTCAAAGATGCGCAATGCTTTTAGCCGGGCTTGCAACATCCACTCCGGCTCGTTTTTCTTCGCTGATATATCCCGGACAACATCCTCAGAGAGCCCACGCTGCGCGCTGGCGCCCGCGACGTCGGAGTCCGCCCAACCGTAGCCGTATCTACCCAGTGAATCGATTGCTTGCCGCTGGGTCAATGGTTCGAGAGCCGGCGACTTCGCGGCTTCTGGCGCGAGTGACATCTGAGCGCTCCTTTTTAATACTCGTGCTGCGGTTTTTTAATACTCGTGCTGCGGTGCGGACGGAGCACCGCGATGATTTAGGTCTTGCTCGGTACCGGCGTGAGCGGCACGTGGGTGGTACAAGCACAATCTCCGTTGACGATCGTCGCCAACCGCTGCACGTGGGTCCCGAGCACCTCGGCAATAGCTTGCTGCTCGGTTTCACACAGCTCGGGGAATTCCGCGGCAACATAGGACACCGGGCAGTGATGCTGGCAGATCTCCACTCCATGGATCGGTCCGCCTACCCGCGTGGTGGTTGCGACGTACCCGGCGTCGGTCAACGCACTGGCCACCCGGTTGGCGGCTGCCTCAACGTCGACATCGGCGACACCACCGGCTGGTTCAACATCGGCCAAGATCGCGTCCATACGCTGCCGGGCGAACGTACGAACCGCGTCCTCCCCGCCGATTTTCCGCAGTTGTCGCATGGCCGCCGACGCCAAGGTGTCGTAAGCATGGTTGAGCTTGGCCCGGCCCGCCGCAGTCAGCCGGTAGTGCTTGGCAGGGCGGCCGCGGCCAGCCTGCTGCCAGGGTGACGCAGTCGCGGACTCCGCGTCACCCGCCTCGATGAGCACGTCAAGATGACGCCGCACGCCTGCAGTCGACAACCCCAGACGGTCGCCTATTTCACCAGCGGTGATCGACCCAGACTCCAACAGCAACCGCACCACCGCACGACGAGTATGACCATCCGGCACCGCGGCGCCCGCAACGACACCCTGTTCTGCCCGGATTTTCACAACATCAGTGTGACGCAATTCTGGCGATCAGTCTAGCAAGGATACCTTCGGTGCCCATTGGGCTCGTCACACCACGAACAACAGTGTTCTAGCGCTGGCCCGGTCATGCCAACAACCCCACTCCGCCACGGCCCGCATTCCGTGGCCTGCCTCATCATCGGAGCTACGCTGCTCTGATGGCAGCCCGCCGTCACCACACGCTGAGCTCGTCGATCGCCAGTTTACACGGTGATGAGCAGGAGGTGGGCTCGCCGCTGACCAATACCGACCTCACTGCATTGCAGCGCACTCGCTTGTTTGGGGCCACCGGCACCATCCTGATGGCGATTGGCGCACTCGGAGCCGGGGCCAGGCCTGTTATCCAGGACCCCACGTTTGGAGTCCGGCTACTCAATCTACCGTCGCGAATCCAGACGGTTTCGTTGACGATGACTACGACCGGGGCGGTCATGATGGCACTAGCTTGGCTGATGCTCGGCCGGTTCACGCTGGGCAAGAGACGAATGTCACGCGGCGAGCTGGACCGCACCCTGTTGCTGTGGACATTGCCGCTGTTGATTGCACCACCGATGTACAGCAAAGATGTTTACTCCTACCTGGCGCAAAGCCAGATTTCCTTGCAGGGACTTAACCCGTACCGGGTCGGTCCAGCGTCCGCACTAGGACTCGGCCAGGTATTCACGCTTTCAGTTCCCAGCCTCTGGCGGGAAACACCAGCGCCCTACGGCCCACTGTTTTTGTGGGTCGGGCGCGGAATCTCAGCGCTGACCGGAGACAACATCGTCGCCGCGGTACTCTGCCACCGGTTGATAGTGCTGATCGGCGTCGGTCTGATCGTGTGGGCAACCCCACGGCTGGCCCGACACTGCGGCGTAGCCGAAGTCAGTGCGCTATGGTTAGGTGCGGCCAATCCGCTGCTGATTATGCATCTTGTCGGCGGTATCCACAACGAGGCACTGATGCTCGGGCTGATGCTCACCGGGGTCGAATTCGCGCTGCGTGGCATCAACTTATCGCCCACCATGCGACTGATGCCTACTTCCTGGCGAAGTAGAAGTACCGGTGGGCCGCCTAGCGGTGCACGGGCAAGCCAGGCAATCCGATTCTGTTCAAACTGGGAGCCGCGGGGCATGTTGTTGGCCGGTTCGATCTTGATTGTGCTGTCGTCACAAGTGAAGCTGCCCTCACTATTGGCGCTGGGATTCGTCGCAATGGCGCTGGCCTACCGCCTTGGCCGTACTCCGAAAGCGTTGCTACTGGTCAGCTTGAGTATGGCAGAGTTGTCGCTGGCAGTGATGGGTATCGTTGGCTGGGCCAGCGGGCTCGGGTTTGGCTGGATCTACACGCTAGGCACAGCAAACGTAGTTCGCAGCTGGATGTCACCGCCAACGCTGCTCGCTCTGGGTACCGGGCACGTGGGCATTCTGCTGGGTTTGGGGGATCACACTACTGCAGTGTTGTCGCTGACCCGCAGTATCGGCGTACTGATCATTATGGTTATGGTCTGTTGGCTATTGCTGGCTGTGTTCCGCGGCCGACTGCACCCGATCGGCGGCCTCGGCGTCGCGCTAGGTATCACGGTGCTGCTGTTTCCCGTCGTGCAACCCTGGTATTTGCTGTGGGCTATTATTCCGCTGGCCACCTGGGCGACTCGCACCGGCTTCCGTGTGGCTGCAATCGCCGTCACTATTGTTGTGGGCGTCTTCGGCCCGACGGCCAACGGTGACCGCTTCGCACTGTTCCAAATCGTGGATGCCACTGTGGCCAGCACCATCATCGTGTTGGTGCTCATTGCGCTGACCTATACCCGCTTACCGTGGAGACCACTCCAGACCGTCCCAGCCGAGAGCCGCGAACTCGATCAACAACCGATGAATGTTGCCACACCAGACCCGAAGGCTTCTCAGAACGCCGCGTCCGCGGTGCCCCAGTGGTCGACCGCCGCGCCCGACGCCTACGCTGATTCCACGTGAGCTCGGCCCACAAGGTCCCTAAAACCTCCGAAGTCGTCGTCCGGCTGTGCGGGGTGTGCAAGCACTACGGATCCATACCGGCCGTATCCAATCTCGACCTGAACGTCCATGCCGCCGAAGTGCTAGCACTGCTAGGTCCTAACGGCGCCGGCAAAACAACAACGGTTGAGATATGCGAGGGCTTCGTACGCCCGGATTCCGGCACAATTGAGGTGCTAGGCTTGGACCCCATCACCGACAACGCGCGTCTGCGCCCCCGTATCGGAGTGATGTTGCAGGGCGGGGGCGGTTACCCGGCGGCACGCGCCGAAGAAATGCTCAACCTGGTGGCCTCCTATGCCGCTGACCCGCTGGACCCGGAGTGGCTCCTGGAAACCTTAGGCCTAACTAATGTTGCCCACACCACCTACCGGCGGCTGTCCGGCGGCCAGCAGCAACGGCTTGCCCTGGCCTGCGCGTTGGTCAGCCGTCCCGAACTGGTGTTCTTGGACGAGCCCACCGCGGGCATGGATGCGCACGCTAGACTGCTGGTGTGGGAATTGATCGATGCGTTGCGCCGAGACGGCGTGACGGTGGTGTTGACCACCCACCAACTCAAAGAAGCTGAGGAACTTGCCGACAGGCTGGTCATTATTGACCACGGGCACATAGTAACCGTCGGCACACCGACCGAACTGACGCGCACCGACGCCAAGGACCAGCTGCGGTTCAGCGCGCCGCCACGTCTGGACTTATCGCCCCTGGCGTCCGCGCTGCCAGAGGACTACAAGACCGCAGAGCTGACTCCGGGCGAGTACTTGGTCGAAGGCCCCATCAACCCGCAGGTGCTGGCGACGGTCACGGCTTGGTGCGCACAAATCGACGTGCTAGCCACCGATATGCGGGTCGAGCAACGCAGCCTCGAAGACGTGTTTCTGGATCTTACCGGCAGAAAGTTGCGACAGTGACGCAAAACAACAAAACAAACGGCCCATCGTTTCCCGCCGACACTTTCGCCCCCGACCCTCGACCCAACACCATACCCCGAATGCTGGCTGCACAGTTCACGCTGGAGCTCAAACTACTGCTGCGCAATGGCGAGCAGTTGCTGCTAACCATGTTTATCCCGATCATCTTGCTGGTAGGGCTCACACTGCTACCGCTCGGCTCGTTCGGCCACCATCGCAGCGCCACGTTTGTCCCGGTCATCATGGCGCTGGCAGTGGTCTCTACCGCATTCACCGGGCAGGCCATCGCGGTTGCTTTCGATCGTCGCTACGGCGCACTCAAAAGACTCGGGGCCACCCCGCTGCCAGTTTGGGGAATCATCGCCGGAAAATCCCTGGCGGTCGTGGCCGTGGTGTTCTTGCAAGCAATCATCTTGGGCAGCATCGGCGTTGGGCTAGGTTGGCGACCGGCGCTGGCCTGCTTAACACTGGGCGCAGGAATCATAATGCTAGGTACCGCGGGCTTCGCGGCGCTCGGCCTGCTACTCGGCGGCACTTTACAGGCCGAGATTGTACTAGCTGTCGCCAACCTGATGTGGTTCGTGTTCGCTGGGTTCGGCGCGCTGACAGTCGAGACGGACATGATCCCGGCGGCGGTCAAGTGGGCGGCCTGCCTAACCCCTTCAGGCGCACTCACCAAAGCGCTATCGCAGGCGATGACTTTGTCGGTAGACTGGCCCGGAGTCGCTATTCTGGCGACATGGGGAGCGTTAGCAGCGCTCGGGGCACTGCGCTGGTTCCGGTTCGCCTGATAACGGTGTCTGACCGGCCAGTATCCCAATCTACATTTACATGTAGATTCCAACAGGCCCACAATCTCCTCAGCCGCGTACCGCAACAACCACAAACCCACCGCCAAGCACGACACACCAGCCATAGCGGCAAGCTCCTTCTACAAACAACTCACAACACCACCCGCTTTACCGACGGACTCACGGCTACCAGAACATCCACACAGTAGATCAACTCACACAACCCATCGACCCACACCACCACACCCCACATAAAACAAAACCACACAACACCAGACCAGGGTGGGCAGAAGATCGGACCTCGGGGTCACCACTCTCATAGCACTACCCCGCAAACTAAGCAGAGCACGGTCATCTACAAAAGAATCGAAGCACAACAATGCGGTCTGCCAACAACAAATGAGCCTATTCATAGTAGCGTCGCGGCGGCCCGTACAACCCAGCGAACACTCCACAGGCCGCCCCGTCACGTCGGCTACGACGACTTGTTTTCGGCCACCGCCGCACTGAGGCCTTCGGCTAGATCGACACTGGTCAACTTCTTGAACCTCAGTAGTTGATCTTCGCTAAATTCAGTGAGATCGCTAGCCAGCACCGCATCAAGGTCTTCGTCGTCGAGGCGGAAACTACGGTGGTCGCGGGCCTTCTCCACCACATTACGCACGAAGCCGGCATTGCCGAGCATATCGATACCACGGATTAAATCTCCGTCTTCGGAATAGGTCTCATCAAGATAGAACTTGGTGTAGGATGGCAATAGTACTTGCGCCTCCTGCTCGGTAATGACGTCTTCGTTCTCCTGGCCCATCAGTTGGGTCAGCGCAATCAATTCCTCGGGGGTGTAACTGAAGAACTCGATCACCGTCGAAAACCGCCTTCGGAGCCCTTGATTCACCTCGAGCATTTTTTCCATTGCCTTGGCGTAGCCCGCACCGAACACCACCAGCTCGTCGCGATGGTTTTCCATATACAACAGCAGCGTGTTGATAATCGCATTGCCATAGGGGTCTCCTTGGGTGTACCCCTTTTCGTGTAGAGTGTGCATCTCGTCGAAGAAGACTGCCCCGCCTAATGCACCCTCGAGCATCTGTTCGGTGTTTTTCTCCGCATCAGCCATATACCTACCCAGCAGCTTAGTGCGGCTTGTTTCGACCACGAGCGGCTTACGGAGCACGGTCAATCCGCACAGCTGCTTGGTGAAAGCGCGCGCTAACGAGGTTTTCCCAGTACCGGGAGGCCCAAGCAACAAGGTATGACGCGATGTCACCGATACCGGCAAACCCATTTTGACGCGGGCCAAGTTCACCTTTGTCGTCGACTTGATGAGTTTGATTTCCCGCTTGGCTTGTTTCATGCCCAACATCGCGTTGAGCTCAGCATCCCCTTCAGCCAAATACTTTGCGGCCATCTCAGCGTGCCGAGCGGCCTCGGTCTGTGCACGGGTCGGAGCGCTGTCTGGATCCCACGGATCAGTGCGGGCTTCAATTGTTTCTGGATCGGTCAATACTAGACGAAAGCTGTTGTTATCCAACGCTTCTCGAGCTGGAGCGAATTTCGCGTCCCGTGAATAGACTCTGCGCAACAGTTCGACAGCCTCGTCCTCACGACCGACGTGTCGTAAGCACATGCCCTGGATATACAAGGTGATATTGGTCGCGCCGGGCACACGGTCCCCCTCGATGGCCTCCTGGCCACGCCGGAACGCCTCTTCAAAAACCCCTAGCGACGCCAGCGCCGAAGTGGCCATTGCCGCGCCTGCGGACTTCAACTCGGGGTGGCGCCATTGCTTGCCCTCGGGAAATTGGGTAAGCACATCCGGCCAACGTTTTGTTCGGAAATACAGCACCCCCCGCACGTAGCTGACTAGCTCGGTGTCGAAAGGATGCCGCGGCTCGACACCGTCGAGCAGTTTGGCTGCCTCCTCGTAGTGTTTCGCCTCAGCGAGCACAGCAGCGTAAGCGCAAGCTAGCGATTCCACACTGGTCACCGCTAGTCGCAAAAACAACCCGTCGGAGACTTCTGGACGAAACTGCAAATCGGTGACCCCAAGGCGACGTGTCTCCCAGCCAAACGTCCTGACTGAATTCCATGCGCCGGCCAGCACCTCGATGCTCTGATCACCTGCCAATATTCGCGCCTGCCAGGCATCGCACATCCCTGGATCAAGTGTGGTGGCCGTCTTGAACATCTGCAACGCAACCTGCGGGTTGTGGCTGGGTTGCAGTCCGTTAACGGAGATCCCCGACGCCAGCAGGCCGGCAACCATGGCGTTGCGGGTGTCTTCGGTAGTTGACTGTGGACGCGTCATTGCCCTGCAGGTAAACTTGCAGGGCCTTCCCGCATCTCCCCCACCGGCAGCACCAGCCCATCATAGTCGTTCAACTCTCGGCTGGGCACGACCAATACCGGTCGGGTCGCCGGCGCCGGCAGGCTAGCACGCACCGCGGCTAACTGACGACCAGTCAGGCGGTTGAGTCCTCTCCATGCCTCCTTAGGCAATCGGTTCTCGCTGTGGTAACGCACCCACGCCGACAATTGAGGCCGACAGCCGCGACTGGTGATACGGATCGTGATCACGGTAGCCACGATGCCGGGGAAGTCAGACAGCCACAGCCCAGTCAGTGTCTCGGAATCGATGTCCGACGGTGTAACCCAGAAGCTAGTTACGAATCCATGGAAGTACTTGATATGGCGCCATCCCGGGCGACTACACGTTGGTTCCAAATCGGCCAGCACGGCACCGTCAACCGCAGCCAACTCGCCGGCAGTCAACGGCCGGGCCGCACAGTCTTGCCCGTCCAGATCTTGAGCAAGTCGCTCAGTGGCCGCTACCAACGTCGACGCTAGCGAATCCCGAGCGGCTACCGCGGCAACGTTGCGCTGCGGGTTCATCCGCAACACCAACCAGGTACAGCGTTGATAAGTGGGTGGGCGCTCACTCACCACCAGCCCCCACTCTTCGGGTTCCCGGCCACCGGGCGCTGTAGGACGCACCACACTGTCACCGTGACGTATCTTCACAGAGACAATGTCGATGCCATCGAGGTAAATATCGAACTGCCGCAGCCCATTGGCAACGGCTTGTACCGACAAACTTGCCGACGCTGTCCGGTGCCGATATCGCCCCGATGGACTGTCTTCACTAGCGTCCAACGCGATCACTGTGACAAGCCGGCCTTTGTACTCACGCACCCCAACCACATTGCGTCCGAAACGGCGCTGATGATCGATCGCGGGCGTACATCCCGCTGGCAGTACGACAGCCAGATCGGCAGACCAATCCCATATCCACGTGGCCAAACCCGACGCCAATGTGATGCCGTGGTAACTGACCAACGCAAGCACCATGATCACGACGGCAATTCCTACGCCTACCCACCACGCGACATGCTGACCGGCCTGCCATGACTCCGGAATATGGCTCGCCAACACCAAGACGACAATATCGACCACAAACACCGTCGTGACACGCGGCCACGGCAAAGCCAAACCCAACCTGCGCTGAGCCTGCATTACCGCTCCGCTTTCATCGCAGCTTCCGCGTTCGCTGCACCAGCACCGCTGTACCGAACGCCGCGCCGCCTACCAGTACTGCTGCGGTCAGTCCTCCGGCAGCCACCCACACAGGCACCATATTGCGGTGAGCAGGGGGCTTGGGCAGGCTCAGCGGTGACGACAGCTGCGGCAGCGGCTTTGCCGGACCTTCGGGTACGTCCCAAGTCAACGCGGCCAATGGGTCGACAATACCATAACCGATCTGATTATCCACCCCGCGAGCCGGGGGCCTAGCCGTGTGAATTAACCGGTTTATAACCTGGTAGGATGTGAGCTGAGGGTATCTTCCGCGCACGAGCGCTACTACCCCTGCCACAATCGCAGCCGAAAAACTAGTACCAGCCGGCACCAGCAATATATTGTCTGGACCGTTAATTGCATTGATCAGGCCATCATCACGCGGTGAAAGGCTGATGATGTCAGTTCCTGGCGCCGCGATCGACACCCAGGGTCCAGCAATGCTCCTTTGGTTCAGCGGCTGACCATTCGAATCGACTGCACCAACGGTCAGCACGTACTCACTGAACCAGGAGGGCGTGACCACTGTAGTAACACCGTTCCAGTCGCGGGGATCATTCGGCTGCAAAGGATCAAACAGCGGGTTCTGCTTACAGTCCTTCTTATTGCTGTCACCGGCAGCAGCCACAATGACGACGTTCTTATCGACGGCCGCATAATGAACAGCTGCCCCCAGCGCACGTTGGTCGATGGCGTTGCGCGCACTCATACACGTCACATCGGAGATGTTGATCACCGTGGCGCCCATGTTGGCGGCATGCACTATTGCCCGCGCCATGGTCTGAACGTAGTCAATTTTTTGCGATGTTTGCGGATCTTCGTCGCCGGTATACGGGTCCTTAAGACCAAAGGCCTGGCTTGACTGGCGGATCGAGATAACGTCGACATCTGGGGCGATCCCACTATATGGATCGGGGTGTGACGCAGGCGCCGGGTCACGTGGGCGTGGGTTGGCCGGGTTGTCGATGACAACTACCTGTCGGCCACCCGAGTAGCTGGGTATTTTCACCGTGCCGCCGCCCCGGCTGCCTGATGGAGCCGGCTGACCAGGTGGAGGTGGTGGCAACGGCACACCCGGGGGTGGCGGACCCTCTTCTGAGAGCGGCGGGGTGGGAATGACTGTCACGGTCTGAGGCAGTGGCGACAAGGTCACGGTCTGCGGCGGTGGCGGCTTCTCGGTGGTGGGAATAGTGACAGGCCTGCGCGGTGCCACAGGCACGGGCACGCCGGTTGCCGGCGCCGCGCCGATCACCGACGCCACGATAGTGCCGTGAGCGTCGCAATCTGACAGCCCATCGCCCCCCGCCATCACATAGTCACCACCGCCGATCAGGTGTGGGAGCCTAGGGTGAGGAGTCACACCAGTGTCGATGACGGCGACCTTCTGCCCACCACCGCGACTGAATTCCCATGCGTCGGACATATTCAGCATATCCATATACTTTGGCGGTAGCCGAAAGTCAGTGCCGGCCAGAACCCCAACCTCGGTGCAGTAAGAGTTCTGCTTCATCGGCGCGGCCGGTCCGGGTGGACCGTCCGGCGGCATCGCGCTTGGATCAATCGTCGGAGGCGAAATCGCATACACCGGCGGCAATCCAGTAAACGCACCGGAAGTAAATAACGCTGTTGCGACGAGCGCGCGAGGCGCGTGTCTGCGTCGCGCCTTCTTACTACCGGTACCGGATCGCGGCATAGACATCCATCAACCACAATGCTAACGGGAAAATGGGCATAAGGCACAAATATTCAATCCATTCCACCAACTTGCGGAACAGCGGGCTATAGATCGTATTGGGTACGACCGCAGCAGCTGTTAGCCCTGCGGCAGGAAGCAGAACTAATATCGCCGCCCCGAGTGACACCGCCAACGGCGATGACAACACTAGCGCGTACCGCAGCACCACCGCAGCGACGATGAGTACCGCCGTCGCGGCCAACGTGATCGCTTGCCAGCGGTCGACATACGAGCGGCCTCGCAGTAGCAGGAAACCCGAGTTAAACCCAGCTAGCAACAGCGGCAGCCAACGCTGCCCGGTGTGGGGGTTACTCAACGCGGTGAGCGAAACCACCAGCAACACACCCAACCCCAGGAGCAAACCCGACAAATAGGACCTGGCACGCTCGGCTTGCAGCAGCACATCACGCACTGACGCCGGCCCCTCCAGTACTGGCGGGCCACCGTCGGTGTGCACTACCGTGGTGGGCAGATCGGGCCGCGCTTCAAACACCCACCGGCTGGTGGCTGACGGGAACACCGGCAGCCGAATGCCGGCCAAGCGACGGGACAGAGCTGGGGCACAGTGGTAAAGCAACACGCAGGCCAGCACCGCGCAGGAAAGCAATGTCACCGCGCTGGTCATCGCGACCATCCGCGCCAAGCTCATGATCGCCGCAACCACGCAAATAGTGCTAATAGCGGTGTAAGTACCAAGTTGGCGACCGGTGAACCGCAGGGCCAGCATCGCAGCAATAGCTATCACACCGAAGCCCAATACCGCATGTGGGGACCCCACCGGGCCGGGCGGCGCGGCCGCTGCAGCCACAGTCACTGGCGCAATCCCACTCAGTAGCATAATGTCACCAGCGCGTCGATCTTGGCGAGTAGTGGCCCGCATTAGCACCAGCGTGGACACTGCCAATATCAACAACGCGATCACCGCGGCGTAGATGACCGATAACCAAGAATCGTGGCGCCAACGCCACCAGCCCAGCAAAGCTGACGAAGCCAACACGCCTGTTGCCACCATCGACGCGCCGACCTGCACGGCAACAATCGAGTCAATCGCGGCAAACCGCTTGCTGAGATTTGCCGCGACCGCGGTGGAAATGTGCTCGATCACCTGGGATAGACGCTCGGTGTCGGCGATGAACCGAATCCACAGCCGGTCGCCGTCGTAAACATCTTGCTCGGTCAGTGATTGCGTGGGCCGTAAAGGCGTGCCGTCAATCAGGCACAATGCCCATCTGCCGCGCTCAGTGGGCTTAAGCGTACCTTCGCCAAGCTCACGTAACCGACTGTTGACTACTTTCAGCAGTGGGTCGGTCATCACCGACACTGGGGCGTTGGCATCAAGCAGAACACTGACCTGGGTACCCTCGCCGGCCATGATGCCAACTACGACCGCTCGAGGCGACGAAACACCCTCGACGTCGGTCTGTGACACGTCAGCTACCGCGGTCATAGTTCTGCACCCCCCTGGTGTGGTGAATACGATATCCAGCACCTCTGGGCGCACGGGTGCTGTGCACCTGCACGAATTGAAGCGCCATGACTCCCCGGGAGATACAACACGACCAATTCCGAACCCATATACCTCGCCTCGCGGTTAGTGGCTGTCGTCACACTACTTTTTCAACTTTGCTGCCGCTCATAACGATAATATGCACGGTTTACTGCTTGACCGCATACGCTAGTCAAAAACGTTGTAGCATCTTACATTTCGCATCAGACATCAGACTCTGCTGTGAGTTTTCCAGTCGCCGTACGGCAACGTGTCCAACACGGTCTTTACACCCACCTGCACTAGCTGTGGTGTGGCCGGGCAGATTGCTAGCCACGCCTCACCCGAACCCGCCGTCCGCGCTTGTTGATAGAGTGCGATACGTCCACTGGAACCATCCTTTAGCGATAGCGCCGAAGTGCTGGGGCCCTTGGCATCGTCACGGTACTGTCGCGCATACACCGCGGCCTCGGCCGCGGGATCCGACAGCGCCTGGCCCAGCGCGGCCACTGTAGCGGCGCTGATGCCCATACGCCGTAGATCTCCGCCGGAGAACGCGTTAAAACCCGAGTCCTGCCACAACTTTGTCGCTTCCAACATTTCTTCCAGAGGTACATTGACCGCGTTAATCACCGCTGGATCCGCGTGGTGAATCGATTCCATGCCATCCATCACTAGAGAAGTGATCGACGTGCTGTCCGCGATGACGACGTCGTCCACGGTAATGTCGTTGCCAACCCGAACCGCCGACACCCAGTGCAGGCCACGACGCGCCAACACCACCCGGAACTCGTTGTCGGGGATATCACGCGAACCCGGCGGCTGATTCTCATCGTCGACAACTCCATAGAGCAACTTTCCCCGCGACAGCAAAGCAACGACTTCCAGGTCGGGTGCAGCGAGCACCCGCATTCGAGCTGCGACATGCTCATTGACCTCGTTATTGACAACGACGCCCTGTTCACGCATAACCGCCATCCCGGGGTGTTCATTCAGCCAGCCGTTGGAGTCTGTCGATACAAACGGCCGGCATCGCAACTCCGGCGCAACATGTCGAATGTCCAGGAGTGCCTGGAGCATCCAGAACCCATTAACGTTAACAGTGATATCGGTGTGGGTGCTCTGTTGGTCCATAAAGTACCTCGGGGGTCGACGTGGTCGGACATTGCAGCACGCCGACGGTGGTGTGCTGCCGCGCCTGGGGATGGATGTTTAGGCCCAGCTAACGCCGACGACGCTATCGGTGCTGGCCATACCGCTACTGGCAGCCTGCAACTTTTATCCGTGGACATTGGCCTGCTCGTAAATCACCTCGAAGTTACAACTTCACTGTGTGATGAACTCTTCGCAGGCCGCCAAACCAGCACAACCCCAAAAGTTCCCGGCAGCAAGCACACCACGGAATTATGGCCTGGCACTTGACTTCCATTGATGTGGCTTGAGCCCGGATAGCAGCACCATGGGCGTCAACGTCGACGAACTAATAACTGATCATATCAGTGTTCTCCTAATGGCAAAAGGGTACGCAGCCGCGGCTTTCAACGCTAACTACCGACGGTCTGCTGCGAGGCATACTCTTGCTGCTCGTAGTTGCTGGCGTCACGCACCCCGTGCAGCATGTTCACGATATTGTAAAATGCCTGATTCATCTGCCCCATGGCGCTTTAGGACTTCGCCTGCACGGTCCCACTCCAGCCCACACCTGCGATGTTCAGCAACAACGCCCACACCTTGCTGGCCTCGTACTCGACCGTTTAGGCGTGCATCTCAAATCGGCCCGCCATGTCCCGCATTGCGTGTGGGTCGATCATAAAACATAGTGCCATATCGGCTATTTTCCAAATTAATTAATGAAATTAGTTTAAGTTGTTGTTGTGATGGACGGCAGTGACCGGATCGACTACGCGCTGCGCAGCTGCCGACCCATATGTTTAAGAATGATCCTCCTTAATTTATTTCAGCCGACAACCTCCGGGCGTTGTACCGCGGCGAAATGCAGAATAGACCCTGACCGCGGTGTCCGAGTTGATTAAGCCCTCGTGATTCTCTGGGATGCGTTGACCGTCCGCCCACACAGTCTCGAGATCATCGGCAGCTCACAAGTTGCCTTAAAGCCCACGTCTGGGGCAGTCCTTTCCAAATCCTCCAATTGCCAGCCGGGTCACCTGGCAGCGGCCGCATTGGCGGCTTCGGTAGCAGCGTAAGAGACGGAATTGGTACTCAAGTTTGTCACGAGCGACTCGTGAATCTGCGCTGCCAAAGCACTAACCGCCTGGTACACCTGGGCGTGCGCGGCAAACTGAGCCGCAGTCAACACCGACACTTCATCGGCGGCTGCTGGTACTACACCCGTTGTTGGGGCTGCCGCAGCAGCGTTCTGAACGCTCATGACCGTACCGATAGCCCGTAGATTTCCGGCGGCCGCAGCCAAAGCCTCGGGCTGTGTAGTCACAAACGGCATAGTTGGTCCTCCTCACAGATACTCATAGACATTCTCAGCAACCGCTATCCGCTGAGAATAGATGACTAGCTAGCCAGAAGCTGTTTTCGAGTCCACCTGTTCACAACTGTTCACGGGACGACACCACGAATTCACCTTCGGTAACGCCGCAGTAACAGCAGCTGACCTTGTTTGTGGTTTGTGGTCGACTCAAGATGATTAAGACTAAACCTGTGAAAAATCGCGTTACGAGCAACCAAAAGCACGCTGGCTAGCGCACTTAAGGTAGCGGCGGTTACAACACTCCAGTAGCCATAGGACCACTGATTAACGCGCGGCAGTACCGTCCAGCAACGACCTTAACGGATGGGTACCAAGCGGTGTACCTAGGGACTCAGCGTTGATATAGCAGCGCTATACCCGACCACTAAGCCGTCGACAGAAGCAAAAATCCGGAAAACGAATGAGAACACGCAGGTGACTTTATCGGGCCAATTGTCC
Source organism: Mycobacterium uberis (assembly GCF_003408705.1). GTDB lineage: Bacteria > Actinomycetota > Actinomycetes > Mycobacteriales > Mycobacteriaceae > Mycobacterium > Mycobacterium uberis. Next base: position 43,823 of record NZ_QAYL01000011.1, read on the forward strand.
GCAGCAATTATCGATGTTGGGCTTACACAATTATCCGGCGAAGGGTAGACGAGCCAGAGCGGTGAAGCGGAATCCGTATCAGGGACCAGAGCCGGCCACGCCAGCGGCCCATACTGGCCAGCAAGTTTCTGGCCCCGCCGGACTCCGGAACAGCGCTGATGGTGCTTATTGGTAACAGAGCAACCGCATGTGCCCCGGCAGTGGGCCGCTCCATCCTGACAGACGCGCGATCGAGGCCGCATTGCCCAACCCCACCGATATTGCCCCCGGAAATCCGCTGCCGGTGCTTCCGCTGACATTCGACCTGCCCGGAGCACACAAGGTATCGAAAGATCTTGCAGCCTTACTTCAGTCCGGCCGCCTTAAATTAAAGCACTGCCGGCATTGCACAGCCACACAGTTGCCATGATCAATGCCATCGCCGACCGGGGTGAGTATGAGGCAGGGGCCGATTTCGCGAATCTGGCCCCTATTCAGCTGTTCCTTGTTCTTGACAGGCTACCAGTGCAAGATCGTGATAGCCTGATTGTCTTAAAAGACGCCGTCATCGACACATCGAACAAGCCCTTCCTTCCAAATCCAACATCGCTGCACAGTGAGAACTGCTCGAGTATCTCGTGAACGCAATTGCCGAACGTAAGCAAAATCCGGGAGTCGGACATATTGTCGCAGGTTCTCATCGGCGACGACCCGCTCAGCGAGATCGAGGCGTTGAGCTTGAGCCGCCTGTTGATACTAGCTGGGCTGGACACTGTGACGACGGCCGTGAGTTTCTCCCTGCTCGAACTTGCGCAGACCAAGGCTGCGCGTGACGTTTCGCGATAAACATAAGCAGATCAGGGTATTTATCGAAGCGACCATCCGACTCGCACCTTTGGATGCATTGGTTCCCAACGTTACCACCAAATTCATCAACGTTGGCGGAATAGCACTGCTGCCAGGCTAACCGGCACGGTTGTGCATGGCTGCGATCAACCGCGCCGGCACCGACGAGTTAGCTATAGACGGAAAAGTACACAGGCACCCAGGGTTTAGGGTTTAGGGTTTAGCGGTGGATCGTACCGATTCATGGTGTCACATTTAGCGCATCTAGAACTGATCCTCGTGATCAATTGCTGAATGAAAAATATCCGAGTTCGAACTGGTTCCGAGTTTCCCGCCCAAAATTCAATTCTCCTCGAAGTTCTGCGCACCTAAAGCATTGCCGCTGCGCTGGAGTTAGTCGGCTCCCAGGTGACGCAAACACACTAACCAAGACGACGCAACTTACGCATATTATCGGCGCACCTCGATCGCCGCCACCTGCACGAACACACCGGTATCTTCGGCCATCAACAAGCCTCGGCCGCGGGGCAACGGACCGCCTTTCATCTTGCCACGGATGAAGCCCTCATCGGGATCGGCATCCATCACCAACAATGGCGCGTTTGCCTGATGCAGAGCCCGCAACATCGGGTCGCTGCCCGCCGAAGACCAGCCTCCGAATGTACGGGTGACAATGACATGCAGGCCGACATCACTGGCCCGGGTCACCCAGGGAACAACCTTATGCAACGGCGAATCGAAACCTGGCGGCAGTTGTTGGATATCATCGATGATCAAGAAGATCTCTGGGCCGCTCCACCACGACCGCGACAGTAGCTCTTCCGCAGACAGACCAGGCGGCGGTTCACGGCTGGCCAAAAGCGCCGCCAACTCACCCACCATAGCCGATACGCCGTCGAGGTTGTAGGCGAACCTCTCCATATAGTCCGAGCCCAACGCGGTCAGCAGCTGGCGACGTGGGTCGATCAACCATACCTGCGCAGAGCGTTTTGACGTTGTCGGCGCGCTGGTACCTCCCGGCGCGTAGAGCCGGCCGATTTCGGACATGACGGTCGCTAGCGTTGTGGTCCGCCCACATTCGCGGCGACCCGTAATCATCAAATGTGCATTCTCGGCGAAGTTCAGATAAACCGGCTGCAAGTCCAATTCCGATATTGCCCAAGCGATTCCGCTTACACCAACCCCTTGACGGGTATCCCGGGCGGCCAGCTCGCGCACTTGCTCCACGCCGAACCGGGCTGGCAACCGGCGCACCGGTGGGGCCTGGGTGCTCGTCAGTCGGCTGACCGTTACGGCCACACTGTCGGACTCGAAAACATTGTCGGGTGTGTTGGCCAACGCTGGCCGGGCAACCAACGTGTGCAAGCCCGCCTGTGGATCGCTATCGAGTCGGACATAGTTTACTGCGACCATGCCACGTCCCGGCTTGACTGGAACGTCCTTAGCAAACCGGGAACGTACCGACTTGGCGTCTTCCACAGCGGCCAAGCGCAACTCGACTCGGGAACCGAAGCCGCTACGCACCGGAGGCCGCAGCTCTGATTCGCGATCGGCAGTGACGACCACGTGCACACCGAACGAGGGGCCCTGGTTGATAATCTGGTTCACCTGCTCGATCAGTACTTCGTTTTCCTCGGCCAGCGCCCGGTAGTTGTCGATCACCAGGTAGACATCACCGAACCCATCGTTGGGCACCGGGCCCAGCTCACCGCCGAACCTGCGACGCCGAAACACCTCCATCGAGGCAATCCCGTGTTCGAGAAAGGTACGTTTGCGATCGCGAACCAATGCCAGCAGTTCGGCTACAGTACGACGCACACCGTAAGGATCCGTAGGACCGGCTACCTCACCGACGTGAGGCAAGTGCGCCACCGTGGTCAATGCGGTGCTGCTATAGCCTAGACAGTAGAACTGAACCTGCTCAGGGGTATGGGTCAGTGCGGCCGAACAGATAAGTGTCTGCAGCGCAGTGGTTTTACCTGAACCGCCGGCCCCCAGGATCAACACGTTGGCGCCAGGTCCGGAGGTGTCGACCGTCCACGGCGGCTGGTCATGCTTGAAAGGTCGGTCAATGATCCCGATGGGGAACACAAGACTCCCGGACGAGCCGTAATTCTGGTGCCAGGAGTGACCTAAAAACCGGTTGACCAAGTCGTCGATGGCGACAGGCTGAGTCAGCGGGGGCTGCCACAACCGGTAGGGCTCAAAGTCGATCCTGCGAAGCTGATCGATAATCACCGTACCGATTTTGGGCGTCCTAACCCCTCCTTCGGCTTCTTCCTCAGCGCCTTCCTCGTCGAACATCTCGCCGTTCGTAAAGGCAGCCCCCGCATCAACCTCGGGTCCTCCTACACTCACCTCGAGCGGTGTGAACGAATTAGTAAACAATTGCGGTTGAATGTAGTCAATGTTGTGCACCAACACTGGTTGTTCCTCACCGTCGATGGTGACACCGCGGAAGTAGTCTCGCCACAGGAATTCAGCCTGGAAACGAATGATATCCTCGAGGCTCTTTCGGAAATACCCTAGACCAGCCTGCGCCGGCAGGTTCACCGCGTTCGGCACGCCGGCCGCCTGTGCCGCGCCGGCGGTACGTGCTTTCAACACCAAACGGTAGCCCATGTTCTCCATGAGTTTTTCAGCTCGGCTCTCGATGGTCTGCGACGCCATCATCAGATGGATCCAGTAAGCGCGGCCCTGCCGTCCGATCGAGTCGAGCACGTCGACCGCCGTCGGCATGATGCGGAACCATTCGTAGAACTCGTCGATGACGACCACGAGCATCGGCAGCGCCGGCATATCCTGGCCACGCGCCCGCATCCTGGCTCGCACCGAGTTGTATTCCTTGGCGTCGTCTACACCGGCGCTGTCGCAGACTGCTTTACGGCGAGCGATTTCGCCCCACAGCGCGTCCAAGAAGCGCTCCATAAGCACTTGGTCTTCTTCAAGGTCGGTGATGATCCGGGATACGTGCGGCACGCCGGCGAACGGCTTGACCGCCGACCCACCTTTGAGATCGGCTAACACGAACTGCAACTCCTCCGGCGGATGAGCAAGCATCAGCGATTCGATCACTGTTCGCACTAGCGTCGATTTGCCCGAACCAGTTGTACCCGACATCACCCCATGCGGACCATCGCCGCCTTCATCGAGCGATTTCATATCCAAAAACAGCAGCTCACCGTTGTCGGATCGATTGCCAAACGGTACCCGCAACCGTGACCTGCCCATAGTATCGGTACGGCCGTTCCACAGCGCATCAAAGTCAATCGCGGCTGGATCGTCAATTCCATAATAAGATAAGATGTCTCGAGCCCCGATGTGAGCCACGCGCTGGCCGATCTCTTCGTAGGCTTCGGCCAGCCGCCAGCGTGCCAACCTTTGTGCAAACTCTTCTGCTTCGGCGACGCTGAGGCGGTCGGTTAAGGCAAAAAACCAAGGCTTGTCGTCGATCACCACCCAGGTATCACGGTCACGAGGCAGTGCATCGATCACACCTCTTTCATCGAATCGCAACGTCCGCTCCGGGACTGCTGTCCACATCGAAGAGCCGGTCAGGTCGAAAAACGTCACCCCGTCGACACCTTCGGCGCTAATCACGTAATCCCACTGCGGGTCGACGACGTCCGCGACGATCAGGTGGTGAGGTGTCGGGGTTTGCGCCGACGAACTGGCGCGCCGAGGCGTAAACGCTCCGCGGCCGGCGAACAATTCGGCTTGCTCCGCGGCGAATTCTCGCACAGAGCTGTACACCATCCGCGCGTTCCCTGCCGCGTCTTGACGCCGGGGATCACCGAAATGCGGCAGCCACTTTACCCAGTCCCACTGCTCCAAATCGGAACTGACAACTACCATCCGCACGTGGTCAGGACCGTGCGAGAACGCCAGCTGACAGATGATTGACCGCATCAATCCCAGTGTCTGCTCACGGTCCCCAGTTAGTGCATACCAGGGTTCCACGAGCAGGGAAACCATTTTCGGCAAGTTGTAGACAACGCTTTGATAGCGCCCGAACTCCTGCAGCGCCTTCCCTGTCACCGGCTCTAGTTCGATGTCGGTCGGCATATTCTGCGGTTCACCCCAGGTAACCTCGGGACGCGTCATGCCCACACCGACTCGCACAACGCAGAAGTGGAAGTCCTTGCCGTCAGGCTTGCGCTCCCACATTCGAGACGATCCCACGGCAGCGGCCAACGTGGTGGGCGCCGGATGGAACCACCGGTAACTGGCGTCCATGCTGTCGGCCGACTCGCTCGCGGTCTCACGTAGTATGTCCAGCATCAACATGAACTGAGCGCGCATCGCGTCCAGCTTCGGCCGACTCATTTGCTGCTGCCCGCCCATTCGGCCGCTGAACATCATCATCGAGACGCCGCCGATCATGAAGAGCGGGAAAATCGAGCCGGCGCCCCCGAACACCCTTGAACCGCTGGCGAAGGTCATGGCGACCATGCCGCACACCAGGCCGATCACTACGACGCCCACCACAATCATCCACCAGGGCTTGCCCTCTGGTGGTGGAATACTCAACGGTGTTGGCAGAACGATGTTTTCCGGCTTGATAACCGGAGCTTTTTCCGGCGTCGGCCGCGCAAAGCCACGTTTCACTTCGGTACCACCAACTCTGCAGGGGTCATGTCCATCGGTAGCGTGTCGTGTTGTACCAATGCATCCCCTTGGGACAACATCGGGCCTTGCGGCAATAGTCGCAGCGCCACCCAGGGCGCCAAGCTTGGCGTCCCGGTCAAACCCAATGCGTCGCGCACGTCTTTGGTGTCGTCCACCCCAAACCGAGCTCCTGCCCGCGTGATCCACCATAGCGATTCTGTTGTTTGTGCCGCCGGATTGTTACCGGTGACCGCGATAAAGTTCGCATAGTTAGGACCGAAGTAGACCTGGTCGGCTTCGCATCCAGTCGTATCCGCCTTCACTAACGGCACCACCTTATTTACGTCGGCTGAACTGATCGGAATAGTTGGCCCGGTTATCACCTGAACACGAGACCGACTCTCACCGGCGATCCGTTCCCACCACCAGCAAGTCGATGGATTCTCTCGGAGGTCTACCACCTGCAGCGGGGTATCTGGGTAAGCAGACAGATCTAGCTTGTTGACCACCGGCATCTTTGCTAACGCAGATGGCTCAACGGTGATCGGTTTGGTGCTCCCCGGGTTACCGGCGTTCTGCATGATCTGGGCAACCAGTGGGGAGAGCGTCTCCACGCCGTCAGCCAACACCAGCGAATACTGTTGCGGACCACTGATTTGCGGCGTAACGATCACCGTACCCACTGGACCCGGAGCTCCCGGAAATGAAGCTGGATTGCCTACGTTTGGCACGTCCGGCACCACCAACTCAGGTCCCACCGACAACGCGTCGAACAACGCACGGCTCATTGGGCGCGCTAGACTGACTTGCTCAGGTGTCAAACCTAGTGGCAACAGCACCGACCGATTCATGGCGTCGATGCGTGACCGGCGTCCCTGCCGAATAACCCACGCATCCCCGCCATAGTTCAGCACTACCGCGTCCGAACTGTTCAACACCCGCCGATGGCCGGACAGGTCCGGGGATCCGTCGATTAAGGTGACCGTCACCCCTGACGGTGCCCCAACTCCAGTCGAGGTGGCCACCGTGTCACATACCAGCCATGACGACGTCTGCGGGGTTTGAGGCGAGAACTCCGCTGGTGCGCCTGGGATGCCCACCAGCGGTCCGTGCGGCAGCGTGGCGATCTGGCTGGACCGAACCAGGTGCGGATTGTCCGGCCGCCCAGTGATCAGCCGCGCGGACGCCAGATTCAAAGCGGGGTACAACCTGTCACCCACCCGGACGTATAATGCACCGGAGTCACGGTCTGCGATGATCGGCGACTCATTCAGCTGGCCAGATGGACTGATAAACGACCACAACAGCGCTCCCAGGCAACCCACCAACGCCGCGGAAACCGACGCCACCACCGCTAGTGTTTGGCGGCGACCTGGTTCCACCTCCATGCGAACGCACCAGCGCGTCAACGCCATTGCAGTTCGGCGGGCAAGGAACTGATAACCCGTCACCTGGGTCCGTGTCGACAAGCCGAGGCCGTACCCCGACCCCCACGGCCCGCGGCTCTCTTCAGCCACGTTAAATCACCTTCTGGTCTAAAAAAACGCCTGCATATTGACCCGGGTTTAGGGCGATGCGCTGATCATATCGATAACGGTAAATCACCTGCACATACTTGGCCATGGTGTGGTCTATCCACCCATCGGAGGCATTCTTGAACCCTGCCGGTTGACGGGATCGCACCAAAAGTTGGAGTGGACGGTTGCCAAAGCAACTGCTAAATTACCGCCTTCTCTGTTTCCCATTGGAGATCCCCAACTGGATTTTCGCGCCCTTCCAGCAAGGTAGCCGTGGATAGTTAGCTCGTCCTGATTGAGCGTCCATTTCGGTCTCCACCTCGCTGACCTGCAAAATAATCGTAGGCTAGACCATCCCAAGCCAACTGGGGGCAAGTGGACGAGCCGAGCCGTCATGGGGTGCGTCCGGGATACAAGACTGAAGGCATAGCTTAGCTTTCGCGCTTTTGCTCGCCCGGACTCACCAGGCGGTTTAGCAGTGCAACCACATATGCGAACTGGACCGGCAGTCAAGTGCACATCAGCTGAGATGGCGTTGGCAGATGCGCTTGTCACCCTCGGTGTGGCAGACGACACCGAGTGAAGGAACGCAACACCGCTCTGACCACGTATTTGAGGTCCTATTGAGCACATTCGATGCTGGCCACGATCGTCAGCCTACGCCGATGTGCAAATGCGATTCTGGGTGCATGTGAACCACGACGCTCCCAACCAATGTGCGAGTGCAGCTCGAAGACAGCACGAAACAGGGCGGGCGACAGCAGGTCGACAACTTCACTGCACCTTTTGACCTGGACGGACGCTGGATCGGCGAGGCAAGCTTCGTAACGCCCACGAACTTGTCGTTGTACTACCACCGCGTGCAGCTACGTCCCAGCGATCCCCAAACCAGCACAGCGCTCATCGTGACACAGAACTGGGTCGGTCTGCCAGAGCAGCTTGACACCTGCCGGACGTGGGGTCTAGCAGCACACGGCTCCACTAGTGTGCAATCTAGGCAATCGTGAGGTATCGATGATCTCACCGGTATGAGAGACCGCGGAGTGTAGCCGATACCCCAGCACGGTGCTTACTATGTGCTGGTCAATCCTTTGCACGCGGCCCACTCCAACAAGTCGCATGGAACCGTTACCGTATCTGCCGACTTCGCAACGCTTCTTGAATACGCTGTATATTCGTATTGGTCACATTGGCATCTTCATAATTCGCGTCGAAACGATCCCGAAATTCCCCGGCCTGAAGAATTGCGACCAAGTACGGGAACTGCGGACCGTATTTCAGCAAAGCACCAGCCTACTCGACACTATCAATTGTGACAGCGCATGAATGGCAAAGCGGGCGGCGCTCCTAACTTATAACTTAGCTGCATTGAGTACCGCAGTTAGCAGGCTAGCAGATGGCATACGCCACCTTTTGTAAACCGTAACAACTTCGCCACCCGGTGCGCGTTAGCCGAACGTTACAGCAGCGAATGGCACTGTCGACCGAGGTACCTGCAACATCCGGCCAGTGCCGGTGTCCTCGTCTCGTTGAAAGACATTCCAATACCGTCGATTTCCACCGCTGGGCGCAATGGCAGCTTGACGAGCAACTCGCCACGGCATAGTCGCATGTAGTGCGAAACGAAATACCGCGTTGGGCGTCATACACTACCTGACTGTAGGCGTACACCTGAATAGTTCGATATATTAGCACTGTAAAGAATACTTACGTGGGACGTAAAGACAAGCATGCTATCTAGATACAATTCAATCGACTCGGCCAAAACTGGTTGCAGCTACCATGGCGACCCAATCGGTTTAGATGAGCTTGGAGTATTGACCGTTACGTGCGCTGATTCAGCGCTGTACTACGCCATGCCGGTGGGTACGTATCGACCACATCATCAGGTTGTTCCGGCTGTGGTGATCCCTGAGAGGCACCGCCAACCCAAAGTACCTACGTGCGCTAAGACCATGAAACGATGATTGAGCATCGACGAAGCGACAATGAGCATCGTCACGTTGAAAGCGCACCGGGCCGGAGCGCTCATCGTCGGAGAGGAACTCGGCACCGGCACGGTCGAACCGTGGGTACGTGACTACTTACCACGGGGGCTGTTGAACACCTCGATGCTCTGGCTTGAGATGGATAAAGACGAAACTAGCGGTTCCCAAGCGTTGGCTATCTGGCAAGCAACCATGTGCGGCTACGAGAGTCGCGGGGACTGTTGACCCGACGGTGCCGAACTGAAAAGCCTGGATATGTTGAGTGGCGTCGGATCAGGCTACTGGGAGACCAGGCAAACGACCCGGAACAGATTGTTCTGGTCCTCTATCGGTATCTTGGGTAACACACCCTCGTGGCTGTTGGGGGTGGCGCTGATCAACACAGTCAATGACCGCCGGACGCAGAATCAGTAGGGTGCACTGACGCATATCCGACTGGCGGGTTCCGCTGACCGGCCCCGACGACCAGCTGCTGCTGTTTGAAGACGTGCTTACCTGAATCATTAGGGCCGCCGCCTTGGCCGAGGCTCTGCGCCCTCAGTTCACTCCTGCGCTTAGCTGCCTAACTTCGGGTGCTATGACTGTCCGCTCGAAGGTCGGGGTCGTCACAACCAGTTGCCGACAGCGTCACCGAGAGTCCGAACTGAATGGTGAGCTTTGCCAGTCATTTTGAACTGTGTAGGTTGGAATCAATCGTCTTCGAGCACACTGTCTTGGCCACCCGATACGATAGGGTTTATAGTTTTACGATAGCTTCAGCCGAGCAGATTGGGCAGCTGACTGCCCGAGCCTTAGTCTGCTGGTATTCTTAGCAGGCTGCACGAACCAACTGGAGTTGACTACTGCGGTGCTGGTACTGCCTAACCACCATCCCGCCACACTTGCCAAATGTTGCTGCCACAGTTTATGTGTTTTCAGGCAGGAGGTTCCGGCTATGCGCGAGGGTAGGCTGGTTTAAAGAAAAGCTCGGGGCCTGTGGTGTAGAACTTGCCAGCCAGCGTCGGCGAGCAGTTGGTTATCTTGCGGACACTATGGACTGACCTGATTCTTGACCCGCAGAATCGAGTGGCCCTCAGCGATTTGGTGTACTAGTACGCCGCCATATGATGACCGGTAGTTTTATCCTGCGGCAAAGCTTTATCACTGTCACTACCGAGCTGGCGGTGCCTGACCCACCGACTTCACCACAACCGAATCTATATGCATCAGCGCCGGGCTGCAATCGGCGTGGCGATCGCGATGGCTGCCCAAGTGGTACACATTGAGCATGCTATCGGCGGGGAGGGCCCATAGTCTGATACCACACATGGGCGCATTGCCTGCATAGCGCACCACTTGGGCCCAACTCGAAGACGAGTTGGCCGATGCGGTCTGACATCTGCGTTACGCACGACGTATCGACCCATGCGAGTTGGCGATTGCAGACCATCAAAACCGGTTGGCTTGGATCAAAGAACTCAATGTGACCGAATGCATCTTCTTGTTGAGTGTTGTGTGGTTTTGTTTTATGTGGGGTGTGGTGGTGTGGGTTGTGGTGTGGGTTGTGGTGTGGGTCGATGGGTTGTGTGAGTTGATCTACTGTGT
>NZ_QAYL01000012.1 GCF_003408705.1 Mycobacterium uberis
CTGGCCGACCAACGGCAGCGAGCGCAGTCCATCACGGCCSTTCTCGAGTAACTGCTCATAGCCTGGCTGCAGCCGCAGCGTGGCGAGATGGTCGGCGACACCACCAATCGTAGGCGCATAGCTGCGACCATTATCATTGACCACGATGACCACCGGACGCGGCGTTGCCGCGATGTTGTTCAACGCTTCCCAACACATGCCGCCGGTAAGCGCCCCGTCACCAACCACTGCGACCACATGTCGGTTGCGATGTCCAGCCAGCTCAAATGCCTTGGCCAGACCGTCGGCATACGATAACGCAGCACTAGCATGGCTGGACTCCACCCAATCGTGTTCGCTCTCGGCGCGAGACGGGTACCCCGACAACCCGGCCTTTTTACGCAGGCTGTCGAAGTTCTGACAGCGACCCGTCAACATTTTGTGGACGTACGCTTGGTGACCGGTATCGAAGATGATCGGATCATGAGGTGAGTCGAACACCCGGTGCAGCGCCAGCGTGAGCTCGACGACACCCAGGTTCGACCCCAGATGACCCCCGGTGGCCGCCACTTTGTAGATAAGGAATTCACGGATCTCAGAAGCCAGATCCCGTAGCTGCCTCCGGGAAAGACCCTGCAAATCAACGGGCCCGCGGATCTGTTCCAACATTCCGTTAGTGTACGCAGGTAACGTAAGGATGAGCCCCGCTAAGCGGATAGCCGAACCACCTCTCTGGTAGCGTCAGCCTGCGGTGAGCCGAGAAGTCGGGTCGGCAGCCAGAGTCCTGCAACCCTGGAGTATGATGTGAGCCTCAATGTAGCCCACAACTAACGAACCACACAGACGTATTGTCAGCACATGCGCGCCGAGGACATCGCCGAGGACTTTCCGGCAATCAGCATCGATTCAAGTGCGTTAGACGCTGCTCGCATGCTTGCGGAGCACAGCTTGCCTGGACTCTTGGTCACCGACACGTCTGGCAAGCCCTACGCGGTTCTGCCCGCATCCCAGGTGGTGCGATTCATTGTGCCCCGGTATGTGCAGGATGATCCCTCACTGGCTGGTGTTCTCAACGAATCGACAGCCGACCGGGCTGCGGAAAAGTTGAGCGGCAAGAAGGTCCGCGACGTGTTGCCGGAACATCTCGTTGACGTCCCTCCGGTCAATGCCGACGACACCATCATCGAGGTAGCTGCTACCATGTCGCGGCTGCGAAGTCTACTGCTTGCCGTGGTCAAAGACGGACGGTTACTCGGTGTTATCACAGCGTCACGCCTACTAGGGGCGGCGCTGAGACATTGATCCCGACCAATGCAGTGACAAGTCGCCTGCGGACAGCAGCGCAGGAAGCTCGATGAGTGCCGTTGTGGTCACCGTGTTTGCGGTGACCTACGCACTGATATCTCATGATCGCTTTAACAAGACACTGGTGGCCCTGGCGGGAGCGGCGATCGTAGTCACCTTGCCGATTATCAATTCCGAAGACGTCTTCTACTCGCATGAGACCGGAATCGATTGGGACGTAATCTTTTTACTGTTGGGAATGATGATCATCGTCGGCATGTTGCGCCAAACCGGTATCTTCGAATACATTGCAATCTGGGCCGCCAAGCGTACGTATGGCTCCCCACTGCGCATCATGATCCTGCTGGTGCTGGTAACCGGCACGGCATCGGCTCTGTTGGACAACGTCACCACGGTGTTGTTGATCGCTCCGGTCACACTGTTGGTATGTGATCGGTTGACGATCAACGCAGCACCATTTCTGATGGCCGAAGTTTTTGCCTCCAACATCGGCGGCGCAGCAACCTTGGTCGGCGACCCACCCAACATCATCATTGCCAGTCGGGCGGGGTTGTCGTTCAACGATTTCCTGATCCATCTAGCGCCGGTTGTGCTCATTGTAATGACTGCCTTCGTTGCTCTGGTACCCCGCTTGTTCGGCCCGTTCGCAATCGACCCCGACCGAGTCGCCGACATCATGTCACTGGACGAGCGTGAAGCAATCCGCGATCGCGGGCTGCTCATCAAATGCGGCGTTGTTTTGTTACTGGTATTCGTAGCTTTCATCGCCCATCCGGTGCTACACATCGAGCCGTCACTGGTGGCGATGCTGGGCGCCGGCGTCTTGATCCTGATCGCCGACCTGGAGCGGTCCGATTACCTATCCAGCGTCGAGTGGGACACATTGCTGTTTTTCGCAGGCTTGTTCATCATGGTCGGGGCTTTGGTGAAGACCGGTGTAGTCAACCAGCTGGCGCGGGCAGCGACTACCTTGACCGGTGGCCACGAGTTACTCACCGTCGCCCTAATCCTCGGTGTCTCAGCTCTGGTGTCTGGCATCATAGACAACATTCCTTACGTGGCCACAATGACGCCCATTGTATCGGAGCTGGTCGCGGCCATGCCGAATCAAAGCCACACCGACACCCTGTGGTGGGCGCTGGCGCTAGGCGCCGACTTCGGCGGCAACCTTACCGCGGTTGGCGCCAGTGCCAACGTCGTTATGATCGGAATCGCTAAGCGGACAGGAGCTCTCATCTCATTCTGGGAATTCACCCGCAAAGGCATTGTGGTCACTATGGTCTCGACCGCTCTCGCGGGGATCTGCTTGTGGCTGCGTTATCTGGTGATGAGCTGAGCTCGGTTGCTCAGGTTGAGCTTAGCGTGAAATCGCCAAAACAGCACCGGAGTCGCAGCCAAAGCCAACAGCCAGATAAGGCCAATATACTAAATAGCCCAGGCCACCCAGAACGCCTTGGAGGCCAAGTAAAACTCGCAGGATACCAAAGGCGAGGTTTCAACCGGAATTGATAAACCACGGCAAGCAGGGCAGTCCCATGATCAGCATGCCAAGCGCGCGTACCATAGCTACACTCTGAACTTTGTTGCTGGCCATGACGATGATTATCAGCAGGGTCACCACAGTCGACAGACTGGACAGCAGTCCGATCAGAACCAGGCCGGGTCTCAGCAGACCACTGAATGATATCGTCGCGACGATATAGACCGTGGTCACCACAAGCACAGCAACTGCCCGATAGGCAAAAACACTCTCAACGAGACCAGGGCAACCCACAGCGCAATCAAGGTACCAGCGTCGACTTCGTCTAGTGTCAGTAATGCCACCAACGCACCGATGCTGATGCTGATGCATAGTCAGGATAAGCGGACAGTACGGACAAAGAATTTCTCACTCACACGATGACAACAGAAAGTGCGGTGGCCAAGCACAACGATCTACACTAGGCCGCCAAAGAGCTCACACTCGTGCTCACTAAGCATGGGCTGCAGTGTATGATTATGTACGCGCTTGCAGCTCCGCTGTTCACCGCACAAACCACCATAATCATTGAGGGAATCGGCGAAACGACTGCAGGCACATTCGGGCGCCGTTTCCGACTCACTCAAGATGTTCACCTCGGTCAGCCTGGCCGAATGCGTGCTCACCCCGGGTAGTCGTCGAGACCACTACCGGCTGCGCGACGACGCCTGGGCGGTCTTGTTCACCAATCAAAACTTCGTGATCTCGACCATGTAGACCGCCGAGGACGGGATCACCGCAACTAAGAGCTGGGCAGCGTTGCCCGAGACCGACTGGCCTAGATGCACGACCTCTACGCATTTCTACCGGGCTAGATCCCAGTACTGCTGTAACACTGGTGGCAGCAGGCTTCTTAGTGACCTAACAGGTCAACAATGCGACGCATTCGATGTGATGGTTCAGTGGGAACGCATCAAAGAACTTGATCTTCTTGACGACGTAACCATGACAACAGTAAAGCCCGATACCACGAGCGAAAGATGCATTCTCACAACCGACATGCACCACTCACAGGACCTCGGTTGCAATCAATAAGTCGACATCATCGCGTCCTGTGCCTGGCTGCGACGGAGCCAACACCGCTATAGCGGCGCCGGCTTGTTATACCACCAGCTCCCGTCTGACCAAATCGGGCCATGACGTCCACCTGCGGCAGATAGGCCAACGCGGGCGGCGAGCGCCGAGGTGTTAGGCGCGGTGTCGACGGCCAAACACCCATCAGGAGTACTCGACAGCATAATAAGCTAGCACCGCAGCGAAAACTCCTGCGCCACCCTATAAATATGCTGAAGCCAGGCTGTGCTCAGTCAAAGACCAGATTGCTGTAGACCGCCGTCGCATCCCGGTGCACCTCCCAAAAACCGCCACCGGCACCCACCAGCTACGTTGACCTACCCACTGCACCGCGTGATAGTTACCCTCGGTCGCCTTGGTCACGTTTCTGGTTGCGTTATATGTGGCCCCTCTCGCACCGTGCACACCACATAGCGCGCTGTACGTCGTCGACCGCATCGGTGCGGCTTAGTTGTGGGCGACCAGTCGATGTCGGCCAACCCATCCACCATTCCAGCCGGTAAGTGTGCACAGCTCGAATCGGTCACCAGTTTTGCCCTATACTATTCGGTCAAAACTCGGACGACAGTCCGGCCCGACGTCTAGCCGAACCCGGTGCCGTTCGCCCCAGTGATCGGGTACAACGACGTGGTTCGATTCGCCGACGACTCAATCACCTCGACAACTTCTGCGTGCCAATATTTAGAGCCGCGGTCAACGGTGCCTCACACCCATACTCATTCACCGAGCATACGTAGCGGACGAATACAACCCGACCTTCGTGGCGTGCAACACAGCTGCCGTCGTTCGCGAGGGCACCGGTGACCAGCATCAGTGCTCCGACAGCAGATGATATCGGCGCCTCGGGTTTCCCATCATGGGTAGCCGGTTTGGTGCTCACTCGAATATTCCACGACGAGTATCTCCTGAAGCCGCGTGCAATTGCAGCGCCCTGACACGCTCCGACGAATTCAATTGCCAAGGAACCGAAGTCACCATAACTCCGGGCATGAACAACAACCTGCTCTTGAGCCGCAGCGCACTCTGATTGTGCAGCAACTGCTCCCACCAACGGCCTACCACATACTCCGGGATGAATACCGTCACCACAGTGCGCCGCGACTCTTTGCTGACTCGTTTGACGTATTCGAGTACAGGACGGGTGATCTCGCGATACGGCGACGCAATAACCTTGAGCGGCACACTGACGTTGCTGTCCTGCCAAGTACGTACCAGCGCACGGGTTTCCACGTCATCTACGCTCACTGTAATCGCCTCAAGCGCATCTGGACGAGTCACCCGCGCGTAGGCCAGTGCACGCAGGGTCGGCAAGTGCAACTTCGACACTAGCACCAGGGCGTGATTGCGGCTGGGCAACATCACGTCATCTTGGGCAGTGGCTTGCTCCTCAAGCTCTCGGTTAACGTTGTCGTAGTGCTTGCGGATAAACTTCATGAGGATGAGCAACAAACCCATCGCAACTATCGCGATCCACGCACCGGCAAGGAATTTGGTGAACAACACGACCAGAAGAACTGCACCGGTGGATAGGAAACCGACCGTGTTGACCGCCCGCGAACGCATCATCTGACGACAGACCATAGCATCAGTCTCGGCGCACAGCAATCGGTTCCAGTGCCGGACCATGCCGATTTGGCTCAGCGTGAGCGATATGAACACACCGACAATGTACAACTGGATCAGCACGGTCAACTCAGCGCGGAACGCAATAATAGCCAAGAGGGCCGCTACCGACAAAAACAGGATTCCGTTGGAAAATGCCAGGCGATCTCCGCGATTATACAGTTGGCGGGGAAGATAGCTGTGTTGTGCCAGTACCGAACCAAGGACCGGGAAGCCGTTAAAAGCAGTGTTTGCCGCCAACACCAAGATCAGAGCAGTAACGATGGCGATGAGCAGAAACCCTATCCGGAAGCTGCCAAATACTGTCTCCGCTAGCTGTGTGACTAGAGTCTTCTGCAGATAGCCTGCTGGTACACCACCGAGCTGCGTTTCAGGATCCTCCACCAGCTTGACCCCGACCTGCCGAGCTAACACGATGATGCCAATCAGCAAACTTACCGCGATTGCGCCCAGCATCAGCAGGGTCGTTGCCGCGTTGCGCGACTTGGGTTTCTGAAAAGCCGGTACCCCATTGCTGATCGCCTCAACACCGGTCAGCGCTGCACAGCCCGAGGAGAACGATCGAGCCACCAGAAACACCAACGCGAAACCGACGACGTCACCGTGCGCGGCACGCATCTCGAAACCGGCCGATTCAGCCTGCAACGGATCACCCAACACAAAGATCCGGAACAGTCCCCAGCCGATCATGATCGAAACTCCCACGATGAACGCGTAGGTCGGGATAGCGAATGCCACCCCGGATTCACGAACCCCACGCAGGTTCAAGGCCATCATCATCAGGATCGCGGCCACACAGAACCACACCTTGTGTGCGGCCACGAACGGTACGGCAGAACCAATGTTCGACATTGCCGACGCCGTCGACACGGCCACAGTGAGTAGGTAATCCACCATTAGAGCACTCGCCACCGTGAGGCCGGCCGTGTCACCGAGGTTGGCAGCCACTACCTCGTAGTCGCCACCGCCCGACGAGTAGGCATACACGTTCTGCCGATAGCTGGCCACCACAACCAGCATCACCGCAGCCACCGCTAGACCTATCCATGGGGTTAACGAGTACGCCGCCACACCAGCCACCGAGAGCATCAAAAAGATTTCCTCGGGAGCATAGGCCACCGAGGAGATCGCATCAGAAGCGAAGACCGGCAATGCGATCCGCTTAGGCAACAACGTGTGACTCAGCCGATCACTGCGAAACGGCCGACCAATGAGCAAGCGTCGCGCGGCAGTTGAAAGTTTATACACGAAAGCCAAGAGTAAGCCTACCTGGGTTTGGCGGTAGTGTTCTATTAGACGGGAATGGCCCGGACCGAAATCGGCTGGCCAACCCGGGTTGTCTATTGGTCAAGATGCGCAAGAATCAGCCAAGAGGACCTCTAGAGGCGGGTGAGGTCTTCGCTGGCTGGCCGCCTATTCCGGATCGATCACGACGTCGCGGTGATCGATCTCCAAAGCCCCGCCTCCAAACGGCTCAGCTCGGAGTTCGTCGACGAACGGGTGTTGGGCTAGGAGTTAGACCGCAATGTTCTATTTCGGGCGGGCATCGAGGAGGCCGGCGCGTTCGCCGCAGTGTCCTCAGGCGACAATTCCAACATCATCTCGACGTAGTTGGCTCGGGAGACCTTCGGTATGAAGCGAGTGGTTGCCCACATCTACGACGCCAAGCACGCTGAAGCCTAGAACACTTTGGCATCCCCACAATCGCCACCGCGCCCTGGACCACCGATCGCCTGCTCAACGCGCTTACCCGAGAGACCTAGATCGCTAAACGACGTGATCCAACCGGTACCGTCACCGTCGCCGAAGTCATGTTGCACGAGAACTGGATGGGGCACCAGACTACCGGCGCTCGCGTAGCCTTCTTGATACGGTTCGGAGCCAGTGTGTCGCCGGAATCTAAAATCGGTATCCAGGCCGGCGATCAAGTCTACATCGCCGCGATAGCCGGTCGCGCTGCCGAAATGGTAACCATCGCGGCCTTGCCATCCAGTGAAGACCTCAAGGTGGGTACAGGGCTATGGAGGTTAAGGCACGCATTCCAGCCAGTGTGGCTAGGGTTGAGGAATGGTTCGAATGGAAGTAGCCCGCCGAGGCCAGCGCTGTTAGCTACTCGGTCACCTGTGAACTCGTGGGGAACAGTCACGATGTGAACCCGATAGAGCACAACGCCGCCCATGTCGAAATCAACGACATACCCCGCCTTGCACTGGTGGCTAGGCGACACATGCAAGCTGAGTCTGTTCGAGTCGGTACATCTCGAGGGTTCCGATGTTGTCGTCGCCACGACCGGCGATGACAAGGTCAATGTAGTCCTAAGCCTCTTGGCCAAAACCGAATTCGCGGTACCCTGGACGATAGCCCGAGTCAGCGATCCTCGCAACGAATAGCTGTTACCGACACCTGAGGTGTGAATAGAGCGGTGTTGACCCCGCGTATGCTGACCTCGCTGATCGAGATCGCCCTGCCCGGCAACTAGTCACGGCCAGTGTTGGTTTCCAGCTCGACACCAGCGGGTCTGGCTGTCGCACTGTCAGCAACGTCGCCGGTGGGCAATATGGCAGACTGAACTGCCTTGATTGTCGCATACGTCACTAGTGCAGCCATCGCGGTCGGCGGTGGGACCATCCCGATCCGCACCGCCCTCAGTCAACTAGTCTGGTCGGCATCATAGAGATACCGCTGAACCACGAAGCGGGTGCCGAACACCAAAACCTAGCCGAGCGTGGCGATGTCGAACGCGTATACCGTACAGCGCACCTCACATCACGCTTACTGGCCCAGCTCCAGAGGTAGGCGACCAGGGGCCAACAAATTAAGGATCGACACCGCGAAGACCACCACCCGCAGCAACGACATCCAGATGCCCAGCAGGAAATCACCCTTGGACTCCCTCACGATGTAGACGATCAACACATACCACGACCCAAAGAATCCGGAGATTGCCGGCTGCATCGATTCCCGGCAAATCAACCCCCAAAACACGACCAGCACAGCCACATCCAGTGCGCTTTTGATCGCAGGTAGCGAACCAGACACGCTGGAAACCATCAAAAAAGTCACCACAGGCAGCGACAAAATAAATTAAGATCTGGCCACCCCAGCCTACCTGAACTGCGCCAGCACGTGCTCCGGGCCGGCGCGGCTAGCGAACACGCGATACACACGAGTGCAGCGGCGGTGTGGATAGCGTCCGTACTTTTGAATCGCTGGCAGCCGTCACCATTGAACTTCGTAACACGGATTTTAGATGGCCTTGCCCCCGTTGTTAAACTGAGGTAGCCGACCCCGTACCCACAGCATCCACCTCGAGTCTATGCCGGGATCCGATTCTGACCCAACCACACCAGCGTGGAAGGTGTCACTACCGGAGAACAATTCGGCGTGGGCCCCGCCAGCGCATCCTTTGCCGTTGGTTTCCAATGTTACTGCAGCGTACCCACCATGATGACCTCCTGGCCACGACGACAATCAATCTCACATTGGGCGCCGAACGCTAATTACCTCAGTCAGATAACTCCTCAGAATCGCGTTGCTCCAGGTCCTTCGTCAACTGACGGGGCAGCCGGCACAGATAATCTGGGGCCCTCATGGCCATCCTTGACACTGGCCATCCAGATATCAACCTTTCCATCTGTGCCAACGGCCACCGTAGACCTGTTGGTTCCCCGGCACCACAACCGGGCAATATCAAGGGGTGGCTATCAATTTACGTGATGTTACAACCGTGTTGTTGCCTGGCACCGGATCCGACGACGACTACGTCTATCGGGCATTTTCAGGACCACTACACCGGGTCGGCGCGGTCGTGCTGACGCCGCCACCCCAGCCAGACCGGCTGATCGACGGCTATCTGTCCGCTTTGGACGAGGCTGCGTGCGCAGGTCCGATCGGTGTCGGCGGTATCTCGATCGGTGCAGCGGTGGCTGCCGCGTGGGCGCTTGCTCATCCCGAGCTCGCCGTCGCCGTACTGGCCGCGCTGCCAGCCTGGACCGGACCACCAGGATCAGCGCCAGCTGCCCTCGCGGCACGATATTCGGCATCGCAGTTATGTCGCGATGACCTGGCAGCGACCACGACGCAGCTGCGGGCATCAAGCCCACCTTGGTTGGCCGACGAACTGGCCCGCTCGTGGCGCAGACAGTGGCCACGGCTGCCCAAAGCTATGGAGGAAGCAGCGGCATACGTCGCACCGAGCTGCGCAGAGCTGGCCCAGTTAGCCGCGCCACTGGGGGTAGCCGCCGCGGTCGATGATCCGATCCACCCGCTGCAGGTTGGTGTAGATTGGGTGACTGCCGCGCCACACGCCGCATTGCAGACGGTGACGCTCAACCAGATTGGCACAAACACCGCCGCACTGGGTGCTGCCTGCCTGGCCGCCCTCGCACTCACCTAATCCAGCGACAATGTGCACGGGGAATCGGAACGTGAAGAAGTGGGATTAGCCGCCCGTCGTGCTACGCAACTGCTGCATCGCCGATCCTGCGGCACCGCGGCGTGGAACCGGCGCTCGTGATTGCCGTTGCGCGTCAGCTTGTTGCGCTGCAGCGGCCTCACGCAGCTGCACAGCCATGGGCTCAGGCAGCTGCACTGGCAACGGCGTCCGCACCGGCAGGGGCGTATCGCCACGACGAACAACGGTATCCGCTAACGCTGCGCGGGCCTCCTCGCTCAACACATCGATAGTCTCCAGCGGACCATTCACCACACAGCGGATCATCCACCGGTAGCCATCGATTCCGATGAAGCGTACCACGCCAGTGACGGTACCAACCACTTCTCGCCCCCACGGACCGTCTTTAATAGTGACTTTGGCAGAGTCGTTGCGCAGCGAGTCTGCAAGTTCATTGGCCACCTCACGCCATAGACCACCCGTCTTAGGGGCCGCATAGGCGGCGATGGTGAAACGACCGTTAGGTGTGACAATCCACACCGCGTTCGGCACCCCAGCATCGGTGAGCTCGACCTGCAGCTGACCCCCTTCCGGCACAGGAATCAGCACCGAGCCCAGATCGAGTCGAGCTAGCTCAGCGACCGCAGGATCCTCGAAGTCGTCGATGTCGAACGGGCCCTCCAGCTCGTCCAACTCTTCGAAGTCAGGCCCGTTGGCCGCTGGCAGCCCAGTATCTTTTGGTTCTACGGATTCGGTCAACGCACGGCTCGCGTCGTCTTTGCCGTCTTTGCCTGTGCGTCTACCGAATGCGGCCATAATCGCCGCTCCTCCCTATCGCTTCGCTCTACATCGTCGTCGGCGGTCACAAACTCGCATGCCCTCCGGAGGAACCGTGACCGCTATCGCCACGGGACGTCTCGGCCAGCCCGGTCTCGTCAAACGACGAGACCTCAACCAGCTCAACCAACTCAACCCGCTGCACGAGTAATTGGGCGATACGGTCACCGCGATGGACCACGATGGGCTCCACTGGATCCAAGTTAATCAGCGTGACCTTGATCTCGCCGCGGTAGCCCGAATCGATGGTGCCCGGACTGTTGACTATGGAAAGCCCCACCTGCGCGGCCAATCCTGAACGCGGGTGGACCAATCCAACCATTCCGAAAGGGATGGCGACCGCCAAACCCGTCTGCACCAAGGCACGTTGCCCGGGTACCAGCTCGATACCTTCGGCACTGTAGAGATCAACCCCGGCATCGCCGTCATGGGCCCGGCTAGGGAGCGGGAGCCCGGGGTCGAGACGAACAACGGTCAGACTGGTCAACACGGGGCCACAGACTACCCTTGACCTCGTGCCTGGTACCCGTGTCGCACCGCACAGCGTACGATATCGTGAGCGATTGTGGGTGCCATGGTGGTGGTGGCCGTTGGCCTTCACACTGGCGGCGCTCATCGCGTTCGAAGTCAACTTAGGTGTTGCCTCACTACCCGGTTGGCTACCGTTCGCAACACTGTTCACAGCGGCGGCCGGGACATTGCTATGGTTGAGCCGGGTTGAGATCCAAGTAACCGCGGATGCTGCCGTTGGGGACAACACCGAACTATGGGCAGGAGACGCGCACCTGCCCGTCACCGCGATCGCCCGGACAGCTGACGTCCCGCACTCGGCCAAATCGGCAGCGTTGGGCCGCCAGCTCGACCCAGCGGCTTATGTGCTGCACCGGGCGTGGGTTGGACCGATGATTCTGGTCGTGCTCGATGACCCAGATGACCCGACACCCTACTGGCTGGTAAGTTGCCGTCACCCGGAGCGAGTGCTGTCGGCGTTACGCAGCTGACCGATCAGGCCGCACAGTCAGTGCAAATCATGACGCCGTCCTTCTCACTGGCTAGCCGGCTGCGGTGCTGTACCAAGAAGCAGCTTGAACAGGTGAACTCGTCGGGCTGCTTAGGCATAACGCGGACCGACAACTCCTCGCCAGAAAGATCAGCTCCAGGCAGCTCGAAAGATTCAGCAGATTCGGATTCGTCGACGTCGACCACCGCCGACGCCGCCTCGTGCCGTCGTGCTTTCAGCTCCTCCAGCGAGTCCTCTGAGACGTCGTCAGTCTCGGTCCGCCGCGGAGCATCATAGTCGGTAGGCATGTCCTATTCCCCTCATATGCCCTTATAACCTCAAGCAACGCTTTGTACCAGCATCGAACGCATCCACCAAACGATTCGTGCCCTTATTCTTACCCATTCAAGCGCGATTTACGTCACACCATCATTTTGACCCTTGCACCCGGTTTCGAACAGTGCGTTTTAGAGTGCAGCTGTGGTAACACAAATCACCGAGGGTACTGCTTTCGACAAGCACGGTAGGCCCTTTCGGCGACGTAATGCCCGCCCTGCCATCTTCGTGATGATGTTCTTGGTCATAGTGACAGGCGTGTCGTGGACTATTGCACTCACCCGACCAGCGAAGGTTCGTGAGGCCGAAGTGTGTAACCCACCTACCCAGCCAGTTGGGTCGACACCGATCCAACTAGGCGAACAGGTATCACGGGCGGGGATGACCGACGTTACACCCGCCAAACTCAGCGACACCAAGGTCCGCGTACTCAATGCCAGCGGCCGGGGCGGTCAAGCCGCCGACATCGCCGACGAACTGCGGGATCTAGGCTTCACCCAGCCAACCGCCGCCAACGACCCGATCTACGCCGACACCCGACTGAACTGCCGAGGCCAGATCCGTTTCGGGACCGCCGGACAAGCCACCGCAGCTGCCGTATGGCTGGTGGCACCGTGTACCGAGTTGCTGCACGACAGCCGCGCCGACGACTCGGTTGACCTCGCACTGGGCACTGACTTCACCGCGCTGGCGCACAACGACGACATCGACGCCGTATTGGCCAGTTTGCGTCCCAACGCCACCGAGCCGTCAGACCCCACACTGCTGCAAAAGGTCCACGCCAACAGCTGCTGATCCTTGAGTACGGAATGGGCGCCAGGACGTCGAATCGCTGCAAGATAGCCAACAACGCGTCGGCGATTCCAGGCGCGGCAGCTACCACCAATTTGGCACCACCCAAGGACTCGTTCCGCGTGGACAACTACACATAGACCCCCGCTCCCGACGCGATCAACGCACCAGCCGCGCAGTCCCCTGCCTGCACTTTGTTCTCGTAAATTAAGGCATCCAGCTGGCCCGCCGTGACCAGACAGAGGTCTAGAACCGCCAAACCAATGCAACATACATCACGGACCACCGGTAGCGTCTGAGCTAACAAAGCCGCCTAGGTGACATGACGGCTCGCCGAAGTATCCGAAGCCAGTGCCCAGCAGCGCCATCGACAATGCTGCATCGCAGCCACTCGCGTATCCTGCTCACCAAGGCTATGCGGATATGCGCGCCGAGGCCGCTCACCGCCAAATACACGCGACCGACAACGACTTCAACGACCACCGACACGCCGTCAACCTAGGCTGTGACTGACATCACTTAAGCCGGGATCCCTTAGACAAAATTCATCGCGCCATCAATGGGGGCCAAGCACCCAGATAACCGTGCCTGTGAGCGTACCGACCAGATCGGCGGGCCCGTCCTCTCCTCGCCAAGGATCAGGTCACCGGGCCGTAGGTGAGCGATCCGATCACTCAACAAACGTTCTGTCTCGATGTCGACGACAGTCACCGGATCGGTCGGAGTGTTTTTTCGCGCGTACTACGCCGCCGGCGGCGGCACCCAGGTCGGTGCCAAAAACCTCAACTCGGCAACGTCGAACGAACGCAGCAGCCTCGACGGCCAGTCAATTCGGCTATGCAGCACAGCCATGCAGGATCGTTGTCAGATCCTGTCATGTCACCGGATTATCGCATCACAGTCATCACAAGATGCCAGACATCCTACTCGCCTCGTCTCCGGACCGGACCACAAATTACCCAACCCTCATTAACAGGCATAACCCCCCTCATCGCCGGGCTAAGGTGAGCGGACAACCAAATCTCGCCTTAGGAGATTTCGATGACGAGCATCAACGCGATCGTGGGGACCTCTCCCCTGAGCGACACGACCGGTACAACACTATGGCACCGTGGATTCGGCATCGACGTCGGCGGCAGTGGCATCAAAGGCGGTATCGTCGACCTCGACACCGGGCAGCTGATTGGTGACCGCATCAAACTGCTAACCCCGCAACCGGCTACTCCATTGGCGGTCGCCAAGACCATCGCCAAGGTCGTCAACGCGTTCGGATGGACCGATCCCCTGGGGGTGACCTATCCCGGTGTCGTCACCCACGGCATCGTCCGAACGGCAGCCAACATGGACGGCTCCTGGACTGGCACCAATGCCCGCAATGTCATCAGCGCTGAGCTGAACGGCCAGGAAATCACGATTCTCAACGATGCGGACGCGGCTGGTCTTGCCGAGGAGCGCTATGGGGCGGGCAAAAACAACTCTGGCCTGATTGTTCTGCTCACCTTCGGTACTGGAATCGGATCCGCAGTCATCCACAACGGGACGCTGATTCCTAATACCGAGTTCGGACATCTCGAGGTCGGCGGTAAGGAGGCCGAACAACGAGCGGCATCGTATGTCAAAAACAAGCACGAGTGGAGCTACAAAACATGGGCCAAACAGGTAACAATGGTGCTGATCGCCATCGAAAACGCAATATGGCCTGACCTGTTCATTGCCGGCGGCGGCATCAGCCGCAAAGCCGACAGATGGATACCACTGCTTGAAAACCGCACCCCGGTGGTGGCCGCTACCCTGCAGAACACAGCCGGCATAGTTGGTGCTGCCATGGCCTCCACCGCAGATGTGACGTACTGAATTTTGCCGGGTGGGGCAATCTGAGCACACACCACCGTTACAATGGTCACCGACGGTCGCCTGACCGATAGCGTGCGAGTACTCACGCTGATATCTAACGCTGACATTCGACATAGCAGACACTTTCGGTTATTTATGCCTAAACCCGCCGGAAGTGAGTCCGACCGAAGGGGTGTATGTGGCAGCGACCAAGACAAGCCCGGCAACCGATCAGCCGGTGAAGCGCACCGCCATCAAGACGCCTACGAAGCGATCGGCAGCGAAGGCTGGAAATGGCTCCGTCCCCGCAAAACGAGCGACCAAGACAGCATCCCGGGCCACCAAACCCGCGACGCCCCCCCAGGCCGGTGGAACAGACGACGCTGCGAAGAAGACCCGTATCTCGGCCAAAAGCACCACTGCAAAGGCACCGTCCACTCGAGGCCACACGCCTAAAACCTCGGCAGCCAAAGAGGTCCTGAACGATCTCGAGACCACCCTAGACGTCCTCGACGCCGACACCATTGTCGACGACCTCGATGCCGAACCGGATCTCGACGTTGAGCCCGGCGAGGATATCGACATTGACGCCGCCGACCTCCGTCTTGACGACCTCGAAGACGACGACGTAACAATCGACGTTGAGCCAGGTGATACCGAGGATGGTGAAGCCACCGCGGCCCCCAAGACCAGCGAAGCTTCCACCGATGATGACGAAGAAATCGCTGAACCGACCGAAAAAGACAAAGCTTCCGGTGATTTCGTCTGGGACGAAGACGAATCCGAGGCGTTACGTCAGGCCCGTAAGGATGCCGAGCTTACCGCGTCAGCGGACTCGGTGCGCGCCTACCTCAAACAGATCGGTAAAGTGGCCCTGCTCAACGCCGAGGAAGAGGTTGAGCTGGCCAAACGCATCGAAGCCGGTCTCTATGCAACCCAGCTGATGACTGAGCTGGCTGAGCGTGGCGAGAAGCTGCCCGCCGCCCAGCGCCGCGACATGATGTGGGTCTGTCGCGACGGTGATCGCGCGAAAAACCATCTTTTGGAAGCTAACCTGCGGTTGGTGGTTTCGCTGGCCAAGCGCTACACCGGCCGCGGGATGGCATTCCTCGACTTGATCCAGGAAGGAAATCTGGGCCTGATCCGCGCAGTCGAGAAATTCGACTACACTAAAGGCTACAAGTTCTCCACTTACGCCACGTGGTGGATCCGCCAGGCCATCACCCGCGCCATGGCCGACCAAGCTCGCACCATCCGTATCCCGGTGCACATGGTTGAGGTAATCAACAAACTCGGCCGCATTCAGCGCGAACTACTACAGGATCTGGGCCGCGAGCCCACACCTGAAGAGCTCGCAAAAGAGATGGACATCACACCGGAGAAGGTACTGGAGATCCAGCAATATGCCCGTGAACCTATCTCGTTGGATCAAACTATCGGCGACGAGGGCGACAGCCAACTGGGCGATTTCATCGAAGACAGTGAAGCGGTGGTGGCCGTAGACGCGGTGTCGTTTACGTTGCTGCAAGACCAGCTGCAGTCGGTGCTGGAGACCCTCTCCGAGCGCGAAGCCGGCGTAGTACGGTTACGCTTCGGCCTCACTGACGGCCAGCCTCGCACCCTCGACGAAATCGGCCAGGTCTACGGCGTGACCCGAGAACGCATCCGTCAGATCGAATCCAAGACGATGTCGAAGTTGCGCCACCCCAGCCGTTCCCAGGTCTTGCGCGACTACCTTGATTAGCAGCATCCCAGAACACGCGTTTCCATAGGCCGCCCTGTACGTTATGAACAGGGGTCAGAAGTCGTAGCCGCCGATCATCGCTGAAGGTATCGACCAACCACCTATCGCTTGTAGACGGTGGACGTGGTCGGTGAGATTAAGAAGTTGTGCCTAAGGAACAAGCCCCTTTCCAAGCATTGTGGCCGCGCATTCTCGAGACGAAGGATGCTCTCCCGCCAGTAACGAGAGTTCGCCAGTAAACGAGAACTGTGCAGACCAGCTCGGTGCTAGTGGCCTCACTCTGAGTCGAATAGTGCACCAACGCCACCTCGTTGGCGTTGGTGCCCTCATGTCCCGTATCGGCAGTGTAGAAGAAATCGGGCAGGGAACCAACACGATTTTGTTGGCTCTAACACACGCCTGCAGCAACGAGGGCCTCGGAGTCGTGTGGGCCGAGCCAGGACGTCTTCGGCCAATGCGTCGAACACAAACTGCGACCCTAGCTACTACCAGATCGGTTCAGCTCGATAACCGTAGGTGACTTCGTTGATCGTTACCCACCAACAGTCACCCGTGCTCAAACAAGCCGAGTCGATCGAGCAGGAAACCACCTACCTGCGACACAACCGACAAGGGGCTGTAATGTTCCCCATAAAGATATAAAATGCGTGAGTGAAGTGGCGGCAAATGCAGCGGCTACCCGATCGGGCGGATGCTGTCGGCTAAACCACGCAGCAGCTTAGGCGTTGGAATGCCGGATTGGGTCGTTGAGGATCAGCTCAGCGTCAACATTGCTAGCGAGTGGGCTGAAGCCACCGTGGGCCAAAACGACGAAAGCAGATACGGCGATAGTCGGTCACCGATTGCCATTGGAACCAAACCGAATGACGTCGCCGAGGGCATCCTGCCCAGTGACGGGCCTGCTAGACAGCAATCATTCTTTGGTTGAGGTACACAGACGACTGCCTCCGGACTGGCATGTCTTTGACGGTTCGTTGCACGGCTCTGCCATGGCGTGCAGAGCCAACTGGCCCCACCCCCGCGCAATTCGTTGACAAGCACAGCATCCGCGCGTCTTCGGAGATGACGATTCTGGCCGGCATGCCACTGTTAACAAAGCATTATAACCGTTTGTCATCGAACATGTTTCGCGAGTTGATAAACTCAAGTCTCGCGTCTCAGTATTCCTGCGATCGCATGCCTGTCAGCCACAACAGCGCTTCGTCCGAATCGGACTTCGAATCACGGTCGGTTACTCGCGCGCGGTGTGAGTGAGCCTACACGTCGCAGTGGCCAAGACTACCGACGCCGGGCTTGCCAGTAGCATTGCCACCCAGACGTAAGGCGCTTTGCGCTCGCATCGAAAGTGCGCTCACCGACGTCGTCCGTGCTCGTATCTATGTGACAGGCATATCGCGCTGGCGCGAAGTCGTAGCAGTACACACAGGCTTTCAGTCACATACGCCTGGTAGTCACAACGGTTTGAGGTGTCTGCTACTAATTGCACCGGAGCTGTTGGTGGAGATTGAAGCTGACACCTACTTGGAATCCTGAAATCCCGTGACCGACAGGACGGTGCCATTGGGCCCCAGCAGGTACGAAGTCATTCTGATCGCAGCGCGCACCGAAAACCAACCGTACAGATGCGGGAAAAGCATTGACTCAGGATCCGTGGCCACTCTTGGTTCCTAACGCATCGGTTAGTCGAGTTCGCTCGGATTGATACCTAGCAAAAACAAGTCATCACAGCCGCGGTACAACCAGTAAATTAGTGATTCTACTTGCTCAAGTGTCGATAGTACGGATGAACACGGCACTGTTCGCTACACTGCACGGATCGGGGTAGAACCCCGCCACAGCGGTGGGGTTCTCCCATTACCTTTACACTTCATACACCGCAAAGATGCACCAGTGCGCCACGAAGCAGGGCCATGCTAGTTACCAAATCCCGGGAGATCGAAATTCGTGATAAATGACACATATTCTAGCAGCTGGGGAACAAGGCGAAAATCGCTGACGTCTGAGACAGTGTAGGCACGCCAGAACGGAGAGGAGCCATGAACGCAACTCTGGCCAGTCCCGAACTGACTAGGGCAGATCGCTGCGACCGCTGCGGCGCAGCAGCGCGTGTGCGGGCCAAGCTGCCTTCGGGAGGCGAACTGCTCTTCTGCCAGCATCACGCGAACGAACACGAAGCGAAGCTAACTGCATTAGCAGCCGTGATTGAAATCAGCAAGCCCTAGAACACATCGGAGTGCGCGATCTGCATTGGCGACTTTCATAATCACAGCAAATACTCATTAATTCACGCGGCGACGTCTTTTTAATCGTTTTTTGCTACTTGACTGGGTAGGGGTGTTTTGATGTTGGTCGGCGTGTCTTATGGGGTGAGGGGCCCTTGGCTTTTGGAGGTCTAGGTGTTGCTAAGTGTTCAGCTGATGAAGGGAGCTAAGGGTTGTGACCGGGGTGATGACATTGTTGTTTAGGCTGCCAGGAGTTATGGGTGGAGCGTGTCTAACACCGTGACAATGAGCCGTCAGCGCCAGGGTGTCCAGGATATGGAATGGTCTTCACGTCCGGCCAAGGAATATGTGAGCAGTTCACCGATAGATCTTTCTATTCTCTACGGTACAGAGCTAATCCTGGCGTGGTAGCGCAAGACCTGATCGCGGTGCACGCGAGGTTACTGGTAGCGTTGTGCTGCAACGGGCGCCGTGTGGATTGAACCGGTTTTGTGGACCTGGCCGGCAATCAGGACCTGTTGGGACAGGTTGTAGGGCCGCACCGCGAAACCCGGACATCGACTAGTTTGCCCAACGTGGTTCCTAGTTTTGCAATGGCATCAAATCCTTAGCCATCGATCCGGCCGCGGGCTACACGTCGGCGATCCACGCCGTGCTGCCGGGTGCCACGCTTGTTGTCGGCCATCAGGACACGCTCGCTAACGATGCACTGACCAAAGTACTCCGCCAGGTCACCTGGGAGCTGCGGGATCGCCGCGGCGACAAGCTTGATCCCGAGTGGGTCAATCAGTGACGCTTACTCAACTCTACGAGAACGACTATCCAACAAGCGCTTTATCAAGATATGGAACTAGATCCACGTCTAGAGGATCCCAGCGTCCGAGATCCTCTAGACGTGGATCGCCAAAAAATAACCGTACACCTTATCGTCTATCGTGCGGCTTGGCGAGGAACCGCATCTGACAAGACATCGCCTGCACCGCTTCCTGACGTGGCGCCTTGACTCCAACACCCCAGAACTGATCATCCGGGCTGGCACCGTCAACACTTGGTGATCCAAGATCAACCCGTTTCACCACCACTGGCATTACCAACTCACAAACCGCGGGCTACAACAACCTGACCAAGCAGGTCAAAAACGTCGGCTGCGGGTTCAACAACATGCACGGATACAGATCCCCCTACACCCGCAAACAATAGGCCACAACCCAGACCTCAAGCTAAGAACCCAACTAAAACCAAAGAGCTCCTTTGTCAGGGCCTAGATCAGTTGTTGACGCAATGGAAACGCACCGAATTACTTGGAGCTTCACTCTTGATGTCAAGCTCAACAAGCTGCCGGTGGTGTCCGGGGTTTTTCTACTCGGAGCATCCCGTATTTACAGTCAATGCTAGCGCAGTCGCAATCGTCGATTGCGTGTAGTGAGTTTGACGTACTACTTGGTCCAGCCCATCGAGTCGCGATGGGGCATTAATCACTAAATCCTGTAGCGCCTTGAATGCCTCGGTTTGTAACTTCTGTGCGCATCCAGCGCACGTCGCGGACGCGGTAGCTTGGGTGAGCAGTTGGTGGCACCGTGCCGTGGCCAACGTGGCAGCGCGCCGTCGGCGACGACCGGCCGCGCATGACAATCAGCAAGGTCACTACGGCGGTGGTGATAATGCTCAGTGTAGCCAGCAGCACGGCACGTATTGACGCACTAGATGACCTGTTGAATCCGTTGGTTGCAGCTACTACGGTGTCGCTCCAGTCGCGCTGGGCAGTACCGGCTCAATCTGGTGGTACTGCAGGTTACCTATTTGACTTTTGCTGATTCCTGGCAATGTATAAGAGACCAGGAAAGCATATGCGCGACTGACGGTGGCTACCGCCAGTAAAGCACTTTAGTCACCTAATTCGCTAGCTCGCCTGGTGCGCTGCGCCTAGTTCACCGTGCTCTGGCTAGAAAAGTCGTCAATGTAGAATCACCCATAACTGGACATGGCGATCTTCGCACAGCTTGTCGATGGTTGACGTGATGGTGGCGAGACTGGATTCCGGCAGTATGCCGGCGTTGTCGGTGATGTACTCCGGGAGCCGGAACGGTGGTTATGCACCGACAGGCGCAGCAGCAGCGCGGTGGTGATTACAGCTAGGATTACGGTAAACAGGCGAGTAATGCGTATATGGGTAATTTAACCTGGCGACAATACGGACCTGAGGGATCGACTGCTCTACCTCGGTCTTCTCGTTGCTGTCCCTGGCAGACTGTGCTGCGGTGACTAAGAAGACGAACACGAATCAGCATGACCCCTACAACGACTTGGACCGTCAGCGGCAGGTGCATGAAGCGCCCAAGACTGCGGGTCTGCCAGGTAGCGAAGGCGAGCATCGCACCGAGTTTGCACGGGACCGAGCCCGGGTGTTGCACAGCGCAGCGCTGCGACGGCTGGCGGACAAGACCCAAGTTGTGGGGCCTCACGAGGGAGACACTCCGCGCACTCGACTGACTCACTCGTTGGAAGTGGCCCAGATCGGGCGGGGCATGGCGGTCGGGTTGGGCTGTGACCTCGATCTCGTTGAGTTGGCTGGACTGGCCCACGACATTGGCCACCCACCATATGGGCACAACGGTGAACGGGCGCTCGATGAGGTGGCAGCCGGCTGCGGGGGCTTCGAAGGCAATGCGCAGAATTTCCGAATCTTGACCAGCCTTGAGCCCAAGGTCATTGATACACAAGGGTGTAGTGCGGGATTAAACTTGACTCGCGCAGCCTTGGACGCGGTCACCAAATATCCGTGGACGCGTGCAGATGGGCTTGGAAATGGGAGAAGCAAGTACGGGTTTTACGAGAATGACCTTGGTTCCGCGGATTGGGTCCGCGTATGTGCGCCGGTGGGTCGTGCATGCTTGGAAGCCCAGGTGATGGACTGGGCCGACGATGTCGCCTACTCTGTCCACGACGTGGAGGATGGCGTCATTTCGCAACGGATCGACCTGCGCGTGCTCGCTGACGACGACGGAGCTGCCGCGCTGGCCAAGCTGGGGGAGAGCGAATTCTCTCGAGTGAATGCTGACGAATTGATGGCTGCCGCGCGTCGGCTGTCGGGGCTGCCTGTGGTTGCTGCGGTCGGTAAGTACGACGCTACGTTGGCATCGTCGGTCGCGCTCAAGCGATTAACCAGTGAGCTGGTCGGCCGGTTTGCGTCGGCCGCGATCACGACCACACGTGCAGTGGCCGGTCCGGGGCCGCTGGTGCGTTATCAAGCTGACCTGCAGGTGCCCGATCTGGTGCGTGCCGAGGTCGCGGTGCTGAAAATCTTGGCAGTACAGTTCATTATGTCCGATCCACGGCATCTGGAAGGCCAGGCCCGGCAGCGTGAGCGTATCCATCGGGTAGCCAATTGGCTGTATTCCGGGGCATCACGTACCCTCGACCCGGTCTTTGCCACGGCGTTCACCACCGCTGCCGACGACAGTGCCCGCTGGCGGGTCATCGTCGATCAGATCGCCTCGTATACCGAAGGTAGGCTGGAGCGCATTGACGCCGGTCAGGTGAGTCCGTAGTAAGTAGCCGGGTTAGACATCCGAACATGCTCAAATCCAGATCAGCATTCAAGCACCCAACTGGGTTCCACGCCTGAGGTCAAGACTGGCGCATCGGTATCGTCAACGACCAGCCAGTTGTCCGGTGGTGAATCGCTGGCAGTGGAACTGAAAACTCCGGAAGGCCGACTGGTGGTAACGACGGCCATTCGATTTGACCAGTTGCGTCCTCATCCATCACTGTGAAGACGATTGTGATCGGCATTTTGGTGCCGTGTTTTCGCGGGATACGTACTCACCCGATCGGCACGTCAGAACCCTACTCAGTCGCTCCAGTCGGCAGTTTACCTGTAATTATACTTATCTGCCAGTTGGCATTACCAGACACCCGGGCACTCTGGGAAATCTCCGAGAGGCGAATTCACGTTGCTTGAGGTAGGTTGAGACGGCTCCGCTCTGCTGGTGACGATTAGTGATGCGTTCACCAGGTACGGGCTGGTAGAAGATAGTAAGTACCGCAGTTATGATCGACGATGCCAAATACAGCGACAATGCCATGGATCGGATTGTCTGTGGCGTCATTGGTCCGGCTCGCTAAACTAGCCCGGAGAGGTATTGGCTATGCAGCGAGCCGAACCCGGAGTTCTAGACTGAGCCGATGCCTGGCCGGATCCCAGATCGTGATATCGCCGCCATCCGTGAACGGGTTCGCATCGAGGACGTCGTCGGCGATTACGTCCAATTGCGGAGCGCTGGCGCCGATTCGCTTAAAGGCCTGTGCCCTTTCCACAACGAGAAATCACCGTCATTTCATGTCCGCCCAAACCATGGCCACTTCCACTGCTTTGGCTGCGGTGAAGGCGGCGACGTGTATGCGTTCATCCAGAAGATCGAACACGCCAGCTTCGTCGAGTCGGTTGAAATGCTGGCCGACCGGATTGGTCACACGATCAACTACTCTGGCCCTACTACCAGCGTGCAGCGCGACCGCGGTAGTCGCAGCAGGCTCATCGCGGCCAATGCGGCTGCGGCAGTGTTCTATGCGGCAGCGTTGGAATTAGACGAGGCGGCACCGGCTCGCCAATACCTCATGGAGCGCAATTTTGATGCTGAAGCTACTCGTCATTTCGGCTGCGGATTTGCACCGTCGGGCTGGGATTCACTGACAAAACATTTGATACGCAAGGGTTTTGAATTTAAAGAGCTCGAGGCTGCGGGGCTGTCCCGGCAGGGGCGCCATGGCCCGATGGACCGCTTTCACCGTCGGTTGCTGTGGCCGATCCGCACATCGGCTGGTGAAGTGATCGGGTTCGGTGCCCGGCGGCTGTTCGACGACGACCCGATGGAAGCCAAGTACGTCAACACACCCGAGACGTTGCTGTACAAGAAGTCGTCGGTGATGTTTGGCATCGACTTAGCTAAGCGCGATATCGCCAAGGGGCATCAGGCCGTTGTGGTCGAGGGCTACACCGACGTGATGGCGATGCATCTGGCCGGGGTCACCACCGCTGTCGCGTCGTGCGGCACAGCGTTCGGCGACGAGCATTTGGCGATGTTGCGTAGGCTGATGATGGACGACAATTGGTATCGAGGCGAATTGATCTTTGTCTTCGATGGCGATGAGGCTGGGCAGGCAGCGGCTCTGAAGGCATTCGACGGCGACCAGCAGGTTGCCGGAAAATCGTTCGTCGCTGTTGCTGCCGATGGTATGGATCCGTGTGACCTCCGACTCAACTCTGGTGACCAGGCATTACGAGATCTGGTTGCTCGTCGCAAACCGATGTTCGAATTTGCTATTCGAAGTTTGATTCCCGACGGAGTGGTTCTCGATGACGAACCGCAGGCGAAAGTGGATGCGTTGCGCCGGTCCGTTCCTCTGGTTGCTCGGATTAGGGATTATGCGTTGCGCGACGAATATGCGCGACGTCTGGCTGGCTGGACGGGGTGGTCGGACGAAGGGCAAGTACTTGCCCGAGTGCGCGCAGAGGCTAGCCGACGTGGTGTGCCGAAACGCGCCAGAAAACACGGCGCGGGCGTTAAGCGATCACCATCCCTGCAGCCGTCGAGTGCTTTGACCGAAAACCCGACCGCCCGCCCCGACCCGCGTGACCCAACGCTATGGCCGCAGCGTGAGGCTTTGAAATCGGCTTTGCAGTATCCGGCACTGGCAGGACCAGTGTTCGACACACTTACCGTTGAGAGCTTCACTCATCCCGGCTACGGAGCCGTTCGCACGGCTATCGACGCGGCGGGCGGGACGTCGGCCGGTATCACTGGAGCCCAGTGGATTGATGTGGTGCGCCAGCACACCACATCGACGCTGACTGCCGGTCTGATCAACGAGCTGGGCGTGGAGACGATCCAGGTCGAGGACGAGAAGCTGGCGCGCTATGTCAACGGGGTGTTGGCTCGTCTGCAGGAAGTGTGGATGGGCTGGCAGATCGCCGAGGTGAAGTCCAAGTTGCAGCGCATGTCGCCGATTGACCAGGGCGATGAGTATCATGAGCTGTTCGGCGACCTGGTTGCCATGGAATCCTATCGTCGCAGCCTGTTGGAGCAAGCCAGTGGCGACGATCTGAACGCTTGAGGTGTTGTTGGCCTCAGTTCGCACCGTTCGCTCGCCACTCGGCGGGGCGTTCGACAATGGTAGTCTGTTTGTCGATTTCGGTTAGTGTCACAAGCCCCGCGTCAGGTGAGATCCGATTCGCGACCTTACGGCGCCCCCCTTCGATCATCGACTTGGCAATGGGGCTATTGGTAAGCGCGCGATACGTACCGACGAGCTGCTCGTAGCGGCGGCGACCAGCTTTTGCACCCAGCACGTAACCCAGTCCAAGCACGATGATATACCGGATCAAAGCATTCCTCCCACGACTGTGCGGTTGGCTCCATCCTGCCTCACACACCGGGATGCGTGCGCGCCCAATCCGGTTAGCCGAGCGGCCCAGAGTAAGCGGCCTGGTACCACTCTAGGTGCGGGTAGGCCAGTACGCTAGAGTTATCCTGCGATCTATGCCATCGTTCGCGTGGACTGAGCGGTCCCCTGTAGCTCAATTAGGCAGAGCATTCGGCTGTTAACCGAACGGTTGGAGGTTCGAGTCCTCCCGGGGGAGCTGTGGTCTACAGCACACCTGGCATGCTGTTGGCGAGGGCCTCATACACCGGTCGTCACGTGGCGTCGCAGACGGATTACGCGATATCGGTGTAGATTGCAGTCGCTACTCTGTCGTCGACGGCCGCGTCATAGACAACTGTAGTGACCGCATTCTAGATGGCGCATAGGTTGCTCGCATACGGCAACCGCGAATCTCCCAGATTGGTCAGACCACCCTGACGGGCAATGTCCTTGGCTGCAGCGTGCAGCATTCCCTGGGTTAGCAGCCTGCCACTGACTCTACATTCCGAGTCCGGGAACTACCAGCTCATTTCTGACCTGGCCAATGGTGAAGGTGGTGTGCTCGTCGTGTTCTACAGGGGCGACCGGGCTGCCATCAGCAATCAACGCCATAACTATTCTACCAGTTGAAAATGTTAGCCGGTATGGTTTTCACGCGTAAGAGTGGGTTGAACATATGGGAAGATCATTAGGTCGTTCGCAGGACACCGCCATCGTCTCGCCAAGCTCTCAGGCTAACGTACCGAACACCGTCGAACAACCGAGCAGGAGTGTCGGTGACGTTGTCTCGATATCTCGATCGCGTTGACCCGTCCGACCCGCTCCCCAGCGGCCACCTCGAGCTATCGACGGTTCTTAGTATGGGGCACCTGAAAATCGCGCAGATCGTCCATTCGGCAACACCAACCGCGGTGCTCCCGGCTCCGAAGACAACGGTCACCAGTATCTTGCTGCGCGTCATCGTTGAACGCGCAGTAGTTGCCACCATAGGTCCGTAAGGTATTCTGTGCGTTTATTAGCTCGAAGTCCTCAAAATGCAGAGCCGCGTGCGGAAGCAGCCGGTTCGCGATCTAGCGTTTGATTAATTCATCGTATGTGTGCTGCACGTGGCGGTTGTCGAGATTAGGATGGATCTTGCCGCAGTGGTTCATTATCAGTTCCGACATCAAGAGACACCGCCAGGGAGCGACGTGGATCGATTTCGTCGCCGGCGTTACAGAGTGCCAGTTTGCCCGCTGCGATTTGGATGCTATCCACGCCCCAATCGCTGATCCCTAGGATGGTCTCGGTGTTGGTGCAAATAATAAAGTCGATGTCGTTGGGTCCTAAATTCAAAGGTTTGGAAGGCTGCGGTGATGTCATCTGGTTCGTTGATGATCAGAAAGAGTCCCCGCTACCCACGGTATTTATCAGAGGAGTGTTGGATCGCCTCACCGAAGGTAAGTGTGTAGACCACCGGCATCAGCTCCGGCAAATGGTTGGTCAGCACCTTGAATTAGAGCAGTTTGTGTCGGTAATGCAAGCTGTTCAAGTCAGTACGTTACGGCACAGGTCAGTTGCGACGCTTTGCAATCGAGCCCAGACGCGGTCGACTTATTGTTCCAGCGTTAGCACGGCCGACGAAAGTCGGCCGGTCAGCCCTAGTCATCGCCACTCCTGGTGAGTGAAGCCCACTCCACGGTTGCGGGTTGATGAGGACGTCTCTACTAGGATTAGCGGTGTGCGGGCGTCGCTTATTAAAACTTCCGTTGGTATGTGAGATCATGGCAACGCTGGCCGAGATTAAGGTTATCTTGACGAGCTTTTGAAAGCCGCCATCCGGGTATTACGGTCCGGTGCCCAGCGTCGTAGATGAGTGGGTGTGTCTAGCTCGGAACTCTAGTGTAGTAGAGCCAAAGTCTGGTGGTGAGATCGGATTTGTGGTTGTGATGTTTGGCGTGGTGACAGCTGAGTCGTGGTTTGCGCCCAGTGCGCAGAGTTCGATTGCGCGGACCGATGGCGCACTGGGCGTCATAGATCAATGCTAGCTGCGACACTTGCGGATTGCCACGATCGGCGAGCCCATTGAGGTGATCAAAACCCTGGCGATGCGGAGAGCACCAACGATTGGAGTGTCCGGCTCGTTCGGGGTGGCGTTGGCGGCTTTGGCGCACCTGGCTAATAACGAAAGGTTGAGCTGGCCGCCGTGAGAGTTGTCGCGGCACGGTCCACCGCGGTGAATCTGGGGTGGGGTGTGCGATGGGTGCTAGCCCAGTTGTCCGACGGATCGCAGGGCCGTGCTGGAGTAAGACCCTGCGGCTGTTGAACGAGGACACCCAGGTCAACCGGGGGTTGCCCCGGCTCATGCGACGGATCTCATCCAGCGGTTGTGTACGGGTTGGCGGCTGGGCGTTCTGACTCACTACAACATCAGGTGATTGGCCACGACTGCATTCGGTACCGCACTCGGCGCGCTTTGGGTCCTGCGTGCGCGGTCTGGCCTGAGACGGTCTTGGTTGGCTCGACACGCTCGCTGCTGCAGAGGGCCCGGCTGACCGCATCGTCACCGATGGTTCGGTCGCCAACAGGATCGGCATCTATGGCCTGGCACTCCGCTGTGCACCGGCATGGCATTCCGTTCATCGTGGTTGCGCCTGACTCGACGTGTGATACGACCACCGCGACCGGAAGCGAGATCGTCGTCGAAGAACGAACCACGGGTTAAATCACCCATGTCAATGGAGTCGCCACGGCTCCGGATCGCACTCCAGCCTTCCGTTCTGCCTTCGATGTCACCCAATCTTAACTGATGACCGCGATCATAACCGAGAATAGTTTGGTGGATAACGGTGTTGCAGATCGGCTTCAGAACGTGTCGTCACCCGCTGCTGTCATTGGGTGACAGATCGTCAGCGTCACATTGGGTCTCTATGTGCGCGACTGGATACCGAGCACGGCCGGCATCATTTCGTTTTGTACTGGGCGTACCGCAGTGATTACCGGTAGTGGAATGTCCAAGGGCAAGCTCACCGTCGACGATAGCGCGGCCAAGTCTGAAGAAATCGTTTTTGTGCGCGGCACCACCGAAGCAATCAATATGGTTGCTTATGCGTGGGGTGGTAAGTATCTGCGACCTGGTGATGAGATAGTTATCTCTCACCTCGAACATAACGCCAATATTGTTCTGTGGCAACTACTTTAGCAACAAACTGGCACAATCCTAAACGTCGCGCCAATGGAAGATGCAGGCAATGTGTTGATGTCGGAATTCGAGGTTCTCCTCGGGCCCAGAACGAAGTTGGTGGCCATGACTCAGGTGTCGAATGCGTTGGCCACGGTGACGCCAGTTGAGACGATCGTCGAGTTAGGCTATCGCTACGGTGCGTGGGTGCTGATCGACGGCGTGCAGTCGATTCCGCATCTGCTGATTTCCGGGCTTAGCGTCGATTTCTTCGCGCTTTCCGGACATACGATTTACAACCCTGTTGGGATCGGTGTGCTCTACGGTTGCGAGGACGTGCTGACGGAGATACAGCTGTAGTAGTGCGGCGGCAACATGATCGCCGATGTGACGCTGGAACGGTCGCTCTACCGCGGTCCGTCCAACAAGTTCGAGGCCGTTACCGGCAACATTGCCGACGTTGTCGGGCTGGGAGAAGCATTGTATTACATCAAGCATAGTGTGTCCCATGAGTACGCGCTGCTTTCTGGCCGGACATGAGCCGATCGAGGTGGGCAAGGCGCTCAGTGCCGAAGGGATTGCGGTGTGTGCCGGTAATCATTGCGCACAGCCAATTCTGCGGCGCCTCGGGTTAAGAGGACACTGTTCGCTTTTCGTTCGCTTTCTACAACACGTTTAACGAGGTCGACGTTTTTATCAACGCGGTGCGTCGAATCGCAGGGGATGGTACCAACGTGGGCTGATTGGTAATATCTGAAATACCACTGAATGTAGATCGTCGAGTCCGGGGTCATCGCTTGGGCTTCGACGAGGAAAAAGGCGGCTTCCTAGGCTTCGCTAAGCTCGCGGAGTGTGTCGTCGTTTGGTCGTGATGTTGCTGAGTCTGTGTCTAGGTCTGGCTAGTGCCGGATGCGGTTGGAAGCCACAGACACCACCACCACCACCTGACACGTGCAAAATTTCCGACGGACCGACGACCCAGACAGTGCAGCAGACCACCGCCATGGTTCCGATCCTGACACCTGGATCGGTCTGGGTCGAAATCGCCCGGGGACATACCCGGAACTGCCGTTTATACTGGGTGCAGATCATCCCCAGCATTGCCACCGAGTCGACTCCCCAGCAGTTGTTGTTTTTCGACCACAACACCCCATTGGGTACACCGACCCCGAACCCGAAGCCTTACATAACTGTGCTGCCTCCCGGCGACGATACGGTGACGATTCAGTATCGGTGGCAGGTTGACAATGAGCATCCGTGCTGCCCGAACGGTATTGGCACAGTGCGATTCCGGATCGGATCCGACGGCAAGTTGCAAACCCTCGGCGCGATCCCGCATCAGTAGTTTTGATGCACGGACTTTTTCGGCGCAGCCGGTGCACCCCGATACGCAGCGCTTTTGGAAATTCTACAGGAGTTCTTCAGGAGTTTCAGGCTTTCCGGGATGTGCTTCGTGTCCGCAAGTTTCCCACTCTGGGAGGCCGTGGCTGCATACGCGGCTGGGTTAAGGAGGGTGATGGACCAGCAAGGTGCTGCTGCAAGGTGAGGAGTCGCCGCGCAGCTCCGGTCGCAGATCAAGAGTTGTATCACTGACCATCGGAATGGTCCAAAGCTGAGTCTTTTCCGGCTGTATGCGGGGTAGTGCGTGTCGCATCTCGCATTGGGATCCCGAGGATCAAGCGGCTTGGGAGGCCGGCAACAAAATCGTCGTCCGGCGCAACTTGCTCTGATCGGTTCTGACCGTCCGCCTGAGGTATTCGGTGCGGACGTTCTGGTTGTGGTGATGGAGCTGTTCATGCCCAAGGCCTTATACGGCTTTTCTGTGGCCGACAAGTTTCTGCTCGCCACCACCGTGACCCTGGTGTGAGGCGTGCCTGCGGATGCCGTACTCGTTGGCCACTGCGATCTTCGGTGGCCATAATTAGGCGGTTTTCTCGGTGATGGCGCTGTTGGCCCATCTGGGATTATCGCTGTGGCCTTATTTGGTGTGTGCGACACTGACCGGATTAGGTGGCGGCAATTTCACGGCGTCGATGACGAACGCCAACGCCTTCTACCCGCATCGGTTCAAGTGTGAG
Source organism: Mycobacterium uberis (assembly GCF_003408705.1). Lineage (GTDB taxonomy): Bacteria > Actinomycetota > Actinomycetes > Mycobacteriales > Mycobacteriaceae > Mycobacterium > Mycobacterium uberis. Next base: position 30,319 of record NZ_QAYL01000012.1, read on the forward strand.
GTGCTCGTGTTCGCTGGTAGGGTTGACAATCTTGGAGTGCCGATGATCCAGGTGGTTGAGATGCTTGGTCATCGCCAGCGTAGGTGCCTGAAAGTCTTACGTTGTGTGCAGACGTTATGTGGTGCTGTTGATAGTTGCCGGGATCAGAGCGATGTTGTTCATGAACAACATCGAGCACCACCGTGTCGAGGTAACTCGCGTCCGGTCGATCCTGTCCGCGGTGGTTTCTACTTGCGACAGCTGGGTGCTCGCGCTGTTCTACTTCTCTACTTAGCAAGTTTCGGCTCGTTCATCGGTTTCTCGTTCGCATTCAGCCAGGTGCTGGAAACCAACTTCGTTGCTAGCAGACAAAGTACACCTCAGGTCGCGCTGCACATCGTTGAGTTAGTATTCATCGGACCGACGCTGGCCACGGTAGCCCGGTGTTTGGGGTGATGAGCTAACCTGCCAACTCGGCGGGAGGTCGCATCACTCCGGTGGTCCTTGGTGCCATGGCTTTTATTGCTGAATGTACTGGGCACAATCAAGGGTTCACACGGGACCCGATCAGGGGAGGTATAACGGCCAGCTAATTCGCTGGATTCATCAACCCTGTGCATCTTGTCCTGGTTGGTCAATGACTCGGTATACAAGATGATTCCGACAATTTTCGAGGCCTGCAGCTATTCCCTGGGGATTAACGGCGTCGAGCGCCACGACTGGTCACGGGTCATTTCAGGGATTATCCTTGGTTTCGTCGCGGGGGTCGGCGCACTCTGGCGGCGTCGAGATCGACCTGGCGTTGTAGGAGTCCGACCTTAACATTGGCGGGGTGACCTCGGTATTTTGGATCTTCATGTTGTGTTATACTGTAATCAGTTTTGTCCTGACCTGGTAAAGTGAAAATGTAGATGTATATGCGTCGACCACTGTCAGGCGGGTGCATGGCTATGTGGCCAGTGTGCTTTCGGCTGGTATCGCAGCCGGTGGAGCTGATTGGTGCCGAGGTTTAGACGAGCCGATTTTTGGAGTACAGCATCTCTCTGTAACGTATACTGCTTTGGGATCCCCAAGCCGTCGACCACCGTCTTGGTATGCGGCCGCAGCGTCCGGCATCGCCCGTTGATCCCCTGAGGGACTGCCTTAACTCGCTCGGGGGAAGGGTACCGATACTCGATACACTACGCCTTATCTTCCTCGATCACTGACAATGTATACAGCTCGCACACGATGGCCAGCAGCTTGCGGGCTGCAGGATTCGATCTTGGCGACAAAAGCTTCCAGCACTACTCGATCGATGTGCACGCTTGCCGTGTACAGCACATGATCCTGCACGACGGCGTTGAATAAGTCAAAAGCCTACGCCTCTTTGGATTTGGCCTGCAGCTGGCATACGGCGGATGACAACAGGTAGTCTACGCGCTCCTCAAATATTAGTGACTCGGGTGCTGCGGTTAATTAGGCCATCCTCCTCTTCGCTGTCTTGGCGGGCGTCCACAATATTCTCTGCAAAATAGCTTCGACTGTTGTGTGTTTCATTATCCACTCACTGACACCGTTGGCGGTGAAGCGCACCTATTCGACCGGGCTCATGCTGCTGATGTCGTCATATGTAGGCGGTAAGCAGCTCTTTGATCACTAAAGATAACTAGACTAGTATATGGCTGTCGCCTTCGAAATGTGGTAAACACGTCGGTGTCGGTCTGGAGCGGGATCAGTTGGTTTTCGGGCATATAGCCTGTGCCGCTGTATGCTTCCTGGTCTTCCTTGGTGGGCTCGTCAAGCGTTGTTAAATCTTAGCTGCGTTCAGCCCTGGCGGTATGCGCTTCCAGACCGCGTTGTTCATCGGCCTTGGTGACGTCGGACGTATGCAGCTTGTGGCAAACTAGTTCTGGGCGAATTACAACTCGTAAGAACACACTATCAAATGGAAACAGTATACGCCGGTGCACCAGGTAGTCCATGGTCAGCACTTTACCGCTGCCGGGAGCACTGAATTACTTGCTTTCTAACGCATATGTCGGATGGCGATGTAGAGTTCAACCTGGATGGTGGACCTGCCACCCACCGTGGCCCGGCTGCAGATCAGCGTGTCGATCATGGTTAAGAACCGGTGGCTCGAGTTGTCGATTGGCGAGCTGATAAGTGCCATCTGGTGCGATGTCGCCGTACTTGTTCAGCAGGTTTTATCGTGGGACGCGGACATGGTCGAACCTAATGCAGCCGTTGTCGATGCCAGGCAGACAAAGTCAACGAGGTCGGCGATGAGCAGGCGGGCCACTAATCGGATTTGCCGCTTTGAGGCAAGTTCGGCTCGGGTAGAGGTGGCCCAAGCTTAGCCACCGCCAACAGGGGCCGGTTGGTAAGCACTGTTGGCATTGGCGTGTACCCGTGTCAAGGACAACCAGCTAATCGGTGATTCCCATTGCCGACTGAATCTGCAGCAGCAACCCGGCAAAGGCTACGGCGCCCGCAGAGGTAAGCAGCACCACCTGGTCGCACATGTTCAGGTGGGTGAGCGACGTCTACAATGGCAGAACCATCACGACGACGCATCCTAAGATGGGCCTGGTACCGCAAATCGCCATCAAGTGATTTGCTTGCGGTACATCTAGCCTGCCGGTCAGATCCTCTATCACCAGTAGCGTGGCTCTGGTTATGAGTTCGATCGCCATCGATACGCACCGACGCATCTCGGGTGACAGTTTGTCGATCTGGCTAGTACGGTGCACGGTCAGCTCGCGTTCGTTGACAATCTAGCTTACCATCCGACGGCGCTGGTTGAGCGCGGTGTCCGGCGGCAGTCGTCATTCGGCGGCGCATCTCAGGGCTCATTTACGGTGAGCTGTTGGTGCGCGCGGTCGTTGCTGGTCACTATCCCGATGCGGGTGCACATCGACTTCCGCTCGGTATGCACGTCGTGGTCGTTCAAGGTGATTACGCTGAAACTGAGGTCTCTGGTGCCGGCGAGCAGACCGAGCAATATGGAGCTGCGGCCACCGACGGCCCAAATAACCGCGGCTAATATGTACCTGCAGGCGTCGTAAATGACACATCCGTAAGCACCACGCGCGTATCGACGTGGGATGATTTGACCTAATCTGTGTTTTGCTGCGGTAGGTCGCAAGGGGTAAGCCGGTTGAACGGCCGACGTGGAAAATCGGCGGTGGCTCCCGATGCGGATTACCCAGTGTGATCATCTGGCCGTTGCAGATGTTGACCGCTGACCTCTGGGCGCTGTCAACGAAGATGTCGTGTGCGCTCCCGTCGACGGCTAACCCCAATGGCTACCGTGATACCGTAACACCAGGCCGCGCTGTGTTGTCTGCGGTCCTGCAGCTGCATTGCTGAGGCAGTCCAATCAGGATATCGCACCGGCTGTCGTGTTCTACATTCACGTCGCGGCCAGGGAGGAAGACGTGCTTCATCAATTCGACCCAGACGGTCAACGGAGACGGTGGAGAGGTGGACGTCTTGGTCTGCATGGCCGCTGCCTTTCCTCACCGGTCTCCGTGCGCGTCAAGCTAAATGGCTACCCGCTGCCGGCGCTTGATCCACTAAACGATCGGGTTGATCGTAGTCTCCAGAAGGCGGCATAACACCACAACCGCGTCTAGCCAGCACCCTGGCGGTCTGCCGGTTCGAGCCGGGCCAGTTGCGGTTTGATAGCGGCGGCGTGGTCGGCACGGATCGCGGTCAGTGTGTGAATCCGCTGGGACGTGATGCGGATTCGGACTGCACGGCCATCTCCGGGGGTGACGGTTCGGGTCACCAGGCCGACAGCCTCAAGCCGTCGTACCTGCATGGTCATCGTTGGCTGCGAACGATGACCGGCGGCGGTCAGGTCACCGATGCGGGCTTCACCGTTGGTTTCGATAGTCTTTAGCAGTCTGGTCTGTGCCGAAGACAATGGCATTTGGATGCGCTGTGTGGTCAACTGGGTGGGCCGCGCGACCATCGCGAGTAGATCCCGCGCCCAAACTTTTTTGAGGCTTAATGTTTGTAGGTTCGCTGACCTCGGAGTTGTTGGGTCGCGGCAGAGGGATTTATGCAGCTATCGTTACATAGCTTTGCTATACGAGATCATCGGGGCGATGCTAGCCCTGGAACACCTAGCCGGGTCGGTGCGCTGCGACGGACTTGGCGCTAGGTTCTGGCACAATCGATAAAATGACCGCCTTCGACTCGCTCCATGTGCATCATCGGAGCGGGTCGTTGCAACCGGGCGAATTAGCGCAGGCTTCGGTCTTGGCAGGCTTATGCGCGGTTACTGCGATCGTCTCGGTTGTCGTCCCTTTCGCAGCCGGCTTGGCGCTTCTGGGTACCGTGCCCATGGGCCTGTTAGCCTATCGTTACCGCTTCCGTGTGTTGATGGCTGCGATGGTTGCGGCCGGAGTAGTTGCCTTTTTGATCGCTGGGCTGGGCGGTTTCATGGCAGTTGTCAACAGCGTCTATATTGGAGGACTGACCGGAGTCGTCAAACGTAGAGGCCGGGGCACAGCAACGGTGATTGCTGTGGCCCTGGTCGCTGGATTCGCCTTCGGCACCGTTAATGTTTCCGCGCTGGCGGTGCTGGTCCGGCTGCGGCACTTGATCTTTAAAGTGATGACCGCAAACGTAGACGGCATCGTGGCCACCTTGACTTGGATGCATCTGCCGTGGGTCGCGGTCCAGCTAAAGCGGTATTTTGCCGACGGGCTGCAGTACTGGCCGTGGATGCTGCTCGGCTATTTTGTTATTGCGATTCTGGTTGTGTCGTTGATCGGTTGGTGGGCGTTGTCGCGCGTGCTGGAGCGGATGCGGGGCATTCCCGACGTCCATAAACTGGATGTCCCGACCACTTGCCGGGCCGGTGGCAAGGAGGATGCTCCGATCGGGCCGGTTCCGGTGCGGCTGGACAAGGTGCGCTTTCGTTATCCTCGCGCCAGTCACGATGCGCTTAGTGAGGTTAGCATGGACCTGCAGGCCGGTGAACATGTGGCGGTCACCGGCTCTAACGGTTCCGGGAAGACTACACTGATGCTAGTCCTGGCCGGCCGGGAACCGACATCGGGCACGGTGGATCGCCCGGGCGCGGTGGGCCTGGGCAAGCTTGGCGGCACGGCGGTCGTCCTGCAGCACCCAGAAAGCCAGGTTCTGGGCACCTGGGTCGCCGACGATGTGGTGTGGGGACTGCCGCCGGGAACCGATGTCGACGTTGGCCGATTACTCAGGGAAGTGGGCCTCGAAGCACTTGCCGAACGTGACACCGGCAGCCTCTCCGGCGGTGAACTGCAGCGCCTTGCACTGGCGGCGGCCTTGGCCCGGGAGCCGGCGCTGCTGATCGCTGACGAGGTCACCAGCATGGTTGACAAGCAGGGCCGGGATGCTTTGCTGGATGTGTTGTCCGGTCTCACTCAACGACACCGTACTGCCTTGGTACACATCACGCACTACAACAACGAAGCCGATACTGCCGACCGAACGATCAACCTCAGTGATTCACCCGACGACGTCGGCATGGTTGAGACCGCTGCGCTGCCGGTATCGACCGTCGCGGTGGATATCAGCTCGCCCACCTCGGTGCTCGAACTCGTAGATGTTGGCCACGAATATGGCAGTGGTACCCCATGGGCCAAGACCGCGCTACGCAATATTAGCTTCGTGATTGAACAGGGCGACGGGGTGCTGATCCACGGCGGTAATGGCTCGGGTAAGTCAACACTGGCGTGGATCATGGCCGGCTTGACGGTTCCCACAACCGGAGCATGCCTAGTCGATGGCCGGCCCACTCATGAGCAAGTCGGTGCGGTGGCATTATCTTTCCAGGCCGCCAGGTTACAGTTGATGCGGAGTCGCGTCGATCTGGAAGTGGCTTCGGCGGCAGGCTTTTCGCCCGGTGATGAAGACCGTGTGATTGCCGCACTGCGTATTGTCGGACTGGATCCCGCCCTGGCTAAGCGGCGCATCGACCAGCTCAGCGGGGGCCAGATGCGACGTGTGGTACTGGCTGGGCTCCTGGCACGTTCGCCGCGCGCGTTGATCCTCGATGAGCCGTTGGCCGGGTTGGATGCGGTTAGCCAGCGTGGTTTGCTGCGGCTGCTGGAAGTCCTGCGCCGTGAGCAGGGTTTGACGGTGGTTGTTATTTCCCATGACTTCGTCGGGCTGGAGGATGTGTGCCCGCGCACCTTGCATTTGCGTGCTGGCGCGTTGGAATCGGCATCGACCGCGGCGGGCGGTGCGGCATGATCTCAACCCCGGTATCCGAATCCCATGTCATCCGGCGCCGCCCTCGTCCGGTTGTGTTGCTGGTTCCGATACCCGGGACTTCGGTTATCCACGATTTGTGGGCCGGCACCAAATTGCTGGTTGTTTTCGGTGTGGAGGTGCTACTGACCTGCTATCCAGGTTGGGTGACGATCGGGTTGGTGGCGACGCTGGTGATCGTGGCGGCCCGGATCGCGCGCATTCCACGTGGCGTGCTGCCGTCGATACCGCACTGGTTGTGGATCGTTGTTGCCTTAGGGGGTTTCACTGCTGCGTTGGCCGGTGGCAGTCCGGTGATCTCAATGGGTGGAGTCGACATCGGATTTGGTGGAGTGTTGAATTTCCTGCGCGTCACAGCGTGGTCGGTGGTGTTACTTGGGCTGGGGGCGATGGTGTCGTGGACCACCAATGTCGCCGAAATCGGACCGGCGATAGCGATGTTGGGCCGTCCGTTGCGGATATTGCGGATCCCGGTCGACGAGTGGGCGGTGGCTGTGGCACTCGCGCTGCGCGCTTTCCCGATGCTGATTGGCGAGTTCCAGGTGCTCTACGCGGCTCGCCGGTTGCGTCCCAAGCAAATTCCGCGCAGCCGTAAGGCTCGTCGACAGCGGTACTCCAGGGAGCTGATCGACCTGCTCGCCGCTGCTATCACCGTGACGTTGCGACGCGCTGACGAAATGGGCGATGCGATCACCGCCCGTGGCGGCATAGGTCGCCTATCCGCCTATCCGGCCCGGCCGAAACTGGCGGACTGGGTGACATTGGCGGTTGCGGTCGCTGCCAGCAGCACTGCGGTGGTGCTCGAGACGATCTTGCACACCGCTGCCTAAGTTTGGTCCATGAACGAAATCGACAAGATCATCCGCCACAGCTCGGTTCCGGTTCTGGTGTTTCCCGGTTAGCGGTGAGCTGCGGTGTTGGCTGCCGCCTGAGCCTGACTCAGGATTGTCGCGACATCGCCGCGACCGAGAAACATTTTGTTGAAATAGCTTTGCAATGCGTCGTCTCCGGCGGGAAAGCCGGCGCCGCCCGGAGCCGGAATGTGGGGGTCGTCTAGCACCGAGAAAAAGGGCGCGATATTTACACCTTTCCCGGCCCAGTAGTCGAAGTAGACTGGCTGAGCTGACCGCACTGCTGGAATGGCGGCACCCTGACGACCCAGGTACGCGTTGCCCTCCTTGCCGCCCATCCAGGCCAATACCTGACGCACTGCATCCGGATGTTTGGTCGCCGAATTACCAGCTGCAGCAATACCGTTTATAACGCTCACCCGGCCTTGTGGGCCAGCTGGCAACATCGCGACACCCCAACGGAACCGGGCCTCGCAGGCTATTGATGCCAGGTTGTAGGTTCCGGACTGGAAAAGAGCCATCCTGCCGGCTAAAAATTGGTTTAGTGAAAAATCACTGTTGTCGTTGGTGTCTGAGGCCGGTGGCGCCACGTGGTCGTCGTTGATCAGACTGACCAGGTACTGGAAGGCCTCAATTGCGGGGGGGTTATTGAAGGCGAACTCGTCGCCGCGCTGGAATACTCCTCCGGCTGATCCGATGTAGTTGAGGTAGATGGCCTGGGCGTCGTTGGCCGCGTTGTACCCCCACTGACGGACTCGTCCTGAGTCGAAACCCGGTGTTTTTGCGGTATTTCCATTGTCATCTAGGGTGAGTCGAGCGAGCAAGGGGCGCAAGGTATCGTCACCGCTGGGAGTCCATCGCATGTGGTTGAGCTGGACCGGGTCAATGCCGGCGGCAGCAAGCAGGTCGGCATTGTAGAACACGGCAATGCCAGCATCGGTCAACTGCGGTACACCCCATAGCGCACCGCCCCGAGTGAACTGGTCTACTATTGCTGGCTCCCAGCCTGAGGCAGCCTCTTTACTCAGCGTCATACTAATGTTCATCAATCGACCACTATCAGCGTATGTGGCGAGGTAAGCGCTTGATAGCCAGAAGATATCGTCAGCACTGCCGCCGGCTATATCAGTGCGCAGGGTGTTGAAATACGTCGAGTAGGCAACCGTATTGGTGCGCACCTCGATATTGGGATGCGTACGGGTGAAGGCTTGGAAAGATTGAGTATATGCTGCGGCAATCTGGTCCGCCCAGAGGCGCACCGTAACAACGACCTTGTGGTCACGTGGCTGTCCTCCTGACCAATCCATCAACATCGCTGTTACGCCCAACAGAACGGTGACTAACGTTAGCGTTGCAGCGATCAGTGTTGAGTAGCGAGGCCGGATCACGTTGTGTTCCTACCTGCCCGTTGAGATTGCCGTGATGGTTGTGGATCTGCAAAGATCATAATTTTACGGCAATCTCGGTGCTAAACTCATATACACTCATTTCAGCCCCGACACGACGGTCGATGAGACGATGTGCCGCTGGAAACCAACGAAAAGTATGATCAGGGGCAGGATGGCGACTGCAGTCGCAGCCATCACAAGTGTCCACTGGGCGTTGAATCGGGACTGTAGGTCAGCGGTTGCAACTGTAAGCACACGCCACTTGTGGCCACTGGTGATCACCAGCGGCCACATGAAATTATTCCACTGCGAGACCACAGTGATGAGTGCTAACGTCACTAAAGCCGGGCGGCTGGATGGAATCACGACATGCACGATCACGTCCAGCGTGTTAGCACCGTCGAGGCGGGCTGCGTTGATCAAATCGTTCGGGATGGTGCGAAAGTGCTCGCGCAGCAGGAGAATTGCGTACGGGGATCCAAAAATAAACGGCAGAACCAGCGCCCAAAATGTATTACGAAGGCCGACTTGGGCCATCATCAGATACAGTGGCACCACGGTGACCGTCGCTGGCACCATTAGTGTTGCGATATAGACCCAAAACAGGGCATCGCGCCCGGGAAACTGCAGCCGTGCGAACGCATAGCCAGCGAACACTGAGAAGGTCAGCTGGCCAAGTAGAACCACCGCTGTCATCAACGCGGTCACCGCGGTTGCGCGCAGAAATCCAGCACTGGAGAGGCCGGCGTAGTTGTCCAGCGTGGGCGGCCGTGGAAACTGTAGCGGCATACTGGTCATAAATTGGTGAGTCGACGTGAACGAGGTGAGTAAACCAAGCGCGAATGGCGCCAGGGTGATCAGCGCACCGACTGCCAGGACGGTGTAGATGACAGTGTTGGAAAGGCGGCTACGTGAGTTCATAACTGGTCCACCGACGGAAGTGCAAATGCTGAATGGCGGTGACGCCGAGCAGAATGACGAACAGTAAAACCGCCATAACCGATGCTCGCCCGATAGTTGCGGAGTCAAACGCCTCGGCATAGATGCGGTGCGCTACCAGGTCGGTGTGGCCATACGGCCCCCCGTCGGTCAGCGCATAAACGGTGTCGAAGGTCTGTGCTGTGCTGACGATTCCGGTAATCAACACAAAAAACATCGTCGGCCGCAGCATCGGCAGGGTGATATGCCAGAACTGCTGCCAGGCATCGGCACCGTCGGTGCGCGCGGCCGCGTGGATATTATCTGGGATAGCTAGCAGTCCGGCGAGGAACAATAACGAGACATAGCCGACATTAGCCCAAACGACGACCGCTGAAACGACCGGTAGTGCAAGGCTGGGATCGGAGAGCCATTCGATGCGATGTCCCAGGACCGTGCTGACTGCGCCGTCGGTGGGAGCAAGGATCCATCGCCACAACACCGCGATTGCCGACGGAGCGCAGATCCAAGGCAGTGTATATAGTGTGCGAAACACGCCGGTGCCCGGAAGTTGGCGGGCCAATATTGTCGCGGTCAGCAGGCCGAGTACTGTCTGAGTGGGTACCACGATCGCTACGAATACGGCCGTGACAATTAGTGAATTAGCGAAGTCACCGTCAGCCAGCACCGACTGCCAGTTGGCAAGACCGACGTAATGTAAAGGCCCCAGCAAGTCCCACCGGAACATGCTCAGCCACAGCGCCAGGATGATTGGTAGCAATAGGAAGACTGCCACACCAAGCAGACTGGGTGCCAGCAGGACGTAGGCCAATGCGATGGGTCGAGGTTGACTGCTTGCTACAGCTCGGGTCATGTGCGTCGCTCTTCACTCAATTGCTTCGCTCTGCATCGTCGCCGGTACGGGTCATGGAGATATTAAAGCGGGCGCAAATGGGCTGTCGTTACGGTGTGTCCGTGATATCAACCTGGGGTTGATGCCTGACTTCTTGGATCTGCCGCGCTAGAAGTTGGCCGAAGCCGCATTGTCGGCGGCCACTGCGGCCGGGGTCAGCTATACCAACCTGCGCATTCACCGTCTCTACGCTGAGATCATTACGTTCCGTGACGGCGAGTTGGAGATCGCGGTGGCTAGTCGTGGGCGATACGGGTAATCGCGGACGGCTTCTGGGGGTTCGCGCCTCGCATCCCGAGTTGACGTCCTTCGTGGCAGTCGGCACCGCGCGCCACGTAGTACGGGTGGTCACCACGTTCGCGGCGCTCAACAGCGAGCATGTCGAGCTTGCGCCCGAGCCAGTCTACGCTAACGTTAGTTGGGTGTCGACTTATCGGATCGACTCGTTCAGCATCTCTGCGGTGGACAAGCTTGCTGTGTTCGAGGAGTTTTCTTGGCGGTTGTTTGATGCTGATGGTATTGACTGCGTGGTCGGCTGGTTTGCTGGTAGTCAAAGAGGAGTTATTCTCCGATTGTAAATAGCACAACGATGGGTGCGGGTAATGCCCTCCTTGGAGGCGGTGACGGTGGACGCTGCGGCGGGCGGTTTGGATTCGATGCGCACGCTGGTGTCGCTGACGGCCCGGGGCTGGAAAGCGCTAGCTGACGATGAACTGTGGAACTAGACCGACGAGCTCACGCAGCTGTCGTCGTTGTTGGCTGCAAAGGCCAAGTCATCCCGCGTGACCCCAGGGCCTAAGGGCTTTAGTGATCGACCCAGCCAGCCTGTTGCTGGCTATTCACGAATCCGTATGCCATGTAATCGAATCCAATTGTACTATTGGCTATAAGGCCGCTTAGGCTGAAATTTGGTGCGCTATACCCGACAAACTGGGAACTATGCAATATAGCTCGCCGGTGATGAAAGTTACAACCGACCATACGGTCGAGTTCTGCCTAGTCAGCTTCAGTTACGACGATGGTAGCGTGACTGCGTAGTGCTGGGACCTGGTGCGTGATGGGGTGTTCGTTGGCTATTAGTTCGAACGAGTCTTCGCCGCACGGCTGGGGCAGTCGCACTCAAATGGATGCTCGTCTGTCGATTCATCACATCACGTGCCGATTCAGTGGATGGTCAATGTATCGCTGCAGCCCGGCCCCGACAAGATTACTATCGCTGACCTGATCGCTTGGGTTAGTGACGGCATCTATATCGTCGGCGACAAGTCATGGTCGATTGATATGCAGCGCTATAACTTTCATTTCACCGTACAGCGGTTCTTCTATATCTGAGATGGTCGGTTAGATAGTCAGCTACGCGACGTTGCGTATCAGGCCACCACTACCGATTTCTGGAATTACTATGGAAACCGTGGACGGCTCGTCGACCTGGCTGTTTGCCAGCGCATTCAATTGCGGACAGGTCCAGCCTGGCTAGGTGGCTATCGTGAACCACGGTTGTCCGTCTGCGCTATTCCGAGACGTTGACGTACTCAACATTCGTACCGAGGGTGGCCGATGATCACTGTGCAGCATGTCGTCAATCTTGTTCTAGACCAGGCCGGGTGCAATCTGACCGGGCTGAAGAGACCATGGTGATGGTTACTGGCCGTGTCAAAGCGACCTTGCGCTGGATGGGCAATTCGATCGCTACCAATGCAGTTTTGGTCAATCAAAGCGTGGCTGTTATTTTGTCTGTACATCAAGATGATATCGTTTCCGCTGGTACGGTGGTATCGGCAGAAGTGAATCCACTAGTGATTCCCGAGTTGGTGGCTGCATCTCAAGAGACGTTCCGATCTGCACCAGAGGCCGGCGATGTTGCGTCACTGTTGGCCGGTGTCGGGGCGCCCGACGATTGGGATGCTTGTGGTGTCTGGAACCGGAGCTGAAGTATTCCCCGATGTCACCAGCTCATTGAGCCGGGAGTTCCGCGACACCGACATTGTTGTACGGCTATGCGCATCACAGTGGCTTGACGACGTTCTTGGCGTCGTCTACGGGGCTGCGCCGCCGCTATACCCAGCACACCGAGGCAATTGAGATCAACGCCAAACAGGGCGACACGACTGCTTGGCTGGGTGTTGGCTCGCACGATTTCGTATACGTGTCAACCGATCTTTTGCTCGAGCAGCTGTCGACTAGATTCGGGTGGACACAGCGTAATGTTGAGCCGCCCGTGGGACGATACGAGAAGATCATGCCACTACCGATGGTAGCCGATATGATGATGTATCTGGCATGGTCGATGGCCGGCTGGGGTACACAGGAGGGCCGGACCGCGTTGTCGGTGTCCGGCGGTGGGACCTGAGTGGGGGAGCGGCTCACCGACTTGCCACTGACGTTGTTTTCTGGCCCTTTCGCCGCAGGAGTGGGGTGCATGTCGTTTGTCGTGGTGGGCAATTCCTCAGAGAGGATGTCGGTGTTTGAAAACGGGATGGAAATCGGTCAGGTGGAATGGAGCCACGACGGGGTGATCAACACGCTGGCCTATCCGCGGGCTACGATGGCCAAGTTCAATGCCCCGGCCGTGGTCGCTGCCGACAACACCTGATTATGACGGTTGGATCGACCGATATTGTCGACATGATCACAGCTACCGAGCGTGGCTTGCTACTGACCACTCTGTGGTGCATCTGCGAGGGGGATCCGACCACGTTGTTACTCACCGGGTTTTACTCGCCGGCGGTGTGTACCTCATCAAGGACAGCGAAGTAACCTCAGCGGCTAACAACTTCCGGTTCAACGAAAGCTCGCTGGATGTGCTGCGATAATCTACACAGGCCAGCGTCAGTGAGATGGCTCTGCCTCAAGAATAGCGGAACTGGTCCACCCAGGCGGCGGTGCCTTTGTTACGGATGTCTGACTTCCACATGTTATCGGTGAGCTGAGTGCAATAGTAGCCGATTACCGAGCGGGTTGCGAAAGTACTGAGCTTGACGCCGGAAGTTCCGAGACGCTCGATGATGACATCGAGCGTCTCGAGACCACAATAACTGTGTAAAAGCCTGACTGCGGTATGTGGATCCGTTAGTTTGGACACCGCCGCACCTCGTCGCCGACGATGCCGCCGAGGTGCGCGTTAGTTTTCGTTACCGAGGCCGTCGAGCTAACTTTTGATATCTGCTGGATGTCGCCCGGTCAGACCGTGTTACGCAACAAACCGGACGTCCATTTGTTGATCTCCCGGTGGGCGTTCATCGTGCTGCCAGGTAGGCTGTCCTTTACGCAGGGTAGCGAGCGGTTATCGGTACGGAAATGTACAAGGTAAACGGTGTCGCCGGCGTTGAGCAAGGCGTCGCGGCCCGGGTACAGCTGGACTGGCAAATTGTCCCGGATAATCGCGACGACATCAGTTTGCGTTGACAGCTCGAATATTTTCAGCCCATCGAGTTCGTTGCTGACTTGCACATGCATTTCTCCTATCAAATAAAGAACGGTTTCCAACCGAAACAATCTCCAGCATTTGCAGTGCCAGCGCGGCGTCAATAAACTACGGTAAGGCTAATTCTGCAGTAGAACGAATGTCTTTGGAACCGAACCGCTGCGCTATCGCGGAGTCGAGGTCGTAGACCCGCGGCACTAGCGGGATGCCGCTCTGCCGGCTGGTGGCGGTTTCCACTTTGGTAGCTCAGCATTTCACGAAGTACGACCCCGATGTTGAACATGCTGTCTCGGGTCAGCACCGTTATGGCACTGGTTTGGTCGACGCAGGCCGCTTCTAAATGTCTGGCGTAAAGGGGCGTCCCCGAAGATCGCCGGTACGTCGAGTTGGTCCATTGTTGACAGGAAGCGGTTGTTTATATCGCGCTTGATCACCACTACGTCGTATCGAGCTGCGGTCAGACCAGTGACGACGTGGATGCCAAGCGCGTTCAGTCCGACGGCGATAATGTGATTGCGCAAATGTTACGTTCGCAGATGTCCGCTCGACCAGACGAATCGACGCGACAACAGCACGTTGGCGACAAAAGCGACAAGCAGTGCGGTGGTGGTTACGCCACCCAACATCAACGTGACGGCGTACATCCGTAGCCAGATAGGCTGCTGGGCAAAGCTGCAGTTACCGTAACCGACCATCGTGATCGTCTCGTTGATGAAGTAGAATACGTCCACTCACGAAATCCCGGGGTGTTTATAGCGAAAGCGCGACAATGTCGTTGAGCCGAGCATTAAGGCACCTAGGGTGGCAAGTACGGGATAGAATGCAGGATTGATTTCGCTGTATATGGTGTGTGCAGCGTCCAATGCTTGGTACAGTTGAGAGTGATGCGAACGTGTTTTCGCCTGGTGCGGAGCCCTGATGTCACAGTGGTCTACCTCGTCGGTGGTGTCGACCATCGCCGTAAAGTAACCGGCGTGCATCTGCACGTCTTGTCTCAGGCATGCCTCAACGACCGCCGACGTCGTGAGGGCGGCGAGGTCAAGTATCGCACTGGGTCCATCGCCGTCGGCTACCGTTTCATGTAGTACCTCGCTGGCCAACGACGTCACAACACGAATATCCGGATCGGTTTTCCTCGTGAAAAAATAGATTGCGATATTAGTCACGTTGTCGCCACTAATATGATAACATGCTGATGCATAATTTTGGCCCCTGCGTGGAACATCAATCTAAACAATTTTGCTCAGACTTTTCCAGTATAAAGTCGGTCTAAACTAGTTTTATAGCAATACTTTTCTACATCTGGAATAAGAAGTTGCTGTGTTTACGGTTATGTTAATTTATAAACTTGGGCAACCGTATATATTAACCGATACCAGTAATAGAGTTACCCATGCCGTACAGCCATATTCTGATCATATTATTGTACGGCAGTAAATTCTACTATACCGCAATACAAACAGAGCTTGCAATTGGTTGCCATACAAATCAACCACGTTGGTACTATACCATATATCGACCTGGTTGGTAGTCAAACATTTTGTTGTGCAAAATATTTACATGTTGTGCACATTGTCACTTCCGCTACTAAGAACTGGGCTTTGTTACATAGATATTAGCTTAGCTTGAGAAGATACCAACAACATCCTGTTTCTAGCCACTCTGCAGACCGACGAAGTGAGCTAAGGTTATAGGTTCTAACCGAACTCTATGTACCAAAAAAGGAACATTGATTCTTGACAACAACTTTGGCTGAAAAATAGATGATATGGTTGTTTTTTCGATGTGTGTAAACGCGGCGCGTTCGGAAAACCGTTGATCACCGACCAGTTGCGGTGCGAACGATTTTCGAATCCTGTTGTCTTCAATGTCCTTTCGCCGGATATGATTTCCACGACGACTTACGGCTCTGAACAGGTTATGATTGAGTTGCCGTTGACCGTTGGGATGGCCACGTTCGTTTTACTGCTTCCAGTCACCGGTGTCATGCTGGCTGATTCTGGTGTTGGTGGCCGCGTCGTATTGACAAATTATCAAGGTCTATACACCGGTCCGACGTGTCATATGTGTTCGCACGGGATAATCTTGATACTCAGATGTTGCATATTGCCGTGGTGACGTTGTTGATCGATTACGTGGTCACTGTCGCGTGCAGCCGATGGTAGAGACAGTGGCAGTAGTTTCGGCTATGCCAGTGCCGGGTTCCTATAACCTGGAAATCATGGTGGTCGTGGTTTTGCCGATGTTTCTGGCCAATCTGTGTGGATTGCGAGAGGTCAGAGTGCCTTTGTGTTGCCGGCTTACGTCTTTTAGCCGTGGTCGCCGCTGATTGTAGTAGTTGGCCTTGTTCGTGAATTAGTTTGAAGTTTAACGAAATACGTTATACAATAAATTGTTTCGGTGGTTCCGGTTCATCAAGGTAGTGGTTTGGTTATAGGCGCGGTAGTGCTGGCCATGGTGACTTGCATTCTCGCTTTTACTGGCGGGTGTGGCCTGACTGTCGCATACTACCGACTCTACATCCTATGGCGAGAGATATCCGTCGATATTACCCGAGTGGTCTTTGAGGCATAGTGTTATGAGTAAAACCTTGTACTTTTGGTATGGATGTCGACAGCAGCCATCCTTTTTGCCGGTTGCAATACGAGTTGCAATGGTTTTCTCGCATTGGCCAGTTTTGTTGCCGAAGACCGTTTTCTGCCGCGTTCGTTGATGAAGCGCGGTCATCGTCTTGTTTTTATTAACTGTATTCTGATGCTCACCGTGTTGTCTTTAGCGTTGCTGGTCGTCACCGGAGGCGCGGTCAATGCACTGGTACTGTTTTATGCGATCGGCGTGTTCACCGAGTTAGTATATGGCCGGCTACGGAATGGCAAAACACCATTTGGCCCGCCGCGGAACGGGTTTACGGTACAAGCTGGTGGCTGACTGGCCGGCGATCGTGTCGTGATTAAAGGTTTATGGTTGTCTTGATGAAGGATGACATCAAGATCATTTGTGCTTTGCGCCAATTGGATTCGTGACTGTGGGAGGTAAATAAACCGTCACTGAATATGGAGAATAATCTGTGAAGTGATGGACCAATACGCTTTTCCCAACGGGGCTCGTCGTTGACATCGTTAATGAGGGCGGCTTCGGCGGTAAAGACGACTGACTGGGGCGGTGCTCTGCATACTGGTGCGACTAAGTACTTTCGCTATAGATGGCCGATCCTGCTGTCAGAAGGAAAAACCATCGCTGTGTGAGCTAGCCGACGCACGCTTTACCACTTAATTGCCTGCTCGCAGCTTTGAGTAGCATATCCAGAGTGATTCACGAACTGTACTAGCCATCAAATGATCTCGTCATAAGTGCACTTCTTTGCTACGACCTACGAGTAGTCTGCGATGTGGCTAACTCGTTGCTAAACGATCTACCGGGTCACCTAGTGAGCTTGAACTTTTTGAAGGTCTGTGGGGTACGTATATCAGACGTGTTAGTAATGTTGGACTTTAGCGGAAGCACTTGGTCTCAGAAAGTCGGACGAGTCTCGTTGCTCGATTGATCAGGCCATTGAAAGCAAGCCAGCTTCCTGGTCTTCTTGGCAATGCTTTAGCTTTCAATTCACATTTCTATAAACAGATAAAAATAACTTGGTGTAGAAAAGGGAGAACACCATGTAGATAACCAAAAATAATTCGTAGTTTTACGTTGTTCGCGGTAAAACTAGGTTGTCAGATTTCCCGAACGTACAGCAAACAGAGTTAAAGCGTATCTACCTGCTAGGTAATAGCTCTTAACGCTTGGTGGAGAACTTTATAGTGGAGCAATCATGAGTGTCTGTGACCTTGCTCTCGTTGTTTATGTTGCACTCAATATCGACGACGGCAATATGTGAAGCATCACCGAATTAACTACCTAACTTTCTCCGTCCGGTCCAGAACGTGGCGACAACTACCGCTACACCGATCAAGCTCGGAAAGTATTAATTGCTATGAAAACCGAGATCCACGACAACGTGGGCCAGCTCTGTGCCTCTGGTCTACGTGACCGTTGTGTTAGCCACTCCCCACAGTAAGCGACAGGTAGATGCAATTTCCATTGCAGAGGAGCAGTATTCTTCTGGTTTTCGGCGCATAGTCCAGCGCCACCAGGTAGAGGAACTTTAAATGTGACGGTCACGCAGGAGTAGTTTTTTTCTGGCTTTGATCGCCCTTGATACCGAGAACCTGGATACTCGATAATTTTAGTTAATAAATATGGTTTGGAGAATTGCGGTGTCGTAGAGGACCTTGACGTGCAACTGCTCTGACTTGCTAACGCGACTGATCTGTTCGCTGGGTAAACGGTGACGGCTCGTGCCCTCATAGGCTATATATGTGATCGACAAAAGGTATTGTCGAATCAACAAACAAGACAAATCGTGCAAGCCACGTCCCTGTCCGGTAGCCGGATAATAATGGCTAAAGCCAGAGCTACCGAGCAACCTGAACGCACTCCATGTTCCCAAGGCATCACGGAGCATCTAGCCGTGGACGAGTATCGCAGACCGTTCGATACGGCTTGCAATGTGGTGGGGCCACGGGTCTTGTATCATGTAGGCCTGCAGCAGGCCAGCGCGTCATGCCAGGCGCTACTGTCTAAGGTCGTGCAGAAACACCGCTTGGATATGTAACAGCTGCTATTCCGTGTGACCGTTGCGTACAGTTGTGAAGCGATTCGGCTGGCGTAGTGGACATAGGCGCCGAAGATGTCGAGGACGGAGACTATATTTGCGGCTAGATAGGTTAAGGGGCGGTAGCTCAGTTGGTTAGAGCCGCGGACTCATAATCCGTTGGTCGCGGGTTCGAGCCCCGCCCGCCCCACTGTGCGGCAATACGTAGCTTCTCTAGTGTTGTGTGGTTTTGTTTTGTTTATTTTGGTGTTGTTGGTGAGTTGATGGATGTTGGTTTAAGTGGGGGTGATCTTGGTGAGGATTTCTTCGATGGTGGCGGTTTAGACGGAAGGGGTGGGTTTCGGCGTTCCAGTGCTCGATGTGGTCATGGATCTGTTTGGTGAGGACGTTGATTGAGGTGATGGTGCCTCGACGGATCGCTTGACAGGTGATGCTGGTGAGCAGAGCCAGGGTGCCAAAGCCACGTTACGCGTGCTAGCCGAGATTATGACCGATGCTCTGCAGTGGGCGCGGCAGCACCTGATTAGCGGGAAGCCCATGACGGCTTTCGGGACACACCGTCTCAGGTGGTACCGATCCGGGGGCTGGGGTATACCCAGCATCAACCTCACCGAACGCGGATATTCAAGGATCCGAATGGCGTTGACACGCGGTAAGATGTCCTGTGCATTTTGATACTGACTAACGCTGCCGGTGCTGGCATCACTGCTGTGTTATCGGGCAGTCATTCAACTCGCCATTAGTATCAACGCGATGGTGGCCTTTATTGCTAGGTTCACCGGGCAACGAAGCCTGGCGCAGCAAGCCCTGGGTGCGGATCCAATTGATTGTGGATAGTCCGTCACTCATCGAGTCAAGGCGGTCGACTTCGCGGTTATTTTCAACAGTACCAACCTACCTGCCCTGCTGCACAATTAGTTGCCAGAGTGTTCTGGCAGTACCTGGACAGAGTTCGGTTGAGGTGGTCATCGGGCATCTAAACAACATCGCGACGGCTATCCTGGCACGAACGCCGCTCTAAGGAGAGTTGACTTGGTGACGTGCACGGATTCGGCTTCAATACGTTGGCGCTGTTAATTGTTACGGACCTGGCCGGTCCGTTGCTGGCGTCACTGTCGCACCTGTGGATTCTGACGGTTGTCGGTGAGCTCATCGCCGGGTTGGTGCTCGACAAGATTGGTTTTGGTGTCGTCGATGACGCCAACTTAACTTTTCAGTTGTTCGCGAACATCGACTTCGTGCTGGTGATGTTCGTCGTGGGCACTTATGCTCCGGTCCACGACCCCAAGATGTGTTTCGCCGTGCCTATGGTGTTGGTGTGCGGTTTTGGTCGGCGCCGACCACGCGGTGCTGAGTGGATTGGCGATCACCGTTTGCGCGGTAGTGATGTTTGCGTTGTTGCATGCGGGCGATCGCAGGGGCTGACGTCAGCGCATGCATGACTATTCCTAGAAGCAGCGGTTTGCCCTGGAACTGCGGACTAACCTGCTCGTGCTGTTCGGACTTTCAACACTGGCCGCCATCATCGATGTGTCAATCATGTTGGCGGGTTTCGGGTTGGGTTTGGTAATTGTGATAGTTGGCGAATCGCGGCAGTTAGCGCGTCGGTTGTTCGGCATCACCGAAGGATTCTTTAGCCCGCTGCTATTCGCCTGGCTCGGTGCATCGCTGCAAGTCTACTAGCTCAGTTCGCATTCGCAATTCATTATACTGGACGTAGGGCTGGGGCTTGGTGGTGCACTAATGCATTGCGTGGCAGGGCTGTTCGGCCAGCTCGTGACACTTGCGGTGATGTTCGCCACGCAGCTGAGCGTGGCGATAACTGTGGCCACCATCAGCACCGAGCAGCATTTCTATTACCGCAGGCGAACTATCGGCGTTGATTTTTGGTGCCTTGCTGACGATCACCTGCACATCGATCGCCGGTATGTTGATGGCGCGTGGCCAGACTGTCGAAAAAGTGTGTAAGGCCGGCAAGTCCACCCAAGCTGGGTGATCCATGGTTAGCCAATGATGACCATGGCGACGGCGCAGGGAGCGACAGAGAAAATGTCATATCACGAGTGCACGGGTGACACCAGCTGTCGGCGACAGGCGTCAGCATGTCCGCAACTGCACCGGTTTGGTCGCTGTGCAGGGATGCGGTTTGGAAGTTGGTGACTATCCACGGCTGACCTGGATGACGATGCGAGTCTGCGATAGTGGTCATCTGGGATGCTGCTTTCGTAACCGGCAACGTAGCTGTGGGCGTCTGTGACACTGTCGCTTACCGAGATGGCAACGTCTATGCCCAGCGGTCTGCGTTCTTGGGGTAGTCATGAAAAGCCTTCGTAATAGCGGATTACCGATGATCTGTAGAGGAGATAATCGATTTTGTGGCCGTGGTTTACGCTGTCGATAGTGTCTGCCTGATCGCCAGTTACCTTAGCGTTAGATAGTTTTTCGGAGTACGCAGTGATCCACCGGAGTAATGATCTTGTCGTCCGCTGACAGGACTAGCAATATCAGCATTTCCGCGCCTTGAGATAGATAAGTTGGAGTTGGATCTGTATCAAAATCATGTATATGACAATAACTCTCAAGATCACCTGTGGAAACTCTACCCAGTTCCGGCTCTGGCACGAATACGACGCGGCAATCTTTTGACTGATCTGCAGATTGCGTCCCTCCGTCATCAGCGTGGATAACCGCATCTTCGGATCTTTGATAGTTGCATCGATGTTAGCCTCGGCTAGCCGATGATCATCGGTGAGTGCGGCCAGAGCACGCATGTGATACGACCACACTACCTTGTATAACACCGCGACGGCCGGGCGCATCATCAACTTGGGTACGTTCTCCACGATGCTTCTAGGGCAGAACAGCTCGACACCACCATGATGCCAATTATCTTCAGGCGCCGCGGCAGCTGCACCGCAGGAGCTATCTTAAAGAAATACCCCACAAGAGGTTTCCTACGCCTGGTCAGCACGACTTGTACCAACCAGAGTTGCACACAACGTTTGGTAGGAGGATTGGTGGGTAGTCCGTTTGGAACATGCCCCAGCCCAGTTTGCTGCTTTTAAGACTATTTCTGAACTATCCGAGAGAATATCGTAGTTTAACCCGCCCTTAAGTCACACACCGACGTAGTTGATTTCCTTTCGGTGGTGGTAGCTTTCGCTGCCACTTCGGTCACGTCTGAATACACGACACGCTGCTGGCCACGCGCTACGGTTACGTCGAAAACCACGTTTTGGATTGCCCTGCGAAGTCTGCTGGGAAAGGCTAAATTGGTCAGGCAGGTCCAGAGACCTCGCCTATCGACCACCTTGGATTTAGCGTCGGCCTGGATAGCGTTCGTGTCAACATGCGAAGGGCCTATCATCCAGGGTTTGGTTGGCGCCGAACCGAGTATATAGGTCTTGCTGTGGAATACGTTTCGTGAATGACTGCCGTCCGTGCAAGGAGTTCATTCGGGCTCGAAGAGGACCACAGTGAGAATTGTGTTCGTCAGAGGTGACGACCTAGGGTAGACGAGGAAACCGGGATGCTACGCAGTGTGGTTGCGGTACAAGGGCATGGCATAACCTCCTATGTCAAGCAGAGATGTTGCCACAGCTAGGGGAGTTGCCACCGCGCAACGATCATCCAGCGTGTCTGCCAAGTCGTTACGACGTGTGTCGGTCCTAATGTGGGGATGCCTGCCCGCGAAGTCTTGCCGTTTGTCGGTGACTGGGCGGTCTCGCTCGAGGGCTTGTGGCTGTCGGAGCGACTTGACGTCGTACACGTGCACGGTTGGCTTGGCGGCTTGGTCGCTCAACTAGTCGCGCAGACGGCAACTTATCCCGACGATCCAAACTTTCTAGGAATCTAGCCGCCATGTCACATTTACGCTCCGTCAACGGTCTGGGTCAACAGGACGAACGTGAATGCATCGAGCTACTATTGGTGTGTAATGCAATGTAGGTTACCACTGAGAGCACCTCGGACGACGGTGTGCTGGCCTAGGTTAAGTCACATGCGGATGGCATTGTCGGTTTTGCCGAGCGGCATCGACACCTAGCGGTACACTGCGGTCGGTCCGGTAGTTTGTCCATAGCAACTGCCATCGCGTTCTCTGCCTAGCGCCGAATTCACTGTCGTGCAAAGGATTCGACGTTGCAATTCGAGCTATCCGCGGGATTCCGGGCATTGAGCTTGTGATCGCAGAAATTGCTGCTACTGACCATAGTCCCGACGGGGCGCGGGCCGAACTCACACGTCTTGCCGCCGAGCTCGGAGTAGCCGACCGGGTTGGTTTCGTAGGAACGGTTATCGGTAATGAGCTGCCGATGTTGTCGCGATCAACTGACGTAGTGTATACATACCGCGGCAGCCGCTGCGCGACAACGGTGTTGCAAGCAGTGGTCACTGCTACTTGTCGGTATCCTGACTGATGTTGTCATGCATGGCGTAACTAGGCGCGTGCTGTGAGTGGGCAATCTCTTAGTGAATTAATCATTGTGTTTAAAAAACTTGGCTTACAACGGTTTTTCGTGAGAGCATGAAGGCGGTGGGCCTAGGCCGCACGCTTTCCCGCTTCGCCTGGGACAGGATCGGGTGCGAGTCGCTGAACTCTATATATGGACAATCTATATATGGACAATCCAATTCGAGGTACTCGGGGCAGTTTATGTGACAAGAAGCACGGGGATTCTGCGGCGACTGTCAGGCTGTTTTCGATAAGTTTGCTATGGCCGCCCGTGGTAACCATACCGTGCATGCAAAAGTGTATCCGCTGCCGCACTGTTCGGCGTAACCGACTGGCTGCTTAGGCGCGATCGACGCTAATCTTTGCATCTCTGATGCTCTGAGCCATTCGGATAACGTGCGGGTGACAAGCACTTTCGACCATCGAGCAGCCGTTTTACTGTGGACGCGACGTGGTACGCTCTCGTGACACTTCTTGGATGATAGTCTGGCTTCCTACTGTCTAAAGATGTGAAGATGCGTTGCCAGCAGCAACTGTTAGCCGGTGTCATGGCGAACGCCGGAACATTGGCGGCTAGCAGCCCAAGGTGTTTAGATCCTTAGTTTTCAAGGTTACGACGGGCTGCCGACCGCCGCCGGTATGCCGAGCTTGCTACACAAGCCACACCGGATTTTAGGCGTCTATAACTTCATGTGCAGTGTTGTTGATGGCTTGGTGTCCGTCCTTGTTACGCTCGACGTTGCGCTCGACGGAAATCTTGCGCGGCTTGGCCCGTTCGGCAACCGGTATAGACAATCTCAACACTCCCTCCTGATAGGAGGCCGCAACCCGGTCGGTGTCAAGGTTCTCGCCGAGTACCAGTTGACGACTGAACACGCCGCGTGGCCGCTCGGCAGCAAGCATTTCCCGATCGGGGTTGACGCCCGGGCGCTCGGCACGCACGGTCACCACATTACGTTCGATGTCGATGTCCAACGAATCAGCGTCGATCCCGGGGAGGTCGAACTCGACGACGAATTCTTCACCCTCACGCCAGGCATCCATGGGCATTGCTGCTGGGCGAGCAGACGTGCCTAGCACTTGTTGGGCAAAGCGGTCCAACTCACGGAACGGGTCAGTGCGCATCAGCATAGTGGTCACCTCGCACTCCAATCTGTTGTAACAGGCTAGCTATTAACTGCCCATAATAACACTATTATAGTGTATGATGGTATAGATTTCACAGCATAGATTTGATATAGCACTATCGATATTTTGATGCAAGTGTGATTAAAGAAGTTTTCTTGTGTAAGCGTCCGAGGAGATTCGTATGCCCGATCGCAGTGACGGTATGGGTACGCTGGCAGTCGATCGTGGCGTATATGGCATCATCGGTAGCAGCCGAACTTTCCGGCATCTCGGTGCAGTCGTTGCGGCTCTACGAGCGTTAGTTATTAGGGTTGTTCAGATCGGCTCGAAGTGACGGCGGAATCCCGGGCTGTTGTAGCGCGATAACTTAGCCTCTCTGCAGTGTATCAGCGCATTGGTAGACGGTTGGTATCAACCTGGCTGGTATCGCCCTGACCTTGCACATGACAACCCAGCACTGTCTGAGTGCTAATGTTGACTTGCGATCCACCAAAAGTAGTTTGGGTAACGCAGCGAAGGCTGCGAGGTCCAAGCCCATGGGCGACCGGCTAGCCTGGTGACTCTTCCTGCTCAAGCACTTTGCAGTTTCGATTAGGCAACCACGCGGAATTGTTGCGCAGTCGGATTGCTGGGGTCTGGCAGGGCTATGCTTGCCTCTGCACCCGATCTGAGGTAGTCGATCACGGCGTTGTTGAGCTGCTCGCTCGAGACGACCATTAGGTATGCCTGGCGAATACTGGAGTGACCTGTTCTGTCGCGATGTTAACGGCGGCTTTTGATGCGGGCATCATTTTGGTGGGTCCGAAGAACATGTCATGAGGCAGGTGGGTGGTATCCAAGTTGCAATTCCGTTGGCGAGGGCAACTGTATCGGTTGCGGGCGTTCGAAGTCCCTTGCCGCTGTGCACCATTGGATTAGTGTTGCTATGAGTCGATTGGCGGTGTGCTTGTTGTCAGCGAACGACATCTTCGCCAGAATGCGACGGCGATAACTTAGGCCAAGGTTGACTTGGTGGTTTTCGTGCAGCCAATCCACGGCTTACTATCCGGATGTTCCGGTCGCGGAGACGTCCGTCAGGACTTGCGTAGTATCCAGGTCGCAAGACGCTTCTGAGTCTAGTAACTCGTCCTCCAGCACCCGCAGGTCCGCGATTTCGCCGAGCTGAGACCGGATGAGCGAGCTCAAATACGATAGTAAGCAGGCTGTGACCGTATTCAACCATCTGGCTTCGTCAACCGTCAAGGGCAGCATAGACAATGACAATCACGTTCGAGCTGGTGGTTGTAAGTAGATCGGCACACGAAGACAACCGTTTTGGGGTCCACCAGATCCTTCTGGAGGTGAAACTACAGACCCCTGTTCGAAACCATCGACTGGTCGACGACATCGATCTGTTCTACGTGGTCGATCAGGCGTGTAGCGAACACGCTGGTGCCACAACCGACGCCAAGGATGCGTTCACATCTTTGGGGTAGTTAATTTAGCAGCACTCGCTGGCAGTGGGCGTTGTGGTGTCAGGTCAACCAAACTTATTGCGCTTACTCTGATCAGGGCACCGTGGTTATCTGGACAGATCGTTGGCGTTTCATCGCGATATCGTGTGGGACCGGGACCTAGCGTTTTAACCGGAGTAAAATTGGTCGGTAGCGGCGAGCAACTGTTGGCCAGCAGGTCGCAGACCGACGTTGGTACAGAACAAGCCGGTTGAGACACGCTGGAGCATGCCCCATTGCCAGATAGGCGTGGACGTCAAGCCGGCAACGATCAACCAGGCGGTGTGCATGAACCCAGGTATCTTCGGTAAGCAGTTAGATAAGATCGTCGTGTATCACTACATCAATATCATATTAATTCAAAGTTTGATGATCAGTACGTCCGGATCGACAAGCGTAAAACCATCGCCCGACTCCAGCAGGTTTCACTGGTGAATGTTGCCGTGCATCAGGAGTGAGTGGTAGTTATTTTGGGCACCAAATATTTCCAGAGGCACGGCATACGTGATTGTCGTCGACAGCGGTTCGTCGGCTGGATGCCACAGCGGCACGGCGAGGCTGCGACGCATGCACTCGGCTAGCGCCTGCTAATTTCCCGGTGAAGCAGTTATTGAAGGTGCGCAGCGCCACTACCGCTATGTCGGTGATATCGTCATGCGTCACGTTTGCAATGCTAGATGCAAGGCGGCATCGCTGAGTGTACGTTTGGTTGTTGGCTTTCTTGCGTTCCCACAGTCCGGGCAACTGATTTTTCCTAACAACCAAACATACTCGGAATATTGCATGGTGGGTACAATTCCCTATTGGGAGAATTTTGTTGCTATTCAGCGTTTGCTCCAGCCCCATTGCAGTGTCGTCTGTCAAGTGCTGGTCGTTAATCCAGATCTCACCTTAATCCTTGTACAGCTCGACCTCGACTGTTCGGCGGCCAGCGTCAGTACCGAACAAGTTGGCCTTCGCCACGGGTACGGTGTCAAGGAACTCCAGCAGTGAACAGGAGTGGGAGACCACTCCAATCTGAGTCTGTGCGGCTGTGGTGTGGGTCAGCGACGCAAGCGTCCGTACCAAGTTTGGGTGCAGCGAGATTTCCGGTTCGTTGAGCACCATTAGCGATGGCGCTAGTGAGCTTAACAGTGCGGCGGCCCACAGCAACCAGTAATGTGCCGTCGGACAACTTGGCCGTTCGAAGCGGGCACAGCATCCCGTGTTGCCGCAGTTGAAGGTCGAACAGCCCGTCGTGGATGGCGACCGAGACCGTGACACCATCGAATGCGCCTGCGACGGCGCGGCTCAGATCAATCGAACCCCGCCTCGATGATCGTCTGAATTGCGCGGCGGCTACGTCACTGCCGTTGTCGGCAAGCACTAGGGTACACGTACCCGCCTGTGGGTGTCGTGCGGGCGTCGTCGCGTCAACGTAGAAACCATCATCCACGTAGTCGTTCACACACGGCTGCCAGTTCGAGAAGTGCGTGCGGATGAGCATACTCTGCTAGCACACTGCGGTTAGACAGCAAGAACCGTCATAGCTCGGTGAAACAAGCCTATGTCCGCGCTGGCTTTGGCGACGTTCTGGGTTCGGCGCACGAATGTGGTGCTGATCCGCAGCATCGGTTCGGCAAACACTGCTTCCCGTTTGATCTCTAAGTCGCGAGTGAAGGCCGAGTTCTGCCCGGCCGATTGAGGGATTCCTAGATCTACCAGATAGTCGAAAGCATCTGCGGTGAAGCCTAGTTCGAGGGATACAGGTCGGGTATATACCGCGTCTTCGTCTTGCCTGGCGCGTCGGGCGGTGCTTAGGTGATTGGGACTGGCCCACAGCACAGGTTGCAACTCGCTCTCACGAGCGAGTCGGTACTTCGCCGCGACCGCACTCTGCCGGTAGCCTCAGGGTGCGATACAGAGAAGACTTTCCCGCGCCGTTGGCCTCGGTGACGATCGAAACTGACCTAGCGGCAGGACTACCTCGCGTAACGAGTGGTATCCGCGAATCTCCGCCGTCTGCAATATGCAACCGACTGTATGACCATATGCTGTCAATGTGTCTCGGCTGACGCTAGGTGGTGTGCTTAGTCGGTATCGGCTTCGTCGAGAAGCTGTACCTCTGCTAGACATAGATTCTGTCTGCAATTCGCGCAGCACGATGTTGTCGATGAGGTCCTGGTTTCGAAGGTCAGTAACGGACCGACGTTGGTGCTCGATTTAAACTGTCCTTTAACGGTGGATGGCGGATGCCAAGATCGGCGGTGCCACCGTTGTCAAGCAAGCTGGTCACGAGTTTGTCCTATCGATCTCTGGCTTGATGGGAGCGCCTGGTAACGAGTTTTTGGATGTTCACGGCGTTGGAGTCAGGCACTACGGCGATCGTCAACACCTATGTCAGCGTCGTGGGGTGGCGTTGCTGGGCCGGTGTGTACATTCACGGCCAAGGTGACGGTGCGATAATGAAGCGCAAGACGCCGTATTGTAGGGCGTGTGCGCTGGATAGTTGACGCGATGAACGTGATCGGGACTCGCTCGGACGGCTGGTGGAAGGACCGCCAAGGTGCAATAGTTCAGCTGGTAGATAAGCTTGAGCGTTGGGCGTCGACCAAAGGGGACGACGTGGCAGTAGTGTTTGAGGGGCCACTGTTGCCCCGCATTCGCTCATCGGTGATCGTGATCGCATACGCGCCAAAGGCATTTCCCAACTCTGCCGATGACGAGATCGTCCGGTTGGTGCAAGCTGACCTCGAACCTAAAGGAATCCGTGTCGTGACATCGGACCGCGCATTGATTGATCGGATCCAGAAGGCGGGCGCATCGGCCTATCCAGCGACACGTTTCCGTAAACGCATCGACTCGCTCGGCTAGGTGTGCTTTAGCATACCCGACAGAAGGCACTGTGCCGTAGGCGGTTTCGACACCGGTTTATGCACTCAACATCGGGATTTGATAGTGCGTATATTATACAAATCCCGCAAAAGCTTTACACCACCCGCCAGGCGATTGCGCCGAAGGTGTGGTTGGACAAAAGTGGCCCAAGTGAGACGCGTTAGACTACCCGCGATGACCGACTTCTGTTACCGTGCGAATGGCGGACCTGAACACCTTCCGTATCCTCGATACTCAAATTCCTTGTTCTGAATGAGCTTCGCGTTCGTTTATGCACTATTGGTGTCACGGTGGGTGGCCCGTTGAAGGCGAGCAGTCCATGAGACAGCGGCATTTGGTGGATTCAGCGCAAAATTATTGTCATGTGTGCGACTAGGTTTCCCGAAGCATGAATAGCATATCTCAGATCTGAGAGCGTCGACTCTTGGGACTCACGTTCGACGGAATCGTTTCTTGGGGTAGCTCTTCTTCAGGTGTCACACCGCATCCGGTGCAGCGCTGATCTTCACTACCGGCCCATCAGCCGGCGAACAGATAGGCATCTATCGGAGGTGAGCCTCATCTACCGTGCGAGCTTTGGCAGCATCCGGCCTGTTGTCCGACGAGCTGCGCAACATCGCTCCCGACGTTGGTATCAACGTCGGGTGTTAGCGCAATAAGGCAAACGCGGTTACGAACATGAGCACCAGCACCGATAGCCCGACAATGTGCACCTGGTGGCGGAGAGTGATGTGTGTGGGGATTGAGTGAGCATTCCGTTAATGATCGTTGGCGTTGTATGGCGATCACGTAAGAGCATGACGATACGCCAGTTGTCAATCTGGTGGGAATCAGCACCGTTGGTTCATTGGAGCCATGTAGGTTCTTGACCGTCAACATAGCACCAATGCCCAGCAACGCAACAGAGGCCCGGGTTCATGTCAGCGCGGTCCGTTCCGGCTGTAGTCTGGGATTTGGCCGACCGATCGTTGTTACCCGGCTCAATCCAGGCTGGAGGCCAGCTTGAAGCAGCAGGGCAATGGCAGGCCGTGGCGTATGGCGTGATCCGCCTGTTGCCAGCGCAATAGCCTCATTCCGCTGGTGAGACTGGCCAGTACCGCGAATCTCACGCCAAGGAAATGGCGCGTGTCTGGGACGGTTAGTGCCGGAACAAGCGAAACCGAGGCGACCACCGCGGCCAGTAGTCCCAGGCCCTATTGGCTGCTCGGCCAGGAAAGTGCGCTCGTTAGTCAGAGTGAACCGACAGTCAGGCTTGATCTCTGCTTCGCCGTTAGTGTGCTGTTCGGCCGGCAGGCGTGGTGGTGTTATCGGACACAAGTTACCTCGCCGGGTTTGTCAGGGGCTGGCATTGGCCGTCGACAAAGTTGACTCAACGGGATGACTTGCCAAGCCGTGTTCGCCGGAGGTCGGCATCGATGTGTGTTCGACCGCGATGACACCACGGGTTTGGCCGACTATGCCCCTGAACTAGCCGAACTAGATAGAGTCCATCACTGAAGTGTGCGAGCTGGGTAAGTCGTCCTGCTTCGCCACCGGCATTGACCCAGGATTCGCCAACGATCTGCTTCCTATGACGTTGATGGGTGCTTGTGCTCGGAGGCCCGTCGGGTCCGGACCCTGAACTGCTGTCCTACACCAACTACGAAGGCGATTACGAGACCGAGATATGTATCGGTTGTGAGCTTGAATCCACCTCGATTCTAGAACACCGAGACGTGTTGATCTTCGCGTGGGGTGCTACAATATTCAATACTCACTTAAGTTGCTGGCGTCGTATTCGATGAAATTGTCATCGTAGGGGACAGACGGGTGACTGTCATCGATCACACCACCGTGAGGGGCATGATCAAGCTCGACTACGTTGCCGCCGTCTGGTTCACCGTTACTGGCATCTACTAGGGGGAGATCTGCACTCAATTGGAACACGTCGACCGCACCAGGCACGATGTGGCCCTGGACTAGCCATCGGGCCACGATGACGATGTTTACCGGGTGAAGGGTCGACGGGACTCCAAGCATTTTTCAGGGGATAATGCTTCGGTTCGCCAACGTACCGGGCTGTGACCCGACCACTGCTGGGTGTCTGTCGACCAGGATGTGGGTGTTCAATGCGGTCCCGGCGGTCAACGAGTTGCAGCTAGGTTGGGTCACCCCGCTCGACCTTTCGTTGATCCCCGGTGGCGGTATGATTCGCTGACGTCGCGATATTGCCCGGCCGCCAGTGCGGTGTGACGTAACTTATGCCTGTGAGCTACTCGGAAAGCTCTCACAGTCGCCGGTAATCACCGTCGTTGCTGGCTCGTCTGGGCACTTTGGCTGGCGTGACATCATCATCGGCCGCCCCGTAGATGTCGCGAAGTTCGTAAAATGCGTCGCCCTCGGCCTACGGTGTGTCGGCTGCGTAGAGTGCGGGCAGAATCCCCTCGTCGATCTTCTGCCACGGGAGCAACGTGAAACACCATAATATTTTGTATAAACGCTCTATTGGTGCAGGCCTTTGCCGGCCGTACGAGGGTCCGCTGATCTGTAAGCTGGTCTTGGGCAAGCCGGGATGCGCGGCGTTGGATATGCTTCCCCAGCCCGCCTTGCTTCTGCAGTGATCCAGCTTACGGGCGAACATCAAGACTGCTCTATCGACTCAAAACACTAGCGGCGCTGCGAGATTTGGGAGCATTGGCTGAGGAGAAGTTCGAGACTGAGAAGCGTCGAATCCTGGCTAGCGGTTAACCCCGCTTGCCGTGAGCATGCATATCGGTACGACGATACGTCGGGACAGCTGGCATTATGCGCGCTTGCGGCTAGAATGGGCTCTAGCACCCGCGCGCTACCCACTCTTCGTAGTGGATGATCTCGTCACCTACCGTGGTGCTCTTACCGTGGCCAGTGTGGACAATGGTATGTGCAGGCAGCACGCCAAGCCGCCTTGAGATGGACTGCAAAATTGTCTGGAAATCGGAGAACGAACGTCCGGTAGCGCCCGGCCCTCCGGAGAATAAGGTATCGCCGCTAAACACTACACCCGTTCCGCGACCCAATTCAGGAGCATACCAGCACACCGATCCAGGGGAGTGGCCCGGGGTGTGTAGCGCTTGCAACTCGGTGCCGGCGACACGCACCGTATATCCATCGAAAACAGTGCGAAAGTCCTTGTTTGGATGCGTTATTTGCCACAGGATGTTATCGCCGGGGTGAAGCAGTACGGGCGCGTCGAGCGCCTCGCCAAGCTCGGGGGCCACTGTGATGTGATCGTTGTGGCCGTGGGTGCACACTACTGCAACTACGTTGCGGCCATCAACTGCTGCCACGATCGGTGCCGCGGTGTGGGCGGCGTCAAAAACTACGACTTCGGTGTCGTCACCGACAATCCAGATGTTGTTATCGACTTCCCAACTGCCACCGTCGAGTTCGAAGGTCCCGTGGGTGACCACCCGTTCAATCACAGCACCACCACCGAACGCAGCACCTTACCGTCGTGCATCTTGTGGAATGCTTTTTCGACGTCGCCCAGCCCGATGCGTTCGGAAACGAACTTGTCCAATGGAAGCCGGCCCTGCAGATAGAGGTTAATTAGGGTAGGGAAGTCGCGTTCGGGTAGACAATCGCCGTACCATGATGACTTCAGCGAGCCGCCATGAGAGAAGAAGTCTAGTAGCGGCATTGTTAAGCGCATGTCGGGTGTTGGGACACCCACCAGAACAGCGGTTCCGGCAAGATCGCGAGCGTAAAAGGCCTGCGTCCAGGTTTCAGGCCGGCCGACCGCGTCGATCACCACGTCGACGCCGAAACCGTCGGTGAGGTCCTGGATGGCTTTGACGACCTCAAATTTGCGGGCGTTAACGGTGTGGGTGGCGCCAAACGTACGAGCCCACTCCAATTTCATGTCATCGATGTCAACCGCGATGATTCGCTTGGCACCAACCAGCGCGGCGCCTGCGATCGCCGCATCTCCCACGCCGCCGCAGCCGATTACCGCGACGGTGTCGTCTCGGCTCACGGCGGCGGTATTTATCGTGGCGCCTAACCCGGCCATTACCCCGCAGCCCAGCAGGCCGGCGACCGCCGGATCGGTAGCGGGATCGACTTTGGTGCATTGGCCGGAGTGCACCAGCGTCTTGTCGGCGAGGGCTCCGATGCCCAGCGCCGGGGTAAGTTCGGTGCCGTCGGTCAGCGTCATTTTCTGTCTGGCGTTGAACGTGTCAAAGCAGTAGCTTGGCCTGCCGCGTTTACAGGCTCGGCACTGCCCGCACACGGCGCGCCAGTTCAGGATCACGAAGTCGCCCGGTTCGACTGCGGTCACGCCCGGTCCGATGGCCTCGACGGTGCCGGCGGCCTCGTGGCCGAGCAGGAACGGGTACTCGTCCTTGATGTCACCTTCACGGTAGGTCAGGTCGGTGTGGCACACCCCGCACGCGATGACGTCGACCACAGCCTCCCCGGGCCCGGGATCGGGGACGACGATGGACACCAATTCGACGGGTTTCCCCTTCTTTCGCGAAATCACGCCGCGCACTGTCTGACTCATGGCGTCCAACCTACGGTGTAGCGTCGCTGAGCATGACGGCACCCGAAACTGCCTCCGAAACCACTGAAGCATTCACCGAACGGATAGTTGCGGCCATCGACAGCGCCAGTCTGGTGCTGCTCATGAGCGTCGGACATCAGACCGGTTTGCTGGACGTGATGGCCAGACTACCGCCCGCCACCAGCACCCAGATTGCCGACGCCTCCGGGCTCAACGAGCGCTACGTCCGAGAGTGGCTAGGTGGCATGACCACCGGAAATGTCGTCGAATACGACGCTGATACCGCGACCTACTTGTTACCAGCCCACCGCGCGGCCGTGCTGACGCGGACGGCTGGGCCAGATAATCTCGCTCTGATGGCTCAATTCATTCCGCTGCTCAGCGGGGTCGAGCAGCAGGTCATCGGGTGTTTCAGCGACGGCGGAGGCGTCCCCTACAGCGAATTTCCGCGCTTCCATTCGTTGATGGCCGAGATGAGCGGTGCGGTGTTCGATGCAGCACTCGTCGATGTGGTGCTCCCGTTGGTTGACGGCCTTCCCGAACGGTTGCGGTCAGGAGCCGACATCGCAGATTTCGGTTGCGGTAGTGGTCACGCGGTCAACGTCATGGCCCGGGCTTTCCCTGCGAGCCGGTTTACTGGTCTCGACTTTTCCGATGAGGCTATTGCAGTCGGCACCGCAGAGGCGGCTCGCCTAGGTCTGAAAAACGCGACTTTTGAGAGCCGCAATGTGGCCCAGCTAGATAAGACTGACGTCTATGATGTTATCGTTGTTTTCGACGCCATCCACGACCAGGGGCAGCCGGCCCGGGTGTTGGAAAACATCTATCGTGCACTGCGGTCCAGCGGCGTGCTGCTGATGGCTGACATCAAGGCGTCAAGCCAGCTCGAGGACAACGTTGGCGTCCCGATGAGCACCTACCTGTACACGACCTCGTTGATGCACTGCATGACAGTGTCGCTGGCACTTAAGGGTGCCGGGTTGGGTGCGGTATGGGGGAGGCAGCTGGCAATCGCGATGCTTGCCGACGCCGGATTTGACGATGTTCAGGTGGTCGAGATCGAGTCCGACCCAATCAACAACTATTATATCGCTAGAAAGTGACCTGCCTAAACCTAATGACCGCTCTGGACGCAATTGACGACTGGCCGGTTTCCGTTGCTGCCGCCGCGGTGATTGGATCTGCTGGCGTGCTGGCCGCTCACGGCGACACTGAACAGGTGTTCGCGCTGGCCTCGGTTACTAAACCACTGGTGGCCCGCGCTGCGCAAATCGCGGTCGAGGAAGGGGTCATCGACCTCGATACCGCGGCTGGTCCGCCTGAGTCGACGGTCCGCCATCTGCTGGCGCATGCGTCGGGCTTGGCAATGCACTCCCAGTGCGTGATGGCCTCGCCTGGCACCTATCGTACCTATTCGAACTACGGCTTTCGGGTTCTGGCCGAGACTGTGCAGCGGGAGTCGGGGATCGAATTCGGCCGTTACCTTAACGAGGCGGTGTTCGAACCACTGGCGATGGCAGCCACCAAGCTGGAAAATGGAGCATGGGCTGCCGGGTTTGGGGCGACTTCGACGGTAGCGGATATGGCTGCATTCGCTAGTGACTTGCTTCGTCCCGTGACGGTTTCGGCGCAAATGCACACCGACGCGACGTTTGTGCAATTTCCCGGCTTGGAGGGCGTGCTGCCCGGGTACGGTATGCAGCGGCCCAACGATTGGGGGCTGGGTTTTGAGATCAAGGATTCGAAATCACCGCATTGGACCGGTGCCCTCAACTCGGTCCGAACATACGGCCATTTCGGCCGATCAGGTGGCTTTATCTGGGCAGATCCCGAGGTGGAGCTGGCGCTGGTAGTTCTCACGGACCGCTATTTCGGCGAGTGGGCGCTGCAGCTGTGGCCGAAGATTTCCGATGCCGTGATATCTGAATACGCCTGATAGAGATTGTAGACTAGCGTAACACAGGTCTCACAAGGCACAATCAACACGCAAGACACACAAATACTTGGCAAGCATCCTGTTCGTCGGGTTCACCAGGTCGTTGGGGAAGACGTCCCTCGTGGAACCGAAGGAGTAGCAGATGCGTGCGTCGAATCAATTCGCCGACGCCACGGCGGGCGTGGTTTATGTCCACGCCTCACCCGCGGCGGTATGCCCGCATGTCGAGTGGGCGTTGTCGTCGACCCTGCAGGCCAAGGCAAGCCTGGTGTGGACGCCGCAGCCGGCGATGCCCGGGCAACTGCGTGCGGTCACTAACTGGATCGGACCAGTGGGCACCGGCGCCCGGTTGGCCAATGCGTTGCGCTCGTGGTCGGTGCTGCGGTTCGAAGTTACCGAGGATCCCAGCCCTGGAGTCGATGGTCAGCGGTTTAGCCACACCCCACAGCTGGGGTTGTGGAGCGGGTCTATGAGCGCCAACGGCGACATCATGGTTGGGGAGATGCGACTGCGGGCAATGATGGCTCACGGCGCCGACACACTTGCTGCCGAACTGGATTCGGTGCTGGGAACGGCGTGGGATGAAGCGCTTGAAGTGTATCGCGACGGTGGCGATGCCGGTGAGGTGACCTTGCTTAGCCGTGGGGTTGGCTAACGGCATGGTGATCGCAAGTGTGGCAGAGCCGTGTATGGCGGGTCGCCACCATTATGTTTGCTGGTGACGAAGGATCTGCAGCGCACCGGTGACCACGGAGATCTCGGCGGGCAGCATATACGCGAAAGCGCCGTTGACATAGACATTGATACCGGGGTATTCGAGGTCGATTGACTGGGTGCGCGCCGTACTGACCGTGTTCAGCTTGATACGGGATGCCTCGCTTCACCATGGTGCTGTCGCGTAAGCCATCGCTGTGGTCGGCGTTGGGCTAGATTAGCAGCTCCCCACCGTAACTGGGGGTATTGGCGAAGACCGCAAGCGTGATCTCGCTGTCAACCTTATTGGGTTTCCGTCGAGGGCCAACCGATACGGCAAGAGTCGCAGTTGCGGTAGTTCAGCAACTATGGTCAGGTAATAGCGCAATCGCCCGTGTGGCCAGCGTATTCGGTTATCGCCATCGGTCACCATGGAATCGAATCTGGCGGCCGCTACAGTGCCGAACTACTTGTCCAATTTTTTTTCCGGCCCTCGCTGCACTGAATCCGGTCCAGGTCAACGTTTTCCGTTCAACCGTCGACGATGATGTCGGCAGCGACTTAGGGATCCTTTGTGGAAAGCTGAATTAACGATCAGGGTCACGACCGGATCCAGTCGGGATTATGCTCAGCGGAATGTCGTTGCTCGCCAACACCTGTAGTGCGTTCGAGATGACGCCGTTACCGCCCACCACCGCGACCGCGTCGGTGCCTTTCTCCAGTGTTACGTCGACTAGATGCTGCGCATCTTCGGCGTCATCGCCGATGATTTTCACGACCTCCATGCTGTGCAGCTGCAGCCGGGCAATCGCGCGTTACGCAGCTGTTATTGCACTGCCATGTCCTGAGAGGGGATTAGTCGGCACGGTCACTTGGGCGATTTTGCGCTGGCGTAATTGGGTCACGGAATCAGCTTGCCGGGATTGAGCATTCCGTTTTGATCCCGTGTCTCCTCGACCGCGCGCAACACCCGCATACCCAGACTGCCCACCTCATCGCGCATACAAGGCCGGTGGTCGGTGCCGGTCGCATGGTGGTAGGTTACAGTTCCGTCGGTGGCCATGATCCTATCCGAAGTGGCCTTCTTGACGGCACGCCACTGCTTTCCGCCGCCCGGCGATGATCATGAACTATAACGAAGCGCCGCTGGTATACGCACACGTGCTACACGTGACACATCACCAGAATCGGTATGCCCGATGCGATTAACGAGGTGGTCAGCACTTCGGCGACAGTGGCCTTCAAGCGCGGTAATGAATGTTGGATCGTTCGGTGGCGGTCTCGAGCGTCTCGCAGACCGCGCCCGCGGCTAGCAGAACGTTGCATAGGCATGGTGTGGCGAATCTGCTGCGCTCTCCGGTTTGTACAGGCCCCTCGCTCAGTAATGTGCCGTCATTAGCTTGCCGCACCGCGCGCGTCTTAGCACGTATGCTTTCGGCATGTTTCTTTGTGTCTTCGGACACGATGATTACCAAGCAGCTGCCGGCGATTTGGCTTTTGTCGATCGACTCGGTAATGGCGAGATTGACCACCGTCTGGACCTCATCGAGAGGCTGGACGACGGCTGGGCCGGTGTTGGTTTGGGCTACCACTCGCAGGGTCACAGTCCTGGTTGCGAAGTTGGAAAAGGACCACGTCTTGTAAGGGGAACGTTTTCCGCACCCGGCGGACTCGCAACTGGACTCGGGTTATGACGCCGAAGGTATCCGCCGGAGCTGATCAGTAGTTGTTGCAGATCGGTAACCGCGGTCGATTCGGGCACGCGGCCCGGGTCCAGCGTGCTAGCCACGGCATGTCCAGCTGAGTCCTGCCTGGACGACCGGGCCGCCGCGAAGTCTCTGATGGTGGCGAACTAAAGCTCTGTGGAAAGTGTCCGAGCGAGAAATTGTGTTCGCCGAGCAGACGTTCGGCCTCCGGTCCGGTTACGCCGGTGCCCAACTCGGCCGTGTCGGGCACCTCGTTGAGGGTGAGGAACTGATTGAAGCGCCGCAAATCTGAGGAAACCACGGCATCGAACGCGCCGCAGAATGGATCGAGCTCCTTGACGCCGTTGGTTCCACCTCCGAATGACATGATGGCGGTACCGTACTCGGAGCAGTAACGCAAAATGGTAGCGACGGTGTTTTCACATCTGGGGTCACCGGACAGCAACACAGGGTCGAGTGCGTTTTAGACCATTGCTTCTTGTCGCTGCAACATGTCCGGGGTTGACTTGCCGCCGGCACGCAACAGTCGGTCGGGATCGGAAGTGCGGTATTAGCCGGTGCCCGTGATCGTGGCTAGCGCATAGTGATCGGCTTCTGGTAATGCGCCTTCCGGTAATGTGCTTAGGGGCAGCTGCACCTGGTCGGGCTCGAGCTCGGTTTCTTCTCGCTCCGCGAGGTTCAGGGCCTGCTTCAGCAAAGACTGGATCCGCTTGGACAGTGATGTAGCTGCGGTCCAGCCTCCCCAATTACACATATGCTGTCAGTTAGTACTGTTCCATTGGAGACTGTGGAGCGGATACCGCTGGCAGTGGTCAACTGTGTCGTCAATTTCGGCGTGGACCAGGTGACCTTTGCCAAGTTAGCACGGCGCGTGGGCGTGAGCCGGTCAACGGTGTACCGACGATAGCCTGATACTCGGTCGCTCGTGGTGGCGCTACTGGCCAAGCGCATCACCGGCGTGCTGCGCGATGTACTACTGTTCGTCGACGATCGTTAATTGCTTGTATACCAGATCATTACGGTCGACAACCTGTTGCATCAAGACGCACTGGTGATGTGCTCGGAGTTGGTGCTGATCTACATCACCGAATGCATCGGTGTCAGTCAGTAGATGTTGATCGACGTTCTTGCAGACCGGTTGCAGGCGGCCCAATGGCACGGCAGCGTGATCCCTTGCAGATGGTTACAGTGGTGTTGCTGATTGCCCAGTCGACCATTCAGTCGAAACAGATCGTTCGTCCGACTCTTGACCGGCTAGCTGGCCGTCGAACGTGCCTACTCACTGAGTGGATACCTATCCTGACGACTAACCCAACGATGATCAACGCTGCGC
Source organism: Mycobacterium uberis (assembly GCF_003408705.1). GTDB lineage: Bacteria > Actinomycetota > Actinomycetes > Mycobacteriales > Mycobacteriaceae > Mycobacterium > Mycobacterium uberis. The sequence goes on from NZ_QAYL01000012.1 coordinate 68,830, forward strand.
GTCGCGCTGTCGAGTTGCAGACACTCGCCAACGGTGAGCCGTTGGATGTCAACGTGCTCTGAGGAGACATCACTGTCGTTGGGGTTGCCCTAGATGCCGCGTCGTGTGGCCTGCGGGTAGCGCTGGCAGAAAGACATGATTTGGTGTTTGGCACTAGCTGCTAGAGCTTCAAACTAGTTCATGGCGGTCTGCGCTACCTGACGATCGGCAACGTGGGAACCACTCGGCGCAGTGTCATCGATCGTGGAATACCGGTTGACGCGCAACGCCCTTCATCTCGTTCACGCGACGCCGCAGCTGGTTTCGTTGTTGCCGTCGACGGGTCACACCACGCGGGCGCTAGTGCATGCTGGATTCTTCGCTGGTGATACGCTGTGGATGCTTGAGGATGTACTACTACTATTAATGTTACCGCGATATCGTGCTAAGTGATGGACTTGTACAGTGGATTGCTGGCCTATGAAGGGCAGTTGATCGATGGCGCCTGAACTTGTCATCGCGGCTGCACTCTGCAGATCATCGGTGCCTCGGTACAGCTGACTTACCGGCGTGCCGTACAGTCGCTCGAGGTGTCGGTTGTTGCTGTCGTCAACGTCGCCAGGGTGTGGGCGGGCGAGATCGACCCGTCGTTGAAGTTGCAGCCTCGTCGTGGGATCCATCTTGTCTTCGATGTCCGCTTGCTTGCCAACCCGGCTGCGGCGCTGACGATTCTGATTCCTGGTGAGCTCAACCGTTTCGTATTTGCCATGCTTGTACAAGCTAAATCGAATCTACCTTGGGTTGACCGACGGGAGCTACTACAGGACCGATTCCCGATGTACCCGGATCGTCTTCAGAGGGGATCACGTTTCTGTTGAATACCGTGAACACCACGTTAGAGTGGGGCGCTATGGACCGCGGATGCCATCGGTTCTTACGCTGGTTTTGCGGCCGCTGATCGACACTGACGAGAGGCGCACCGTAGGTGTGTCGTGTGACCATACCGTGGTCGAGTTGCCCTCTGGCGTGATCAGTGTGATCGGCAGCGAGCTTACCGAATACCGTTGCATGGCACAGGAAGTCACCGGGTCAGGCTATCAGCTTGCGGCGCCTGCCCATCGTAAATTGTAGAAGGCGCATTTTACGGTTGATCGGAGCATCGACCAATCCCAGGACGCGCTGTTAGCTGCAATAGCGTTTGGGCGCTGGTGTGGTCGGGGTCGTTGGTGTAACGTCATGGAGCTGAGGCGCCCAACGTCATTGTGCGCGTAGCCGACTGAGCTAGTCGTCGACGGGTATCGACGTGATCCGAGTGAAGTTCGAATACGTGGTGACCCATGAGTGTGCATTGGGTGCCAATGGTATCCGTAACCGGCTGACTCGGATCGGTCTGATGCCGCGTGGTCGTGAGCAGGTTGTCGGTGTGGCCGACGATTTCCTATTCATGCTCAGCTAGAATGACAGGTGTTTTTAACGGCGTCTCGTTCGCATAAAACTTGGAGTACAGGACTCTACACCGCGTGATGTAAACCGCAAAAGCGATGTATCGCTTTTGCGGTTTACATCACGCGGTGTTTACAGCGGAATATTTTTGTGGTGGCCGCGACGCGCAGGCGCCTGAGCCAGTGCCTCGGTGAGCTTGCTGCGGGTATGTGCTGGGTCGATCTTCTCGTCGACCACACCGATGTCAATGGCATTGTCTACGCCACCGGCGATGCGCTCATGCTCGGCAGTCAACTCGTCGTGTAGCGCCTCTCGTTCGTGGTCCGGTGCTGCGGCTAGCTTGCGTTTGTGCAGGATGCCGACGGCCGCCTTGGCGCCCATAACCGCCACCTCGGTATCCGGCCACGCGAACACTTTTGTCGCATTCAACGAGCGAGAGTTCATCGCAATGTAGGCTCCGCCGTAGGTCTTTCGGGTGACTAGCGTCACACGCGGAACGGTGCACTCGGCGAATGCGTGTAGCAGTTTAGCACCGCGACGCACCACCCCGCCCCATTCCTGGTCGACACCAGGCAGATAGCCGGGAACATCGACGATGACCACCAGTGGGATCCCAAATGCGTCGCAGAGTCGTACGAACCGTGCTGCCTTCTCGGCGCTTTCGGAGTTCAAACAACCGCCCAGCCGTAGCGGGTTGTTGGCTAGCACGCCAACAGTGCGGCCGGACAGCCGGCCCAGCCCGACCACCATGGACGGTGCCCAGTTGCCCTGGAATTCGTCGAAGGGTATATTTTCGTCCAGGATGGCGGTCACGATTGGATGTACGTCGTAAGCCCGCCGGGGCGATTCGGGCAACAACGCATGGATATCGGTGTCACCGGCTTCGGCCTTACTACGGTCAAAATGCCCTTGCTGGCAGAATAATTCGACTAGCCGGCGGCCGCGCCCATAGGCGTCGAGTTCATCGTTGGCGACGATGTGGCATACGCCGGACTTTTTGTGATGGGTCTCTGGGCCACCGAGCGAGGCCATGTCCACGTCCTCGCCGGTGACGCTGCGCACCACGTCGGGCCCAGTGACAAACACTCGGCCTTCCGGCGCCATGACGACGACGTCGGTTAGCGCTGGCCCGTAGGCGGCGCCGCCGGCAGCGAAACCGACGACCACCGAGATCTGCGGAATGTATCCGGATGCGCGGGTCATGGCCTCAAACACCTGTCCGACCGCGTGCAGTGCCCGCACGCCCTCGGCTAGTCGGGCACCGCCCGAGTGCCAGATGCCCACGATGGGGCTCTGATCCTCAATAGCAGTGTCGTAGGCGTTGACGATGTGCGCGCAGCCTTCGATGCCCATCGCACCGCCCATAACGGTGCCGTCGGTGCAGAACGCGATGGTGCGTACACCGTTTACCGTGCCTGTCGCGGCGAATACGCCGGACCGGTCACGCTCGTGCAGCGGCTCGACGTGACCCTCGTCGAAGAAATTGCTCAGACGTAACAGCGGGTCACGGGGGTCAAGAGACTCGTCCACCACCTCTGGGGCCGTGATTGCCATCGCAGTTCTCCTGTGTAAGTGGTGTTCGGGTCAGTAACGGCCAAAAGCGATCGCGACGTTGTGACCGCCGAATCCGAACGAGTTGTTGACCGCATACCGATAATTACCCGGCCGTGGCTTACTCGCCACTACGTCCAAGTCAATACCTGGATCGAGGTTTACCAAATTCAGTGTCGGTGGGATCACCTGGTTCCGCAACGCGAGCACAGTCAAGATTGATTCCACTGCGCCGACTGCACCTACCGAGTGGCCGAGGGCGGATTTGGGTGCGTATACCGCCGGCCGGTTATTGCCGAAGGCGTTGTTGATGGCTTTGGCTTCGGCCAGGTCACCGACCTGGGTGCCGGTGGCATGGGCGTTGACGTGGTCGATGTCGCTTGGACTGAGGCCTGCGAGACTAACCGCACGGGCGATCGCATGTCCGGCGCGTTCCCCGTTGGGATCTGGTGCCACCATGTGGAAGCCGTCCGAGGTCATGCTGGCACCCATGATCCGGGCCAGGATGTTGGCGCCACGCGCCTTCGCACTGCCCTCGGTCTCGATCAACATGAGCGCGCCGGCCTCGCCAAACACGAAGCCGTCGCGATCTCGGTCGAACGGGCGACACGCACCGGCGGGGTCGTCGTTCTTGGTGGACATCACGATGCGCATCTGGGAGAACCCGGCGATCGGCACGGCTTCGATCTTTGTTTCCACGCCGCCACAGATCGCCGCGTCGGCTTCGCCGAGCACGATCTGTTGCCAGGCATGGGCGATGGCTTCGGAACCGGATGCACACGCCGATACCGGTGTCATCACCCCGGCCTTGGCGTGGTACTCCAGCCCGACGGCAGCGGCTGCACCGTTGGGCATGTACTTCTGCACGGCCAGGGGCGAGACTGCTTTCATTCCGCGAGCACGCATGTCGTCGTAGCTGAAGACCAGCTCTTCGGCCGAGCCCAAACCGGTGCCGATGGAGACCATCAACCGATTGGTGTCCAGCTCGGGCGAGCCGGCATTCTCCCACAACCGCCGGCTTAGCACGGTGGACATTCTCTGTAAATAACCCATCCTACGCAGCTCGACGCGGGTCAGCTGGTGATCGAATTCCTCCAGCAGATGTCCACCGATGCGAACCGGTAGGTCGAACTCCTCGACGAACGGGTCATCGAGCATACGAATTCCACTTTGGTTGTCGAGTAACAGCTTCCATGTGGTCTCCGCGTCTGTTGCCAGCGCAGTCGTCATCGCAATGCCGGTGACGACCACATCGGGAAAAGCTTTCCCTGTAACCAGCTTCGGCGATGTGGTCATGGGTCTAGCGACTATTCCTTCCCGTGCTTTAGTAGCGCCCAAAAGCGAGTGTCACATTGTGGCCACCGAACCCAAAGGAGTTATTGATCGCGTAGCGGTAGTCGCCGTAGCGAGGTTCACCTGCGACAATGTCTAGGTCGATCTCGGGATCTGGGGTTTCATAGTTCAGTGTGGGTGGGATGACACCGTCGCGAAGGGTCAGCACTGTCAGGACGGACTCAAGCGCTCCGACTGCGCCGATGGAGTGTCCCAGTGCGGACTTTGGCGCATACACCGCAGCCTGCTCGCAACCGGCGACTCGGATGGCGTTGGCCTCCGCGCTGTCGCCGATCGGTGTCGCTGTCCCGTGCGCGTTGACGTGGTCCACGTCCTTCGCCGACAAGCCCGCCAGTTCCAGCGACCGGGTCATGGCCCGCCCGGCCCGCACGCCGTCGGCCGCGGGCGCCACCATGTGGAAGGCGTCCGAGGTGATGCCCGCACCAAGCAGCCGAGCCAGCGGCTTGACGCCGCGGGCTTTGGCGTGCTCCTCGGTCTCGATGAGCATCAGGGCTCCGGCTTCGCCGAACACAAACCCGTCACGGTTCTTGTCGAACGGGCGCGATGCTCCTTCGGGCTCGTCGTTGCGGGTCGACATGGCCCGCATCATCGAGAACGCTGCGATAGGCAGCGCCTCGATTGGGCCCTCGACACCGCCACAGACGGCGACGTCGGCATCTCCCATGACAATCTGGCGCCAGGCGTGCGCAATCGCCTCGGAGCCCGATGAGCAGGCTGACACCGGTGTCATTACCCCGGCGCGTGCTCCAAGCTGCAGCCCGATGGTCGCTGCAGCGCCGTTGGGCATGATCATCTGAACGGCGAGCGGGGAAACCTTACGGGGCCCGCCCGCATTCATGAGATCGTAGCTTTCCACGATTCGCTCGGCACCACCCAAACCGGTGCCGACCACAACGGTGAACCGGTCGGGATCGACTTCCGGGCTGCCGGCAGACTCCCACAATCGACCGCTGAGCAGCTTGCCCATCCGCTGGACGTAGGCCATGCGCCGCATGTCCAGGCGACTCATGTGACTATCGACTGACTCCTTGAGGTGGCCGCCGATCTTAACCGGCAGGTCCCACTTGGTGATGTACTCATCTTCGAGTGCGTGAATGCCGCTTTCGCCGGCCAACAGACCCTTCCACGTGCTCTCGATATCCGGCGAAATCGACGTCGTCGCTGTGACGGCAGTCACCACAACGCCGGGGAAACCGCCATTAGCAGTGGAAGGTTTGGTCACTTGCTTTCTGCTTCCAGCCTTGCCTGAACATTCGCGGCGGCCTCGGGGTTCTCCGACACGATCTTGGCGCGCAGCGCCTCGGCGGCCTCGGGATTCTCCTCCTCGAGTTTCTGGATGTAGGCGACAACGTCACCAACGGTACGCAGACCGGCGAGGTCTTCGTCGGGGATCTTGACGCCGTATTTGTCCTCGGTCTGGACGGCGATCTCGACCATCGACAGCGAGTCAATGTCCAGGTCGTCCACGAACGACTTATCCGGGGTAACTTCGGACGGCTCGATACCGGTCACCTCTTCGATGATCTCGGCAATACCGGCAATAATTTCTTCCTGAGTGACAGCCACAATCTGCTTCCCTTCGTAATGTGTTGTGTGTACATTGGATTAATTTGCTGTTTAGATATGTGTGATTGTTCTGGTTTTGCAAATAGCCAAGTCAGCGGTTAGAGGTTCGCCAACTTGTCCAGGTCTGTTGGCGACTTGACGGCGCACGTCGTAACTCCCCGGAGCTCGCGTTTGGCGATTCCGGTGAGAGTGCCTGCGGGCGGGAGCTCTACGATCGCCGTGACGTTGTGCTCACGCAGCGTCGCGTTGCACAGATCCCAGCGCACCGGATGAGTCAGCTGAGAAATCAGGGTCTCCATCCCGGCCGCTGCCGACGCGACCGGTTTTCCGTCGCGGTTGGACAGCAGCGTCGCGATGGGCTCGGCGATCGTGATGGCAGCCGCCGCCTCGGCGAAGCCATCAAGGGCCGCGGCCATGAACTCGGTGTGGAATGCTCCGGCCACACCCAGTGTGCGTACCCGAGCCCTGGCTGGCGGGTCTTCGGCGAGTTTTTCCAGCGCGGTCAGTCGACCGGCGGCGACAATCTGATCGGCGGCATTGCGGTTCGCGGGGACCAGGCCAAACTCATCGAGGCGATTCAGCACGTCGGCTTCGTCACCCCCGAGCACGGCAGACATGCCGGTCGGTTCGATGGCACACGCCTTGGCCATCTCGGCGCCGCGGGTGGCAGCTAGTGCTACTGCATCGTCGGCGGCGATCACACCGGCGATCGAATACCCGGCGATCTCGCCGACAGAGTGTCCGGCCATGATGAGAGCCTCGGGAGAATTCTCAAACGAGGTACGCTTGGCCACCTCTTGATAAGCCAGCAGTGTGGTCGCAACAATCAACGGCTGAGCGAGGGCAGTATTGGTGATCTCCTCGGTTGAGGCGGTGGTTCCCAGACGGGCAAGATCTAGGCCACTCGCCTTAGACCAGGTTGCTATCTGGTCCGCGGCGCCAGGCAGTTCTAGCCACGGCGACAGCATTCCCTCGGTCTGCGAGCTCTGTCCGGGTGCAAGTAATGCAATCACGTGTCTAAGAGAACACTGTGAAGACGGTTTTGCGGGGTGTAATAGATTATGAACCTCATCATAGGTTTTTGTTAAAAACCTACAAAACGGCTCGGTAAGCTACCGGTTTGATATCACCCTGTGACATGCGATCTGGATAACTATCCTCCTGGTAATGTCGCGGTATCTTGCATGACCTGCAGTTGAACCTGGGGCAGGGTCTTGTGGCCGGCGTTTGAGTGATGCGTCGAGTAGTTGAGCTGTCCCACCGTCGTGGCCACTCGCAACACATATGCATCGCGTGGCAGGGTGGGATCGCGGCCGGTGAAATCTGTGATGCGCTTGAGCCGATACCGCACAGTGTTTGGATGAACGAACAACTTGCGGGCGCAGGCCTCAATTGCGCCGCCGCAATCCAGATACGCGTTGAGTGTCTCGATGAGCGTCGACCCGACATCGGCCAATGGCCGCATTACGTCGGTATGCAACGCCACGATCGCCGATGTATCCCCCATCAAGGCGCGTTCGGGCAGGAGTTCTCTGGCCTGCACAGGCCGGGGCGCTCCACTCCATCCGGCAACGGCGTTCATCCCGGAAATTGCCTCGCTTGCGCTGTGGTGGGCGGCAGTCAGCATCGGTGCTGTCGGTCCGATGACTACCGGACCGTCGGAGAACGCGTGCAGCAGGTCACTGAAAAACTTGTCGGTCGGCGCTAACTGGCCGGAGATGATCGCCACCAACCAGGTACCGTGTATGTCGGTCAACGCCGCGTGACCATGTCGGATCGCAGTATCACGCACTTCCTGACTGGCTCGTTCGCTGCTGACCTTGCCGTTTGAGTCGTCGTGGCCTGGCGCCGGGGTGCCGACCACAACCGTCGCTGGCGCGGTCGTGTCCCAGTTTAACGCGGCCGCGCGAGACAACAGCTCAGGTCCAGTGTCGCCGCGCACCACCGCGTCGACGACGCTGGCTTCCATTCGGCTGTCCCAGGTGCCGCGCGCTTCAGCCGCGTCGGCATACGCCGTAGCGGCGGTGAACGCCAGGTCGCGGCTGTACTTCAAGATGCCCACGGTGAGCGTCGTCAACTGCTCTTCGGAACGGGCCAGCAGCGGTACAACTTCTTCGAAGAACTCCATGGTGACTCGTACCATGTCCACAGTGTGGCGTAACGCGATTCTTCGAGTCAGATCTTGGGGCACCAGTTCGAACGCCTGCGCGGTGTAGCTCACGTCGCTGTGCGGGTCTTGCATCCACTCGACGAAGTTGACCACCGCTGTCTGCACCACTAGCGCCACGCTGGCACGCTGAGACGCTTCCAGGTCGGCGAAGAACGGCAACCGTTCTTGCATTGCCGTGACCGCTTCAGTGGCTAGCCGACCTGAGTACTGCTTCAACCGTCGCAGCAGCGAATCGGGCACGGTGTCCAGTAATTCCAGCGGCGACCTACGAGACGCTACAGGCACAAACTGATTGTCATTCACGCCTAAAAGCTACGCCAGGTTTCTGGAAGTTTCCCTCAAAGTAATGCTCGGCTCTATGCTGGTGTTTTACCGTGTGCTGGGATGGTTAAGTTTCCGGTCCCGGATCAAACACTTGCTCTAGGGCGGCGTGAACGTCGTCGATCTTGTATTGGCGTGCAGCAGCGACCGGCACCGCCGGGTCGATCTCTCCATCGCGTGCCAGCGCCTCCAACACCGCGACCACTTGCGATTCGGCGTCGGTGTTGAAATAGCGCCGGGCTGCCGGCCGGGTATCAGAAAAGCCGAACCCGTCAGTGCCCAGCGTAACATAGGTGCCCGGCACCCACGGCCGGATCTGTTCGGGCACCGCGCGCATCCAATCCGACACCGCGATTACCGGTCCAGCAAAGTCTGCGAGGACCTGGGTTACGTAGGGGACACCGGCCGGCTGGTCGGGGTAACGTAGCTTGGCCGTATCGACGGATACTCCGTCGCGATTCAGCTCGCTCCAACTGGTCACCGACCACACATCAGTGGCGACATCCCACTGGGTAGACAATATCTTGGCGGCTTTCAGCGCCGCGGGCATGGCCACTCCAGAGGCCAAGATATGCGCCTTGTGGGACAGTCGCTCTGTAGCGGTGTGGTAGCGGTAGATACCGCGCAGCACGCCTTCGGGATCAAAGTTATCTGGTTCGGGCGGGTGTGGGTATGGCTCGTTGTAGACGGCTACATAGAAGAACACGTTCTCCGGGTCCTCCCCAAACATCCGGGCCAGCCCGCTTTCCACGATGTAGGCGATTTCGTAGGCAAACGCGGGGTCATAGGCGACGACTGCCGGATTGGTGGCCGCCAACAGCAGCGAGTGGCCGTCGGCGTGTTGCAGCCCTTCACCGGTCAACGTGGTGCGTCCCGCGGTGGCCCCGAGTAGGAAGCCGCGTGCCATTTGGTCAGCTGCGGCCCATAGGCCGTCACCGGTGCGTTGGAAGCCGAACATCGAATAGAAGATGTAGATCGGGATCATCGGTTGGTTGTGCGTCGAATATGATGTGCCGACCGCGGTGAAACACGCTACCGATCCGGCTTCGTTAATGCCTTCATGTAAGATCTGCCCGACTTTGCTTTCCTTGTACGCCAACATCAGCTGGGCGTCGACGGCGGTGTATAGTTGGCCACTGCGGTTATAGATCTTCAACGACGGAAACCATGAGTCCATACCGAAGGTGCGCGCTTCGTCGGGAATGATTGGAACAATTCGCGGGCCGATTTCTTTATCCCGCAGCACTTCTTTAAATGTACGCACGATCGCCATGGTGGTGGCGATTTCTTGTTGTCCTGATCCCTTCTTAAGCGGAGCGTAGATGTCGCGGCTGGGAAGCGTTAGCGCATTCGATTTGGTTCGGCGCTCAGGCAGGAACCCCCCCAGGACGCGGCGCCGGTCGATCAGATAGCGGATCTCGGGGGCGTCGGGGCCGGGGTGATAATACGGCGGCAGGTAGGGATTTTCCTCTAGTTGGGCATCCGAAATCGGAATCCGTTGAGTGTCGCGAAACTCCTTAAGACCCTGTAGAGTCAGTTTTTTCATTTGGTGAGTGGCGTTGCGGCCCTCGAAATGCTTGCCCAGTGCATAGCCTTTGATGGTTTTGGCCAGGATCACCGTTGGCTGCCCCTTGTGGTCGACGGCGGCGCGGTAGGCGGCGTAAACTTTGCGGTAGTCGTGACCGCCCCGCTTGAGATTCCAGATTTCCTGGTCCGTCATATGTTCCACCAGGGCTTTGGTGCGTGGGTCGCGTCCGAAGAAGTGATCACGGACAAAGCGGCCGTTGTTGGCTTTATACGTTTGGTAGTCCCCATCAAGCGTGACGTTCATCAAGTTAACCAGGACACCGTCCCGATCAGCATGTAACAGTGCGTCCCATTCGCGGCCCCACACCACTTTGATGACGTTCCATCCGGCTCCGCGGAAGAACGACTCCAGCTCCTGGATGATCTTACCGTTGCCGCGCACCGGACCGTCGAGACGCTGAAGGTTGCAGTTGATGACGAAAGTCAGGTTGTCCAGGCCCTCGAGGGCTGCGACATGCGCGAGCCCGCGACTTTCGGGCTCGTCCATTTCACCGTCACCCAAAAAGCACCACACGTGCTGGTCGGAGGTGTCCTTGATGCCCCGGTCATGCAGATAGTGGTTGAACCGTGCCTGGTAAATGGCGTTGAGCGGGCCCAGGCCCATCGATACAGTGGGGAATTCCCAGAAGTCGGGCATCAGCCGCGGGTGCGGGTAGGATGGCAACCCGCCGCCGGGATGACTGTGTTCCTGGCGGAAACCATCAAGCTGATCCGCGCTGAGTCGACCCTCGAGGAAGGCGCGCGCGTAGATTCCGGGGGATGCGTGACCCTGGATAAGCACCTGATCTCCGCCGCCGGGATGCGATTTGCCTCGGAAAAAGTGGTTGAACCCGACCTCGTAGAGTGCTGCGGATGATGCGTAGGTCGAGATATGACCACCGACACCCGTACCCGGTCGTTGTGCGCGGTGCACCATAATCGCCGCGTTCCATCTGATCCAGGCGCGGTAACGACGTTCGATGTCCTCGTCGCCAGGGAACCACGGCTCGAGCTCGGTTGGGATGGTGTTGACGTAGTCGGTCGATGTCAGCGCCGGGATTGCCACCCGCTGCTCGTCGGCTCGTTCCAATAGCCGCAGCATCAGATATCGCGCCCGCGACGGCCCCGAGCGCTCCAGCAGTGCGTCAAAGGATTCCAGCCACTCCGACGTCTCCTCAGGGTCGGTATCGGGCAGATACGACGCGACACCTTCGCGGATCACCTGAATGCGGTCGGGTTCACTTGCGCTGCTCGGGGCTTTGGTCAGATCCGGGCGCGCGAACTCGGTTGTCAACGCACTACTCCTGTAGTTGGCGGGATACTGGCTAGGATGATGCTGTTGGGTTTATCTCGATCATCGCTCCATTATCGTGCCGCACCGGCATTTTGGGCCGTTAGCCGCTGGCCGATCGTCCTTTGAAGATCCCTCGAGTTAGGTGCGTGACGAGACCGTTGTCGACTTGAACCTGATGCGTCGTGGGCGCGGTGGGACTCGTGAACCGGCAATGTCACAGGCTGTGCTCACCGTACGGCGCGCCATTCCACGCAGGCGCTTGGGGGGACGGTCCTCATCTAGGCCTAAAGCGAGTTGCGTTGTTGCTCGGCTGTAGCGTGGCGGCCTTGATAGGCATTGTGGGCTGTACTGTCGTGACTGATGGGACAAGCAACACCGGACACCCGGACACCATGGTCGCTTCGGTCTATCCTTGCCTCCGTGTCCGCATCAGCGGTTAGTTCTAGTATCCGAGAGTCGCAGCGGCAACAATTGCTTACCACCACGTGCTTACCACCACGGCAATTCGCAGCGCATGTGATTCGCTTATTGCCCCCAGCAGCTCCGCAATAGACAAGGTGAACGCTTTTGTCGGGTCGTTCAATCAGGGCCACAACACCAGTTCTAACCGAAGGGCCGGCCATAGACGCGCTGAACAACAGCGCTTCGACGGTGGTAAGCGGTCTCACCAAAGCGTTGTCATCGCAGCTGCGTGATGCGCTCAACGCGTATCTCAATACCGCACGTACCGATGGCTAAAGCCATCGGTACGTGCGCCCTGACGTTGGAGTTCAACAGGTGGGTCGATCGGCTTAACGACACCAAGACCAAAGCATTGAAACTGTGCATGGCTTCGTTCTGAGGTAGCCGCCCGGGCCGAGGTCGGCTTGTGCAACGATAGTGCCCGTAGTAACGGCATGCAGATCAGTTTCGCGGATAGTTCTTAAAGGAGGCTCTACGGTGGTCGCGGCGGATCACGCCCCGAGCTTCGCTCGCAAACTGGGCATCCAACGGGGCCAAGTTGTCCAAGAGTGGGGCTGGGACGAAGACACCGACGACGGCATCCGTGCAGCGGTTGAAGAGGCGTGTGGTGGCGAATTGCTTGACGAAGATACCGACGAGGTGGTTGATGTCGCCTTGCTGTGGTGGCGGGACGGAGACGGGGATCTGGTGGACACCCTAATGGACGCGATCACCCCGCTCGCTGAAGACGGAGTGATCTGGGTGCTAACCCCTAAGACAGGAAAGCCCGGTTACGTATTACCTGCTGAGATCGCAGAGGCGGCCCCTACCGCCGGCCTGATGCCGACCTCGTCAGTCAACCTGGGTGACTGGAGTGCTAGCCGGTTAGTGCAGCCGAAGTCGCGGGCCGGGAAGCGCTGATGCTGAGCGTCGGAGCCACCGCTCCCGACTTCACGCTGCGCGATCAGAATCAGCAGTTCGTCACGCTCAGCGGCTATCGCGGGGTCAAGAATGTGTTGCTGGTGTTTTTTCCGCTGGCATTTACCGGGATCTGCCAGGGTGAGCTGGGCCAGTTGCGCGATTACCTGCCTGAGTTCGAAAACGACGACAGCGTGGCGTTGACCATTTCGGTTGGACCACCGCCCACACACAAGATCTGGGCGACCCAGAGCGGATTCCTATTTCCGGTGTTGTCGGACTTCTGGCCACATGGTGCGGTAAGCCAACACTACGGCGTCTTCAACGACACCGCAGGCTATGCCAACCGCGGTACCTTCGTCGTCGATCGGTCGGGGATCATTCGGTTCGCCGAGATGAAGCAGCCCGGTGAGGCTCGCGACCAGCGGCTGTGGACTCAGGCCTTAGCGGTACTGAGGGCTTGACGTTTTGGGCGGTTGACCTCCGGACGTGTAGCCTGCGGCGGGCAAGGGGCGCGTAGCTCAGTGGTAGAGCTCTGGTTTTACACACCAGCGGTCGGCGGTTCGATACCGTCCGCGCCCACGAGCGAAGCAACAGGCAGAGGTTGGTGGTTCGACTTTGGGATATGAAGCCTGCCAAACCCTCGTGAAGCCGGGAACAGGCCAGTGAGTATACGCAGAAATCAGAAATCTTCGCCGATAATGGTCCTGCCTCGGGACACCTGGGTCGTTGCCACATAAGACGGAACTCCGCTTCGCCCTTCATTACGTGGTTCATCGTTTCGGGTACGGACTACCGCTGCATTTGGGTTCGGCATGTATCCGACGAAGTAGGAGAGTTCGGACGGCGGTGCAACATGATTGGTGTTGTGTTCGAGGATGCCTGACAGCCACCGATACTTCCGGTTTGGCCACAGCCTCCTCATCAAACGTGGTCATCGGTCGATCTGATCATCGTCTTGAGTCGCTGGGTAATGGTTCTGCCCACACCCGGCGAGGCGTTCCTCATCAGCGTCCACAGCACGTTGGCGATGTTTATTCAAGTAAGTTAGGTAGATTGAGCACTCCCGACTCCGCGCCACTGATTGCCAAGCGAGCTAATCGGATCATCGAGCCAGGCTTTGTCGCTGACAAGCTTAAAAATTTGCCAGTAGAAGTCCTGAACGCGCTCGATTTGAAGCAACCCGTGCTCGCCGAGTGCGGTCTCTTCGGTAATCGCCGATAGATCTCGATCATGGAAGCCGGGGCGTGGTTGCTTCTCGGATCTGGATGATGAACTGTTGTCACCAAGGTCGGCGTCGGACGATGGAGTAGGTATATCGGCATCTGATTGACGATAATCGACGAGTTTACGTAGCCCATGCTTGCGGGGTTACTCAGCGGTTGCCGGTAGCACGCGACCGACCCATCCTGCCGGACGTCAGCACGTCGTCGTACACGTGACCGTAGACCTGCAGCGTGATTGCCGGGTCATGGCCCAGTCACTCGGCCGTTGTCGACTGTGTGGTGCCTCCGTCGAGCAGCCTTGTGGCGGTGGTGTGCCGGACATCGTGCAGTTGGATCACCAGCACTCCAGCTACCATGCAGTGAGTGGCGAAGGCCTTGAAGTATGTCTCGGGTCGTATGGCGGAGTCGTCGGCGTGAACTGCCATCAGATCTGTATCAGGTAAGCTCCCGCCGAGCGTCAGGTGCTCCTCGGCTTGCCGGGTCTTGAACAATCGCGGCATGGTGAGCACGTCACACGGTGTTGGCAGCGTCCGTGCCGACCGCGTTGACGGCGGCGCTCCCGTTACTGTGCTGTCGTAGACGACCATCCTGCCCTGAGCGGCGGTAGATCGTCCCAGCGTCGAGTCAACATCAGCCCACCGCAGTTTCAGAACCTCTGATCGGCGCAGCCCGGCCAACGTCAGTAGCCAGCACGCTGCCAGCCACATGTGGGTGGAACGTTGTGTCCTGCTCCGACGTCTACGTGGACATCTCGGCGGCTATGGTCTTGGGTCTAGTGGTACTCGGTCAGCGTGTTGGGTCGCATGTTTCGGTGACTGTCGGGCCATTCCGTTAGGAACACGCCGACGGTAGTTTTCTACCCTCGGGGCAGTGGATGATCGTGTGTTGCGACAGAAGGCCTGGCGCATTTGCGTATATCCGAGGTTGGTGCGCAGGCTAAACCTCTGACAATGGAGAATAGAGGATGACGAAGCATCCGACCTTCTGTCAACTCTCGTTGACGTTGTGCTGCCGCTTCCAAGCCTTATGAGTTCAGCCTCTATTTGGCCTGCTACTTTGGGCAACCGAGTTTTGCGGCGGTGAAGTGCGCATCGGAAAGCGAACAATTAGTGCGTGGCTGGGCAAGGGAACCCGCTCTAGTCAGGGTAACTCTCAGTACGTCACCGAGAAATTGAATATGCTCACCGAGATGGGCTTCATCGCCGTAGGCGGCACATCGTGGGAGAGAAATAGTACCGTGTTTTGTTGCCTGGGTCAGTTCCAGCCATTAGTTAAAGGTGATCGCAACGTCGGAGTCGCTAGAGCGAGAGCCGGACTACTTCACCGACCCGGCACTGCGGGGCCGAACTGATGGAGCGCGACAAATATAGAAAATATAGAGACAAATAGATTTGTCGCTGTTATGGCGAGGCGGTGATGGCGGCGACAGTAACCCCTCGACCACATACGGCCTCAGTCGCTTGGTGGGCCGAATACGCCCGAGAACTCTACCGCTGCTTGCCGGACCTGCAATGCGATCAAGTTGAGGCTGCGCCTACAAAGCGGCAGTATCCGACATACTCGCTGCCCTGGTGTGCAGAAGAACCGGGCAGAACTCGAGAGGCTAGAGGTTAGCAGGAATGTCCGGCAGGGTGATCCGCTTGGTGAGTAGGTACGAAGCGAGCTAGCGAGCGTATGTCTCAGGTAACACGCCCGGCTCCGGCATCCGCTGCGTAATCGACTTGACACTCGGGATCGTCTCAAAGACTGCTGCGAGTGGATCTGCCGCCTTCGGCCAGGTGTATGGTGAGGCCGACGGTCAGCAACGTCACCAGTACTGTGGTTCGACAACAACCACCTCGTTAACGGGTTCGGGCATCCGCCCTAGACGCAGTGTTGCTTGTCCTCGCCGACATCTAAATACGGCTGTTGGGCAAATCTGACCTGGGCGAAACGACTTCTCGATTCGATTGTTCGATACTGTGAGCCACCGCGTACGCTGGGGCGGATCTTCGCGGAAAACAACCATTAGGTGGAAAACAACCATTAGGTAGTGCGTCTCAACGGTCTGGTTGGTCAACGTGGTCGCGGTGTATCAACGCTCACGTTCGAAGGCGTCTACGGCATTCTGTCTAAACTGGCCGATCGTCTGTGTCAGCAGGGGGACCGCCTCTAAGTTGGCATTCTTGGTAGCTCACGAGCTCGTCCACAGACTGTTTCCTATAGTGGCAGGCCAATCAGCTGCCAGGTGGCAGAATTGCAACCGGATTGCTGCAAGCTCAGGATCGCCCATAGTCTATACACTGTAGAAAGCCAGTCGGTCCCGTCCGACTCGAACACCTGAGGTGCTACGCGGGTTTGGTGGGCATTTTCGCGCTGTTAAGAGCTAGCTTTGTTGCAGGAGAAGGCCGAGTGTCCGTTACTTCGAACGAATCCTCACTTAACTCCATGCGGGAGCTCAATTAGGACGCTAGCCATTCGCAGCAACCTCGCCTCTGGCGTGCAGGTTATTGATTGCGTGCGACTGCTAGTGGGTCTAAGGTGGAGGCCTGCTACCGGTTGATTGCGTCCAACACAGCCCTTCGTCGTTAGGTGGAAGATGTCGACGCGACGATCCTGCCGTGTCACTGGAGTCTTGGGCACCTCGTGTGGTTGTTCGCCGAAGCTTCGCGGTAGCAGTCCGGCTTGCTGCTTAAGCTCTTAAGGTATATTAGTCCCGCCAGCGCTGCCCGAGGGCCTTTGCCGCGGTGGACACCTTCATCACTATATAACGCTCACGGTTCCTGACCGGGGATGAAGAAGTAGTCATGCTCGTAGAACGACTGTGCCTCGTCGTCGATCGCATCGACGACGATAAGCTGCTCGCCGCCGATCTCGGATGCGGCGACGGCTTTCCCCAGTACATTCAGGAGCATATCTTTATCCATGCAGTGCCACTGCATAATTGCTAGACGAGCAATCAGGCGCCCGGCTATGGTTCCTGACACACCGTCATCTTTGCGTACGACCTCGGTGGACCAGATGGCGAAAGAGGCATAGACTTTCTGCTCCCCAGGCAGAGTCCACACGTACACGTGCGCTACTCTGCTGCCATTCGCGCGGCAGGCCTGCTTGACTAGCCAGGTATTGAGCGATTTGTTGCTGCAGTCGAACCCCTTTAGAGTCTGGCTATTGTCCGGTCGTGCGGACTTGAACACGCACCAGCGTCTCGTTAACGATCATAGATCTACGTGTTACTACCACCCGCCGCGGCGCAACGTCAGCAACGTTCAGCGGGGACATGAGCTTGTCGAGTTGTTCGGGCTTCATCACCGTTAACGACTCCTACTGCCGGACGTTCTCGGCGTGTTGCATCGTAGCTTTCCGGACGAACTCTGAGATCGGCTCATGTACAGCATTGGCGGCTGGCTGAATGCGGTCCACCGCTGTTTGCTCCGCGCGATGCGCTTCGTTTGACTGCTACGGTGCCACTTTACTTTCCATCGAACGATGGTACGTACATTGCTAAAGCAAATCTATGCCGGCATCGAGTCGGCGCTATCTTTATAGCGCCACGAGTGTGCCAAGATGGAGTATGGCACCGAGTGAAACGTGGTCGATGGCCTTGCCCAGGTTTACACACTAGCGGTTGGTGGTTCGATACTGTCCATGCCCGCCAATCTTTGCGCAGACAGACGGCGGTATTGGTGGGGCCCGTTGTCGGTGTTGAGTCGGTATGGCAATGTCGGGGGAGTGGACGAGCAATCTGGTTTTCAGAGCGGCAGGACGGTACCGAAACAAACAGCAGGGCGAGTACCGTCCGTCGGACCATTGTCGTCTGAGCAACAGCCGGCGACCAAGGCGGATCTGTATGCCGCAGTGGATGCGTTGCGCGCCGATATGCGCGAACTGCTAGAGAACGTTCGCATGTTGATTCAGACGGCTGATAGCCGGGTAACTGATCTGGAGCAGGCTCAGGGTGAGGTCGGGCAAAAGCTATCCGAGGATTGGTGATCCCGTACAGGCTTTTCCCGGTGAAGCCGTTTCGCATCCACGTTCCTGATGACGTTTTCGATGATTTTACACTTCACGCCTAGTGCGCACTCGATAACCTCAGGCTGAGTGTGTAGATGACTGGAGCCGGGGATACATCCGTGACATGGAAGTTTACTGGGTCGACGGACATGACTGGTGGTCTTGGGAGGCCACGCTCAACAGCTTTGACCAGTTCATTATCGAAATCTGCGGGCTGGAAATTCGTTTCATCCACCAACGGTCCCGGCATGAGGATGCCTTTTCGCTCGCTGCTGATTACCTGGGGTTGGTCGGGTTCGATTGTGGAGTTTCATAAAGTGGTCGAGCAGTTCACCGATCCGACAGCGCATGGTGGACGCGCCGAGAACGCATCCCACGTTATCTGTCCATCGTTGCCTGGGTGCGACCGTTCTGGCAAGCCTGCCTGCACCAGATGGGGGTTTCGAAAAGATTGAGGAGGCTTGGGAGATGCCTATGGTGCATACCGCTACAGCGACTGGGGCGCAACCGTTATACAACGCAGCTGGGCTATAACTGCGGGCACTGTGTGGTCATTCATCTGCACATCCTGATCGATCTCCCTGACGGAGACGCTCACCAGCCCAACCACCGAGGAGTAGCAGATCCTGGCCGGATTAGCGGAGAACCGCCGCACCGGCACCTGTTATTCCAAGCAGCAGTCGACCCGACTTTAGACATTGGTCTATGTGCTCCTCGATTTGCTGTTGGCACAATTGGTGTGGATCGTCGAGAAATTTTGGGCGTGGATGGACTGCGATGGAAATCCAGAAAACGTGCTCAGCGGAGATGAGCTCCTCGACAACGTAATGATTCATTGGGTGACCGGTACCAGGGCTTCAACAGTCCGCTTGTACTGAGAGAGTTACCATGCCTTCCAAACACCGGGTTAAGTCAAATTGCCAACGGACACCTAGGCCTTATCCCAAAGGGGATCCTGCGCCCGTTGAATAATTAATTCTAACTATTCTATCACTTCATACGCTAGATAACCATGCCGCGCAGCGGTTAGTTTGTTGCATTTGAACGGCCGGAGCTGTTTGTCGAGTACATCCGCGCGTTCTTGGGCACGCAGCGCTAAAATACTGCTGCTTGTTCGCGAAGTTCTTTGCGCCCACACGGCAGACTCGTATCGTCGGCGTGTTGGCTGGCTGCCTAGCTGATCTGGTGTTAGGTGACTCGCAACGCGATCATCCGGTCGCGGTGTTCGGTTGAGCGGCCGCTAAGTTGGAGTTAGTCACCTACTGCGACAGTAGGATTGCCGACGGGGTACACGTGGGTTTGTTGGTTGAGATAGTCAACTGGCTGGGTATGGCGCTGCAGTGCAGCGCTGGATGTCGTGGTCGGTTCTGGTCGATCGTTGCCACCACTACGGCCAGCGGGGTGTCACTAGGGGAACCTCTCTGGCATACACCGGCTTGGTAATGTCGCGGCTGCTGGATTGCGATGATATCTAAAGCTGCGCAGGCTGCTGCCATCGCTGTACGGGCGTGATCCGGCCCGGCTGAACGGCACGGGTCTAGTATGTACGGCACTTAAATCGATAGCGGAGAACACATCAGGCGCCGCGGTGGTGTCGCTGCTGTGGGTGAACGGCGGGCGGCTTTCCTGGGGGTTTGGTCTACCGAGTGGTCAACACCTCGGATTCGAGAATTGGTTACCGATCGCCCAGGTGTATCTAATTCGTTTGTGCCGCAGAGCACTTAGATAAATTGCCCAACCATGTTAGCGAATGAGTGATCGCGATGTCGGTGACGGTGTGCGCACCGGTAGTCGGCAGATCACCGTTGGATACGATGCGTGCCTGGTGCTGTGACGCGGCCCGGTATCCCAATCTCAACGCGCGCGTTGTTAAGGCGGCCTTCGTCGGGACACTCGGCGTGCGGCTGGGTGGACCCACCCAGTACTACCATGAACTGCAGATTCAGCCCACTCTCGGCGATGACCCGCAGGCAGGCGTCGCCAACACGCTCCGCGCGGTTGTGTTGTCGCGTGCGGTCCAGGTGGGGGTGGCTCTACTGACTGGGCTGTCGATTTACCGTCGGCGACTGTAGCGGTTTGCGAGTTTTTCTTCAACGGTTATCGGAACTGGTGGGCCCGGCGCCAGCTGCTTCTGCTTCTGCTGGCGTCGGGCGCAGATCTCTGCGTAGGCGAAATATCCCAATCCAATCGGCGCGAGGATGCCAAACGAGATCCACTGGATGCCATAGGAAAGAAACGGTCCCGCGTCGAGATGCGGTATGCTGATCACACCGAGCCCGCCGGGTTGATCGTCGATCAACTGCAGGTAGGATCCGGCCAACGGGACTTTTGTCAACCCTGCGACCTGTTCGATGTTAATCGAATATACTTGCTGGAAGCCGTCTCTGAAAAACGGTTCTTTGTTTTTCACGGTCGGTTCGGAGTCGCGCAGCCGGGCCGTGATGCTCACGTTCTCCGCAGGTGGGCGGGGGATTGGCGGCACGTGCGAGCCTGGTTCGGGACGCACGTAACCGCGATCGACCAGGACGGTCGGTCCACCGTCGACGACAAATGGTGCCAGCACCTCGAAGGCTTGGTCTTCATCAACCACCCGCAACCGGGCCAGTATTTGCACGTCCGGAAGATAGTGCCCGGTCGCTATAACCCGGCGCCACTGCTCCTTCGGTGCCGACGAATTCTGCTGTGGTAGTAAAGTTTTCAGCAATACCGGCGGCGTGTTAAGAGAGTATCCGATTTGGTTGTTTTCCCGTGATGCCCTGGTGTTCTTGCCTAGCTGCCAGGGTGCGAGCACCACAAAACACAGGTAGGTAAACGCGGTAACCACCAAGACCAGTGCGATCCAGCCTGGCCGCAGCAAGAACGCCAAACAGCGCATCAACCGTGTCCGTTCTGCGCGAGTCGTTCATTGAGCCAATCATGCAGGCCTGGCAAGGCAGCCTCGATGACGGCGAAAGTCTCTTCGAAATCGTCATATTCGCCGTAGTAGGGATCCTCGACGTCGAGGGCATAAGTACCACAGCTTGGGTCGAATGATCGCAGCATCCGTATCCGGCTGTCCTCGACCCCCAGCTGTTGTAATATCCGAACGTGGTTGCGGCCTAAGGCAATCACCAGATCGGCTGATAGGTGGTCGACATCGACTTGGACAGCACAGTGGTCGGTGGGGTAGCCATGTGTGCGCAGGATCCGGGTAACGCGTGTGTCGGCGCCTTCGCCCACATGCCAGTTGCTGGTACCCGCACTGGTCACCCGCACCGCATCGCCTAGACCGCGCCGCTGGAGCTGGTAAGCGAACATTTTCTCGGCCATTGGCGAACGGCAGATGTTGCCGGTACAGATGAACGTCACGTGCAGCGTAGCCAAAACAGACACCCAGTGCCCTCCGTAGCTCGTTCATGGTGTCGATACCGTACGCGCCAACGACGACCCTCGTAAATACTGGTCAAACTTGAAATGGGCAAGAATGCACCGAGCCATCGGTTCTAGGCTGTTTATCACTCAGCCCCGGGTGCAATACTCGGCTCGGTAGGCTACAATCGTATCCCTAGCTTGTTCACGCTGCAACAGCTCGCTCAGCAACGATACGTGAGTGTGATCGGGGATTGGTCTATATGGCCGTGCTGGTCATGTGACCATTGTCCTTGCTAGGAGCACCCGGGTGTGACGGTGTTCATGACAGGCCCCTAAGGCGACCAACTAGTGTTTTATGGGTGGCGAGTCTGGATCACAGCGTGGCGATTCGCCTTGCGCCGGCGCGCTATCGAGGTGATCAGGATGTCACGCCGGGCATGTTGAATTTCGCCGTCAACGTCCGTCATAACCAACTGCCGTATCGGGTGGTACAACGGCTGGCTGAGTGGCTGCCGGGTCTGGCCCGCTACCTGAGTGCCGACTATGTGCACCAGAGCCAAGATGTGGTCGCTGACCGTCATTGTCGAGTCCGCGATGAGGTGATGCCGCTGGCCTGGGTGGCGGAAGTGGTCGTGTTGTTACCCAGCCTGTGGCCGGTGCGGGCGGTGATCGTTGTGTCCGCATTCACCGAGCCGGTCGTTACGTTGACTACGGCCGGAGTGCCTGTGCACTATGTCGTGCTCGAGTTGCCGTTCGCTCTGAACGCACCCGAGGATGTTAACTTTGTTGTGGTAGGCAATCCGACCAGTCCCATCCCGGTGCTGCACGCCTGTGAGCAGCTGCTCGCGTTGAGCCGGCTCGGGCGGATTCTGGTGGTCGACGAGGCGTTCGCTGATTTGCTTACCGGCGGGGTGGAATCGTTGGCCGGTGACTCGCTGCCCGATGTGCTGGTGTTGCATGGTCTGACCAAGACGTGGTCGTTGCTGGGATTGCGTGTATGCTATACTTTGGGTTCGCTAGAACTGATGGTGCGGTTGACCACCCTACGGGTACATTGCCTGATAGGTATACTGCAGCAGACAGCTATCGCGGTCTGTTGTGCTGCGGCTGGTGCTGTGCGGTTGGTGGTTTTGAGCGCCGGAATGGCGGCCGGTTTACAATTGCTGGCTCCCAACGTCGTCTATGGTGCGATCCCGTTTGTACTGTTTAGCATGTCTAACACAGAATTGATACGAAAATTACTGCAGAACAAGGGAATTGCAGTTCGTCGGTGTGACACGTTCGTTGACCTCGACGAGCGGTATCTAAGGGCGGTTGTGCGCCCGGAGTGGCCATTGTTGTTCCAAGCCATTTTCGAGGTATTCGCCTATGCGGACAACCGGAGATTCTGATGAGTGTGCGGCTGGCCGACGTCATCGACGTGTTGGACCAGGCTTACCCTCCGCGGCTTGCCCAGTCTTGGGATTCCGTCGGTCTGGTATGCGGTGATCCCGAGGAGGTGTTAGAGTCGGTAACCATCGCGGTCGACGTTACGTCCACGGTCATCAATGAAGTCCCCGATGCCAGCCTGCTATTGGCCCATCATCCATTGTTGTTACGCGGAGTCGACACAGTGGCGGCCAACACGCCAAAGGGTGCGCTGGTACACCGTTTGATCCGTTCCGGGCGTTCATTGTTCACTGCGCACACCAACGCGGATTCGGCATCACCCGGTGTGTCAGACGCGCTAGCACACGCCCTTGGCCTCACAGTCGACGCAGTACTCGATCCCTTGCCTGGTGCGGCAGATCTCGACAAGTGGGTTATCTATGTGCCGCTCGAGTATGTAGCAGCTGTGCAGGCGGCGGTGTTTGAGGCTGGCGCCGGCCACATCGGCGACTATTCACATTGCAGCTGGAGGGTCACCGGCACCGGGCAGTTCTTGCCGCATGATGGAGCGTCGCCCGCGGTGGGCAGCATTGGTGTCGTCGAGCGGGTGGCCGAAGACCGTGTTGAGGTTGTCGCACCCGCGCACGCGCGGGCTGCTGTGTTGTCGGCGATGCGTGCCGTGCATCCCTACGAAGAGCCGGCGTTCGACATCCTTGCGTTGGTGCCCCCGCTTAGCGATGTCGGCTTGGGCCGTATTGGAACGTTGCCGCGACCAGAATCGCTACGTGCTTTTGTCTCCAGGGTTGGTGCTGCATTGCCGCAGACATCCTTAGGTGTGCGGGCCACTGGAGACCCCGACATGCTGGTATCGCGAGTCGCGGTGTGTGGCGGCGCTGGAGACTCGTTGCTGAGCCTCGCTGCCGCCGCGGATGTTCAAGCGTACGTCACGGCCGACCTGCGGCATCATCCAGCCGACGAACATCGGCGGGCTTCAAACATGGCACTGATAAACGTCGCGCATTGGGCAAGCGAATTCCCGTGGTGTAGTAAGGCCGCTGACGTGCTGCGATCCTATTTTGGTGCGACACTGTCGGTGCGGGTGTGCTCTGTCTGCACCGACCCGTGGAATCTAGAAGCAGGATTGAATGAAAGATATAAGCGATAGTTAGAGAGGTAAATCATGAGAGTCAAAGTAAAAAACAACTTTTTCTGCTAAAGCTGTCGAAACTGGATGCTGAGTTGTAGCGGATCGTGCACTGGGTCACCCATTTACTACAGTGGTAGGTCTGTGAGCGGATGCAGGTGGAGCATGCTGCTGTCAGTGATCAGCTGGCCGCTATGCGAATTGCGGCGGAGAATTTAGACGCCCAGGTGTTGTGACTTAAGTTGGAGATCGACGCGGCGCGACAGCGTGAAAACCGGGATCGGTCGCTGCTCAAGTTGGGGGCGATGGACACTAGGCAGTTGTCAGATCTACAACATGAACTGGAGACGTTGCAACGCCTTCAGGCCAGTTTGGACGATTCCTTGCTGAAGGTTATGGAGCGCCGCGAGGAGCTGCAGGCTCAACTGACTGCCGAGCTAGGGATAGTGGAGGAGATGCAGGCTAATCTGGACGGTGTTCAGCGGGCACTCGACGCTGCCATTGCCAAGATTGACCGGGCCCGCCAGCAACATTCTTCACGACGTGACGTGTTGACTGCGGAACTGGACCCTGGACTCTCCGTAGTGTATGAACGACAGCGTACCGAGGAAAGGCCGGGTGCCGGACAATTACACGGACAACGGTGTGGCTCCTATCGGATCGAGATCGGCTGCGGCGAGCTGGCCTGCATCTCGACGGCCGCCGACGACGAAGTAGTGAGATGTCCGGAGTGTGAAGTATTCCTGTTGCGGATCAAAGGATTCGATCAGTGAAAGTTATCATCGAGGCCGACGGTGGGTCGCGAGGAAACCCCGGACCAGCTGGATACGGCGTGGTGGTGTGGACCGCGGACCGTTCGACTGTGCTGACGGAGATTAAACAGACAATCGGCAAAGCGACGAACAACGTTGCTGAGTACCGGGCACTGATAGCAGGTTTGAGCGATGCCGTGAAAATGGGTGTTATCGAGGCCGCGGTCTTGATGGATTCCAAACTGGTTGTGGAACAGATGTCGGGCCGGTGGAAAGTCAAGCATCCCGACTTGATTGAGTTATACGCACAAGCGCAAACGCTAGCGTCGCAGCTAACGCGCGTCAGCTATACATGGATTCCGCGCAACAGGAACTCGTATGCTGATCGGCTAGCCAACGAGGCGATGGACGCTGCGGTTTGTCCTGACGGCCGGATAGAGAAAGCCGCTATGCCGTTTGCTCAGGCCGAGAAAACCGTTGTGACGGAATCACAGACAGTGCCCGGCTGGACGACCGCGCATGGTATGCCCACCCGGCTATTGTTGCTGCGACACGGTCAGACCGAGCTATCGGTGCAATGTCGCTATTCGGGACGTGGTAACCTGGCATTAAATGGCTTAGGTCGGCGGCAAGCTCAGGCTGCGGCGCGGTACTTCGCTCAGTGCGGCGGCATCGCTGCAGTGATCTCCTCGCCGTTGCAGCGGGCTTACGATACTGCGGCAATGGCAGCTGAACTGCTGGGTGTCAATGTGACGGTTGATGATGATCTAATCGAAACTGACTTCGGCGCCTGGGAGGGGTTGACGTTCGCCGAGGCTGCTGTGCGCGATCCGGAGTTGCATCGTCGCTGGCTGCACGACACCGCCGTGTTGCCGCCGGGCGGTGAAAGCTTCGATGATGTGCTGGCCCGAGTGTGCTTGGCGCGTGAACGGATCATCGCCGGATATCAGGGCGAAACGGTGCTGGTGGTGTCACACGTTACGCCGATAAAGATGTTGTTGCGGCTCGCGTTGGATGTCGGGGCCGGCATACTGTATCGGCTGCATCTTGACGTAGGCTCGTTGAGCATCGCCGAGTTCTACCCCGATGGCGCGTCTTCGGTGCGGTTGATAAACCAAACCGACTACTTCTGAAGCGTGTCAAAACGACCTCGAAACGGCTTAATCAACAGTCAGTTTGTGAATTGGTCGCCCTGGATCCACGGATTGCGTGTATGGGCAAGGGGGTCGAAGTAGTCACTCCGGTTCCCATGTCGATTGATTTGTCAGGTAATCGCGCCGACACCGATGCGATGCAATCGATCAGGGGCTTGCCGAGCATGTACGACCAGGCGGGTGTGACCGGGAGCTTCGCCAGCGTGAGGTCCATGGTACTGCCGCGACTGTGTACTGACTGCTCGGCGATGTACCCGTCGCGGAAGAGGGTCGACTTGTTGACGTGTGGGTCGAGCAGCTTTAATTAATCCGCTGATAATTGCGATCGTTGGCCTACGAGGCGTAGTCATTAACTGTGCACTGCGGACGGTAGCAACCGTACACTTTGAAGGCTTAGTGTCGCTGATCCAACTGTTGTTGTGCACGTTTGAGCCCTTCGGCCGCTGCACGAGTTAGAACACACGCTGCCATATCAGAGCTGGCGACTGGGTGGTCGGTAAAATTGTGCGCCATAAAGTAGCGGATGTCCTTGCTGGGTAGTCGGATCGATGTCCTGCAGCACCACAAAATCTATCGGTGCAACGGATTCCGGCTGTATTGAGGCCATACTGCCGGGCACAGTAGAAAAGAACGCGATCATTACCGCGAGGAGCGTAGCGATCTTGCAGTCAATGCTGATCGGATAGGGCATGGGTCGTCTTGATGACTGGATCTACAAATAGGCAAATCATCCCGCTGTCAATCTAACCAGTTCGAGTCGTTCGGTAGTGAACAACTTTCGCAAAGCGCTAGCGCATATGACATAACCGGCGGTTTTTCGGGCTCTGAGCGACGTAATCGGATGGTCTTCGGAACGTCGATACCGCTGCGTCCTAATTGTCTTGAAAAATGGGTAGTTATATGCTTGCGGTGTTCGAGTGGCTGGCGAGACAGCAACTGACGTTTTCAACTAGCGCGGGACCGGGTACCAACGAAACGTGTGTGCCTGGGTGGATGACCTGGCTTCCAGTGTATCCGTGGGTATCGCGACGACGGACCCGGGCTTGATCTCGAAAGTCGCCTTGGTGTGCACTTTACCGTGTTCTCGGGTGTAGAGCTCAGTGAATGCGAAGTGACTAGCGGATCGAACTGTTGGCTTGCTCGATGAACCCATCAGCTGGTCAGCCTGACCTGGCCCTGGCACCTCGCAACGAGTACCGTGTTCGTCGCGGACGAGTTGGCCGGGCGGCCGCGGCTCGTGCCGGTCTGAAGGGCCCGGTACCGAGTCGAGGAAAGTCCGGACTTCACAGAGCAGGGTGATTGCTAACAGCAATCCGAGGTGACTCGCGGGATAGTGCCACAGAAAACAAACCGCCACCCTCGTGGTGGTAAGGGTGAAACGGTGCGGTAAGAGCGCACCAGCATCCTGGGTGACCGGGGTGGCTTGGTAAACCCCACCCGAAGCAAGGCCAAGAAGGCCGCACCACAAGTGCGGCCGCGCAGGCGTTCGAGGGCTGCTCGCCCGAGCTTGCGGGTAGGCCGCTCGAGGCACCCGGCAACGGTGTGTCCAGATGGATGGTCGTCGCCGCGCCGCCGTTGGCTGTGCCGCGGCGGCGGGGAACAGAATCCGGCTTACAGGCCAACTCGTCCGCCTTGCTTTTGGTTCGATGGCCCTTCTCAACGCCGTGCTCTGTGGACCGCCTTGTCAAGTTTACGCAGCGCGGCGTCGAGTCACTCACGGCAACGGTCGGCCAAGTCGGCCTCCAACTGGAAAAGTAGACTATAAAGTATTAAACTTCCCTTGTCGGCGACATGCGTGGCTTCGGTCTGGTGAGTCAGATGCTCGCAGCTAACCGCGCTGTCTTGGTGATCACCTAGCAGAATTCGGATTCGGATAGCTTTGGCCTGTTGCGCAGTGCGGTTCGTTCCGGTCACTGCCGCGGTGTAGTGGAGTCACTTAGGCATTCGATGCAGTGCTTTGTCGGCTTAGACCCCAACTTTCGCGGCCTTGCGGACTTGTTTGTAGGCCGTGTCAATGGTAGCCGGTGTCGGTTCCTCGCTGACTGGACCGGCCGGGATGTCGGTCACCGCCGAATCGAGGGTGTCGAGCAAAAGGAAGTATCGCTGCGACCGCATAGCTACCAGATACCGTCACAGCCCGGCCTGATAGCGGCGCTGCGCGCCCTCGACCAGACGTTCCCTTACCGGTTCCACGGACTCGCTCCGATGTCAGCTGGTCTAATCGGTGCTGGTAGCTCTTCTCCAAAACTTAGGCATCACGTACTATGCCCAAAATACTGGCAAGCTCGAGCAGTTCATTGAGGGTCGACGCGAAGTAGGACAATCCGAACGAATCCTGAGAGTCCTGCAAGCAAGCTGCGGGTCTTCCGGGTAGTTGTCCGCATCCCGATGCACGGCGTCGTAAGTATTGGTGCGCACGGCGTGATCCCACGCCAGCCGCTCGTTAACTTGCTGGGCTACGGCTCGGTTTACTGGGCCGTATGCGGCTGCGTACCGTGCATTTGCGACGTCGTGCCAAGTGCCTACGCCAACTTGGAGCCGTGAGCGGCGGGTGCCGGCACCGGCATCGAGCAGTCGATTGCTCAGCCGATCCAACAGCTCGGAATTGGTATTCCCATTGACGAGTTCCAGCTTCCAGTCGCACCACTGTTGTTTGGTCGGGTTCCAGCCGGAGCTTGCCTAACTTCCGGCAGACTACGCGGTGAAATAGCCGTTGCTGAATTCCGCCAGCGCGGTGCCATTGATGTTGTACAGGACTTGGCTTTCCCGTTGGGGGTGATTCGCTCGATGGGCTCCACCGGGCCGGTAGCGAACAATCGCCAGCATCACATCCAGCAACTTGGCTGGCACAGTATTACCGGAAGTGGCCACGGGCACTCGGATCTCTGGAGGAGCATCGGGTCTGGCTGGCAACTTCAGGTGCCAACCCGCGTTGAGGCCCCAGTGTGGCGCCGCAGGGTGACCTTATTATGTGCCAGGTCTCACGTTGGCGTATCGAAGTAGGTCGCATCCAGCGATTACGTTTGAGGGTGCTATGGCGCAATTGTAGACGGACGTAGACAGGTACCCATAGCGTGTCATATCACTCGAGCGTGTGCCGGCACTGGCGTATCGTCCGGCAGCGGCGGACCATAGCCCGCTGGCAACGGCCTACTGGTCGGTGATGGAAGACCTTGTCGATCAAGGACTTCGGCGAGGTCGCGTGGATCCAGGGCTAACGCTTCAAAAGCAGTGTTCCTCGGCCGGGAAAACCGCGTTAGCCACTTCTTTTGCGTACTGTGTTGCGGCACGGCGCAACTGGCCAGCGATATCGGTATACTGCTTGACGAAGCGTGTCGCTTTAGCGCTGCTCAAACCGGCCATGTCTTGCCAGACCAGGACCTGGGCGTCGCAGTTCGGACCGGCTCCGATCCCGATCGTCGGAATGGTTAGTTTACCGGTGATCTGAGTGGCCAACTCGACCGGTATCATCTCCATGACGACGGAAAATGCTCCAGCCTCGGCAACGGCGACGGCATCCGCGACAGTTTGTTCGGCGGCGTCACCACGGCCCTGCACCCGGAAGCCGCCGAGGTTGTTGACACTTTGCGGCGTGAACCCGATGTGCGCCATCACTGGAATGCCCGCCGCGGTCAGGCACGCTATCTGCTCGGCTACCCGCTGGCCGCCTTCGAGTTTTACGGCGTGCGCACCACCCTCTTTCATAAATCGGATAGCGACGGCTAGCGCGGCAGTGGGGCCGGGCTCGTAGCTGCCGAATGGCAGGTCGGCGACGACCAGGGCGTACTGCGCACCTCGCACTACGCCGCGAACCAGCGGGATCAGCTCGTCGACCGAAACCGGCACCGTGGTGTCGTAGCCGTACACCACGTTGGCCGCTGAATCACCCACCAGTAGCACCGGGATACCGGCCTCGTCGAAAACCCTGGCGGTCGAAAAGTCGTAGGCCGTAAGCATGGCCCACTTGTGGCCTTCGGCCTTCATTTTCTGCAGGTGCTGGATACGGATCTTGGTGCGCTGCATTGATTGGGTGGAGGGTGCAGAGGAATTAGCCCCATAAATATTCTGCTCAGACATCTCTGTCCTTTGTGTTGATCGGATCGATCCTCGTGGCCCTGAAGAGTCCGGATGGATAGGGCCCCTGGGTTTGTCTGACCGTGACAGTCTGCCATCTCCTTTGCGTAGTTGCGCCACCTGACCCTGTGATACAGGCCATCGGCGCATGCAGCTGCTTAATGGACTGGATGCCAGCCTTTTGTTCTGGACACCTACTTGCAGCCCATGCATATCTGTTTAGATGATGGAGTTTGGACGCTTAGATAGACATAGATAATGTCGGGCGGCTACACTTTTGGTCGGCTGCCCGATGCACCAATCGCTGCGCATCAAGGCCGATGCCGGAGTTTCGCGAACGGCTCGCCAACAGTGTGCTGGACCTTGACTACATGGTCTGGGTGGATGACTCGAACTTCCATGTGGACCGTCGTCTGCAGTGTATCGGGTTGCCCCCCTAGGCAGGAGGGTGGGCCGAACTTTCGGAAATTTGTGTCCATATTGCGTTGCGGCCATTGGGATCGCCGTCGACCGTTGTGGGAGATGTGGGTGATCGAAGGTGCGGTCGGTACCGACGGAGGCAACGTGGCAATGATGACCAAGGTGCATCACGTTGGCGTGGACGGGATGACCGGCGTCAACCTGATGTAGTTACTATGTGCCACCGAAGCCGATGTGCCATTACCCGGACCCGGTAGATGGCGTCGGCGACGCCAGTGGATGGCAGATCGTCGCGGGCGGGCTCTTGCAATTGTACGTTATCTGTGATCGTAATGGTGGTCCAGGCCCGCGACGGCTTGACCATGGCGCATCCGTTTCACAACGCCCCGAACGTCGTTCATGTGCGTATCAGCGGCCGCCGCAACATCGCTTACACCGAACTGGATCTTGAGGACATAAAGACGGTCAAGAACCGCTTCGGCGTCAAGGTCAACAATATGGTGATAGCGCTGGTTTCGAGGGTGTTTCGACGATATTTTTGGGCGAGCACAACGTGTTGCCCGATTCGTCACCGGTGGCAATGGTGTCAATTTCCGTGCATGGTGAATTTGATCGGCCTGTACGCAATCAGGTTTCAGATATGTTTTCCAGCTTGCAGACCCAGGCTAAAGACTGAACGCTGTAGCACAAGCGAATTCCTTTGCCAAATGAACTATGTCAGCTATCAGTGCCACCTTGTTGTAGAATTGGCCGCAGTTTGCTGCACCAGCGGTATTTGAGGTGACGATGCGGCTCTACGCCCGAACTCGATTGACCGATAGCCTGCCAGTGTATAGCTTTGTGCTCTCCAGTATGCTCGGTATCCAGCTGCTAGTGTGCTTGCTGGGCTGCGAGGTCAAGGTGATGTATCCGTTGGGGCCGATCTTTCACGGCGTGGACCTCAACATCACCGTGATGTTACTGAAAGGTAACTTATGATATCGGGCTCATCTTGTGTCTGGAACTACTGTCAGACGTATGGGAGATGGTCGACGAGTTTGGCACCGGTTTAGCGGAGCTGCTCGCAGCCATCAAGTAGTTATATTGGTGATGGCCACTCACCAGGAACCGGAACCCTCTCTGGCAGCATAGGTGAGTATGGCCCTGTCTAGTCGCGACAAAATCGCGCGCATGCTGCTGACCTGGACCGTGATCGCGGCCGTCGCACTGGTTCTCGCCGGCTGCGTCCGCGTTGTCGGCGGGCATGCTCTGATGGCTGGGCCGAAGCTAGGCGAGCCGGTGGCGTGGGCACTGTGTCGTCCTAGCAACCCCGCGGTGAAACTCCCCGGCGGTGCGTTGTGCGGGAAGCTCGCCGTGCCGGTCGATTATGGCCACCGCAATGGCGAGGTGGCATCGTTGGCGATGATTCGCTTTCCCGCGACTGGCGACAAGCTGGGCTCGCTAGTCATCAACCCCGGGGGTCCCGGCGAGTCCGGTATCGAGGCCGCGTTGGGTGTTGTTCAGACTTTACCGAAGCGGGTTCGCGAACGCTTTGATCTGGTCGGGTTCGACCCCCGTGGGGTGGGGTCATCGCGGCCTGCAGTCTGGTGCAACTCCGATGCTGATAACGATCGGTTGCGAGCCGAGTCGCAAGTCGATTACAGTCCGGCGGGTGTGGCGCACATCGAGGACGAGACCAAGCAATTCGTCGGTCGTTGTACCACCAAGCTGGGCAAGACATTCCTGGAAAACATCGGGACGGTCAACGTTGCCAAAGACCTCGATGTCATCCGTGCGGCGCTGGGTGACGACAAGCTGACCTACCTCGGCTACTCATACGGCACCCGGATCGGTGCGGCCTATGCTGAGGCCTATCCGCAGAACGTGCGGTCCATGATTCTTGATGGCGCCGTTGACCCCAACGCTGATCCCATCGAGGTGGATCTGCGCCAGGCCAAAGGATTCCAAGACGCGTTCAACGACTATGCTGCCGACTGTGCGAAGAAACCGTCCTGCCCGCTGGGCACCGCCCCGGCCAAAGCCGTCGACGTCTACCACGCTCTGGTCAACCCGCTGGTAGACCCGAGCAATCTTAGGGTCAGCAGGCCCGCCCCGACGAAGGACCCGCGCGGGTTGAGTTACAGCGACGCCATCGTGGGCACCATCATGGCGCTGTACTCACCGACGTTGTGGCACCACCTCACCGACGGTCTGTCCGAGCTGGTTGATCATCGCGGAGATACCTTGCTCGCTTTGGCTGATATGTATATGCGTCGCGACTTGCACGGCCATTACACCAACGCCACCGATGTGCGGGTGGCAGTCAATTGCGTTGATCAGCCTCCGATTACGGACCGGGTCAAGGTCATTGACGAAGATCGCCGCTCACGGGAGGTTGCCCCCTTCATGAGCTACGGGCAGTTCACTGGTCACGCACCTCTTGGCACCTGCGCGTTCTGGCCGGTACCACCGACCAGCAAGCCACATGTCGTCTCGGCACCTGGCTTGGCGCCGACGGTAGTGGTGTCAACCACCCATGATCCGGCGACACCGTATAAGGCCGGGGTGGATTTGGCGAAGCAGCTTCGGGGTTCGTTACTTACCTTCGATGGAACCCAGCACACGGTGGTTTTCCAAGGCTACAGTTGCATTGACGACTACGTGACGGAGTATCTGATCGGCGGCACCACTCCGCCGAGTGGGACGAAATGCTGACGTCTGATGACAACAGATTAAGTGACCAACACGTGACTTTTTCACACTGCCGCGGGTATCCGAGGATGCAACGATGGCATCTATGCCGCCCCTGAAATCGTTAAGCTCGGCGCTGCTTTCATTGGGGCTGTTGTTACAACCGGCAATAGCACTGCCGGCCGCTAACGCCAGTCCAGAGCAGACCCCGAGCCCGGTGCCGGCCGCGGTGCAGCAGCAGAACTGGGGCAACTGCGGCGTGTTCCTGCCCGACACTAGTGGCATCCCCTCGGCACGGTGTGCAAAGGTGTCGGTGCCGGTCGACTACAACAGTCCTGGTGGGGCGTACGCCGAGTTGGCGGTGATCCGTGTTCCGGCGACTGGCCAACGAATTGGGTCGCTGCTGTTCAATCCTGGAGGACCCGGGGCGTCTGCGGTCGACATGGTTGCCGCAATGACATCAGGGCTACGATGGACTGATATTGGCCGTCACTTTGACCTGGTGGGATTCGATCCGCGAGGAGTTGGCCACTCAACCCCGACGCTTCGGTGCCGCACCGACGCTGAGTTCGATGCGTACCGGACCGAACCGATGGTTGACTACAGTCCGGCAGGTGTGGCGCATATCGAGCAAGTTTATAAGCAGTTCGCCCAACAGTGTGTTGCCCGGGTCGGCACTGAATTCTTGGCGAACGTGGGCACCGCTTCTGCCGCGCGTGACATGGATCTAGTCCGTCAGTCTCTGGGCGACGAACGGATCAACTATCTCGGCTACAGCTACGGTACTGAATTGGGCATCGCTTATCTTGAGCGGTTCAGCGATCATGTGCGGGCGATGGTGCTAGACGGCGCCATTGACCCGACCGCCGGCCTAATCCAGGAAGGCATCCAGCAAATGGCGGGGTTCCAAACTGCGTTCACCGACTATGCCGCGGACTGCGCTCGCTCAGCGGCTTGTCCGCTGGGCACTGACCCTAGACAATGGGTCAACCGGTACCACGCTCTGACCGACCCGTTGGTCACCAAGCCGGGTCGTACGTCGGATCCACGCGGCCTCGGTTACGCTGATGCGATCACCGGTACTATCAATGCGCTCTATACCCCTGCGCACTGGAAATATCTGACCAGTGGCCTGCTCGGGTTGCAGCGCAACACCGACGCCGGTGACCTGTTGTTGCTCGCCGATGACTACTACGGCCGCGATGATAATGGACACTACACCAACGACCAGGACGCGTTCAACGCGATCCGCTGCGTAGACGCACCGGCACCAACGGATTCGGCGAGCTGGGTATCAGCCGATCAGCAGATCCGTCAGGTCGCCCCGTTCCTCAGCTACGGGCACTTCACCGGCAACGCCCCCCGCGATATCTGTGCACTGTGGCCGGTACCGGCGACATCGACGCCACATCCCGCGAAGCCGGTCGCATCGGGCAAGGTCGTCGTGGTCTCCACAACGCACGATCCGGCTACACCGTATCAGGCCGGGGTTGATCTGGCTCGCGAGCTGAGCAGCCCGCTGATCACCTACGACGGAACCCAACACACCGCGGTATTCAATGGCAGCCAGTGCGTGGATACTGCGATAGTAAATTATCTCGTGGACAAGACATTGCCACCGGTGTCCCTGCAATGTCAGTCCTGAGAGGATGTCTAGAAGTGGCTCGGTCGTGGTCGTGAGCCCACTGACCGGCAGCGCCGGGTGCCGGGCTGGGCAAACAGGTAACCAAATTGTTCAAAGGCTCCGATTACCTATGGTTCGCCGCGGATCTGCGCCGACCTGACTGATAAAGGTTGGCAGTTCAGTGTGAACACAATGGTCGAGTCGATGTGTCCGAAATGGCCCTGCAAAGTCGAAAATCAAGGCGGCGCAACAGGCTGGCCTAAGGTACCGAAATTCCCGAACCTAGCTCAAGTGTGACTTCACCGAGGCGCCGCCATAACTCTACCGACTTACTACCTTACTCGTCGAGTATGAGAAAATCACGGTCATCCAGCCGGGAGACCCGGATATAAGTAACCTTCAGCTGTCTCACGGGAAGCCAAGTGGGCTTGTGGCTAGTCGTAGTCGCTTCGGTCCAAGACGGCGGCACCGCGTTACTAATCATCACATTGGTGTGGACTGACGGTGGCTACATAGGGCGACTCGTGGAATGGGCGAAATCTATTTTACTGTTGGACGGTCCAGGTCGTCAAGCGCATCGACGACGCCTCCAAATTTGCTGTGACTCCACGTCGTTGGGTTGTCGAACTAAATTTCGGGTGGATAAAACCACACGAGTACTTTTCGTGAGTCAACGTTCCGGATGCGCATCAACGATCACAGAACGCCAGGGTGTAGAGTCCGGTTGCGACTTCTGCGCAGTGGAACTGTAGCTTACGCTGTGTCAAGCGTTTTACCGGATTCGTATTTTAGGGCATACTACCGCCGCCTGTTGGCGTGTCGCTCTTTCGTGTTTGGCGTAACCCTTGATGTGATAGCAAGGGATACTAGTGAGGAGCATGTGCGGTCGCACAGCCAGGGAATAGGGCAACGCCGACGCTGTGGGCGAGTCTTCGTATGTCGCTGGCGTGAGCAGAACCGGACCGGGTGGTAATTATATAATTGAAGGGGTTGTTCGTGCTAGACGCACACCACCTCGTCGGCAAAATCGGGTTTGACCCTTGTCGGTTGAGCCTGATTTTACGGGTGCAGGTTGCTGGGGTACAGGTTGATGTTGGTGTGCAATCCGTAACGCTAAGGGCCTGGTCTGATGACGTATAGTTAGTAGCAGTTGCGTAATGTGCGGGTTATGGATCGGCAGAAGGAATTTGTCCTGCGCACACTCGAGGAGCGGGACATCCGTTTTGTGCGCCTGTGGTTCACCGATGTGCTCGGTTACCTAAAGTCGGTCGCGATTGCTCCTGCCGAGTTAGAGGGCGCTTTCGAGGAAGGCATCGGCTTCGACGGATCCTCGATCGAGGGCTTCGCGCGGGTCTCGGAATCCGACACCGTGGCACACCCGGATCCGTCGACTTTCCAAGTCCTGCCCTGGGCTACTGCCACCGGCCACCATCACTCGGCGCGGATGTTCTGCGACATCACCATGCCGGACGGCTCGCCATCGTGGGCGGATCCGCGACACGTTTTGCAGCGTCAGCTGACGAAGGCCAGCGACCTTGGTTTTTCCTGTTACGTCCATCCCGAAATCGAATTCTTCCTTCTCAAGGCGGGACCTGAGGACGGGTCAATGCCCATTCCCGTCGACAACGCCGGTTATTTCGACCAAGCAGTGCACGACTTCGCATCGAACTTTCGCTGGCACGCAATCGAGGCCCTGGAATTCATGGGTATTTCGGTAGAGTTCAGCCACCACGAAGGCGCGCCCGGTCAGCAGGAGATCGACCTGCGTTTTGCTGACGCACTGTCGATGGCCGATAATGTGATGACTTTCCGTTACGTCATCAAAGAAGTCGCGATTGAAAACGGCGCGCGGGCGTCCTTCATGCCCAAGCCGTTCGTGCAGCACCCTGGCTCAGCGATGCACACCCATATGAGCCTGTTCGAAGGGGACACCAACGCCTTCCACAGCGACGACGATCCATTGCAATTGTCGGATGTGGGCAAGTCGTTCATTGCGGGGATCCTCGAGCATGCCTCCGAAATTAGCGCGGTCACTAATCAGTGGGTCAACTCCTACAAACGGTTGGTGATTGGCGGTGAAGCTCCCACCGCTGCCTCATGGGGGGCAGCCAACCGGTCTGCTCTGGTGCGGGTGCCGATGTACACGCCGCACAAGACGTCATCGCGGCGGGTCGAGGTACGCAGTCCCGATTCAGCGTGCAACCCCTACCTGACGTTTGCTGTGCTGCTGGCTGCCGGCTTGCGTGGGTTGGAGAAGGGTTACGTGTTGGGGCCACAGGCAGAGGACAACGTTTGGGATCTCACGTCCGAAGAGCGGCGCACGATGGGATACCGTGAGCTGCCAACCAGTCTTGACAGTGCGCTTCGCGCCATGGAGGCTTCCGAACTCGTCGCGGAAGCCCTGGGGGAGAATGTTTTTGACTTTTTTTTGCGTAATAAGCGTGCAGAATGGGCAAACTACCGCAGCCATGTCACGCCCTATGAGCTGAAAACTTACCTGTCGTTGTAGTGCAGATTTTCTCCGGTTGATTCGACCGGGGGTCTGTTGCGTTACCGTCGTGGTCATGATCAAACCCGCGACGGAGCGTCCCAGGCTGCCCGGCGTTGGTCGGCTCGGGTTGCTTGACCCCCTTGCCGCGGAGAATCTCGCATTACTGGGTTGGTATGACCACGATGACCGGGCACATGTGGACCTGTTGTGGTCGTTGTCGCGCGCACCCGATGCCGATGCTGTGCTGCGCGCCATGGTCCGGCTGTTCGAGAACCCAAACACCGGCTGGAACGAGCTCAATGCGGCTTTACTCACTGATCGCAGTCTGCGCGGGCGGCTCTTTGCGGTGTTGGGCTCGTCGCTGGCGTTAGGCGATCACCTGGCCGTCCATCCGCAGTCTTGGAAGTTGTTGCGGGGCAGGGTCAGATTGCCGTCCCGCGACCAGCTACACCAGGTGTTCGACGAATGCGTTAGCGAGGTCGGGGACCAAACTTTGGCTGTCCCAGGCCCGGTGGTGTCTCGATTGCGTACGTTATACTATGATCAGCTGCTGGTGTTGGCCGCGCTCGATCTGGCCGCAACGGTTGAAGATGAGCCAGTGCTGCCATTCATCGTGGTCGCTGCCCAGCTGGCCGATACCGCGGACGCTGCGATGGCTGCTGCGCTGGAGGTAGCCAAGAAGACCGTTTGCGGTGATCGCAAGCCACCGCGACTAGCAGTCATCGCTATGGGCAAATGGGGTGCCCGCGAACTGAACTACGTTAGCGACGTCGATATCATCTTCGTCGCCGAGCACGCCGACTCGCTCACCACTCGCGTGGCCAGTGAAATGATGCAGGTGGCTTCGGCGGCGTTCTTCCCGGTCGATGCTGGGCTACGGCCGGAGGGTCGTAGCGGTGAGCTGGTCCGTACGGTTGAGTCGCACATCGCCTATTACCAACGCTGGGCGAAAACCTGGGAGTTCCAGGCGTTACTGAAAGCCCGCGCGGCGGTTGGTGATGCGGAGCTGGGTGAGCGTTATCTGGCTGCGTTGATGCCGATGGTCTGGGTCGCCTGCGAGCGTGCGGATTTCGTGGCTGAGGTGCAGGCTATGCGCCGGCGCGTGGAACAGCTGGTACCCGCAAATGTCCGCGGCCGCGAGCTCAAACTTGGAAGTGGCGGATTGCGGGACGTGGAGTTTGCCGTGCAGCTGCTGCAGCTGGTGCACGGCCGTAGCGACGAGTCGCTACATGTGCTTTCCACGGTGGATGCCTTAGCGGCGTTGAGTGAGGGCGGCTATATCGGCCGTGAGGATGCGGCAAACCTGACTGCCTCCTATGAATTTCTCCGGCTGCTCGAGCACCGACTGCAGCTGCAACGGCTCAAACGCACTCATCTGCTACCCCAGGATGACGATGAAGAGGCTGTGCGCTGGCTGGCCCGCGCAGCGCACATCCGTCCGGATGGCCGGCACGACGCTGCGGGGGTTCTGCGTGAGGAGCTCAAGCACCAGAACCTACGGGTGTTGCAGCTGCATGCCAAGCTTTTTTATCAGCCGCTGTTGGAGTCGATCAGGCCGGCCGGCCTGGAGATCGGTCACGGCCTGACCTTCCAGGCAGCCGAGTGGCAGTTGGCTGCGCTGGGTTACGAGGGCCCACAGATTGCGTTGAAGCATATGTCGGCACTGGTAAACCAAAGTGGGCGGCGGGGTCGGGTGCAGTCGGTGCTTTTACCTTGGCTGCTCAACTGGATGTCTTATGCGCCCGACCCCGACAGCGGGCTGTTGGCCTACCGACGCCTGTCCGAGGCACTGGCGGCTGAAACTTGGTACTTATCCACGCTGCGCGACAAGCCAGCGGTGGCTAGGCGGCTTATGCATGTGCTTGGTACTTCCGTGTATGTACCGGACCTGCTGATGCGTGCACCTGAGGTCATTCAGCGTTATGGAGACGGGCTAGCGGGTCCGAAGCTGCTGGAGGCCGAGCCCGCTGTGGTAGCTCGTGCGCTGATCACTTCGGCGGGCCGTCACGCTGACCCGATGCGGGCTATCGCTGCCGCGCGTAGCCTACGGCGTCGTGAGTTAGCTCGGGTCGGTTCTGCGGACCTCCTAGGTTTGTTGGAGGTCACTGAAGTGTGCAAGGCACTGACGTCGGTGTGGGTGGCGGTGCTGCAATCCGCTTTGGATGCAGTGATCCGGGCTCACCTGCCGGACGACGGCAAGGCGCCGGCGGTCATCGCGGTCATCGGTATGGGCCGATTGGGCGGCGCTGAACTGGGCTACGGG
The DNA here is from genome assembly GCF_003408705.1 of Mycobacterium uberis. Taxonomy (GTDB): domain Bacteria; phylum Actinomycetota; class Actinomycetes; order Mycobacteriales; family Mycobacteriaceae; genus Mycobacterium; species Mycobacterium uberis. The sequence goes on from NZ_QAYL01000012.1 coordinate 107,962, forward strand.
TCTGATGCCGACGTGATGTTCGTCTGCGAGCCTGTTGCTGAGGTCGAGGATACACAGGCGTTGCGGTGGTCGGGAACGATCGCTGAACAGGTTTGTAGACTGCTAGGGACCCCTAGTGTCGACCCACCGTTGGACGTTGATGCCAATCTACGGCCGGAGGGGCGCAACGGGCCGCTGGTCCGCACGTTGGGAGCCTATGCTGCCTACTACGCGCAGTGGGCTCAGCCGTGGGAGATTCAGGCTCTGCTCCGCGCACACGCGGTAGCCGGAGACACGGATTTGGGTCAGCGATTCCTGCTGATGGCTGATAAGATACGTTATCCACCCGACGGTGTATCGGTTGAAGTGGTGAACGAAATTCGCCGGATGAAGGCTCGCGTTGAGGCCGAGCGGTTACCGCGCGGTGCTGACCCCAACACGCACACCAAGCTGGGTCGTGGGGGACTGGCCGACATCGAATGGACCGTGCAGCTGATGCAATTGCGGCACGCGCACGAGCTGCCGGCTCTGCACAACACCTCGACGTTGGAATCCTTGGACGCCATCGCGGCGGCTAACCTGGTCTCCGAAGCAGACGTGGACCTGCTGCGGCAAGCGTGGCTAACCGCTACCCGGGCCCGCAATGCGCTGGTACTGGTCCGGGGTAAGTCCACTGACCAACTGCCAGGTCTTGGACGCCAGCTCAACGCGGTCGCTGTCGCTGCCGGTTGGCCAGGCGGAGATGGTGGCGAATTTTTGGACAACTACCTGCGGGTGACGCGACGCGCAAAGGCGGTTGTGCACAAGGTGTTTGGGAGTTAAATCATGGAGACTGGTCCGGTTGGCTGCCATCGAGGTGTTAAGTGAAGAGGAGCTACACCGGGTTACAGTGATTGTATGTGCCATTGACCGAAGCCGTTTGGGGTCTCATCGACGCGACTATTCGGACCCAGGCTGACGAGGACCTCATCGGCCAGGCGCGAAGAGCGATTCAAATCGTGACAGAATCCCTGCTCAGTCAGCTAGTGCGACCAGTGGGAGTGAGGTATCGCGTTGACGGCCGTCCGTTGCCATTGTGGGTAACGTCGCGACCGGTAAGTGCAACCCCGTCACCCCACCGGTGGTCATCCATCATGATGGCGACGGGCACTGCTGAAGTGAGTTGTCCTGAGCGCGGTCTACGAGGGGTTGTCCGGCCTGGTGTACGGTGGGGTCTGTGCCTTGGTGCTTGACCACGTGTTCGGCGAGATAGCAAGCCAGGGCTGGGTTAAACCGCTGTTCACCGTTAAGTACCTGCGCGGCAATCTGCTTGGCGCGCTGTGCGCCGAGGCGTTCGTTGGCCATGCCGAAGAAATCACAGCCTATGTACGCGGCTATCTTTCGGATATTGCAGGGATAATTGTCGAGGCGGAAAAGGCATGTATTGAGCCAGCATGGGTGCGAGAAGCCGAATAAAGTTCTACGTCAGCAGCGCGTTCTTGAACACCTGGGAGATCGTAGAGGTCGCCAAGGCCACCGACGACCTTGGCTACGACGGCATTGAGATCCCGGACCATGTGATCAACCTGAGTACCCTAAGTACTCCGTATCCCTACAATTAAGAACGGGCAACGACGATGGCAGCCTTTCACCGACTGGGGTGACCGCCGGGTTCTCGTCGGCGCGGTGTCCCAGGTAACTACTCGGTCGCGGTTCGTCATCACCGTCTGCATTCCCGCGATGCGCAATCCTTATTTGTTATTTGGTCGCCAAAGCCATTGGTAACGCGGCATTCCTTGGGGTCCGGGCAGAATGGAGCTTGGCATTGGCGTTGGTTGGCGCTAAGAGTAATCCGCCGTGCTGGGTGAGCGGTTCGCTGCTCGTGGTAAACGCACCGACGGAATAATCCTTGCCTTGATGTGGATGCTACAGCAACCGGGCTGGACACAATTCAACGGCAAATTCTATCGTACGCCGCACCTGGAGATGCAGCCAACCTCGTTGTCGATACCGATTTATATCGGGGGCTCAGTGAGACCGCATTGCACCGTGCTGCGCGCCACGACGGTTGGATTGGTGACTCCATCAGGACCGATCGTGCGATCGCAGCCGCCGGTCGGCTACGGGAATTTCGGATTGAAAAAGGTTTGTCGCTAGACGATTTCATCATCCTGACGCCACTCACTGAGGTGGTTACCACTGCCGACTACCGGTGCGCCGAGTATGCTGACATCATCGACACTTTCACCATGCCATGGATATTCTATGTCAGGCTGGT
>NZ_QAYL01000013.1 GCF_003408705.1 Mycobacterium uberis
ATCAACTCACACAACCCATCGACCCACACCACAACCCACACCACCACACCCCACATAAAACAAAACCACACAACACTCAACAAGATGCTTGAGGACAGCCATCGTGGCGATCGGGGCAAAACGGCGGTGCTTGACCTGAGAAAGAGTTCGTAATTCGAAGCTGGCACATAACCTCTGAGAGCAATTCCGTTGAGACCAAAGAGACGCGGACTTGTGGCCGGGTTGGATTGGTATCGGTCCGATGAAAACCGGCTGCCTTCGGCATGCGGTAGCAGATACGCCGCATCCTCAGCAACCAGTGGAGCAAAGTATGGGCAGCCGAAGCATCCGTTCGTACTCGCGCTACTCGCCCCGTCTATTACCGCAGGCAAGTATGTAATGACAATGCACTATACGGCTCGCCTGCAATGACCGTGGTTATCGACGTTCGTCTAGACGAGCGGACCCGGCAACGGGACGGCTATTGAAGACCGGCGTCCGATCTGCGGGAAAGCGGTATTTCTGCGGTCCTACTCGCCAAAAGGTCCTACTAGCCAAAACATGAATCCTTCCCACCCCTTCAGTGCGCTCCGGCTGATATTGATTAACCGACGGGCGAAGGCGCCGCCAGACAACCTGTCGCCGTTTGCGACTTTCGTCATCGAAGACAACCAGCTTATGTCGCGGGAAACTACGACGACGCCAGAGAACCCCTTCGGCTATCCGCCATCATGGCCCCATGGATCAAGAGCGGGATAACTGTGCAAGTCAGAAACGCGCGCCCACCACGCAAACAATCTGCGTCCGGTCATCGACCTTACAACAACCTGCGGGCCCCGCGACTCTAGTCCAGGGCGAACTTTCCACGCGTTGTTAGTGTCCGGTAAACTAACAGAATACAGAAGGCTGTGAATTGCATCCCGCGACACGGCGCCCTCGCACTCTTCGCCATTCGATGCACCCGAAAACGTAGGCACCGACGGCAAAGCCGAACGACCGACAAGTGCCTGCTCCTACGATGATTTCGGCGCAGAAACAGCGTTTTTAGAAGTCCCAGTCCTCGTCCTCGGTGGCGACGGCCTTACCGATCACATAGGACGACCCCGAGCCGGAGAAAAAATCGTGATTCTCGTCGGCATTGGGCGACAACGCCGACAGGATCGCCGGGTTCACGTCCGTCTCGTCCCGCGGAAACAGCGCCTCGTAGCCAAGGTTCATCAACGCCTTGTTTGCGTTGTAGCGCAAGAACTTCTTGACATCCTCGGTCAACCCGACTCCGTCGTAGAGATCCTGGGTGTATTCCACCTCATTGTCGTAGAGCTCAAAGAGCAGTTCGTAAGTGTACTCCTTGAGTTCTGCCCGCTTAGCATCGTCAACCAGCACCAAGCCACACTGGAATTTGTAGCCGATGTAGTAACCGTGCACTGCTTCGTCGCGGATAATCAGCCGAATCATATCAGCGGTGTTGGTCAGCTTGGCTCGGCTCGACCAGTACATCGGCAGATAGAATCCAGAGTAAAACAGGAAGCTTTCCAGTAGAGTAGAGGCCACCTTACGCTTAAGCGGTTCGTCACCTCGGTAATATTGCATCACAATCTCGGCTTTGCGCTGCAGGTTGGTGTTCTCTTCCGACCAACGGAACACTTCGTCGATCTCCGCTGTCGAACACAGTGTGGAGAAGATCGAGCTGTAGCTCTTGGCGTGCACCGACTCCATGAACGCAATATTGGTAAGCACGGCCTCCTCATGTGGCGTCAGCGCGTCAGGAATTAGGCTGACCGCTCCGACCGTGCCTTGGATCGTGTCGAGCAGCGTCAGACCGGTGAACACCCGCATTGTCAGCTGCTTTTCGCTGGCGGTCAGCGTGCCCCAGGACGGAAGGTCGTTGGACACCGGCACCTTCTCGGGTAGCCAGAAGTTTCCGGTCAACCGGTCCCAGACTTCAGCGTCCTTATCGTCTTGCAGCCGGTTCCAATTGATCGCCGAAACGCGGTCAATCAGATTCATCTTCTCAGTCACCAAAACTCCACTTCACATGCCCAATTAGGCTAACAGCTTGCCCATAGTACTTAGACTCCAAACACTACCCCTGGGGTCCGACATGCCGCTGCAACACAAAAAATAGTGTTTGCCATGTCACCCAGCGCAGCCGTCTAATTTGCCGTCGTGAGCGGCGCATGCTGGTGCAATGAGCTCATCTCCATTCCAAAGAATTGGTATTCCGCAGACTTGACCGAGCGGGTCCCCCACCAGTACTGTTAAGTATAGTCGTCCCGAAGCGTGGGGTTCTTGTCATGCTTGTCGAGATACCAGCTGCTGCAGCCACCGATGTTCCACACCGAGTGAGCCAAGTTACGTTGCAGCTCGTCGTTGAAACGGTTCTAGGCGACACCCGTTGGAGCCAGCGCTTGCGCTCCTGACCAGTCGCACGTCGAGATCGCGTCAACGATATAGCGGATTTGGGATTCGATCGTGAACACAACGGAGTTGTGCCCTAGTCCGGTCTTGGGGCCCAGCAAGAAGAACAAATTGGGCATATCAGCGACGGTGATCCCGCGGTGAGCAACCATACCCTCACGGTTCCAGCGATCGACCAGATCCTCGTCGTGACACTCCTTGATCTGAACGTAGGTGTAGGAGTCGGTGACATGAAAGCCTGCGCCGTAGACGACCACATCCACTTCTCGGAAGACCTCACGGCCAGCACCGTCGACAGTGGCGATCCCGTCGCGCGTGATTCGGCTGATGGCTTCGGTGGCCAATTCGGTCTTCGGGTTCACGACAGCCCGATAATCATTGGAAGAGTTCAGGATTCGCTTGCAACCGATACGGTAGTTCGGAACCAGCCTGCGACGCAGCTCGGGGTCTTTCACCGAGTGGCAGATGTTCCATTTGGCAAAGGCTCCGATGACCTTGAGTGTGTTCGGTCGTTTCATCATGCCATACGCCAACACCTTATACGCCCAGTAGATGCCAACGCGCAGCAAGGCCAGCAGTCCCGGGACATTCGTCAGAGTGCGCCGCAGCCGCAATGGCAATTCTATGCTAATGCGCGGCACCACCCAGGGTAGGGTGCGTTGGTAGAGATGGAGTTCACTAACCTGACGAACGATCTCGGGCACAATCTAGATCGCGCTGGCGCCTGGTCCCAATCATTGCCACCCGCTTTCCGGTCAAATCTACACCGTGCTCCCAGTGCGCGGAATGGAAAGCGGGGCCGCGGAATTCGTCACGACCCTCAATGTCAGGAATCGACGGGATAGGCAGCGCTCCTGCCCCCGAGATCAGGAACTGGGCAACGTATTCTCGCCCATCGGACGTGAACACATGCCAGCGGTACTCGTCCTCGTCCCAGTGGCCGCGATCGACCAGCAAGTTGAAAACAATGTAACGGTGCAGACTGTACTTCTCGGTGACTCCTTTGAGGTAGTGCCAGATCTCGGGTTGGTAGGAAAACAGATGTTTCCAATCCGGCTTGGGCTCGAAGGAAAAAGAGTACAGGTGAGACGGGATGTCACAGGCGCAGCCGGGGTAGCTGTTGTCCTGCCAGGTACCACCGATGTCGTCGGCCTTCTCCAGGATCACGAAATCGACACTTTGCCGTTGCAGCGCGATCGCCATCCCCAGACCAGAGAACCCGGTCCCGATAATGAGAGCACGGATGTACACAGACTGTTGGCCCTCAGGACCCAGCTCAGCGTAGGTGTCCGGTTGAGTCTCAGCATTCGTCATGTTAAATAGGTCTTCCTATGGGGCTTGTGCGCGACATGCATATCTTTGGCCTACGCACCTAGCTGTCCACAAATAACCGGTACCTAGAGTATCGGATATAACGAGCGTTATCGATCGCCACGGCAACGTCAACGCTGCCGATGCTCAACCCGCGGAGCGATCGAGCGGTACCGCGTCATGGATCGGCCGGTCAGGATTCATCGAGATACCAAGCGTCTCGGCGGTTCCGAGGATAACGGCCAGCATGATGGTCGTCAGATGCGTAACGAACTGCTCACGCGGCATCCGCCGCGGGCTATTGGGTTCAGGGCCCAACCACCACTCGGTGGCCGACGCGGCCGATCCAAAGGCCGCGAACGCGGCAAGTTCGCCCGCCGCGTGGTTCAGCTCCATTTCCCGCAGCTCGTTGTTGAACATCTCGGCCATGGTCAGGGTGATCTCACGACCTTCGTTGAGGGTCTGCACCGTCGCCTCGGACTGCACCGAGAACCGGCCCTGGATGAAGACGCGCAACACGTTGGGATGCTTGTCGACGAGGCTGACATATTCGTCGACACCGTGCCGAATGACTTCGCGAGCCGAGTCGTTGGCTAAGTCGATAGCCGAGAAGATCGCTGCCCACAGCATGTCGCGCAAACGCATGCCGATGGCCTCGAACAGATCGGACTTGTCGGTGAAATGCCGGTAGATCTTGGGCTTAGCGGTACCGGCTTCTTCGGCGATTTCCCGCACACTGACCTCGGGCCCCAGCCGGTCAAGAGCGCGGAAAGCCGCATCGACGATTTCGCCGCGCACCTTTTTACGGTGTTCGCGCCAACGTTCGCTGCGCGCATCGACCTTTACCCCGAGCTTTGTGCTGGGATGGGGTCGCCTAATTCTCCCCACATCAAGTACCTTACCGTGTCACACATTCTGACCTGCGCAGACTGGCCATCCAACGGTTCGCAAGCGCGCATCTGACGGCACAACACACTCTGGAGAGCCGTCACAGGATTCACACTCGCGAGGAACTACAGCATGCAGGACACGCAGCCCTCGATCTCGGTACCTTCCAACGCCATCTGTCGCAGCCGAATGTAGTACAGGGTCTTGATTCCCTTGCTCCACGCATAGATCTGCGCCTTATTCACATCGCGGGTGGTGGCGGTGTCCTTGAAAAACAACGTCAGCGAGAGCCCTTGATCGACGTGTTGGGTGGCCGCCACGTAGGTATCGATGATCTTCCGGTACCCGATCTCGTAAGCGTCCTGGTAGTACTCCAGGTTGTCATTGGTCATGTAGGGAGCCGGGTAGTACGCCCGGCCGATTTTGCCTTCTTTGCGGATCTCGACCTTCGATACGATAGGGTGGATCGACGACGTCGAATGGTTAATGTAGGAGATCGATCCGGTTGGCGGCACCGCTTGCAAGTTCTGGTTATAGATGCCATGCGCGGCTACTAACTCCTTGAGCTGCTTCCAATCGTCCTGGGTCGGGATGCAGATACCTGCCTCAGCGAACAGCTGACGCACCTTGTTGGTTTTCGGCTCCCACGTCTGCTCGATGTATTTGTCGAAGAACTCCCCCGACGCGTACTTAGACCGCTCAAAACCCTTGAAGGGTATACCCCGTTCGATTGCGATGCAGTTCGAGGCTCGCAGCACATGAAACAACACTGTATAGAAGTAAATGTTGGTGAAATCGATTCCCTCTTTGGAGCCATAGAAGATACTTTCACGAGCCAGGTAGCCGTGCAGGTTCATCTGTCCCAGTCCGATCGCGTGAGAGTCGTTGTTGCCCTGCTCGATTGAGGGAACCGACTTGATGTGTGTCTGGTCACTCACCGCAGTCAGCGCGCGGATCGCCACCTCAATCGTCTGCGCAAAGTGTGGTGAGTCCATCGTCTTAGCGATGTTCAGCGACCCCAGGTTGCATGAAATATCCTTGCCTACTTTGGCATATGACAAGTCATCGTTGAACAACGACGGTGTAGACACCTGCAGGATCTCCGTGCACAGGTTCGAGTGGGTGATCCTGCCCGCGATGGGGTTAGCCCGGTTCACCGTGTCCTCGAACATGACATAAGGGTAACCGGACTCGAACTGCAGCTCGGCCAACTTCTGGAAGAATTCCCGCGCCTTGATCTTGGCTTTGCGGATACGTGCGTCATCGAGCATCTCATAGTACTTCTCGGTCACCGAGATATCGGCGAACGGCACACCATAAACCCGTTCGACGTCGTACGGCGAAAACAGGTACATGTCTTCGTTACGTTTGGCCAGCTCGAAGGTGATGTCGGGAATCACCACTCCCAGGCTCAGCGTCTTGATCCGAATCTTCTCGTCGGCGTTTTCTCGCTTGGTGTCCAGGAAACGGCAGATATCAGGGTGATGGGCGTGCAGGTACACCGCACCGGCTCCTTGGCGTGCACCTAACTGATTGGCATACGAGAACGAATCTTCAAGCAACTTCATGATCGGGATGACTCCGGAAGACTGGTTTTCGATGTTCTTGATCGGTGCACCGTACTCGCGAATGTTGCTCAGCAGCAAGGCAACACCCCCACCGCGCTTGGATAACTGTAGCGCGGAGTTGATCGATCGCCCGATCGACTCCATGTTGTCCTCGATGCGCAGCAAAAAACAGCTCACTGGTTCGCCGCGTTGCTTCTTACCCGAGTTCAAAAAGGTCGGGGTAGCCGGCTGGAACCGACCGTCGATGATCTCGTCGACGAGCTTCTCGGCCAGTCCGGTGTCTCCGGCAGCCAACGTGAGTGCAACCATACAGACCCGGTCTTCGAAGCGTTCTAAATACCGCTTCCCGTCAAACGTCTTGAGTGTGTAGGAGGTGTAGTACTTGAACGCACCCAGAAACGTTGGGAACCGGAACTTCTTGGCGTAGGCACGATCCAACAGCGACTTGACGAAGCTACGCGAATACTGGTCAAGCACCTCACGCGCATAGTAGTTCTCGCGGATCAGATAGTCAAGCTTCTCGTCCTGATTATGGAAGAAGACTGTGTTCTGATTGACATGCTGCAGGAAGAACTGGCGCGCCGCAAGTACGTCCTTGTCAAACTGAATCTTGCCGTTCACGTCGTACAGATTCAGCATTGCGTTGAGCGCATGGTAGTCTATTTCATCCGACAACACATGGGTGTCGGCAGTTGTCGGCTCTGCAATGACAGTTGATGACATGTCTGTTCCTTCCAGAAGTCAGTCCAGAAATTGCCTAAGCCCACTCGGACAGCGACGACGTCATCCTCGGTACCCATCAGTTCGAAGCGGTAGAGATACGGAACGCCACATTTGTGGGCAACGACATCGCCTGCGTAACAGAATCCTGCGCCGAAGTTGGTGTTACCGGCCGCGATCACCCCGCACAGTAATGCTCGATTGTGCTTGTTGTTCAAAAAGGCGATGACCTGTTTGGGGACATAACCGCCTGCTTGAAGATCCGGAGTGGCTCGGCCACCACCGTACGTGGGCAACACCAACACGTAGGGTTCGTTGACCTCGATATGACCATGCAACGGTATCCGCGTGGCGGGAACACCCAGCTTCTGTACGAAGCGATGAGTATTCTCCGACACCGAAGAGAAATAGACTAGGTTGCGCCCCTGCATCGCAACCTCCTTACCTAGATATCCGCCCGGCTACGCGGTCAACACGGCCCCGGCAAGTGCCTTGATGCGATCAGGCCGGAAGCCTGACCAATGGTCGTTTCCGGCCACCACGACCGGCGCCTGCAAGTAGCCCAGTGCCATTACGTAGTCGCGCGCCGCGGAATCGAGACTGATGTCGACCGTCTGGTATGCGATGCCCTGCTTATCTAGCGCCTTGTAGGTGGCGCTGCACTGCACACACGCGGGCTTGATGTACACGGTGATACTCATCAGAAATACCGCTCCTTTGCGGAAAGCTTCTAGAAGGGCTACATGGACTGGCAACTATTCAAATACAACGTATGTGCTGTGGTCAGCGATCCACCAAACTCCCAACATTCCCGTCGTACGGCCGCCACATCACCCGACCTGGCAGTACCGACTCCGGAACGATCACCCGCCTGGTTGGCGCAGTGAACCTGAGATCTGCTGGTACCTGTAAACACTACAGCTAGTGGGTAACGAGGAGAAGAGGTACAAGATGTTCTGAACAACATTTATGGAATTCCCTGGTCGTAAGCCGTGCCCTGCAAACCATCCGGCGTGTCGGAGCTCATAACAGTCGCCGCAGGCGCCCATCCGCATCAGTATCACCAACCAACCAACAAGGCTGGTGTCACCGGCACGCCTCTTGCCGCCAGCAAAGCCGCCAGCGGTAACTGGCGGCTCTGTTGCTAACCGAATGTGTTCTGCTCACCTCGGCAGCAAGCTGACTGCCGATGCCATGCAAATTTACGGAAATCTCGCGACTGTCCGGGAGCCTTGCCCGCCAAGAGCTGAAGCAGTGCGAATTAAGATTATTTTATAATACTTAATATTTGCCACGCGCTGCTGGCGATAGCCCGCTGACCCGCTACGTTGGGGCGGTCGCGGTGCAGCGCACTCATCTGCGGATGCTTTTACAGTCGGCGAAAACCACCGGCGACCTCAATATCCAGACCGACGCCCTACTGGCGCTGCTCGACGCCGGCTACACGGAACATAAACTTAACTATGGCGGCCACGTCCTAGAGACGTTGGGGCAAAAGCATAGGAGAGCCTGGCACAAGCTGTGCAAGCGGTGACTAACTGGGTCCTCCACGTCAACCGCAGCCAGTTTTTGGCATCAGCCGAGCCTCACCGCCACCCTAGAACTAGCCGAGCTACCGGTCATTCTTGACAGCGCTGGCGGTCCAACTGAACCATGCAAGGCCGTCACTTTTGCCTCATATGAGACCCGCGAATCCGGTGGGCACACAAACATGCCACTACGAACGGCCACCGGGCGCTGCCCTGGCATCACATTTTAACGTCCGATCCGACCGCCTATAACGACGCGTCCGACCACGCGATAGAGTTATTGTGCGATTTGGGACACCCGATCGAGATCTGAGGCTGGAACGAGGCGCATATCAGGTTGAACATAGCAAATACAGCCCAGACCACCGAAATCGCTGAGCACATCCGCGCCGTCATCTTGTCGGACGCCTAGCTGTCTTGCTCGGTCGACATTAGCGAGACCAATCAGCGCGCCAAGGCTACCACAGGTTTCGCGAAACCTGCTGGGACCTTTACCTTAACCAACGCGAATTAGATGGTCCTGATAGCTGATCGATCGACACGCTAAGCATATAGGGCTTAAGATAGCGAAAAGTTTTGAAAATTCAGGATAATGACAGCGTGGCAGCTTGCTCATAGCTACATCAAGATGCTGATTTCTGCATTTGGTCCACGGACCTGCTTGTGGCTGCTGTTTACCATGGGTTCCGCCCTCCCGCAGCCATATCGTCACATTTCCACGTGGTTTTGACTAACCGAGACGAAATAGACTTGGTGGTAACGAAGTTGGTGCAGCGTGCATTGACCGATATGATAGCCTCATCGCGCGGTAACCTGGGTGACGGTCACCGTGTGCACCGCAACGTTTTACGCCTGCGCCACAATCCGCACACTGGACGCGCCTACCACCCATCCCGATGTCATCACCGCCGCGGCACTGCGCGTCCTGAGTTTGCTCGAACTGGACCGCCCGATCCAATTACTCGGAGTTCGAAGTGCGGTTCGACCTCGAGACGCTCACGTAGCGTCAGCGTGACACCGGGCCGGGCCGAAGGGCCCGGGTAAAAACCACGTTGACTCGCCGCATCGCCACGCTATACGGCCACCATGCCAGCCGTTTGAATCCATACAGCACCCGGATATCGTGCGAAGTGTAGATCAGATACCGATTTTTTGCCACCCCAGCCAAGATCTTCTCGGCTGCCTTTTCCGCTGACACGGCATGATTACTGAAGCGGCCAACCCACCTACTGACATTCGGGTCTTGGCGGTCGACCCCGGCAATTTCGACAGTGTTGACCAGTGGCGTTCGCACCGCACCGGGCACCACGACCGACACCCCGATGCGGTGAGAGGCCAGGTCGAAGCGCAGTACCTCAGAAAGTCCACGCAGTCCGTACTTGCTGGCACTGTAGGCCGCATGCCAAGGCAGCGCGACCAGACCGGCCGCTGAGGAGACATTGACCAAATGACCACCCCGGCCGGCGGCCAGCATAGGTGGCACCAACGTCTCAATGACGTGGATCGGGCCCATTAGGTTGATCGCGACCAAATTGCTCCACTGGTCGTGGGTGAGCCGGTCAACGGTTCCCCAGACCGACACGCCGGCAATATTCATCACGACGTCCATGCTGGGATGCCTCGCATGGATGTCAGCGCCGAACGCTGCCACCTCGTCGTAGTCGGAAACGTCCAGGGCACGGTGTTCGGGTACCTGTGCACCGAGTGCCCGGGCATCGGACACAGTTTGGACCAAACCATCACAGTGGCGGTCGGTCAGATACAGCTCAGCACCGTGGGCTGCGAGCCGCAATGCGGTGGCTCGACCGATACCGCTAGCCGCACCAGTGATAAAACACCGCTTTCCCGCGAAATACCGTGCCTTCTGTACCATGGCTTACCTTCGGCCGCCGCCTCACAAAGCGTTGAGCCACATCTGCTCGAGCACCAACACGCGGTGCTTCACATCACTATCGCAACCACCCAGCATAGAATCACCAATCAACGTCAACGCGATAGTACCCGCCAGCGTACGGATCAATGTTGGGATGTCTTCACAGATTGGATGCGCAGCCCTCGCCTTCATTTCGACCTCAACGACGCCGACAATCTGGCACACCAGCATCTCAAATTGCCATTCGAGAATATCGTGGATCTCAATATCATTGTGACGGGCCGCATTACAGACCGTCCTGTTGTGTGCGTAGATAACGGCGGCATTTCCCACCATTCGCTTGGCGGACTGTTCAGGCGACTCGCTCTACTGGCAGGAGGCGAAATACTTAGGTGAATTCTTCGAGTTCTTCGGCTACCTCAGCCAGAATCTGGGCAAGCACAGAGCACTTGGAATCGAAATAGAAATAGAAGCCGGATTGGGTCACCTCGGCGGGATGGCTAATAGTGCTGACCGACAGCTCTGCGAACGGTCTCTCCTCACAGGAACTCACGTACTGCTTACAGGATTGCTTGCCGATGCCAATTACCTCACTTTAGCACGGCTCGTACATTCTGCTCCTGGCTGACGCTTTGGCGACTCATCTTGTGATCACCCTGATCTTGCATCAAGCCGTTCCAAAAGAAAACTTGACAGCCGTCAAGTTTGTCCAAAGAATTAATATTCAGTAATATTATCATCGTTTGTGCAGACAGACAAAACAGCATTCATGGCCGCCACCACCAGCACGTCACGCTATGTGTTGGACCAAAACCCAGTGCCGATGCACCCCAACGCTTAACGCTATCTCCGGTATAGGCAGATTCGAAAGGCGCCTGCTCGCCCACGATTGGAAGACTAGAGTACTGGCCGAACCGCCCGTCGGGAGCGGCCTCAAGTCCATACTAGGCGATTCAGGAGTTCTCGTTCTCGGTCACATCATCGATGTGTTCCGGGGAGGCATCGACTACGCGCTGTTCCTGTATTAAACACACGGCCCGCTGATTTACCTCGCCTCACCAATCCTGCCATCAATGACCGCACTGCGCCACCGACTGTAACCGCAGCAACAATTTCGGAGTGCGCACTATGCGTCTGATCTATCGCTTCGATGACCGCATCGGCAGAAGTGGTCCATGACTGGAGCACGTATCGCACGATGATACCCACCATTACATCGATAAATAATTGCAGAATATGGCTTTTCCACTGCTCAGCAAGCGCGATGTGGAGTTCGTCCCGTGCCGGTAAGCCGGGCTCCGACATTCGCCTGAACATTACATTGTACGCAAGACCGCACGCAGCCGCTCAATGCCGACTTCACCGATCCGTTCCACGGCAAGAGAGGCCCCCAGTGGCTCGAGCACCAGACGGGCATCAAGTAGCTCGTCGAGCATATTAAGTATAGATGACGACCGCTCGGGTCGCAGGGCCCGCGTCAGACCCATAGATAAGCAGCCCGCCACCTGGCCTGCGGCGCATCCTGACGACCTGATGGTATTCGACGAGTCGAACCGCTTCTCGCAGCATCGATCGACTGACCTGATAGCACTGTTGCAGAGCACGTTCCGAACCCAGCGATGCTCCGGTGATTCCAGCCACGGCGAACGATATCTTCCTCGATGCAGCGCGCGATATTCGGAGCTCGTTTGTCCGCCCGACTGTATCCGACTCGGTGCTCATTGGTGCTTAATTACGCTCTCCCACAAAATGACTAAACATGCGAGCAACATGCATCCCGCGATAGATCCTCCACCCGCCGAAACCACCGCGACCTTCAGGCGTTACGGCACCTTCCACTCACCCACCTTGCCGCGCAATTGCAAACAGGCATGGTATGCTATTGGCTAGATATGCGTGCACCTAGTCGAAGGTTAGCCGCTATAAGCATTTCAGCGGCAGCACACCATCACCGGCAATTCACACACCACCCACCATGAACGGACCGTCTTCACCGTCGCCACATACATCAAGGACTTCCAATCACGCGATGACCAGATACGTGCAACCCTCGTATAACTGCACGAGATCAAGGCCGGCGGAAGTCAGCTTAGCTCGTGACCACAATCTACGCCGTCGTATCTGACATAGCCCTCTTGGGGTAGTTGTCGCGGTGGAACCAGCCACCGACACCGTCGGATTCACCGATCCCCTGCACCGTCATTGCGCGGTGCTGACAATCGCTGAGTGCACCCCGTGCGGAACACCACCATCGCGATCGAGCCGTCGATGGGGACATCACAGTCCCACAGTCCGAACTACATCAATTTCCAACACAACCGAGCGTGCCGACCAACTCAACTGCTCCTTGGTGGTTCCATACAATTCCATATAGCGATAGAAGCTCAGCGCCAATCAACTCGCCGCGGAGTAATCATAGACCACAACCAGATCGGCGGATATCGACCATTGGTTTGACTGCCGGTCGCGAAGCGTATTTTCCTATTCCGGTAAAATGGGCGCCATCTATATAGTCTATATAGTGTGACACACGACCACGTAACGAGTCTGTGACTGCGCAACTGCACGGCACGTTAACATAATCGGGCTCAGCAAGACAGCGGTGTCGAATCCAGTTCCTCCAGTTCCGCAGTCCACAGCACCAATCCACAATTACGACGTCAACCTCATCGGCAGGGATGTCGCCCAGGGTAGCGATCCCGTCGATGTCGGCGACGACTAAACCGCGGCATTGTATGGTAGCCCGCACAGCCCCCTGGCCAGCTTTAGCCCCGGAGTACCGGTGCGACGACCGATTCGCGAGAACCCGGCATCAAGAATAATAACATCTTTTTTAAAATAGCTCATTTGCACCGCCACCGCCCGTAGGAACAAACTCTCCAGACCCACCAAACTAATTGTAGAGTACACTGCATTCGTGGTGTCAGCCAAGCAGCCCGAGCCGATATGGCAGCTGCTCTCGAGCACTGCGACGTCTACGCACGCTGGACATACGGTCTGTATCGCGACACGGCACAGTGTGCGCCTACGCCGTTAACTACCACCTGTACAGCCCGGACATCCCGACTCCGTACGTGGTCACCATCGTCGATCTCACCGAACAAAACGTCCTGTAAGTAACTGCCAATAGCATTAGCTGTAAACAGGATTCAGTGAAATGTGGGTCGCACCGGCAGTTAACCGATCAACGGGCACAAGTCAGGGTGATCTTGCAGATGTAGCGGCAGGCCATCTATCCAGTACCGGCAACCTAGCCGAAAAGACGTTGTAGCATAGTAATTTCCGAAAATTCTAGTGCTAAATTGCGCCGACACAACTCCTAGCAGATGGTGATCGGAGGGAGCACCAACCACGGAGTCGTCGCCAACAACGCTGAACACGCCAGCATGTCATAGCTCCGCATCACCACGACGGCGCGGTTCCCGTACTGTGTGTATTACGCATCGAGGTCCGTGATCACCGGAGTGCTTAGCTCGAGTTAGTTGATCGCCGCCAACTTATATCACTCAGCGCGTTTATCGGCAACCCCCTGGGGACAGCTATTATCCGATGCACATTAGAATTAGGACGTGCAGAGTTAAACGATCTGTTAGTGCGCTATTGCGAGCATACGCAGTAGCTCAAAAACTGCATGGCCGCTCTATACATCCGTCTTGTCGAAGGACCTGAGCACTGCTCTTGCAGTCCCTGAATAATCTCGCCAAACAGCCCAACAACTCCGGAAGAAATCTTCTCAACCATGTGCTGCCACTCCAACAACAGCAGCGACCATCAAACAAGTACCCGGGCCTACATACATGTTGTGAAAGTCGGTATCCGGCTTACAGCTCGCTATAGTAAAACTTGTAGGCAAAGGGTGATAAGACATCTCTTGATTCGTTTTTCTACCGGTGCATTTGTCGCACTGATATCATCTCAGCAGAATCAGGCCAAGCCTGGCCCTGTTGGTACCGCGGCGTTGGTGATACCAAAAGACTGCCATTGCTCCACTATTCCGCAACAGATTCCAAGAGTTTAACCTAACACAATGCAGCCAGAGGCTGTTAGTTGATCAGCGGATCGCGAGGCATGCCAAGGATACGCTCAGCAATTTGGTTGCGAGCGACCTCAGAAGTGCCGCCGGCGATGGCCATACCGCGAGCCCCCATGATCAACCGGCCAGCCACCGCGCCAGGCCCGTCTAGCAACGCAACCTCAGGCCCCAGTAGCGCCGACGAGATCATCGCGCCCTCAACCATGTGCTCAGCCAGCTTAAGTTTGGTGATGTTGCCTTCCGGACCCGGGCCCGCTCCTTCGACACTGCGGACGGCGCGACGCAAGTTCAGCAACCGCAGTGCGTGGTCTTCGGCAAGGTAAGTTCCAATGCGGATTTCCGCATCCGCCACCCGATCCACACGCTGCTGGGCCAGCTGTACCAGTTGCGCCGCCAAGCCCTGGTAAAACGATCCACTACTTCCAATGCTAACCCGCTCATTGCCCAACGTCGCCCGCGCAACCGTCCACCCGGAGTTGGGCGCACCAACCACGTCCTCGTCCGGGACTAACACGTCGTTGAAGAACACCTCGTTGAATTCCGATCCGCCGGTGATCTGCCGCAATGGCCGCACCTCAACGCCCACCGCCTTCATGTCGATGATCACGGTGGTAATGCCCGCATGCTTCGGGGCATCCGGGTCGGTACGTACAGTAGCCAAGCCGCGGTGGCAGTACTGGGCTCCACTGACCCACACCTTTTGCCCTGAAATCTTCCAGCCGCCGTCCACTCGCGTGGCCCGCGTCTTAACGGACGCCGCATCCGAACCAGCGTCGGGTTCGGAGAACAGCTGACACCAGATCTCTTCCTGACGTAACGCCTTCTCCACGAATCTTTCAATCTGCCAAGGTGTTCCGTGCTGGATCAGAGTCAGAATTACCCAGCCGGTAATCGAGTAGTCCGGACGTCTAATGCCGGCAGTGTGGAACTCCTCATCGATCACCAACTGTTCCACGGCATCGGCCGCGCGACCCCACGGCTGGGGCCAGTGCGGCATTACGTAGCCGGTCTCGATCAGCTTGTCGCGCTGCGCCTTCCTGTCCAGAGCGGCGATCTCGGCTGCGTCGGCACGGACCCGGATACGCAGTTCTTCCGCTTCGGCCGGCAAGTCCAGGCTGTTAGCCCGGACAGCACCTGCCGCAGTGCGCTCGAAAACATCGGCAGCCGGCGCGCCACCACCCAACAATGCCACACTGACCAGCGCCCGCCTCAGGTGCAGATGCGCATCGTGTTCCCAGGTGAAGCCGACGCCACCATACACCTGGATGTTGAGTTCGGCATTGCGTGCATAGGCGGGGAACGCCAGCGCGGCCGCCACTGCAGCGGCCAGCCGGAATTGCTCTTCATCCTGGGATGCCGCACGTGCGGCATCCCATACCGCGGCGACCGCCGATTCGGCGGCTACCAGCATGTTCGCGCAATGATGCTTGACTGCTTGGAATGTGGCAATGGTACGGCCAAATTGTTGACGCACCTTGGCATACCCGACGGCGGCATCGACACAGTCGGACGCCCCACCCACCGCCTCGGCAGTTAGCAACGTGCGAGCCCGAGCTAGCATCGATAGCCGTGCCCTGGGCAAGATGTCATCAGCAGTGACACCGACGTTGTGCAGCCGGACGCGCCCACAACGCCGAGTCGGATCGAGGTTTTCGGGCATGTCCACCGACACGCCCACGCGACCTCGTTCCAACACCAACACATCGTCATCGGTGGCGATCAGCAGCAGCTCGGCGAGCCCCGCCCCCAACACAATTCCGGCTTCGCCGTCAGCTATACCACAGTCTGTGACCTGTACCTTGCCATTCAGCCCGATGCCCGCGGTAAGGCTTCCGTCGACCAGCCCGGGTAGCAGCCGCGTTTTCTGATCGGCGGTGCCGTCGTTGCCAATCACCGCCGACGCAATCACGGTCGGGACGAACGGCCCCGGCGCCACCGCACGACCGAGTTCCTCTATCACCACCACGAGTTCGGGCAATCCGTAGCCTGAACCGCCATACTCTTCATCCACGTGCAGACCGAGCCAGCCGAGCTCCACCATATCGGACCAGAATCCAGGCCGGGTCTCGTCAGGCGTATCGAGTAGCGACCGGGCCGCCCAGCGCGCCTTCTGCGAGATCAAGAACGCGCGGGCTACCTCGGCCAGCTCGCGATGGTCGTCGGTCAGTGCGATACCCATCGAGGTCCTCCTCGCGCCGCTTCCCGGTAGGAATTTAGAATTCAGAGTGTACGTAACGCAACAGGATCGCCAAAGCGGCTGTTTGCTGTCCGACATCCAGGTTGCAGACATTAACCGTTGAGTATCGGTTGTCCACGATGGCCGCCATCTCGTCAGGAACCATCGCGATCAAGCCGACCAAAAATAAACTCGAGGCGATCGCCAGAACCCAGACTCCCGGCGATCCCAGGTCGCCGTGCCATCATCAAGCACACGCCCGCGATCGCCACCTTGGCGGCGGTGTAAGCGACCTGCCCAATCTGGCTCTCGAAAGCCGCAATCGACGCGGTATTGATGACTACGCCGCGCTCCATCATCCTCGAGCTCGTTCGTGTTCGTGGCAACCCGCCAAGGTTGTCAACCGCGGTTTGCAGCGCCTGCTCAGTGCCAGTGAAATCGGTGACGTTGACTGGGTAGAACACCCAGCTGAGACCGTCGGCAACTTCTTGCCGTCAAAACCATCGCGATCTAGAACAGTGACTTGTGCACCACGCCCGACCTAACAGTTAAGCGGTAGCCCGCCTCATCCCTGATGTCAATGACGACAACCTTAACGTCTCGTTGCTCTCCAATTCTGACCTCCACGTCAGAATCTTTTAAGTATACACGCTACTGCTCCCGCGTAGCCACGACTTCGGCACATCATGCCACGCCTGAACTGTACTGTTTTTCGACGTTGCCGCCAAGTCGTACGATGTTGGCGACACCTAGTCGTGGCTGTCTAAGGTCACGCACGTCATTGACTTGCTGTGCGTTGCCGCGCCTGACGCCAATGTGGTCGTGATCATTGTGTCGCGGCTTTCCGGTGAACTACCCCAACACCGTATCGGCGTTGACTAGGCGCTGCTGCGGTCACGACCCGTAGCGGCATCGTAGTCGGTGCTGATCGTTACCGACGTCGAAGCCACCTTCTCCGAGATCAGCGCGGTGTCCGGAAAAGGAGCTCAGTCCCAGCGCGCCGAACACATCACGCGATTATTCACTGCCACAACCAAAACCGAGCAGCTCCTTCTGCTGCGGCTGCTAAGTAGCGAACCGTCCAAGGTGCACTGGGCGGGCCCTCGCCATTATCGTGATCGTGTTACGAGCATCTGGGGCGTGCTCTCCATCACCACGGACTATAGCCGATCGCCCTTTTTAGGCCTGCTACCTGAGGTCCCTGCGTCCCGGGTGGGGAACAGAGGTATCAATCGTGGAGTTCGTACGACTACTGCTCACGGTAGCCTACAGCAACTATGTGGTCGAAAAACCTTAGGGCACTTTCTAGTTAAACCTGCCGCCAGTGACCTTGTACTGATGCCTCACCATTTACGGTTTCGCCGCAGCAGTGCTTCCGGTGTGGTTGCTGCTTGCGCTGCGCGACTACCTAGTGACATTCATGCCAGTCGGAGCCATTGCGTTGCTCACGATCGGCATCTGAACCTCCCATCCGGCCATGCAAGCACCCGCAATCTCGCGGTTTGCCGCTCACGGCAAGAGGCAAATGTTCGGCCGGCACACTGTTCCCGTTCTTGTTGGTCACCATCGCATGCAGCGCACTGTCCGGAGTCCACGCCCCGATCTCACCCGGGACAACACTCAAGTTGTTGCCAGATGTGGCTGTTCAGCTACGGCGGCATACTTATCGAGTCCTTCATTGCTGTCATAGCGCTTATCACCACGTCGATCATCAACCAGAATCTCTACTTTCACCCTCAACGCACTGGCCGCACAAACCGACAGCACCGCGGCAACCGCCGCAGAGTACGTCAATAGACTCAGTCTGTAAGGTGCTTCAGTAACCGCCGATCAGATCGCTCAAGCCGCCAGTAGTGTCGGCGAACAGTCGATTACGTAGCGCACCGACGGAGCACCAACACTGGCATGGGGCATGTCCGAGGTACTGCAACGCATAAACGCATATTCGGCGGCGCCAGCCTTAAGGGATCCTAGTATCACTCTGCCACCATGTTCGAGGCGTTATTCATCCTCGCCACCCCCGATGCGGGCACCCGTACGAGCCGCTGCATGCTCTCCCACACCCTCAGTAACTTAGGCGGCCTGCTGGCCAAGCTGCGAAATCCAAGCTCGCGCCCCAGCGTGCAGACCTGCAACCTGGTCATGGACGATTCATGGGATTTGAAATGGCAGGCTGTCCTCAAGCATCTTGTTGAGTGTTGTGTGGTTTTGTTTTATGTGGGGTGTGGTGGTGTGGGTTGTGGTGTGGGTCGATGGGTTGTGTGA
>NZ_QAYL01000014.1 GCF_003408705.1 Mycobacterium uberis
GCGACAAAACAGAAGATTGCTCCGGCCGCACTAACCGCCTGAACCACGAAGTCGAAGAATCATGCGATGACCTCATACACCACATCCCTGGACTGGACCATGGATTTAGCGTTGAGTGCGGCCAAGTGTTGCAGTCTTTTTGAGTTTGCGGTGCCGGAACGTATGTAGGAAACCCTGATTGAGTGTACCCACTTGTGTGACTTAAGGCTGAAGCAGGAGTTTCGTGAGCCAGCAACAAGGCCGCAGTAAACCATGTTGGCCACGTGACGAATAGCGCGACGGTAGGTTGGCAGGACAGTAGCTGTTTTGTCTTTAACACCCATCTCGGGTACGTGCTGTGGCGTTACTGACCGGAACCGATGAACTGGTTCATACGGGTTGCACACCTCGTGTAGGTACATTGCGAAGGCTAACGGACTAGCGCGCTGCGCCATACAGTCGACTACCGAGCATGCCAAGGTCGCCGGTTCGACAGCGCAAGTCATAATTAGCGTGCTGTATTACAAGCATGCTACAAAGCAGTTCGGAGAAGTACTGATCTTGGCTGCGGTACTTATGCACGGCTCGAGCCGCCGATCATCCTCAATGAAGTGTGCATAACATTCGGTCGACTTAAATACAGGTGGTCTCATCACCGTGGAATGTAATGGTGTGTGTAGTTACTCTTGCCTGCTCGTCGCATAACTGGAGTAGCGACAGTCGTTGCCTATTCCTTATGCGGCGGTTCTGACATCGCAATCCTTAGACTGATTTGGTCGAAATGATATCAGTTGACGTCGATGGAAAGGTTGTTACAAGCTGAAGGAACAACGAACAAAGAGATGGGTTTCAGAAATCTACGATCTGCAGTCAACTACAAGCATGTACATGTCGTACCAGGTGATGACTCACTGTTGCTGCTGTCGCGAAATGGGAAGGCATGGTGCGTAGCATGCGAAGCGTGCGCGCATCGTTTGAGTAAACACTCGAAAGGCTGCGACAAGGGCAGTCAGATCAGTCGGCGAAGCAGATGGTCGAGTAGGCGACGTCGTTTCAGGAGTGGTTGTTTGACTGTACTGTGCAGATTGCTAAAATCGCCAGCGCGGTCATGTGTGTTGCGGCCGCTTATCACTGTGTGCGTCAGATGATGTTGTTCCCGCAGGATACCGTTGATAACTGTGCTGAGTGGGGCAAGCTGGCCACGACCAACCAAGTCGGGCAACACACTGTGCAGATCGCGGCCTTGAGCAGCAATAGCTATGAAGTACTGGAACCAGGATGCCAGTGTGATGGATTCCTAATACCAGGAGCATGGACATGTGTTGTCACACTTGTCTTCGTGGGTGCCGTCCTCGATCGTCTATGAGGCCGGGTTTGTTGAGTGGCCCCCGGTGCGGAGGTCGGGTGATTGCCAGCTAATCTGACGTGTCGTGCGCATCCTGGTGATCGGCTCTGGTGCCCGTGAACATGCACTGTTGCTGGCGTTTAGCAGAGACCCCCAGGTCACGGGGTTAATCATTGCTCCCGGCAATGCTGGCACCGCCCGGCTAGCCGAGCAACACGATGTCGACATTAGCTCCGGAGAAGAGATCGTTGCTCTGGCTCGCGATGTCCGAGCGGACATGGTGATCATCGGTCCCGAAGTACCACTGGTGCTTGGAGTGGCCGACGTGGTGCGTGCTGCGGGTTTCATCTGCTTCGGGCCTAGTAAGGAAGCGGCTCGCATCGAAGGCTCAAAAGCCTTCGCCAAGGAGATCATGGCAGCGACTGGTGTGCACACTGCCCGAAGTGAAATCATCGACAATCCAGCGCATTTGGATGTAGCTTTAGGCCGGTTTGGACCACCCGTTGGCGATCCAGCCTGGGTGGTGAAAGACGATTGCCTAGCGGCCGGCAAGGGCGTGGTGGTGACACCGGATCGCGATGTTGCACGCACCCACGCTGCGGTATTGCTGGAAGCCGGACACCCTGTCCTGTTGGAGTCCTATCTTGACGGTCCCGAAGTATCACTATTCTGTGTTGTTGACGGTCGAACTGTGGTGCCACTGCTGCCGGCTCAAGACTTCAAGCGGGTGGGTGAAGGCGACACCGGACCTAACACTGGTGGTATGGGCGCCTATGCGCCACTGCCATGGCTTTCCGACGAAGTTTTTCAACAGGCGGTCACCCGTATAGTCGAACCTGTTGTGGACGAACTTGTTCAGCGTGGAAATCCATTCTGCGGACTACTGTATACTGGTATCGTTATAACTGCCAGCGGGCCAGCGGTCGTTGAATTCAACTGCCGCTTTGGCGATCCGGAAACTCAAGCCGTGCTAGCCCTGCTGGATTCACCACTTGGGCAACTCCTCTACTCGGCATGCATTGGTACGTTAGCCGACTTCGGTGAGTTACGTTGGCGTTCAGGAGCTTCCGTTACTGTGGTGTTGGCGGCCGAAAACTATCCTGGACGTCCCCGAGTCGGAGATGTCGTCTTCGGCTCTGAAGCTGAGGGGGTATTGCACGCAGGAACCACTCGACGCGATGATGGCACGATTGTTTCGTCGGGTGGTCGGGTGCTATCGGTGGTGGCGACCGGGAATGACTTGTCCGCGGCGCGTGCACACGCGTACCGTATCGTTAGCTCAATTCGGTTGCTTGGTAGCCATTTCCGCAAGGACATCGGTCTGTCGGCGGCAGAGGGAAAGATCCTTATCTAGTAGTTAGACTTGAGAGAAGAAGCGAAAAATATTGCACTGAAATTTTTTCGATGGAATAACGGGAAAAACCTAGAAAGCTGCGGCTTGGCCACCCCGGCGGGGGTTGGTGGCTGCTCGGTAACCGTATTCGAAGCGCCAAATCGCCTGACAGCTGCTGAACATAGAATAGCTACCCGCGGCCACTGTATCATGTCCACGCCGCCAGAACTCATCCAGTGTTGCCTGCGGAAAACCTTGCTCGCAACTGATCTGGAGGACAGGTATCTAGAGTAGTCTTGTTTTTCGCAGGCTTTCTGAGGATTTTGGCCTTGTTCGGCTATGCGCACTAGGCCTTGCGCGTGACCTTTAGGTTGTATCGTGCCGCCCATCACCTCGAAGCTCATTACCGGCAAGCCGTCTTTGCTCACAAAGTCCGGGATGATTGTGTAGGAAGAATGTTTGCTAGGCCCAAGGTGGTTCGGATGTCCTTTATTAACAACAAAATTAGAACTACGATTGTGCAATGAAATTTCAGTTCCTGGTACCACCACACCGGAGCCAAAGCCCATGTAGTTCGACTGGATCATTGACACCATTATTCCGGCTGAGTCGGCGTTGGTCAGATATGCGGTACCCTATATTCGGAGTGCCGGCGGATGCTGGTTTCGCTTGCTTGCGGTCGATCAGTGTCGCACGCTGTTTCAGATACTCATTGTTCAGCAGGTGTTCCGGGCGAAGAGACATGTGGTTGATATAGACGATATAGGCCTGTGCGTGAGCGAAAGTCTGTTTGACTGTTTCGATATGCAGATGCACGCTGAATCAGCTGGACACGAAGATATATCGAAGTATTCCAAGATTCCCAGTGTGATCAATGCCATGATCTGGTATTTCGTGGATAGTGTATCCGTGCTAAATTTGGCTTGGTGTGTCAACCGAGTAGGAGCGATGAGCGGCAAGGTCACTGGCACGTATGACGCCGCGATTGGCCGTTGTATGCGCTTCTGGCTTGTCCACTGGTTCTCCGCGTTAGAACGCTTCACCGTTAGCTATGGTGATCAGCTTGAGGGTGGCCTGCTTGCGGGGGGAAAGAGAACAGCTTGCTGGACTTCGACACCTGCCCAGCCGGCAGGAACGCTTCAGCGAATCTTGGCTGGGCCACTAACAGTGGCCCCTGTGCTGCCCGCTGCTCCAGGATCGTTGACGAGGCCAGAAAACTGTTGCGGCTGTGATAGATCGATGCTTCAAAAAGTTTCTCAAACGGCAGCTTGCTAAACTTGGTGTGCACATCAACCCACGCTGACATGGCTCTAGGCGCTATAGCCGAATTCTAGCCGAGCTCGTGAACGCCGTTGTTGCCGAAATGCGCTAGCGTCCATGCCACAGGCGAGCGACCCGACGCGTTGAGTTCATGCAGTGATTTGGCCTTCCCAAACGATGGCGAAGGCGTCAGAGCCGATGCCATTAAACGTCGGTTACACCACAGGTTAGGGTGATAGCAGTGGCGGCGGTTGCATCGACAGTGCTGCCGCCCTCGGCGAGCATCCGAAGATTTGCTTGGGCGGCTAGTGGTTGAGACGTGCAAACAACGCTTATCTCTAAGAGTTCGGGTTTCGCGGCAAGGCGTCCGGAAAGGCCCAGCTGAAGGGCGTGCTCATCGCTGTATGCTTGTTTATAGCGTCCCAAACACCAGGTGTCCTGAAAAGAGAGGCTCGTCTGGCTGGTAAGTTGAGATTGCGGGTGATATCAACTTCCCAAATGGCACACTAACTCCGCCGCAGTGTTGAAGGTACAGCCGCGACAGTGCCTTAAGCCTTCAACAGCGGTGTTAGCCAGGTCAGTTCAGTCGGCAGCTGCGAGCTCCAGAAATCCCCATTATGCCAGCCGAGCGAGAAATCGCAGCCAGGCGGGTCGGGCAATTGAACTGTGAACTGTTTGGTTGCCGGGTAAATATAGATAGTTGCCGTCGCAATCGACTCGGATCGGGATGTACGTCAGTGAGGGCAGTCTGAACACAGAGTTCGCCAACCAATCGTTGGCCCCGTCGAATGAACCGGATGCGGCTGCTCCGGGGGACAGCCACAGTGCTGGGCTCACCGCGCAGATCGTCGCGGTACGTGCGGGTACCAGTCGGTTGCCGAGCAGCAGTATCCCGTAGTCGCCCATCGACCAGTCTAAAAAAGCTTACCTGGGAGGTATCGAGATGCTGCGTTTCCAGCAGTGGGATGAGCTCGTTCGGCACCATGGCTCTGCAGTCCTCGCCAGAAGCAGAAGCTCTTTTGTGCCACTAGTTGCCACCTCCGTCGACAGAGAACACCACAAACGGTGGTAACGTCGCGTCGACGGCTTGCGCCAAGCCCTGCTCGACGTCGCCAGCTATCACGCTGGGCACGTTGTAGCCCAAGTTGTGTAGTGTGATCATTGGTCGCAACGTTGTGGCCTGGCCGGTCGGGCGGGCGATCGTCTAGCTGGTCGTTACCCCCTTCACATGCTGACGACGCGAACAAGCTAGTTACTATAGTGGGTGTGTGTGGTCATCCCGAGTGGTGGGGCCGGCGCCATTGGCACCTGGGTGCCCGCTGCTGATACCAGCATTGCTTGTGATGTTCGGGGCTGGAACAATTATGTCAAGTGTGTATTGAGCCGATAGCCCCGGCGGCCATGTTGGCACTCAGACCGAGTACGGCGCAGCGGCTCAAATTGGTCATGCGGGCTATCATGCCATGGGTGTTTGACTAAAATGGCAATGCAATGTGGCGCTGACTAGCAGCGTCGGTAGCCATGATGGCAGCAGTTGCTCCAAAAGGAGAACGGTGACGGTATGCGCTGGTTAGCGTTGCTGCTGAGCTACTCGGCGAGAGCGGGTTCGAAGTGGTGTGACACCGAGCGGTCGCGCGACGGACTGGCCTGGCGTTGATGTCGATGACTTAGACTATATTCTTGTCTCTCGACGATTTTGATTGCGCGAACGGTTGAACAACATATCGGGATGATCGAGATTGCCTAGCTGCGTGCCCAGGTCAGTGCCTTGTCACGGCGTCAGGAGACTGAGACTACCGCTGAGGTATTGGTTGATCTGGCTGATGGGGGAAGCGTCGGATTCGAGGCTTGCCGAGCAACTGATCTCGTGATGGAATTCGCAGTATTGTTTATCTACCTGCGAGTATTGTTTATCTACCTGCGTTGTGGGAAGCCGTGTGCCGTAACCCGTGGTAGCGCGCCGAAGTTGTGGCCGGAACTATCGAGCGATCGAACTGTTCCGGGCCTATCGGGCTAGTGTGCGCACTAATCTGCGCGGTCGATGGTGCGGTGGTCTCGGCGCTGATGGAAGGGCAGGATCCGCGTGCTGTTGCGCTGGTTACTGTGACCGACCTTATCGGCATGCTCGCAACCCATCGACCAGCAAACTGGCAAGCATCTGATCCAGCTGGTTCCCCGAATTGTATTCGGACCGTGGGCATTTATTGTCAAAGCATCGTAGCGGAAGCTAAAGCAATTGTGGGACAAGTAGAAAGCGGGGTCGATCAGCAAGATCTGCCGGACGAGCTGCTCACCACCAAGGTCAGTTTACAGGAGCAAAGTCTACGAGCAGCGAAGGCGTCACGATGTAGTCGGTAGCGAAGTCGCCGTAGCGTAGATCGTCACACTGTGTGGGTAATATAGCGTCACGTAGGTGCAAACGACGATGTCCATCAGATTCTTGGCGCGGCGCAGCTCGCTCTTGCGCTACGCGCTCGCCACCTGCCGGCTCAGCTTGACCTAATGTGTCGTAACCAGCTCGATGACCGGCAATGCACAATGGCACTACTGCGTGGCCAAGGTCTTCGATGCTGTCCATCATCAACAACTCCGACTCGAGCTGGTACAGGCTGCGATCGGGTTTAGGCTTGCATTTTAATGTGCATGGTAGCTGGAACAATGCCACTGTTGTCGGATAGGAGTCGGCTTCGGTTGTGCGCCGCACAGCAGGTGACCAAGGGTTCATGTCAAGGTCCAGGGCTTGAGTCGGCCTCACCTCGTGTGGTAAATCAGCGAACTCGGGTTTGCGGCTGTTAGCAGGGTGCGCGCCGGCGTCGAACCAGTGGCAGTCACGGTTGGGTGCGGTCTCCGCTGATTACTGGTTGGTTTGGTTGGTTACCTACCAGCGACGCGTTGAAAACGACCAAGCAATCGACAGTTACGTAGGGCTATAAGGCGGCCAGTACCTCGGAGTTGTTGCGGACTGCGCCGATATGCACCAAACAACTGTCGCGATCGAGTATCGCGACACAGGTTAGGCTGTGATCTGCACAGGTGAGGTCCGCGCTCGCAAAGTACAGTAGGTCTAGAAGGTATGGTGATCTTGCGTGGATGCTGCTCCCGCTATGTAGCGCGAACCTCGACCGTAAGCTGTGCTTTTGTGAGTATTCCGAACGTTTTGGCTGGCCGATATGCCAGCGTTGAGTTAGTTGCGATCTGGTCGCCGAAAGCCAAGGTCATCGCAGAGCGGCAGTTGTGGCTGGCAGTGCTACGAGCGCAGGCGGAACTGGGTGTTCCGGTACCAGTTGAAGCGATCGCCGACTACGAGCGGGTGCTCAGTCAGGTGGATTTGACTTCGATCGCTGCTCGCGAACGTGTGCTGCGTCACGACGTCAAGGCCCGTATCGAGGAATTCAATGCACTGGCCGGTCATGAGCAGGTACATCAGGGGATGACCAGCCGTGACCTGACCGAGAACGTTGAGCAGCTACAGGTCCGGCGGTCGTTGGAATTGGTCTTTTGCCGCGGTGTGGCCGTAGTGGCGCGGCTGGCCGAACGCGCGGTGGCTTATCGCGACCTAGTGATGGTCGGACGCAGCCATAACGTCGCTGCGCAGTTCACGACATTGGGTAAGCGCTTTGCGTCCGCGGCGCAGGAAACGCTGATCGCGTTGACTAGACTGCGCGAGTTGATCGACCGTTACCCACTGCGCGGGATCAAAGGTCCGATGGGTACCGGGCAAGACATGCTCGACTTGCTTGGCGGTGACACTGCGGCACTTGCCGAACTCGAGCGAAAAATAGCTGAATTTCTGGGTTTCACAACTGTTTTCACCAGTGTTGGGCAAATATATCCACGTTCGCTCGACCACGATGTGATCTCAGCGTTGGTGCAGCTTGGAGCCGGACCTTCCTCGTTAGCGCACACCATTCGGTTGATGGCCGGGCATGAACTCGTCACCGAGGGCTTCACGCCGGGACAAGTTGGCTCGTCGGCGATGCCGCACAAGATAAACACCCGAAGCTGTGAACGGGTCAACGGGCTGCAAGTGGTGTTGCGCGGCTACGCTGCAATGGCAGCCGAACTAGCCGGTGCACAGTGGAGTGAGGGCGATGTCTTCTGCTCAGTAGTACGTCGAGTTGCGTTGCCGGACAGCTTCTTTGCTGTAGACGGGCAGATGGAGACATTTTTGACGGTGCTTGACGAGTTCGACGCCTACCCGACGGTGATCAGTCGTGAGCTGGACCGCTATTTGCCGTTCCTGGCCACCACCAAGGTATTGGTCGCGGCTGTGCGCGCTGGTATGGGTCGCGAGGCCGCTCACCATGTGATCCGGGAACACTCGATGGCCACGGTGCTGGCTATGCGAGAGCGCGGTGCCGACCCCGACTTGCTGGACCGGTTGGCTGCCGATACACGGTTGCCGCTGGACCGAGCGGCACTAGACGCCGCACTGGCCGATAAGAAGGCGTTCACCGGGGCCGCGGCAGACCAAGTCGACGAGGTGGCCGCGATGGTCGACAAACTGGTGGACCGCTACCCGGACGCGGCCAAGTACACGCCAGGAGCGATCCTGTGACGCTAACCGGTATGCTTCCGGGGATCGACTTCACCGATTTGGATAACTTTGCGCATGGTTTCCCGCATGAGCTGTTTGCTATTCATCGGCGAGCAGCGCTGGTTTACGTGGTACGAGCCGACCGACAACGACAATACCTATGCGGAAAAGCTTGTGGCGCTAAAGGACCCGGTGATACTTTCGTTGGTGGCTTGTGGTCAGTGAACGTTTGGCGGGAAGCTGTTGAAAGATCTGACGATTGCGGGCCAGGTGCTCAATATGATGGATGTCTCGTGGCGTTCGAAAATTCGGTTACTTGTGAGCTCTGGGCTGACACCGCCGATGATCCGCCGTGTCGAGGGTGATCTGCAGGTCTGTGAGTCCCGGCTACTGGACATAGTAGTGCCCGGTGAATTGTTCGACTTTCTGGTTGCCATTGCCACCGAACTGCCAATGCAGATGATCTGTATTCTGCTGGGAATAGGGAGATTTTGAACAACACTGATTTTTCGAGGTGATCGATTCTCAGTTTCACTTCGGCGGCTCGCGCAAGGCGTCTCTGTTACGGATATCTGTCTCGGAAAGTGACGTGGAGTCCTGGTTGCGGATGTACGTCTACGGCCAGGAGTTGATCGCGTCGAAGCGTACTTAGCTGACTGATGACGTGTTGTTGGTAGTCGTGAACGTGACGTTACGTGACCCAGTGATGCCGGCCTAGTCGGATCTCGGGCTGTATTTGTTCTTGAGCCTGTTGTTTAGCGCCGGTGGCAAAACGATGCGTAACGCGATCGCGGGGGGATTGCTGGCCGACTACCCCGAGCAAGTACATTCGCTACGTAAGTGTCTGGGTATGTTGCCGGCGACGATCGAGGAGATAGCGCGATAGACGTCGCTCTCCAAGCGAAACACATCTGCGTGCGACGTCACACTGGGCCGACAGTTGATCAAGGCCGAACAGAAAATAACAGATCTGAGAGGGTTCTGCTAGCCGTAATGACAGTGTGTTTGATCATGCCGATGCGTTAGACATTGACCAGAAACCTAATCCGCACTTGGTCTTCAGCCAGGGTGTGCACTATTGCCTGGACACCAATCTGGTCCGGTTGAAACTGTTGGGTGCTGTTCGACGGAGCTGCTATCGTGCTTCTACACGGTGCGGGTTGTACGGTCGGTCGAATGGACGCACAAGCAGCTGACATATTGGTATCCGGAACTTGGTTGTGGAACTGCTTGAGGGGCAGTGGCGATCAAGTTTGCCGATGTCGAGTTGGTGGCGTGGTTCTATTGTGGCCGCCGCCAGGTTGCTGCAGTTGTGGCGTAGGCTGATCAATTTATTGTGGCTGAGTCCAGTTAGTGAGTGATAGTGTGGTACCGGCCGATCGCAGTTCGAGTGCCGCCAGACCGCGGATGGTGCCGGGGTCTTCACGGCGCCACCCGCCGACAGGATCCACGCTTACGGCGGCTAGCTTGCTTGGCGACCGACGCGTCAATGCGCGTAGCGCTAGAAGTTGTTCTCCGGCTGGGGTCGCGGCCAGGGCGGTCACTGTCCATTTGTGCCGGAAAAACCGGAGCCGCAGGCACAGCCACGGCACCACCGCTGCTAAGATCGGCAACGTGGTGACCGCCAGCGCGAGCAACACGGCGAGCCAGCTCGCTGTGGTATCTAGGCTATGCACGGCATCTGCGATGTTGAGCGCGGCCGTACTGGCCAACGTCAGGGGTTTGCTCACAGCATTGCCCAGAACCGGGATGAGTTGCATGCCATGACTTGCTGATGCCAGATTGCCGGCGATCCCGTGCGCGCCGCTCTCGACTTGCGCGCCAGCATCGGCGATTGCCGAGATGGCGTTGTACACCGCTGCACTGACTAGAGTCCAGATCGCTGTCCATACGACGACGGTGATGTCGCTGAGCAGCTGGGCCGTCAGCCGGCCGGGGGTAGTAGCGTAAGGCACAAAACGCGAAGTCATAGCTCCGATCCCAGCACAGAACCGATCTGAAAGCCCGTTTCGGGGTGCCGGATAAGCTAGTCTGATGCGCCCCGTATTGTCTGACTACCGACATCTGACCAGCGGTAAGGTCCGCGAGATGTACCGCATCGACGACCAGCACCTCTTAATGGTTGCGTCGGATCGGATATCGGCGTTCGACTACGTTCTGGACAGCACGATTCCGGACAAGGGTCGTATCCTGACCGCGATGAGCGTGTTTTTTTTCAGCTTCGTAGACACCCCCAACCACCTAGCCGGGCCGCCCGACGACCCACGC
Source organism: Mycobacterium uberis (assembly GCF_003408705.1). Taxonomy (GTDB): domain Bacteria; phylum Actinomycetota; class Actinomycetes; order Mycobacteriales; family Mycobacteriaceae; genus Mycobacterium; species Mycobacterium uberis. The sequence goes on from NZ_QAYL01000014.1 coordinate 10,723, forward strand.
ATCCCCGAGGAGGTGCTTGGCCGCGCTCTGGTGGTTCGGCAGTTGGACATGTTGCCAGTGGAATGTGTAGCTCGCGGTTACCTGACCGGCTCTGGGCTATTAGATTATCAGACGACCGGGAAGGTGTGCGGCATCCCGTTGCCACCGGGGCTGGTCGAGGCCAGCAGGTTCGTTGCTCCACTGTTTACCCCGGCAACGAAAGCTACTCTGGGATATCACGACGAGAATATTTCTTTTGCTCAGATGATCGAGATGGTGAACGTGGTGCGGGCTAGCCAGCTGCGTGACCGCACGTTGCAGATTTACCTTCGGGTCGCTGATCACGCACTCAAGCATGGAATCATCATCGCTGACACCAAGTTTGAATTTGGTATCGATCGGGATGGTAATCTCCTACTGGCCGATGAGATCTTTACGCCGGACTCCTCGCGATACTGGTCGGCTGAAGACTATCGGGTCGGTCTGGTCCAGACCAGTTTCGACAAGCAGTTCGTCCGCAACTGGCTCACTAGCGCTGAGTCGTGCTGGGACCGTGCTGGCGCATTGCCTCCGCCGCCACTCCCGAATGATGTTATCGATGCTACCCGCCGACGCTATATCAATATCTATGAACGGATTTCAGGTATGAACTTCGACAATTGGATCGGTTCAAGAGCATGAAAAAGACTTCTATGGGCATACCCATACCGCCGATTGCCAAGCGTATGGAAACTCGTCGTGAGCATCACGGCGACGTTTTTTTCGACCCATACGAATGGTTGCGTGACAAGAATAATCCTGAAGTTGTCGCCTACCTCGAGGCTGAAAACGACTATGTTGATCAGATGACTGCTCACCTTAAGCCGTTGCAGCAGAGTATTTTCAATGAGATAAAGGCACGTACTAAAGAAACCGACTTGTCGGTGCCAATTCGCCAAGCCAACTGGTGGTACTACGCACGCACCTTCGAGGGTAAGCAGTATCGTGTACAGTGCCGCTGCCCGGTGACCGATCCCGATGGCTGGACTCCGCCAGCTCTAGATGAGAATACCGAAATACCCGGCGAACAGGTTTTGCTCGATTCAAATATCGAGGCTGAGGGTCACGACTTCTTTGCGCTGGGTACCTTCGTAGTCAGCCTGGATTCCAATCTACTAGCGTATTCTGTGGATTTTGTTGGAGACGAGCGATATACGCTGCGATTCAAAGATCTACGCACTGGAGAGCAGTACCCTGACGAGATCGCAGATATTGGCGCCGGAGCGATTTGGGCTGCTGACAACCGCACTGTATACTACCTGACCTTGGGTGAGGCCCAGCGTCCTGATACAGTGTGGCGGTATAGGCTTGGCTTTGGCGAACGGTCGGAGCAAGTTTATCACGAGGCTGATGAGCGGTTCTGGCTCGCGGTGGGACTCAGCCGAAGTGAGGCTTACGTATTTATAGCAGCCGGGTCGGCCATCACATCCGAGTGGCGCTACGCGGATTCGACTAATCCGGACGCGCAGTTCACCGTTGTGCTACCGCGGCGTGATGGCATCGAGTATTCGGTGGAGCATGCCCCTAGCAGTCTCGTCGGGGGACAAGACCGGTTTTTGATTTTGCATAATGACGGTGCGGTGAACTTCACGCTGGTAGAGGTCCCGGTTAGCGATCCAAAACAGCAGCACACCCTGATCCCGCATCGCGACGATGTTCGACTGTACGGTGCCGATGCCTTTGCCGGCCATCTAGTGGTCAGTTATCGGCGTGAGGCGTTGCCCCGAATTCAGTTGTGGCCTGTAAACTCTGATGGGAACTACGGGGAACCCCATGAGGTTTCGATCGACTCTGAGCTGATGTGGGTCAGCCTGGGAGACAATCCGAACTGGCTTTCACCCAAACTACGGATACGAGCAGGATCGTTTGTAATGCCGGTGCGTGTCTATGATATGGATTGGGTTACGGGTGAGCGAACATTGCTACGTGAGCAGCCTGTTCTTGGCGGCTACCGGCATGAGGACTATGTTGAGCGACGCGAATGGGCACAGGCGGATGATGGTACCCGGATTCCGGTATCGATCGTTCATCGTGCTGACATCCAGTTCCCTTCTCCAGCACTACTTTACGGCTACGGTGCATATGAGATTTGCACGGATCCGTGCTTTTCTATACCGCGGCTGTCGTTGCTGGATCGGGGAATGATTTTTGCCATAGCCCATGTTCGGGGTGGCGGTGAAATGGGACGGCTGTGGTACGAGCATGGCAAGCTCTTGGAGAAGAAGAATACGTTCACCGACTTTGTAGCGGTGGCAACATATCTGGTGGAATCTGGACAGACTCGACCGCAAGAGTTAGTAGCATTGGGCGGCAGCGCTGGCGGTTTGTTGATGGGAGTGGTGGCCAATATAGCACCGGATCTTTTCGCCGGAATCATCGCACAAGTGCCTTTCGTCGATCCACTGACCACGATTCTTGATCCTTCGCTGCCGCTGACCGTGACGGAGTGGGATGAATGGGGAAATCCACTGAGTGACAGCGATGTCTATTCATATATCAAATCTTATTCGCCTTATGAGAACGTCGAAGCTAAACAGTACCCTGCTATCTTGGCTATGGCGTCACTACACGACACCAGGGTCTACTACGTGGAATCAGCGAAGTGGATTGCGGCGCTGCGGCACACGAAGAGCAAAGGAAATCCGGTGTTGTTGAAAACCCAGATGGTTGCGGGACACGCTGGTGTTAGCGGACGCTACAAGGCGTGGCAGGAAACTGCGTTTCAATATTCATGGCTGCTAGCTACCGCCGACAGCAACCGCTACCGTAGCAGCGAAGTATACGACTTCGGTGACGGTGCACAGAAGTAGCCGCGTTGCTATCTTACTTAGGTGGATCAGACATTCATGCGGCGTAGGCGTTTGGCCGGAAACATGGCCAATATCAGCACCAGCAAGCACACGGCCGACGCTATCCAGGTAACAGGAAGTAACAAGCCGGTAGCGCCCAGTAGTTCGAGCACCTCGGTGATGTCGATCAGCAGAACAGGATACGGGCAACGCGGGCGGCACGATCGCGATCAGACCGTGTTTGCATCGGTTATGCGAAGTGCGCCATTCCAATTAGCAAAAACATAGCTACCAAACCCACGGTCAGCGCCGCTGTCCAGTTGTTGACAAACATCCACGCCTAGCCAGCCGGCGGTTCTGATGGCAATGTTGCCCACTAGCAGGGTGACCAATGGAGCCATCTCATCATTCAACTCACATCTATCTAGTCACTATCAAATTCACGCGCTATACTATAATTATATTAACAGTTCGGTCTATCGTGATGGCGATTTCCGAGCTGTTTTTCTGACCGAAACCGCCCTGGCGGCAAAGTATGGTGCCTATCGGTCTCGTTGCGTGAATTAGTCCGGGATGCAGGCGTGTCATATGTTGAGCCTGCGCATCATTTCACCGATCGTTGAGGTCTCTTCACCGCACTCGCGACGCAGGGATTTCAGCTACTCGTCAAGACGTTCGTAGCTGATAGACTACAGTTGGTCGATATTGCCGAGGCTCATGTGCGGTTTGCTATCGAGTATTCTGGCCACTACCCGGTGATGTTCAACAGATCCCTACTCGATGTCTTAAGCGACGAACTTGTCTCCGAAACTGCTGACGGAGCCGGACTGTCTCACTGAGTAGCGATGCTGCGGGACTGCAACGCATACGCTGATACCGCTGACGTTCAGCTAGCTTCTTGATCTCTGGTACAAGGTTTTTCGATGTTGTGACTAAAAGCAACAATAAATACTCAAGTAAGATGGATGGATCCGATGGACGCCGTCACGCTGATCGCGACGATGTTATGCGAAGAGTAAGCAGAATTAATCGGTAGGCGTTAGTGTTTGGTTAGGGGACTTCATTCATAAGAAACGTAGCTGTAATGATGGTGGACGGTACCAACGCGATCACTAGAGCCAACATTGAGGCGTAGGCGTGTTACAGGTGTTGCAGTACAATGCTCGAGAAATCGAATGTGAGAGTCTGTCCTGGAATTGCTGATGGGAGTTAATCGGAACCCTGCATCTGGCGCTATTGTGTTCAGCGATCTTGAGATTATTTTCTGCTGTGAGGTTTTCGATTCAGTTGAACTGATTAGTCAGCGCTACCGATATCAACGCGGTTCCTATCGAGCCGCTCACTTGCTTGGTGACGCTAATCAGCGTCGTGCTGTGGGCGATCTGGTGTGGCGTGAGCTCCTGGACAGACGACCCGGGTAGTGGCATCATAGCGCAGCCCATGTTTATTAGTGTCTGCTCGACCAGCAGTGTAGGAGTATAGTTAGTCTTCCTTGCGACACCGAAGGTGAATGTGCCTAAACTTCCAAAGTATCAGCGTGAGATCTAACAACACGCTCTTGTCTGGTCTCCATTTTGGCCATGAAGCGTTCGGCAAGTGGCATCGTTAGCCATGTAGCCGGCCATGGCCCATGCGACGATGGCTTGGGTAAGATCGGAATGGACTATAATAAAGCGCGTTGCGCGACGCTGATGCTCAGCATCACCATGTCTGAGGGCAGCACACAGATGTCCGAGATTTGGAGGAGCCCGGCATCCTGATTGTCTGGATAGTGGCCGCCGCCGGCCCCCACCACTTGCGTAGTGGTGGATTGCGGAGTGTCGGTCGATGCGGGATGTGTTTCGTGCATGGCATTGCCGGGTATATCGGTACCGGTTGTCAGTACCGACGCTGGTAGGCACTTGCTGACCAGCCGTGAATCTGGTTGTCCGTTAGTGCCGATATCCATGCTCGGCTAAGCGTCCTTGTGCCGAAACGATACCTCGGTGCTGTAACAGAGTTGGATGTATACTTGCTTTCTAGGTGTGCTTCACCGTCTCGGCGTGTCAGGGGTGTGTCCGGAAAACTGATCATGTCGGTCTTGGGGATCGCGCCTTGGCCGACGTCGACACATTCTGCACGTAGATAGATGCCAGCTTGGTGTTGTTGCTGGTTGCTCCCCGACTCAGCGGTGCCTACCGGTTAGCCTGAGATCCGCACACCGTCGAGTGGTTGACTGCCCCACGGTCCGGTGGCGACGTTATCGTGCTGCACGGTTATGACGATGCGGCCATCAAGAAGCGGCGTGGCGAGTTCGCAGTGCTACATGCGCATGGGATTAACCTGCGGTTGATAACTGCTTACCGGGTGCTAGAGCACTTCGGTTTCCGTACATGGCTATTTGTGACACCGGGCTGACTGGTGTCTTCCGGCGTTGTTAAGATTTTGTTGTGGAATCATTTCCGATTGTTGGCTGATCTTTCATGGTGTCGCAGGCCTGGCACGGCATAAGACTGTCTGCGCTCGCGTGTTGGATATCGGAGAAGGCTTCTGGAGGAGTCGTTGTGCTGTTGGCTGAGTGGATCGCACTCCGCGGCGGTTTATATTGGACGCCGTCGGCCTCCTGGCTTCAATGCACCGTTTTAAGGCGACGGTGTGTAAATGACAGCCACATAAAATCGTCCTCGACGCCGCTTGATAGAAGGGCCGCTACCCTGTACCGATATTAGTGATTTTTCAGCTAAGTCGGCAAGGTTGACAGTTAACGTCATTGTTGTCGGTGTCGGACTCGCTGACCTGGCAACCGTCTGAGAACTGGTGAATTGCGGGCTACGGGTGCTCATCTTCGGCTAGGATAACAGTGCCGATATGGATGGTTAGGTATTTGCTCACTTGGCGACTCGTTCTTCGTCGACAGTCCAGAATAACGCCACCAGGGTATCCGTCGGTTGCGGGCCCTTCAACGACATCACGTAGTCACAGCTAGAGGATGACCGCGCGTTCTTCGGGCAGTATCTGAAAATCGGTGCTAGTCATCTCGGCAAACCGGCTATAGTAAATGTCTCTCGCATCGGGAGTGATGATTCCCTGATGGATGGGCACTGCGCGTGCCGGTGCCACCGCCCGCAGATAGTCGATCGCTTCGGCAATTTTCATCCACGGGGCCGCTGTCGGATTGGCTAATATGTCCACCGGTTCGTCAGGAACGAACAGTGCGTCACCGGGATGCATCAACCTGGCAGGGTGGTCGCTGTCGCCGATAAGATACGAGAGGTTTTCTATTACTGGAACTTCCGGATGGATAACCGCGTGCTGTCCGCCGACAGCCCGGACGGTTAGTTCGCCAATCGACAGTTTGTCGCTGACGTGCATTGTCTGACACGGTGCACCTAGCTGCCTGCTGGTCTGCGGGTCTGCGTACAGCAGCGCATCCGGGTTGGCTTCGAGCAGCGATGGCAGCCGGGTGACGTCGATGTGGTCGGGATGTTGATGGGTAATCAGGATCACGGACAACCCGGTTATTCCCTCGAAACCGTGCGAGAACGTGCCGGGATCAAAGAGGACGGTTGTGTGGTCGAACTCGGCGAGCAAGCAGGAATGGCCGAAATGCGTTAGTTGCATGTCAACGATTTTGCCTATGGATGGTGGCGATGCGGGTGATCTTGGTCGTGATCCTGGTGATTGGTGGCGTAACGCCGGCGGGTGTAGCGGTGCTACCCACGCAGGTAGCGCCGTACGGTTTGCCGGTAGAGTTGGCGTCGATTGATTTGATCTGAAGAGGAGCGTCCGTGGCCCGAGTGGTCGTGCATGTGATGCCTAAAGCGAAAATTCTCGACCCGCAGGGTCAAGCTATTGTCGGTGCACTGGGGCGGCTCGGCCATACTGGTATCTCAGATGTCCGTCAGGGAAAGAGGTTTGAGCTAGAAGTCGATGATACAGTTGATGACTCCGAGCTCGCCGAGATCGCGGAGTCGTTGTTTACGAACACCGTGATTGAAGACTGGACGATAGCCCGGGAGTCGTAGTGACCGTGCGGATCGGTGTGATCACTTTTCCGGGGACACTTGACGACGTGGATGCCGCACGCGCGGCATGTCATGTCGGCGCCGAGCCGGTCGGCCTGTGGCATGCCGACGCCGACCTCAAGGGTGTCGACGCCGTGGTGATACCCGGCGGGTTTTCCTACGGTGATTACCTGCGGGCCGGTGCGATCGCTAGATTTGCCCCGGTAATGACTGAGGTTATCACTGCCGCGCGGCACGGCATGCCGGTATTAGGAATCTGTAATGGTTTTCAGGTGCTCTGTGAGACGGGCCTGCTGCCGGGAGCTCTTACGCGCAACGTGGGTTTGCATTTCATCTGTCGTGATGTGTGGATGCGGGTGACGTCGAACTCGACGGCGTGGACATCACGTTTCAAGTCCGACGCTGATCTGCTGGTGCCGCTGAAGTCCGGCGAAGGACGCTACGTGGCATCTGAGAAGGTGCTTGACGAGCTAGACGGCGAGGGCCAGGTGGTGTTCCGATACCACAACAACATCAACGGGTCGCTGCGCGACATCGCCGGCGTTAGTTCAGCCAGTGGCCGGGTTGTCGGATTGATGCCGCATCCTGAGCACGCTATCGAAGCGCTGACCGGCCCCTCCGATGACGGGCTCGGCCTATTCTATTCAGTCTTGGATGCCGTGCTGGCTGCGTGAGTTAAAATCAGCCGGCGTCACGGAGCGGCGGCTGCGTCGTCGCGCGGTAACTCGGCAACCGTCGTCAACACAGTGAAGAAATCGATTGTGGCCGCCAAGGTGCTATTGGGGAAGGAAGCGAAGTCCTCGAACCGGATGTGATCTCGGATCCGCTGGGAACTGCACGCGATTGCGGTGACTTCGCGGTTGTGTTGATTTCACATATCGGCGAACTGCGTTAGTCGGATGCCATTGGCGGTGGGAAAGACACATGCCGGGAAACCCGAATTGTGAATATGTCGCTGTGCCAGCGAGAGATCCCGAGGTGCATATGCAGTCGCCAGGGATAGGCATTGGCGACAATGAAGAATTCGCCATCGTGCTGGTCGCGAAAATACCGCCGCCCGCGGGTGCGTAGGTAGTGCTCGATCAGCTCAGCGGACAGCGGATCACACACTGACTCACTCATGGGAGTTATACTTATATTGGCGGATCCTTAGGAGCCGAGGCGGGGTATCGAGGAATTTGTTGATAATCTGCTGGTCTATGTGCACTCACATTACCCAAGCGTGGGTCACTAATTCGAAGAGCGGGCTTGCCCACAATGCATTGTCGTCGGCTACATTCGCGCCACTATCGTTACACTCCAACGCCTCTATGACTGATTGAGTGACTTGCTCATACCACTGCGCCAGTTCGACGGGGTAGTCGGTGTAGCTGCCATTTTCGCATATAATCGATCCTTTGACTGTCGGGACATCGGTGATCCTGTCGAATTCCTGTCGGTCTGGCTTGCCAAGGCACGCGGCGGTTGGTGCGTTCAATGGTGGTGTACAGCTTCACCCAGCGCTTACCCAGATAGACCTCGTCCAGCGAGTGCCACGGGTAACGGCCGGCTAGGTTTGTCTCCCCAAAGGGCCTTGAACTCCGGGGAAGGACGGGAGAGTGCAGCGTCTAGAAGGCGATGTGGGCGGGAACACCGGCGTCGTGGGACAGCGCGACAAACGAGGTTACTTTACCCTTGCAAAAGATGACCTTGTGCTCGATCATGTTGCTCGCCCGGCAATAATGCCCTGGGTGAGGGAACGAAATGACGTGAGGATATCGTAGGGAAAGTCGCGAATGTCGTACGTATATGCTTTTGATCCGATCGGTCTCCGACACCGCGTCCTACACCAAGGCTGCTGTGGTCGTGCGAACGAATAGATGGTCGACATCGAAATAGTTGGTGGGCGTCAGATAGCGATCTCTGTCGTGTGTCAGGAACGATTTCATTTTGTTTTGTTGCGTGAAATTGATGTCACGACTGACGATATCTAGAGATTCGGATTAGGATACGTGCAGAATCGTGCAGAGGAAATGGTCGATTCCGCAGTCTTGGTATCCGTGTATGCACTTCACGCAACTGTTGGGTGATTCGGTGATTATCCCCGCTTGGAGCATAGACAGAGTTCTGTATAAATTCGGTCTTGCTGCTTGACAGATTTGGTGGGTGTAACGCAGGATCGTCATAGACAAACGCAGGATGTCCAGGTAGCGCCTGACTGATTCGCATGTTCAGGTGCGACGGTTTCGACGTTGGATTACCTTTGCTGTGGCTACTACCATCGCACATTCACGCCTTGTGTGGACTGGGCGGCGATGTGTTGGATACAAAGGTCGTCTTCTTCGCCGATCTACAACTGAGGATGCGACCGCTGGACCGGCAGCGGTTCGCACACGAGTATGAACCGACCGATATAGGTGGGGTATGGCTGGTTCATACCACCCAAATCATCTGTAGCGACTCGTCGGGCGTGGAAACTCAGTTGTGTACCCGGGGAAACGGAATACTGTAGGTAGCGAATTCGCGCTTAAACCAGCCGGCACTTAATCTCAGATCTAGCCAAGCTCTTGGAAATCACGTCCAACGTAGTGGCCGTCTTGGCGAATATCGAAGGAGGTCGGTAAGAATTACGCAGCACGCTGGTGCCGAGATACAGTCAAGTGGTGTCGCTGGCCAGTGTGTTCAGCGTCGTCTAGCTTTCTAATAGGTGCAGTTAACTAGGGCGTAAATGATTATTCACTTTATCCAGGTTGACAGTTATGTCGGTGTCCTTCACGTATTCGTTCGGACTTAACGTGAGGAACTGGTCACACACCCAAACGGAATGAAATCTGTATTTCCGTCATTTGCTAGACTCGAACTATATTGGGATAGGTGCTTACCGTCAGACCATTGGTTGTTAGCGCCAATATGAGCTCAATGTGAGGGCTCGTTGATAGTGGTCCACAGCAACGTTCATGTGCAATCTCGCCTTTCGGTAATTCCAGTGCCTAGCTCGTACATTGTTCGGAGTAATGTGACAGAAAATCGGTAAAACTCGGAACGGTAGTGGAACTCCACCAACTAAAGGGGCTGGTTGTCAGCGGTGTAGCTGATGCGCTCGAGCACCAACACGGGTGATCCCAACGGCAAATCCAATGCGGCGGCCCCGTCCAGGGATGCGCCGGCGGCATGGATATCATGGTTGGCTCGGGCAATGTGGACTCCTAGGCGTTTCTCCCACATCGTGTAGCTGGTTTCCGTCGCGTTCGTGGTTACCGCATCGGGTGCAGTCGACACCAACGGCTCGACAGCTTCACTCAGCCCCGGCGGAAGATAGAAGGTAACCAGGGCTAGAGATTGGTCTCCGTCTCGATAGTGCCGGTGAATGCATAAGATGTTGACCAGGAACAGTTTTCGTCGATCCGTTGCGGCGCTTGATCTATGCGATGGGGTAGCACATCTTCCTCTAGAGTAATGCCAGAGTTCGACAACGCCTCAGGGAGCGTGCGCAAACCGGAACCCAGTTTCTGTTTCATCGGGTTGGCGACGAACATGCCCAGACCTTGTCGATGAATCAGCCATCCTTGGCGTTTGAGGAGTCCCATTGCCGCACGCGCGGTCACCCGGTTCAAACCGGACCGCTCGATCAACTCCCGCTTGCTGGGCAGAAGCCCGCCGCGGAGGTAGGCGCTGTTGGACGGTTGCCGCCTTGAGCGCTTCGACTAGCTGGGTACTTGCGGGCATGCTGACGCGCGATATCCGAAGCATAACTGCTTGCCGTCTGCTATCAGAATCTTAGGTCTCATTAGTGGAGCGGCCTCAGACTGATGAATACCATGATACGTATTGAAGGCCTTAGTATAAGACTTCAACGGTGGCTGCTCGTTTCGCGGTTCACTCATGCGCAGACGATGCAGGGATGCCATCTATGCCGCCATCGATCGCGGTCAGAGCTCGGTTCACGCTCCTGCTTGAATCCGGGACGGCGTTGCGCGCTCTCCTCGAAGGGATGGCCAGACCAAAGCACGCCGAAGACGGGTGGTGTTTTACGTGGCCGTTGACGGGGATGATTTGGCACTGCTCGAACGCTATCGCAGCTGTGGCACACTCGAAGGGCATCGTACCTCAAAACATTAAGCACCCTACTGAGGGTAGTTTAGTGGATTGCTGGCCAAGCCGGTCGAGGTGACCAGATGCACCGTACTCGATTAGGCGTAGCTTAGCGTCATTACTGCTCAGGCGGATTCACCACGTTAGCCCCTACATGCTGAGCGTGATTACGATTTTTGCAGGTGCGCCGGAGTCCGGGTTTTTCTTTCGCTTGGCCCTCAAGACCAGCGGCCTAGAGATTTCGCAAGCGCGCGTTTCTATATAGCGATGTGCCGGTGCAACTGGCATTTTGTGTACCCTCGTGGTCATGTCATCGATGCTGGTGTGATCAAGGGTGTGCTGAGTGTGGAGGTCAACTAGCTAGTGCACTGCGTCATAAGGATGACTGCCAATCGTAAAGGTTACGTCAATATCGGAAATAACTACATCGCAAATCATTTTGTTCATAAACGTAATGTTGTACGGGCTGATATACGCGCTGTGTGCGACCGTGATCATGCTCTACGAGGCCAAGGATAGCCGACACCACCGAGCATAGTGTTACTCAGAGAGCGGAATGGAAAGGGCAATCAATGGTGATGCCAACCGACAACGACTACTACGTCCTGGTACTTGGTGCCGGGCCGGTTGGACAGAATGCCGCCGATCGGGCCCAGGTCGTGTGCTTGCATGTTGCGCTCGTTAAGCGCGGACTTGTTTGAGACGAATGTTCCTACCGGTCCTGTGTGCCCAGTAAAGCTTTGCCGTGTACGATGATTACCGTCCTCGATACTTGCCGGGTCGCCGAGACAGGCGAGGAAGTTAACGGATCGATCGATGTAGCTAGGGCCTTTGGCCGCCGTGACCATTGTGTCAGTAACTAGAACGATACCGGCCAGGTGGACTGAGTGAGGGAAACTGATACAACCTGGTCCGTGGCCACGGGCGATTGGACGGTTCACGACGTGTCGCGGTCACCACACCTGGTGGAGGGCAAGTGATGTTCACCGCCCGGCATGCGGTTATAGTCTGCACTGGACGCCGGTCCACACTCCCTGACTTGCCTGGTGTTGTCGAAGCTCGACCTTGAATTAGCAGGGAAGCCACCGACAGCAGCGCCGTCTCAGACCGGCTTGCCATTGTCGGTGCCCGCGGCATAACCGTTGACGCGGCATAGCCGTTGAAATGGTAACGTCCCGACGAGAATTAGATTCGTCCGTGGTCTTACAGGTTCGAGGACCTCGCTTGCTGCCGTGGGTAGAACCTTTTGCAGGAGAACTCGTTGGTCGCGGACTTATCACTGTGGGCGTGGCTGCGTGCCTGGGTAGATCGGTTCGGACGTTACGTCGTCCCGACTCCGGTCGGTCAGGTGGTTCTTGAATTGGACGATGACAACGAATTAGATTTTGAAGAAGTACTTTTCGTTACAGGTAGGGCGCCGACGATATCGGCTTTGAGACAGTAGGGCTGCACTCGGATGGTTGGCTCCACATCGATGATGCTTGCCGAGTGTAGGCCGTCTAACATGGCTGGCTTTATATAGTCGGCGACGTCAATCATCGGACGCTGCCGACCTATCTGAGCAAATATCAAGCCTGGATCGCCAGTGTTGCCATCGGCTCGCGTTGCCAGACGTCGGCTGGATACCGTACCGCGGGGCGTGCACGTGACTACTATCGACCATCACGCGGTACCACAGGCCTTCTTTACGGACTCCTAAGCCGCCGCAGTAGAACGGACGGTTGAAGAGGCAGGTCACCGGATCAAGACGATAGATGTGGAAATCGTTCCTGTCGTTATTGAGGCCAGGCTGTTCATCGACGGATACAGGGGTCAAGCGTGCATGATGGTCGATATCAATCAGGGTCATCTGTTCGGCGTCACATTGGTCGGCCCGGATGTCACCGAGCTGCTGTAGCACGTCGTGCCGTGCTTTCTGACCAATAGTGATTTGTAGCTGAGGCTTATTGCAGCCTATCGTGATTCGTTCTTTGCGATCTTCTAGGAAACTTGGCTCATGTGACAACCAGTTGATGAAGCATACATGAAGACTTTGGGGATCTGATATTGACTCGGAATCTGTTCCAGCACAGAGTAACAGGAGGAAAGACAATGCTTCGCAGTGCTTACCGGTCGATCCGTCGGTGCGTGAGACGCACGTGTCACCAGAAACTGTATCTGCCCACCGTCATCACGGTGATTTGTCGATCACGACATATGTACGAAGTAGCACTTGCTGGACTAGCCTCGTTTTGTCAGTGATCGGCTTCGGTTGTTGTCATGGAGTTAACGTTCGACAACGTTTGCAACACACGAACGCTATAGAACTCCATCGCTTTACCGTCCTTGTCCCAGTATCCTTAGTATTGCTGATCGAAGTTTGTGATATCCTTATTATGTTGCCCGAGTGCGTTGTCCAACGCTAAATCCGATGTCCGAGTGCGGTTGTCGGCGATCTCCTGCAGAAGCGCCATCGCACGACACGCATGGATATAGGCTTTACAGCGAAGCATGGTCTGGTGATGAGTATCAGTAAGCTGATAAGAGAGCGCAATCAGCTACCGCTGAAACCGGGCGGCTGTCACAGCCACCTGTATCGCTAACAGGTCTGACAAGTGTGGTTGCAGCCCTTTGACCTACTTGCGTGAACGGCACAATAACTGCGGAAAACATCTCCCTAACCACGTCCTCCCACTTCGTGGTGTTGGCGAGTATCAAATCAAAACCTGGGCCGGTATACATAATTTGATTAGAGTCGATCTCTGGCGGTAGCGGTTCGTTCATATGTCCATCTTTTTTGTTCGTTGTTCCTCTGATTCGTAACTACTGTTGCCCCTCGTGCGTTAGTTGTGTTGCTTTCAGGGAGGTTAGGCGGCTTCGTCAGCGATCTGGTCTGCCAGCTCTCGAAGCTTGGCGAAGCTCGACTCACGCAGCCGGAGCTGTTACCAGAACACGTGGTCGAGATGTCATGAAAGCCAATGCTAGCGTAAGGCGACACCCGTGTCGCTTAAAGGCGTCACCATCGACATTGATGTCGGTAGCATCGCGGTCAAAGTAGGTGGTTGCTGACGAGGACGGTCACGTGACGGTGCGGCAGCAGATTGCCACCAGCTGCAGGTGCTGGTCCCGACCGGCTTGAATACATCGCCGATCAGGTATAACGGCAGGACCCGTTAGTGGTCCTAAGCTGACTGATTCGGCCTGACATCAAGGCGGTGGCCGTCGGCGGCCATGGTGCCCACATTGACCGCCGTTGATTCCGTGGACAGGCCTATCATGCTGGGACTGCTGTACGGGTGATAGGCCGGGGTCGGGTGTCCACCGACTTAGCCTGGCCAGCGCAACCGCTTCCGTTGGTGGGTTAGGCCGCCTAAGTTTGTACACTGGACGGCTGCTGCTGCCCCGAAGCGGTTCGGTTATTGGACCGTATCAACGGTGACCAACTACGTGCTGGCCGGCCAGGCTGCGATCTAGCCTCTGCCGTCACGGCTCTGCTCCCTTTCCGATGGGGCGGGATAGGGCCTGACAGTATGTGCCGACTACGGCGTGACCGTCGACTGTATGCTATGGATGGAGGCGATCGGAGCAACTTCCGGTCAGGTGTACGGGAGTAGTGCCGTGTTGGCGAGCGGCAGCGTCGGCACTCTGTGCGAACAGATCGTGGCCGGAGCGAACCGCGATGGCGGCGTGCTGATGCAGTGTGGCACCAGCTTTGATCGTGTGGACAACCACCCCGGAGTCACAATGTGCGCCCGGCCTGTGGACCATCCCGCACACAACCGCTGGGAAAACCCGGATCGGCGGAGCTAGCAATGCCGGCCGGTTATTCCTTAGCTGGGTGGATCGGCTTGTCGGATTGGGTGATCCGATTGGCGACTTTGAACAAGCCGATTCGCGTCGGATACCGGCCTGGTCGCCCCTATGTGCGCGGTGAACTTACGTGGTTACATGATCCGGACCACCGTGCCGCGCTCGACGACTTCGATCTCGAGCACAACGCCGCAGCGGTGTGCCGGGCCATATATGCTAGGCATCGGACTTCATGTTAGGCATCGGGCTTCGTCGTCCGCTAGCTCATCGAACTGAGTGAGGTGTCGGTGTCGCGCATCGTGGCTGCCGGCGGCTGTGCTGGGGTGTGGCCTTGGATGCAAGCCATTGCCGACGCGATCGGTCGACCCATGCAGGTGTCCGGAGTGGCCGAGGGAATGGCGTTGAGGGCTACGTTCGTGGCAGCTGGTCTGGAATTCTTGATCATTGATGCCACCCAAGTTGGTTTCAACCGAAAGCATCGTTGAGCTCCATCCAGCATGGGAAGGCGCGGTCGAGGACCGCTGCCGACGGTTCCTCGAGCTAGCGAACCGGCCTTCTTGTCGCATCTAACCCAGGAGACCTAGTGCGACACCTGAAGCAGCATTCATGGCTTACGTCATGACCGACTATAATCAGACCGCTGTTCGCCGAGAGATCGCTGACGCTCTGTTGAAGGCGTTGGAACGTCGCCACGAGGTTGCCGACGCTGTGGTGGAGGCCGACAATAAGCCCACCGCAGTCAAGGCAATCGCCCAGTTGCTCGACACATCGCACCTCGCCGTCGAAACGATAATGAGCATGTCGTTCGACCAGCTTACCAAAGATTCCCGCAAAAATATCCTTGCCGAGTTGGAAGATTGGAACAAACAGCTGAGCTCTGCTGTCCAGAAGTGTCCGGTAAGCCTGGGTTCAAGTCTTCAGTTTTGACACTTTTCCGGTGACGAGGACCACGATATCTTCGCTGCCTGCAATGCAGAAATTGGTGCCGCCGGCGACGGGTCTGGTGGGCCGGCAGCATCGATGACGAGATCCGGGTGGCGTTGGCCCGTGTCCACGACGAAGAGGGCGCGTGGTTCGTGATGGTCGACTCAGGCGCGAAGGTTGGGATGGTGTTCGGTGGGCTTGTCAATGGCTAGGTGGATATACGGGTTTGGATTCACCCCGATCATCGAAAGAAGAGTTACGGCACTGCCGTGCTGCGTAAGTCGCGGTCGGAGATGGCGTACTGCTTCTCTGTCGTGCCGATGATTGTCCGTGCGCCCGCCGCTGACCCGCATAGCCGGGTCACGGCCGACTAAGAGCCGGTTTCCTGTTAGCTAACGCCGATCTTCTGTTCCTATCTCAGCGTTGCAAGCAACCCTGACAACATTGCGGAACCGGGTCATCTCATCGTCGTCAGAGAAGATGCGGCCGCAATCGGTGAGTAGATCCCACCCTAGCCTGACAATCACCCGCCAGCTTCGATTGGCGAGGTAATCAACGACATTGCTGTGCTTCCCGTCAAAGACATAGTCAGGATAGGTCGATGTTGCAGCCCAACTTGACCCACAGCTGGTTGAATTACTGCGCGCACTGTGACAGCGTCGCACCCAAATCCGGATGGTATTCAGTGGCCAGCATGTCCCCGGGCGCGTTGAGTGCGATGATGTTGTCGAAGAGCTGGTTCTGAGCTTCCGGTGGAAGATACATAAGCAAGCTTTCCGCGCTCTACGATGTTGGCTTCGTATCGTGGAATCCACTGCGGTGCAACGATGTTCGCCGGTCTTCTCGCAGATCGACGCTGGCTGTTCGCCGGCAGGCGGCCGGTGCAACAGCGAGCGCTGACAACCTGGCACTCTTAAATTCGATAACCTGGGGTTGATCCACTTTAATAGACCACAGTGCCTTATGGTCATGGTAGTCGATAAGGTCAGGAGCCGAGGCTTGCGGCTAGCGTCACCGACTGGTGGATACCGTCGCGGGCGGCGTCGAGGAAGAATAGTCAAAGAAGTGGATGCGCACCGCGATTGAATCGGTTTCCATCCGCAGGCCTCGCTCACTGCACTTGTCAACCTCGCTGCCTGATTTCTGAACCGCTTTGTGGGCGGATGTCACCGTCAACCATACGAGTGAAAAAACTGGGGTCGACCGGACGCACCAATGGCGCCGCCAACGGATCATTAATGATCGGGTCGAGTTCTGCGCTAGCCAGCGCATGGGTAGCCGCGACCATCGGCGCCGTAGCGTCGACGCTCGAGGCTAGATCCCAGGCTGCCCTGCCCAGTACATGTCGTGGTGCTCCTGGTTCAGCTCAGCGCATATATAGTTCACGTTACCGAACGGGTCGTTGCTGTCGATCGATGGCAGTCGTTAGGTGACGAGGTCGGTGATACGTTCACTAAAACTAATGTTCGCCAGCTTTATATTATAGCTAATATAATTATATAGCTAAGATTTTACGTATAATTATATAGCTAAGATTTTACGCCTGTTGACTGGCAGGGTGCTGCGAAGTGATCTTGGAACATTTGGTGGCCTTACAAGCTTGGTTCGCGGGGTTTCCCGGCGGCCCGCAAAGGGGCTTGTGTAGATAAGCTGTTAGTCTCGTACACGATTTGACGGGCGACGCCGTATGTCCTGCCTGTGGGTATGGGACGCGAGACGCAGGATAGCCCCAGGAAATCGATGTCAACCGGACCAGCCCGGTTGACATGCCGCGAAAAGAGTTCGGCTGCGCAGGAGGGTTAGAGTGTTCTCGGCTTTCATCTCGTCGCTGCGGACAGTCGATCTAAGGCGGAAGATCCTTTTCACGCTGGTCATCGTCGTGCTTTATCGCGTTGGTGCGGCACTGCCATCCCCGGGCGTCAATTACCAGCATGTGCAGCAGTGCATCAAAGAGGCCACTGGTGGCGAAGCTGGGCGAATTTACTCGCTGATCAACCTGTTCTCCGGCGGGGCGTTGCTGAAACTCACGGTGTTCGCGGTGGGGGTGATGCCCTATATCACCGCCAGTATCATCGTGCAGCTGCTGACCGTGGTAATCCCACGCTTTGAACAACTGCGCAAGGAAGGTCAAGCGGGTCAAGCGAAAATGACGCAGTACACCCGTTACCTGGCCATCGCACTGGCCCTCCTGCAAGCTACCAGCATCGTGGCGCTGGCGGCCAATGGCGGGCTGCTGCAGGGCTGCCAGGAGGACATCATCTCCGACCAGAGCATCTTCAGTCTAGTCGTCATCGTGCTGGTGATGACGGGCGGTGCGGCGCTAGTGATGTGGATGGGGGAGCTGATTACTGAACGTGGTATCGGCAATGGCATGTCGCTGTTGATCTTCGTCGGTATCGCTGCCCGCATTCCCGCTGAGGGTAAACAGATCCTCGATAGCCGGGGCGGGGTCATCTTCGCCTCTGTCTGCCTGGCTGCTTTGACCATCATCGTCGGTGTGGTTTTCGTTGAACAGGGTCAGCGCCGGATCCCGGTGCAATATGCCAAGCGTATGGTAGGTCGGCGGATGTACGGTGGGACCTCGACGTACCTGCCGCTTAAGGTCAACCAGGCCGGCGTTATTCCGGTCATTTTCGCGTCCTCGTTGATCTACATTCCGCATCTGATCACCCAGCTGGTCCGTAGCGGCAGTGGTGGTGTAGGTAACAGCTGGTGGGACAAATTCGTCGGTACGTACCTATCGGACCCGGCCGATCCTGTTTATATCAGTATCTACTTCGGGCTCATTATCTTCTTTACCTATTTCTATGTATCAGTGACATTCAATCCCGACGAACGTGCCGATGAAATGAAGAAGTTCGGCGGCTTCGTTCCTGGTGTTCGACCGGGGCGGCCGACGGCCGACCATTTGCGTTATGTACTTAGCCGAATTACGCTGCCGGGCTCGATTTATCTTGGTGCGATCGCTGTGTTGCCCAACCTATTTCTGCAGATCGGTGATGGCAGCGCAGTCCAGAATTTACCGTTCGGGGGTACGGCAGTGCTGATCATGATCGGGGTCGGATTGGATACGGTCAAGCAGATCGAGAGTCAGCTGATGCAGCGCAACTATGAAGGGTTCCTGAAGTGAGAGTTGTTTTGCTGGGACCGCCGGGGGCAGGCAAGGGCACGCAAGCCCAACGGCTCGCAGAAAAGCTTGGTATCCCGCAGATTTCCACCGGTGAATTGTTCCGGCGCAACATCGAGGAAGGCACCAAACTTGGGTGCGAGGTCAAGCGCTACTTGGACGTCGGCGACTTGGTGCCCTCCGATCTGACCAATCAACTGGTGGGCAACCGGCTGAGCAAACCGGACGCGGCCGACGGCTTTATCTTGGACGGGTTTCCGCGTTCGCTCGAGCAAGCTGAGGCGCTGCATGAGATGCTAGCACACCGGGGTGCCGATATTGATGCTGTGCTGGAGTTTCGCGTGTCGCAGGAGGTATTGCTGGAGCGGCTCAAAGGACGGGGTCGCGCCGATGACACCGACGACATCATCATCAATCGGATGAATGTCTACCGTGACGAGACTGCGCCGCTGCTGGAGTACTACAGCAGCGCATTAAAGACTGTTGACGCCATCGGCACCATGGATGAAGTGTTCGCCCGCGCGCTGCATGCTCTGGGAAAGTAGGAAAGCGTCTGTGGGTGCGTTAACGTGGCTGCGCAGTCGTAGAATCGTGCCGCAGCGCAGTGCCGGCGAACTTGACGCGATGGCCGCAGCCGGTGCAGTGGTAGCGGCCGCATTGCAGGCGGTCCAGGCCACCGCAGGCCCTGGGATGTCGAGTCTGAGTCTAGACGAAATCGCCGAGTCGGTGATTCGCGAAGCTGGTGCTACCCCATCCTTCCTCGGTTACCATGGCTACCCCGCTACGATCTGCGCATCGATCAATGATCGGGTGGTCCATGGAATTCCCTCTGCTACTGAGATTCTCGCACCCGGTGACTTAGTGTCGATCGACTGCGGTGCGGTACTGGAAGGTTGGCACGGTGATGCGGCGATCACCTTTGGGGTGGGTACTCTCACTGCCGTCGATGAAGCCCTGTCGCAAGCTACCAGAGAATCGCTGGACATTGGCATCGCAGCGATGATTGTCGGCAATCGTTTGACCGACGTGGCGCATGCCATCGAAATGAGTGCCCGTGCGGCCGAAATCCGATATCGACTTGCGTTTGGGATCGTGCAAGGGTACGGCGGCCATGGCATCGGCCGACACATGCATATGGATCCGCTTCTGCCCAACGAAGGCGCTCCTGGGCGCGGCCCGCTGTTGGCGCCTGGCTCGGTATTGGCCATCGAACCGATGTTGACGCTTGGCGCCGGCGAAACGATCGTGCTCGACGACGGGTGGACTGTAACCACTGCCGACGGTTCGCGAGCGGCTCATTGGGAGCACACTGTCGCCGTCACTGAGGATGGACCTCGCATTCTGACTCTGGCATGACTGAGTGCGGCGCACACGTACTCTGGTGAATCTTCCCTGAGGGGCCGTGAACTAAACACCTACTTGACTCGTGTCAGTAGGCGGAGGGGATTGAGTGACTCGCATTGCCGACACCGCGGCTGCAGAAGCTGCTCTAATGAAGGCGCTCTACGATGAGCATGCCGCTGTATTATGGCGCTATGCGATGCGGTTGACAGGGGATGCGAGCCAAGCCGAGGACGTGGTCCAAGAGACACTGTTGCGAGCCTGGCAACATCCCGAAGTGATCGGTGACACAGAGCGTTCGGCGCGGGCGTGGATGTTCACTGTTGCTCGCCACATGATCATCGACGACCGACGCAGTGCTCGTTTCCGCAACATTGTCGGTTCGATTGACGAGCTAGGTGTGCTTGAACAGTCTTCGCCAGACGAGGTGGATGTGGCGCTGGAACGGCTGCTGATCGGTGATGCGCTGGCCCAATTGTCCGTCGAGCATCGGGCTGTCATCGAGCGGTCCTACTACCGTGGATGGACCACCGCGCAGATAGCTACAGACCTCGGGATTGCCGAAGGAACAGTTAAGTCGCGATTACACTATGCAGTGCGGGCCTTGCGGCTCACTCTGCAGGAACTTGGAGTTACATGATGACGCCGCAGGGATTTATTTCGAGTCTCATCCGGGTGGTCATCAGCTCCGGATACTTGAGGATGACAGGAACTGGATGATATGAAGGAGCCGCTACGTAGCGTCGGTCCACCGGGCAACACCAAGCTATCTAATTTGACGATGGATGACAGTCACCACTACGCAATGTGGGATGCCGCCTATGTGTTGGGATCGCTTTCTGCGACCGACCGCAGCGAATTCGAGTCACACCTGGTCGACTGTCCCGCATGTCGGCAAGCGGTCACCGAGCTCAGTGGAATGCCGGCCCTACTTTCGCAGTTCAACCGCGACGATGTGGCAGCGATCGGGGAGTCAAGCAGCAACACTGGTGCTGCGCAGGCTACCGCTGAGATGTCGCCGGAGTTATTGTCCTCGTTGTTGGCCACGGTGCGTTGGCGCCGCCGCCGCACCCGCCTAACGACCTGGGTGGTATCGACCGCGGCGGCTGTCGCACTCGGGGGTAGTGTGTTCTTAGGTGTTCAGGGGCATTCCGTGACAGCATCGCAGCAAGTGATGGCGTCTGCGAAACCGATGGCGCAAGTCGGGACGAATCTATTGGTCTCCACGGTGTCGCTGAACAGCCAAAATTGGGGGACGTTCATCAACCTACGCTGCGTGTGCCTGGCTTCGCCCCATGCGCACCACGACACACTGGCGCTGGTGGTGGTGGGCCGCAACAGCAGCCAAACTCGGTTGGCGACCTGGGTGGCCGAACCTGGCCACACTGCGACACCTGCTGGGAGCATCTCGATGCCGCTTGAACAGATCGCCGCCATCCAAGTGGTTGCTGCTGATAGCGGCCAGGTCCTGCTGCAGCGTTCGCTCTAATTCCGCCCAGGCGAGTAAAAGGAAGTCACTCGCCTGTCGTGTTACAGGCATACTCAGGAAGTATCGGCTAGTTGACCACATTGTCGAACATCTTGCAGCCATCGGCGTTAGCCATATTTTCGGTGTGACCGGCTACAATGTTTAGCCTTTTGTAAGGCGCGGCGCATTTCCACCTCGAAATTACCCTGGTGCTGGCTAAGCATAAGTTCTTCGCCGCCACGATGGCCGACGGGTGCATCCTGGGTATGGTAGTAGCGATTTCGGGTGGTGGTTGTGCAAATGAATCTTGTTGCAGGCCTGCGGGAATCGCTGGTAACCAAGGTGTCCTTGTTGACTTTGGTCGGCCAAACTCCCAGCACGATGGATGACCTGGATAGCTTTCAGGACACCAGTGGCAACAACGGATCGCTGAACGCCGCGGCGGTGTTTTAAGTGGTCTCAATGTGGTGCTAGCGAGTGTTTACGACGGCTGGCATCGTTGTGGCGCTGCCTCGAGTCATCGCCACTACGTGTACCGGTATATCGGTCGTGTTGGTGTTTCCCAAGGATATTCCGCAGGGATACGTTCGGGTCGATGGCTGACATCATGGGGTTGCGATACGCTATCGACTCATCGAAAACTCTTCTCTGATCGCAGTCGACTCGAACGCATCCCTGCGGTGCTGCGCAAAGTTGCCATCGTCGTGGGCGAGCAGGTGGACAGCGACAATGCTCGAGCCAAGCTCGAAGTGCTACATGCTCGGGTGGCCACCGTCCCCGACGCCAAGGACGTCGCGGGAACATCCGATTTCGGGTCATCGTACGTACTCGGGGTAACCGGCGTGATGGGTCTCCCGGGGGCGAAGTTGCGGCAGCCAGCGCCGTATGTCTCGTGGTCGGTACTCGACTATTGGTGACCGCGTGCGCCGGCATCGACGATATGCTGGCTGTGGTGCCAACGATCTCGCTTACATCGTCGCCCTAATGTTCCGTGTACTTGCGTTCATACTGACGATCTGCGTGTCTCGCTGCGTATGCTAACCCAAGCGTTGGCCGGCCATGGACGCCCGACGAGCTTACGAGTGTCCGATACTGGTGCGGCGCACCGAACTGACGTCCCTCGTCCTGCTTAGCGTCGGGTGTGTGGCACCGCGACGCCATGGCGGTGCTAGGACGGCAACCGATCCAACGGGGCGAAACATTGTGGTCGACGCTGGAGGTACTGGCGCATCGGTGGTCCATTATCTGCCGGTGCGGCACGGCGACAGATTTACCGTTGCACTCGGTATGGGAAGGTATGAGTTACAGTTTCGATGCCAGGATAGGGATGGCGTTCAGGCGTGCCAACAGCGAACGCACAGTGGTGATTGCCGGGGTAGGTACGTTTTTTATGCACGGCATGGGAGTCTACACCGCTGTCTACTAATGTCTTTCGATGATTTTTATGTTATTCAACAGTACCGTTTACGCCATTGTGAGTTATTTGCGAGCAGCTATTCTATATAGGTCTCTAAAGCTACAATCGATTCCCTATCCAGCAGGTTGGGCGCTGTTCTGACAGCGATTTTCCCGGGACTGATGCTCGTTGGCGTTAGCGACCTTGATGGGTTTGCCGCTGCTGTGCGCTCGGCGCTTGATATGGGTTGCCCTACAGTGGTTAGCGTTGAGTGCACTGCCGACGGTATCCCTTTGCTATCCTTATTTCTCGTCGGTAAGTAAGCAAAAAATACTGCTAAAGAAAATATTACAACAGCAAAGTAGAACAGAACCCATATCGCTGCCAGCGCTTGACTATCTCCAGAAAAATCGACGGAGTAACCTGTATCGAGATCCACCCCGGGAAAGGTCACGTTGATTATCATCATGAGATTGATGATGTGGTCGGTTTGCCCGCACAATCAGACATTTGGTGAGTACAGCACCGTCAACGACTACATAGACTGTCCGCCCGACGAGTTGTTTGACTACTCGGCTGACATCCGCAACCTCGAGGAGTTGACCTAAGTAGTTTAGGTGGTTTCACCCTCACCGATGAACCGAGATTGTGGCTGGTTCACGATTCGGTTTGGTTCGGAGACCAAGATCTAAACCCGCACCGTCGTCAACTCATAGGCCCACACCGTCAACTACCACTGTGGGTGGTACCAGGCAAACACCTGTGGATGATCTACTTGATGCATGTCATCAACGCCCAGTTAGTTTTTGGTGAGTCCGGTTCGTTTGTTCTGTGGATCAATTGCCACCACCCGTTCTACGACCACAACCCGCACCCTGAGGTAGCATTGCCTGAACGTACTATCTGGGTCGGCGACTTCCGGAGCATGTTTGGCGCGAGGTACCTGCTAGAAACGAAAAACCTCAAAACAATTATCGAGTATTGCCATAACAATGGCCTGTCTGTTATCTCGATATGGATGCCCTAGGGGCAATCGCAAGCGCGGCGAAGCCGGGTGTATTTTTCAGCCGTACGTGCGGTAAGAAAAGGCGTGACTGCCGCAAAACCGCACAAAGAAAAAGGAAACGGGTGTGCATCGGCAGAAACGTGACCCGATCGCCGCAGTGCGGGACAATTGGGAGGCTGCCGGATTGGGAGATGTGGCGTTGAGCATGGTCGCGGTAATGCGTCCCCATCAGATCTTGCCTGGACCGGGTTGAGACAGTGCTGCATACCTACGACCTGCGTTTTTCCCGCTGTGCGGCACCTTATCCCGCTCAACAACCACCTCGGTGAAGTCGAACATCGAGTCTGCTATCACTATCCTTAATCTATTTGTTCACGGCGTACTGGCGAACGTGAAGTTGGCAGCACGTTCGTACCAAGAAAACGCAGTCGCTGCAGAGGCCGCCGTCTGATCTACGGTAGTAGAGACAGCAGCTGACACGGTGGTAGTTGGTCTCGTAATCTACGAATTCTATTGTTTTTGTTAGCCGTTTGTAGGTCCTGCACAATCTGCTAATCAGCTGCTGCCAGGGTTGGGCGTGACATCGCCGTGCTGGCGATCGAACACTCG
This sequence comes from Mycobacterium uberis, assembly GCF_003408705.1. Lineage (GTDB taxonomy): Bacteria > Actinomycetota > Actinomycetes > Mycobacteriales > Mycobacteriaceae > Mycobacterium > Mycobacterium uberis. Next base: position 35,265 of record NZ_QAYL01000014.1, read on the forward strand.
GGCAGTGTCCAGCAGGGCGGACGCCGCATTGCTGCGCTGCAGTCTTTCGGAGATCGTCCCCAGCCGACGCACCATCGCGGTGCACGATATGCGACTCGAGGACCGCGTCGACCAGTACCGATTCCAGGCTGTCGCCTTACCAAGCGGCCGAGTGCTCGACGTGCCGTAGGGTCTGACCGTCAACCTACCGAAACATTAGCTGGGCGGAAGCCATGTTCGGCACAAGTTGTTACCCGACTAGAGTTCCAGAGTCAGCCTATCAGAGTCGTGCAACGAAGTCCAGAAAGTAAAGTCGAGACCGCGACCCGACGGTATGGGGCCGTCGATCTGGGCCTGTGCACCGGCGACGATGCCGTCCAGTGGTGCCGTGTCGGTGTAGAGCTGTTGCGCAGGTCGCTAGCCATCCTGCGCGATCTATCTGGTCCGCATAGCGAAAAATATTCCCACGCAAGATCATTCACACAGCATCGCGGCGATATCCGCCGTTGGTATGCAATTGCTGTATGTCAGGCTGCGCAGCAGCGTCGGCAGGGTACTCGGTGTAACCGGTGTCACGTGGTGGGCGTTGGTATGCAGTGTGATCGTGTCGGAGTCAGTTGCGGTGAGCATGATCTTGACCAGGCATCGCAGATGCTCCAGCTTTCTCGAGAAGGCACACGTTGCAGCGCTGCGTGTAGCGGGTCAGCTGCCTTGATGCGTGCGTTTCTCCCGTTCAAGCCCTGAGACACGAACGCTCCGACGCCCGGGTAGAAGCGCAGCGTATTGCGGTTGAACCGAATACTAACGGTCCAGCGAAGGTGAGTTCATCGAGTAAAGCGTCGCGTAGCCCGCCATCAACACCGAGTAACCACACCCGGTCGGCGACGTGCAGCGTGCGTTTAAGTCCGTGCGCTGACATGATGATCTCAAGATCATGTTCGCGGGCTAAGGCGTGCAACATCTCGACCAAGCCGACGCAGGATGACATGTTCAGGAAGGCCGTCGGCTCGTCGAGCACCAGCAAACAGAGCTGCTGCGCGAGAGCGCGGCTAGTGAGCAAACGCTGAAGTTCTCCGTTGGAGAGTGCTGCGGCGGGCTGCGCGGCCAGGTGTTGGGTCTTCACCGTGCTTAGCGTCCAGTCGACGACGGCGTGATCGGCCAAAGTTAGTCGGGCGCGATAGCCCAGGTGTGGCATGTGTCCCAGGCCCACAAGTTCACACGCCGAGAGCAGGCCGGGGTCAATCCAGTAGGTGAGTACGACCGCCACTCGTCGAGCCAGTTTGTTGGGCACGCGCTGAGCTTGCCGCGGTACGCGAATGCATGCAGGCCCACGGTGACAACGGTGGTGCCGTGTCAGCGCCTGCGGTATCCGATCGTCGGGCTACGCAACTTGACCGGTCATCATGGTGCTCGTAGTTGCATTCCCTAGCTGCGGCGGCTGCCCATCAGCACAGCCACCGACGATTGGTGCCCTGATCAGCGCGGGAATCGCGTTAACAGGCATTACCGCAAGCTTCCCAGAAGTTTGGGTGACGATCGCGCAGCCCAACGCTACGGTCGCACCCATTCGTGTTACTCCGGGAAGCACGATATGACGATCGGAAGTGTCCAATGTGATCCGTAACACATACAGTACGACGAGCTAGACAAACGCAATTGGTCCGCAAAAAGCGGTTGTCACACTGATCAACAGCAATCCTGAAGTTACGGTAACCGCTCGGGCCCGCAGCACTATCGATGTGCCTATCGTGCAAAATATCCCTTGTCGAGCAACAGGGCGTTGAGAGCGCGGAGAGCCAGCATTGCTGTTCCTAGCCTTGACACGTTTAGGGACAGTAACCGCAGATCGTCGTAGACGACCAGCACGCTGGTGGCCGTGGCACCGGCTGTGCCAGCCATTACGCCGATCAGCAACGTTGCTGCCGAACGCACCCAGTGAGCAAGTGTCAGGACAACCGCCAGCACCAGTGCCGCCCTTAATACCGTCGCTACCACTGTGCCGGCCTGACCGGCTCGGCCCAGACCCACGATGAAGCCAGTGCTTCCGGTGACGCCCAGGCACATGCCCGGAACACACGTCTAGCATAATATGGGTCCGCCAGGGGGTTGCGGAACAACGTCTGGGTTTGTAGCTTCGCCATCCCGAGGGTGCTTCTGGCAGTGATTGCGGTCAACACCTGCGGCAGGCACAAGCTGGCCACGATGACCTGTCAGTCTGGGTCGGACGGTTGCGCGCCGACTAGAACCCGGATCGTGTCGGGCAGCGTTACCTGCGCCGGCCCAAGTGCATGGTCATCAGTAGCACCACAATTGTCGCCAACAGCGTCAGCACCGCTGTTGCCCGGCTCAGCTGGAGTGGCATGGCTGTCGCCGGTGCGGTCGTGATCACCGGCGGAGCATCTGCCGGTAGAACTCGAACTGTGGTGGTTGGCGGCGAATTCGGGATGCAGGATGGCCACCAGATCTCCGAGCAACAGATCAGGGCACGCCACACCGTGCTCCCAATAATCCATTACCGCCGCCGGTGCCGATTGCCTTGGTCGCTGATCAGACTTGGCCCTTGCACACCGCAGCCAGCTTACCGTAGCGGTTGTCGGCTACCAGCGTCGACGAGCAGCCGGCTGGCATAGCTACTCGTCCGCCGGCACTGGCCAGGTGCCTTGTTACGGGTTCTGGGCAACACTTGGGTGGGCTGTACTTTGGTGGTTTTGTTGGCCATCGTGTGGTAGTTGTCCCGCAGTTGTTTAGTGGAGTTCGGCGGCTTTCTTCTTGGTGCCGGTCAACGTGGCGAACATCTGCACTCAATTCCGCGTGGTCTAACGGTGTGGCCTCTAGCCATTCAGCGTCGGCGACCACGTCGACACTGGCGTCACGCAGTGTTGACCTGCTGATCCGGCGCGTACTCGGTAATTTTCCCGACGGTTACGCATTGGTTAGTCAGTGAGCTGACGATGTTGTGGGGTATTGGTGACACCGGCAAGCACGTCGCTCTGCGCTAGCTCGGCGATCGTACCCAAATGGCTGGCATTGACGTCGAATACAGACTTGTGACCGGTACCGTGATCTATTGCGTACGCGCCAGGTCGCGTGTTAGCTCCGGGACCGGAGCACTACAGCGCCACCAGACACAGAAGACTCGGGCGTACCATCCGGATACGGGTGTTCGACCGTCAGGATTTGGTAACTGATGGCGAAATTCGCGGCGTTGGTGACTGTCAACTTATCTAGGGAGAAGTCAATTATGCAGCCGGCATCTGGCGCGACGCTGGTGTCTAGGCGGGCTAAACGCCAAACGAGTGATAGCAGCCAGAGCGAGTGTCAGGCTAGTTATTACGGTCAGGGCCACCAAGGAGATAGGACACCCGGATCAATTGCACTCCATCGTGTTTGTGGCGTCCTAGTGTACTAGACTGTGCGTGCTGAGCGGATTGCCTCAGTGCCGTTGTTGATATGCGACGCTATTGCTCGTAAAGGCGATGAGGGTACAGGAAGCCGGTGTACATTCGGCATGGTGCCACCGCTGTGATTGGAGAGCGGCCTTCGTAGGCCATCGGCTGGAAGGCGAGGCGAGCGACGATCCGAGAGCCAGGCGACTTCTGTCATCACATCCCGCCAATCCGGGGTGCTACACCCCGAGAGAGCTGCCTCTCCAAATATGATGCAACTATCATCCGGCGGCTCGGTCGCCACCAAGAGCGTTGACTCAGACCTGATCACGATTGGCTTGCAATGAGCACGCCGATTTGGATGGCATTACCTCCGGAGGCGCACTCGGCGCAGCTCAGCAGCGGTCCGGGGCCCGGTCCGCTGCTAGTAGCGGCCGAAGCGTGGCGCTCGTTAAGCATTGTGTATACTGAGACGGCCGACGAGCTGGTCGCATTGTTGGTGGTAGTCCGGGTTGGCGCTTGGGGTGGTGCGACCGCTGAGGCGTACGCGATCGCCTATCTGCCGTACCTGAGGTGGCTGAGGCAAGCCAGCGCAGACAGCGTCACGCGAGCTATCCAACACGAAATGGCGGCCACCGCCTACACCGCTGCTCAGGCGTTAATGCCAACCTTGGCTGAGCTTACCGCCAACCGCACTGCTCACACAGTGTTGGTGGCCACGAATTTCTTCGGCAGTAACACCATCCCGATCGCGCATAACGAAGCCGAATACGTGCGGATGTGGATCGAGGCTGCCACCGTGATGGGCACCTATCAGGAGGTCTCGACGGTGGTGGTGAACTTCGCACCGGAGATCGTTGCCGCTCCACAGATCATGGGAATCGACGCGCTACAGACCGGTTCCGACCAGCCGTCGCCGGTAGTTCCCAGCCAGCCTCCCCAGGTTCAACAATGGTTGCAATGGTTGCAGCGGATCGGCTACACCGACCTCTACAATAATGCGGTTCAGCCGCTAGTCACCTCGCTGACCAACAATCCGTTCTTCCAAGCGATGTTCTCCGGATTTGATCCTTGGCTACCCTCACTCGGTAATCCGCTGAGCTTCCTCAGTCCATTCAACATCGCGTTTGCCCTCGGCACCCCGATGGACATAGTTTCATACATCGGCTATCTGTCGCAGACCTTCGCTTTTATCGGAGCCGATCTTGTAGCAGCGTTCGCTTCGGGTAATCCCGTGACTATAGGTTTTACCCTGCTGTTCACCACCATTGAAGCCATTGGCACCATCATCACTGATACCATCGCGTTGGTTAAGACTCTGATTGAACAGTCTTTTGCGCTGATCTTGGCCGTGTTTCCGCTGTTGGCTGCCTCATTGGCAGTTGCCACCGCGGGTGTAGTGGGCAGCTTTGCGGGCGTGTCGGGGTTGGTGGGCTTGGTTGGCGTGGTACCACCCGTGCTACCGGTCGCCCCGCCCATCGCAGCGGTAGCTCCGACCGTCCTGCCTCCGGCGCCCACTGTAGTCCCGACCCCGACTCCGACCCCGGCGCCAGCTCCCGTGGCCGCGCCGGTCGTCACACCTGGCCCACTACCTCCGCCGGCCACCGCACCACCGCCGGTGACTGGTGCAGACATGGACAGCTTCGGGTACCTGGTGGGTGGCCTGCAGTCGACCGTTAGGAAGCCGGTGGGCACCAATGCCCGACAGCAGGCGCCGGTACCCGAGGGCACCGAGGCTCCAGCGGTCGCGGCGACACCCCAGGAACAAGTGCAATCACGGCGGCGCCGGGCGAAGTCCATACAGCTCGACCGTGGTTACGGATACATGGATTTGCACTCCGCCACGGCGATGGCGTCGGATCAAGGAGTAGCAACCCTGGGGTTAGTCGGGACCGTCCACAAGGCAGGTCTCGGACCAGCCGTAGGATTAGTAACGATGCCTAGCGACACGTTCGACGACAGCCCACGTGTGCCTATGTTGCCGGGAACCTGGGATACTGACCCAACGTCTCGTTAAGACACGGCTGATGTCGGGTCTGCTGATGGCCGGTACGGTGAGTGCCACTGGTAAGAGCGTAGTGACCGCGAGGCTGTGCCGCGAATTGGCCCGACGTGGCGTGCGGGTGGCGCCTTATAAGGTGCAGAACATGTCCAAAAACTCGATGGTCTGCGTTGACCTGGACAGCGTGTGCGTGGAAAGCGTTCGGGCGCAATGGGTGTAGGCACTCATGGCCAGAGTGACGACCGAGCCGGCCATGAATCCGGTCTTGCTCAAGCCGGACAGTGACCACTATAGCAACGTGGTGTTGATGGGCAGGTCCTGTGGGGTGAGGTGGCGTCGTCGAACTGACGACTGGAGGGGCGGCAGGCTCTCGTTGAGGCGGTAAACCAGACCGTTGACGATCTTGCGGCCCGCTACGGCGTTATTATCCCGGAGGGAGGGAGTCGACAGCCTAGCTGAAATCAACTTGCGCGCTGGTGATTATGTCAATATAGGGCTTGCCTGTCATGCGGGTTTCCTACCAGTGTGTTGTTGGGGGCATCGACCGCGGCGGGGTGTTCGCTACGTTTCTGAGCACCGTCGCGGTGCTGTCTGTCGAGGACCAGATGTTGGTTCTGGGATTTGTGGTCAATTAAGTTCCGTGGCGACCTCGACCTGCTGGTGGTCAGGTCTGGGTGACCTGGAAAGGCGCACCGTGCAAAGCGTGTACGGCACCTTGCTGCGGCATCCTGATCTTTGGCTGGACGCATAGGATGTCCTTGATTTGGCGTGCCGGCGTGCTGGGGCCTGCTGGTTGGCCGTCGTGCGGACTTTCCCGGATCAGCAACTTCACCGACGTGGATGCGCTGGGGTTCGAATCTGATTCGGATCTGACTGGGATACCGTGTTCGCCTTTAACTCCTGCGCACTGGGTGGTGCCGACCGGATCGTGCTGTCAGGAACCCGTGTAACGGTCGTCGATTTGGCGTGGCTTCGGGTGCGAGGCCTTGATCGTACGGTGCTGGTGCAGGCTGCGGTGGGCAAGTTCAGTGGATTGCAGATGCTGGGTGAGGTGATTTTAGAATCGAATAGAATCGAAGGGTCGGTGGCTGAGGTGGCCGCGAGGTCAGGGATTAGGAGTTCCTGCTTTGGGGTACGAAATTCACCACGGCAGAATTACCCGCGGTGACGCCGCCGAGAAGTTCCTGGGCGGCGCGCGTAACGGATGGGTGTTGGCACGGTTTGTTGGAAGGTGACGTGCTGTGCGTGGCTTTCCTGCACGAGACACTTGGGCTCGCTGGGTGGGGCGCGTGTTTTCCAGCCGCACGTGAGCGCCGCTTCGACTTGCTCGGCGATCTAGTCGACCGGATATCTTGACGTCTATGCGTTGCTGAACCTGGCTAGGTACGGTTGCCTGCAAGCTTTGCTTCTCTTTCCCGCCCGGAGCGTCTTGAGAAGCCGGTGCAAGAGAATGTGCTGTTTACCATAACGCAGTGCGGATTTTGGTTACTGGCGGTGTCCGCTCAAAAAAGTACACACACGCCGGCTAATACTGTAGACGTTGTCCGCGTCGGTTCCTGGCCGCCTCGCCGACCGTAGTGATTCCGACTGGGACTTCCTCGTCACGTTGCACCGAGCTCGTCGCTTAACGACCTAGATGACGGTGGAAAACGTTTATTTCGCACCGGTTTTGCCTGAATAGCGGTGTCCTATCATGGTTGACTGTCTGGGTAGTTGGTTGACTGCTTTCATGGATCGTGTTGTGGGATATTCTGATCGCTGATGTCCACGCTGCGGTGCAGGCACAACTCGACGGACGGTGTGGGGTGTTGATCGGACTGCTCGATGTGATCGTGGTGACGAATCAGTTCTGCCTTGGGATGGTGTCTGCCCATCGTTCGGGTGTGCTGTTTCGCGATCTACTCTGCGCGATCAACCAGCGCGTGGCGGCTGTCTGCGACGAGGTCCATCTGGTCGTCGCGGGACGTGTGCTCCAGCTTGAGGGGTCGGCTACCAACATTGATGCAACAGCGGCGACGACTGTTGTAGTGTGAACCACGGCATTGACATTCGCTACGATGGTATCGGCCCGACAAGGCGAATTCGTTGTTAGATTTGAGCAAAGCGATTATCAGGTCGCAGACTCCGGAGAATTTTTTCGGCGACAAATTATTAAGCTGTCGCGGCTGAGTGAATCGGTCGCCGATGTCGTCGCCGAGACAGGAATTTTCTTGGGTTCCCTGTTTCGATGAAAATATCAGGTGTTTATTAACATCAGGTGTTCTCGATGGTACACGATCAGCAATGCGTTCGATGAGGTATTTTGTGAATTTAAACTACAGTTACACAAAAGATTTTGCGCTTTAGATCGCGACACTCGATTGAGGTTCTGGAATTTCGAAGAGAACATTCAACGCTGCGAACTTCATTGTTTTTTGGTTTGATTGCAAACGGGATTTTTTATATGCAGTTTTTACGTTCGACTACGGTAGTCTGCGTGGATTTAACCTAATTGTACATGTCACATAACTGTGTGCAATGAGAGTCGTATAGCACCATTAAGTTATCGCTCACCTCACGTATCATGGTTTTGGGCACTCGCTCTCTGATCCCCTCGGGATCAGAGAGCTTTCATGCCAATTTCGTCCTTGATCGGCAGAATGTCAAGGAAAATGACGCAGTCAACTCCGGCGGCTGCTGCGGTGACAGCGGCTTGCACGGAAAATCCCACTGGATGCTGTAACATCTCCGACCTTGATTCGGACCTCGTGCGGGTGGTCGGTGTCATCCCAAACAAAGATTGGCTGGATAAGCGCGGTCGAAGTCAGATGCACCTCGGCGGTGAGGCGACGCAGGGCCGGCGTACGCAGCAGCCGAAGAGGCCGATACGGATTGGCTGCCACTGACCGTGCTTTCCCATGGGTGGACGAACTACTCATGCGGGGTCCCTTAGTTCGATGTGATTCGAGGTAAATACCAAATCGATATGCGCCAAGACTTCCGTATCGGGACGTGCGAACTAATATCCAGTGTATGGTTGCGCGGTGCAGTGCGCCGCGCGGAACCACACCTTGGTTTCGGTCGACTTCAATAGCAACCTAAGAAGGTCCAGTAGTGGCAAGTTGAAAACTTTGCGAATTAGGTATTGCCAAACAGTTTCGACGGCAAATCCTGTCGCAGATATGAAGACTGGAGCACCCCCAGAAAATGTATACATGGTCATGACGGTGAACTCATTTAGAAACTGTTCCGTGTTGTCGTTTATGGCTAACGTGGTCGCAGTAATTCTGTTCAGTATTAGTTCGTAACTTGTTAGCAGATTGTCGGCTCGGGAACATCGTGCATTCTCGTTTAGTAGCTTACGCAGGTCGGAGACTATTCCAATTAATAACAAATCGAGTAAAGTAATTGGATGTGGTTATGCCAAGGCTCAGGAATGGGATGGTTGTCATGCTGGGTGTTGTGAATAGGATCGGGTTTCGGTCTGCGGCTATCACCCAGGCGTTGTATCCCTCATGCTCGGCTTACGCCGTCGTTGTCGGTGAAGGCCTGATTAAAGCGGAGTGCGATTACACCGTATATATACGTGTGTGTACGGGATATCGGTTGAATATGTGCGGTGTGGCAACGTGTAGATAAACCACTTCGGTACCAGGGTTGATGACAGATGCTGGTACCAGTCATATCAATGCCCGGCAACGATAGTTTTATGCAACTAGACATTAATCGCATTCCTACCTGTAGGATTCGATATTTAGATGTTTCGTTGGGCAGATAGTGCAGTGGGTGTCTAGGAGAGAAGTGTTGATCAGTAACTACTATGTTACATAGTAGTTACTGATAAGCGATGCGACGTCACCCAGATACGCAGTAAAGCGACGAAGGTCGTTGTCTTGTAATACGTGAACCCCGAGTGCGCTACACGGAATCACGTAGTTGAGCATGGATTGCTTGTGTGTCTAAGTTATTCACACTGCGATACAGCGCACCCAATTAGCATGTAGCTTGCAGGGATTTGGAGTTCGACATCATTCGTTGAGGTGGTGACGTCGGGTCGGGTTGGGGTCGATCGCTGCTATCCTGGTACGAAGTTCGATCGCGGCCTCGGCCCCAATTAGCTGGGCCTCCGGTATCAGATAGGGTCTGTTGATCGAGATGAATTAGGAAAAGATGATTTTAGTGAAGCTGGTGAGGAACCGGAAATTAAGCTTTGCGCGAATGTCTCCGCGGTATATAGCACTACTGTACCGAGGTTACGGCGACGTCCTCGGGGTTGGAAGCTAGCTTGATGGCGAGCGTTCGAAGGAGACCCAACGTGGACGGATCAGGGGTGGGCGGCGGGAATGCGGTGAACCACATTGTCACTACCCTACACGAGGGTAACGTCGATGTCACTCTTGGCTGGTAGCAGTGTCGACAGTGCTCCAACCGGTCCTGCTCCGATAACAACAGCGTGTGATATCGCAGCTCCCGTCAATGGGTTTGGGCAATCCAACGTTGAGTCTAAGCCAGACTTCCCTATACGAGTTTGATGTGTAGAACTCTTGCCCAGCAAACTGTTGTTTCGACGTAGCGATAGCATCTTGGGTGTGTATCCCAGTGCCTACGAAGGAGGTGGATATACTCAGAAATCTCAGTGTCGCACACAGTGGTGGTGATGTTTGCGGTGCTGATAAGGCGAACGAGCAGTCATGCTGGTGGTTGTGTCGACCACACGAATCACCGAATCGATACTGAAACTTGGGCTATTCCAGTACTTTTTCGATATTAGTGAGCCAATCAGGGTACGGGAACGCATCGTCGCACTGATGTCGCTGGTATCGATGACGTGGTGGCATAGTCAGGGAACAATCGTTACGGTGGTCGATACCGTACTTAGTCCAATATGTTCTAACACGGTGCGGAAATAGCACAAATCGGCGTCAAAACCCTCGGAAGAGTAGTTTCTGCTGCTAAAATTCATGATAGCGGTCAGCGGCATGCTTCCGAAACGGATAATTACTGTGAAGATAACTTGGTGGTGTAGCGGTCGAGGTGTTGTCGCAATCCTAATATCACGATATCCGTCATACGTCGTACCGGATGTATCAAGAAGATGAATACATCACTGCCTAGTGCAAAATAGTCGCCTTCTACTGCTGTGTTGGCCGGTGGTATAATCAGCTCAACGTACGACTTGCGCCACTGTTCGTGAGGTGGACCCACATGAGGCGTCGGTTGCCACGGCCGAACCGTTCGGGCATTTTGCGGGTTTGATCCGAGGAGGTTCTTCGAAGTGTACCGGGAGTCGCCTTCGCGCCGGGCGGATTTGCTCAGTGGTGGTGTTAGCGGCAGGTAGCTTCGATTTCGAAAGGCTTATGGATCTGCTGACCGGCGTTGTCCAAACCACTGGCTGTCCCGGTGATTTGGTATGTGTTGCCGTTCTTGGTGGCACTGGCGTTTTCGCCGGGGATGCCCTCGGCGAAGGCCATGACCACACCGTCGATGGCGCCGAGGCCGGCGTTGTGGACTACCGATGCGTCCGGTTCTAAACCAACAATGACGCCAGTGATCATGTCGCCGATCGCGATAGAGAATTTGCCGTTTATCGTCGAGCACACGACTGGACCACTGATGTTTTGTAGCTGGCTGCCGATGGTGACCTTTGTTTCTCCAGTTGTTGTGGCGGGAGTGCTGCTCGACACAGCGGTAGGGCTGGGTCCTGTTGTGACGCTCGACGCTGTGGTAGCACTTGACGATGGGGCGGGATTCTGGGTGCCCCCACCGCAGCCCGCCACGCCGACAATGATCGTGACGCTGCCAACGGCGACTAACAACCCAGGCCTCACCAGGATTCTTCTTTTTCAGTGGTAATTCGCGATGGCTGCGTCCGCTGTTTGCGGCCGAGCTCGACGATAAATCTCTGCGTCTCTTCCCAGGTCGGTAGTAGGCCAGATGTGCATACGTCGTCAAGGTTGGGGGCCGTGGCATCGCGCTCGGATAAATGCGGGTCAACGCCGTGGACCACCGGCCAATCGATTGCCAGGGTCGGATCTGTAGCGCAGACGGTGTGCTCGCGCGTTGGGTTGTATTCCGCGGAGCATAGGTACATCACTGTCGAATTATCTTGCAATGCAAGGAATCCATGTGCTAGACCCTCGGAGATGTAGATGGTCTTCCGGTTGGAGCCGTTTAGCATAACGGAGGTCCAATGGCCGAATGTTGGTGAACCCAAACGAATATCGGCGACAACATCAAAAACCGAACCGGACACGCAGGTCACATACTTGGCCTGGCTCGGTGGCACTTGCGCGAAATGCAGGCCACGCAGCACACCGGCCGAGGATACTGAGCAGTTGGCTTGCCGGACGTCTAAGCGGTGACCGGCGAATCCACTGAACTCACGGTCTGTGAGCCATTCAAAGAACATTCCGCGGGAATCGCCATGAATGATAGGAGTGATCTCCCAGGCACCCGGAATGTCCAGTTCGCGGACGTCCATGTCACTGACCTCGTTCTTCGTAGCGCGCTTCTGCAGCGTCCTTCAACGGTCGCCACCATGATTCGTTGTCGCGATACCAGTCAATGGTGGCGCGCAATCCTTCGTCAAAGTCGGTGTGCTTTGGAGCCCAGCACAATTGGTCATACAGCGGGGTCGGGTCGATTGCGTACCGCAAATCGTGGCCGACGCGGTCGGTGACGTGGTCGAAATCGTTGGGGTCTTTTCCCATCATCTGCAGCAGCGTGCGCAGTACGGTCAGGTTGCTACGCTCGCCCTCGGTACCGATAAGGTAGGTGCAGCCGATCTGGCCTTTCTCAAGGATGCGCCAGACGGCGCTGTTGTGGTCGTCGACGTGGATCCAGTCGCGGACGTTAGCGCCGGTGCCGTACAACTTGGGCCGGCGGCCGGTGAGCACATTAGTGATTTGGCGCGGGATGAATTTCTCGACGTGCTGGTATGGGCCGTAGTTGTTGGAACAGTTGGAGATCGTTGCACGCACGCCGTAGGAACGCACCCAGGCCCGGACCAACATGTCGCCGGCGGCTTTGGTCGCTGAGTATGGACTCGACGGGCTGTAGGGCGTTGACTCGGTGAACCTCGTCGATTTGTCGAGTTCCAGGTCGCCGTAGACTTCGTCGGTCGAGACGTGGTGTAGTCGCACGCTATGGCACCGCACTGCCTCCAAGATGGTGAACGTCCCGATGACATTGGTATGCAGGAAAGGCTCTGGGTCGTCGAGCGCATTGTCCACATGGGTTTCGGCGGCAAAATGCACGACCACATCGGACTCGGCGACCAGCTGGGAAACCAGCTCAGTGTCGGCGATATCGCCCTGTACCAGCCTGATGGCATGGTCGACGTTGGCCAGCGACTCACGTCTGCCCGCGTAGGTCAGGGCGTCGAGCACTGTGACTGTGTCGTCAGGATGCTCGCATACCGCGTTGTGCACAAAGTTGGCACCGATGAAGCCGGCGCCGCCTGTGACTAATAGTCGCATGGTCAAACCCTAGCGGAGCCCTAGCCAAGTCAAGGTCCGGTCACGAATCGGTTCAAGCGACCCGGCCAGTGTTGTCATCCGTGGTGAGGATTTGAACCGGGATATGATCAGCGCCGGTCACCTGATCGTTGTCCGACCGGGTGACTTCTTTGTCGGAAAGGCCTAGCCGCTTTCAGATTTTTGTGGTAGATAGCCAGGGACCTACATGTCAAGCGCCTTACGACCCACCGCGTGGGTTTGGTTGGTGGTCAGTACCACTTTAGTGTTCAGGCGTCACGAACGCCGGCCGACGAGTTTACCGGCTTATGCGGTGGTTCTGGCTTGGTGAGGTTACGGGTGCATCTTGGCGCTGCGTTTGCGCCGTGAAGCACGAGGACCCAACGCCGTGACCACCCGGTCTTTGGCGGGCACGCAAAAGTCGTTGCATTTGTCCCGGCATGCTACCGCCGCACTGCAGTATTCGTGAGTCGCCTATGGATGGCCGACACCGATACCGCGGGAGTAACGATCCAGGTAGGCCTTAATCAATCCGATGAAACTACTCGGCCACTGGCTTGGCGGGTGTCGACCCAGGTAAATGTTGATAATGTCAGTGACCACTTGCAGCGTGGTCGTTGCCTCGAGGATTGGTTCGACCCAAGCCAGCTCGGCGGGCGGTGAGTCATACTACTCAGACGGCTCCGCAGCCTAACGACTCGATATTCTTGGGTATTACCACCCCGCGTCCAAACGATCCGAACCGGCCTAGATGGGGCTTCTCGGCTTTCGCACTGGCATGCGCATTGGTCTCAGAGTCGGTCATGGTGTCACCAAACTGGTGGCGTGCTATACTTGAACTTCAAGATTAACTCGCCTGGTGTCATGCATTCAGCGGCAATTTTGGTGAAGCCGAATGATGGAGTAAAGTAGGGCAACGGTGCTTCATTGCCCCTGCTTTTTGCGTGTTCAGTCCTGGAATTTTCCTGCTACCGGCCCGCGTTTGAAGTTGGTGTGAATGCTGCGCCGGTCCGGGCACTTAGAGTGGAACGAGCGGGAAGACAAGGACAGCCGGTAAGTAATGGCCAAGAGGGACGGCGCCATCGAGGTCGAGGGTCGCGTGGTCGAACCCCTGCCCAATGCGATGTTTCGTATTGAGCTGGAGAACGGTCACAAGGTCCTCGCCCACATCAGTGGCAAGATGCGGCAGCATTACATCCGCATCCTGCCCGAGGACCGGGTAGTGGTGGAGTTGTCGCCCTATGATCTGTCTCGGGGACGCATTGTGTACCGGTACAAGTAACGAGAACGCCCAGACCAGAGAACAGGATCGAGACTGCGGTGAAGGTGAACCCGAGCGTAAAGCCCATGTGTGACAAGTGCCGGGTGATCCGTCGGCACGGGCGGGTCATGGTGATCTGCGCGGATCCACGTCATAAGCAGCGGCAAGGGTAGCTCTGGCGCAAGCAACTGAATGCAGACCTCCCAATGCCATTGCGCGGCTGGTATCAATCAGATGGGCCGCTCAGCCATGCCCGGACGGAGGCCGGGGCCCGCACCCAAAGTCTTTAAATTTTGGGCGCAGGGAACGGACTGGGACCAAACCTCCGCTTGAGATAGATAAATGAGGAAACGCCACCCATGGCTCGACTAGTCGGCGTCGACTTGCCGCGCGACAAGCGGATGGAGGTCGCCCTGACCTACATCTATGGCATTGGCCGCACCCGCTCCAACGAAATCTTGGAGGCCGCCGGCATTGACCGGAACCTACGGACCAGGGATCTCACCGATGACCAGCTGACTCATCTGCGCGACTACATCGAAGCCAACTTCAAGGTGGAAGGTGACTTGCGTCGCGAAGTGCAGGCCGACATCCGCCGCAAGATGGAGATCGGCTGCTATCAAGGTCTGCGGCACCGCCACGGCCTGCCGGTGCGCGGCCAGCGGACCAAGACCAATGCGCGGACCCGCAAAGGCCCTAAGCGCACCATCGCAGGCAAGAAGAAAGCCAGATAACCCATGTCACCGAAGAAGGTAAGCGGGGCGAGTCCTAAGAAGGGACAGAAGACCCGTAAGCGGGAAAAGAAGAACATCCCGCACGGTGCAGCGCATATCAAGAGCACCTTCAACAACACAATCGTGACCATCACTGACCCGCAGGGCAACGTCATTGCTTGGGCGTCATCGGGCCATGTTGGTTTCAAGGGCTCACGGAAATCAACCCCGTTCGCTGCGCAGTTGGCCGCCGAGAACGCTGCACGCAAAGCTCAGGAGCACGGAGTGCGCAAGGTTGATGTCTTCGTGAAGGGCCCGGGTTCGGGTCGGGAGACCGCGATCCGGTCGCTCCAGGCCGCTGGTCTGGAGGTCGGCGCGATTGCCGACGTCACTCCCCAGCCGCACAATGGCTGCCGTCCGCCCAAGCGTAGAAGGGTCTAGGAGATAATCATGGCTCGTTACACTGGACCCATCACTCGCAAATCACGCCGGTTTCGCATCGACCTCGTCGGCGGCGACCAGGCGTTCGAGAAGCGTCCCTACCCGCCTGGCCAACATGGCCGTGCGCGGATCAAGGAAAGTGAATACCTCCTGCAGCTACAGGAGAAACAGAAGGCTCGCTTCACCTACGGCGTCATGGAAAAGCAGTTCCGTCGCTACTACGAAGAGGCTGTGCGGCAGCCCGGTAAGACGGGTGAGGAACTGCTGAAGATCCTGGAAAGCCGGCTCGACAACGTGATCTATCGCGCTGGGCTGGCACGTACCCGCCGGATGGCTCGTCAGCTGGTCAACCACGGGCACTTCAGTGTCAATGGTATGCATGTCAACGTCCCCAGCTACCGGGTCTCACAATACGACATAATCGATGTGCGGGGTAAGTCGTTCAACACGGTGCCGTTCCAGATCGCGCGGGAGACGGCGGGTGACCGACCGATCCCGAGTTGGCTCCAGGTCGTCGGCGAATGTCAGCGTGTCCTGATTCACCAATTACCTGAGCGTGCGCAGATCGATGTGCCGCTCACTGAGCAGCTGATTGTCGAGTACTACTCGAAGTAAAATGCAGACTTCATACCGCCGCATTCGCACCGGTATGAAACCTAGCGGCATCAAATAGTGGGTGCCGAGAAGGAGAAGTAACACCGATGCTGATCTCACAGCGACCCACACTGTCCGAGGACATTCTTACTGATAACCGGTCCCAGTTCGTAATCGAACCGTTGGAGCCGGGATTCGGTTACACTTTGGGCAACTCTCTGCGGCGTACGCTGCTGTCGTCGATTCCCGGCGTGGCTGTCACGAGCATTCGTATTGACGGCGTTTTGCACGAGTTCACCACGGTGCCGGGGGTCAAAGAGGACGTTACTGAGATCATCTTGAACCTCAAGGGTTTGGTGGTGTCCTCGGAGGAGGACGAACCGGTCATGATGTATCTGCGTAAGCAGGGGCCGGGTGAGGTCACTGCCGGTGACATTGTGCCGCCGGCCAGCGTCACTGTGCACAATCCTGATATGCGCATCGCGACGCTGAACGACAAAGGTAAGCTCGAAGTGGAGCTCGTAGTCGAACGTGGCCGTGGCTACGTGCCGGCGGTGCACAATCGGGCTTCGGGCGCCGAAATTGGCCGCATTCCAGTCGATTCCATCTATTCACCTGTGCTGAAGGTAACATACAAGGTGGATGCCACCCGGGTCGAGCAGCGGACCGACTTCGACAAGCTGATCCTCGATGTGGAGACCAAGAGTTCGATCACCCCCCGTGATGCGTTGGCGTCGGCGGGTAAGACGCTGGTCGAATTGTTCGGTCTGGCGCGTGAGCTCAATGTCGAGGCCGAAGGAATTGAGATCGGGCCGTCACCGGCTGAGGCTGACCACATCGCGTCGTTCGCGCTGCCGATTGACGACCTGGATCTCACTGTACGGTCCTACAACTGTCTCAAACGCGAAGGTGTGCATACCGTTGGTGAGTTGGTGAGCCGCACCGAGTCCGACCTGCTCGATATCCGCAACTTTGGGCAGAAATCTATCGACGAGGTTAAGGTCAAACTGCACCAGCTTGGTTTGTCGCTCAAGGACAGCCCGGCGAGTTTTGACCCATCCGAGGTTGCCGGATACGACGTTACCACCGGTACCTGGTCCACCGACGGCGCCTACGACGACCAGGATTACGCCGAGACCGAACAGCTCTAAAGCCTTTCGTATCTAGACAGGAGCGCCAGCAATGCCCAAACCCACCAAGGGCTCTCGCCTCGGCGGATCGTCTTCGCACCAGAAGGCCCTTCTGGCTAACCTGGCCACGTCGCTGTTCGAGCATGGCCGGATCAAGACGACAGAGTCGAAGGCTCGGGCGCTGCGACCGTACGCGGAGAAACTGATCACGCATGCGAAAAAGGGCACGCTGCACAACCGTCGAGAGGTCCTGAAGAAGATTCGCGATAAAGACGTGGTGCACGCCTTGTTCGCGGAGATTGGGCCTTTTTTCGCCGACCGCGAGGGCGGGTACACTCGTATCATCAAAATCGAGGCGCGCAAGGGGGACAACGCTCCGATGGCTGTGATCGAACTGGTGCGGGAGAAGACAGTAACATCCGAGGCTGGCCGGGCCCGTCGGATGGCCGTCACTTCGGCCAAAACCACGCAGGCCCAAGAGAAGCTGGACCAGACGGAGGTGACTGAAGCGGCGTCGACCGAGGAGGGCCCCGCCAGTGAGCCTAACGAGGTCGCCGAAAATTAGTGAGGATGTCCGTCTTAGGCTCGACATTGCCTACGAAGGAACCGATTTCGCAGGCTGGGCGGTCCAGACTGGACAGCGCACGGTCGCTGGCGTACTTGATGAAGCGTTGACGACTATTTTCCGCACGCCGGTGCGGCTGCGCGCCGCTGGGCGTACCGACGCCGGTGTACATGCCACCGGGCAGGTGGCCCACGTCGATATTTCCTGCGCCGCCTTGTCGAAGGTCTATCCACGTTCACCACGCGCCGGTGATCCGGAATTCCTGCCGCTGCTACGGCGCCTAGGTCGGTTCCTGCCCGCTGATGTACGAGTCCTCGATATCTCCCGTACACCAGTAGGTTTCGATGCCAGGTTCTCAGCTTTGCGGCGTCACTACCGGTATCGACTGTCGACAGCGCCGTACGGTGTGCAACCACACCAGGCGCGCTACGTAACTGCCTGGCCGCGTGACCTGGACCTGGCTGCAATGTCAGCTGCATCGCGAGATTTGCTGGGGTTGCATGACTTTGCGGCGTTCTGCCGTCATCGCGACGGCGCCACCGCCATACGTGAACTGCAGCGGTTGGACTGGTCGCGGGATGGTTACTTGATCACCGCGCATGTCACCGCTGATGCATTTTGCTGGTCGATGGTAAGGTCACTGGTAGGAGCGTTGCTGGCTGTTGGCGACCACCGGCGGACCACCGGCTGGTGCGGTGAATTGCTCACCGCGGCAAGCCGGTCCAGCGACTTCGTGGCAGCGCCGCCGCACGGATTGACATTGATCCGTGTCGACTATCCACCCGACGATGAACTGGCTGCGCGGGCGCTGATTACCCGGGACCTGCGCTCGTCGAGCTAGATCTTATGGGCGACGAAACTTGCGGCCTGGCTGGTCGGTGCACCTGCATCGCTTCGGTTTTCCGGAGGGACTAGGCATTAGCAGCTGCGGCCCACACCGGGCACTTGGATGGCCGTATTCGGCCAGCAACCTGGACTCAACAAAAGCCGCTGCCTGGGTGGTGTGTACACGGGGACGTAGCCCTCGGTGTGTCCGTGCCAACTCGTTGCCCGGACTGGCATGGCACATCGGGTCGTTGGGATTACATAAGTCGATCGCCTCGGCAGCGATCTGTCAGCACGGTCGGCCACATTGCCGAAAACGGCGACCGTCGCCACTTTGTCAGCGTATTGGGCTGGTAAAGTCCTTCCCCAGTTGATGCCGCCAATCGGAACCCTGCTGACAAAGTCGATCATATCTGCACTCTAATGAATAGCCGTCCGGCACCAAACCGGGTATTGAGGCATGATGACACCATGGATTTGACGTGTTAAATTATGTCGTTGGTGCCGTTATCGGTATGCAGTTACAAGCGGCTGGCGGCATAGTTCACCGCGTACACCCGGATGTTCATAACTGGTTTGCTCGCGCAGCGAGTCGACGAATATTTCGTCGACCTGGCCGATGCCTAATACCGCAGGCAAAGACCGCACTCGGCGGCTGGGCAGTCGTCTACGCAGGCCACCGGGACCGTGCGCCGGGTGATGGACGATATGGCAGTAGCGACTAGAGCGGGTGATGCCCAAGCCGATCCAGCACTGTATATGACGATCATACACGCCGAAATTTTACCCGTAACCAGACTGGAACAAACATTGCGGCTGTGGATGGATGACGCAGCAACGTTGGTTTGCAACCTACCGTGAGGTCCAACGCGGCCGGAACGGATTTGGGAGAAGATGATGCGTCATCCGAGCAGGATTGGTTCAACACCAGAATCCGCGTTACCTCGGATACCGTTCTCCGTCAACGTCGTCGATGCAGCCGCAACAGAGGCGCCACGTTGAGACGGCTGGTAGCGCATAGCCCGCATAGCCATCAGACCGCTGGACTTCTCGGGTTGCGCTCCTCCAAGATAGCGACGATCGTTGATATCAGCGTCACTACGGGCGCCACGGCAGGCAGAGTCATAGTCGATGACGGCGGTGTCGTACTGACCTGAGATGCAGTACAGGCTCTGGATCGGATGCGGATAACAGTGCCCTTTTCGAACTCGGATTGACGGCACCGTAACCCGTTTCCGATCTTTGGGTATCCTGTTGTTCAGAGGCGAGGTGCCTCCGGTTGTTGTGCTGATTATCGCCGTTCCACGGTGGTAGGTTAGATATGACTAACGAGTTGCCAGCGACGTTCGCGATGGTGGATATCGCGATTCCTCCATCGCCGGTGTTACTGCGGTCGCTATCGTCAGACTCTATTGCTATTGCTTTATGGAGCAGTCCGGATCAACATCAGATACCATAGAGCCGGCACAGAGAACAGGACGACCTGTCCGAGGGGCGTGACCAGGCGGTGCAGTCCGCTTACGCGGTGAGATAAGCCAAACCGTGAAATCGGATGGAAACGAATTGGGTGTCGACGTGGTCATATTTTAGTATCAACATAGCGACCGGAAGGTAATTAGGTGAGTGCGAACACATTGAGCATAGATTTTGATTCTATGTGCTTAGCTGCAGTCACAACAGACAGCCGAAGTGAAGAAATCCGGGTAATGCTGTAAATTTTATATTTGGTCGGATGAGCAGTATGTCGTCGGTGTAGGGTGGATTTGTGGTCGTACGCTTCAGCGATGTGGAGGATCGCTGGAACACCGATTCGCTGCGGTTTTAGCGTGTCTTGTGCACCATCGCTATAAACCATTCGGTATAATGAGGCTGTGTGGAGCCATGCCCGCCACATTGCCGTAGCCTGCGGAAACCTTATGATTGGGAGGGGATCGCCCGTGGATCCGGTGTGGTCCGAATAGTTTCGGCGACATGAATACGCCATTCGCCGGAAAATCCACACACGTCGGCCCGCTTCACCGCCGTGCTGGAACACTTGAGACCACAAATCGCGCCCGTTGCGGCGATGGTGGACTCATGCAGCGGCGGCTACTTGCCAGGTTGAGCGGCTCAAGTGGCATCAGGCGGCCACCGCGCTCAAGCTCAATGAGATCCTGGCTGACTTGGCTAATGCAGTACGCGACGGCGCCGATGATATGGCCAACATTGACCGTCGGGCTGTCGGCGTCTGGGTAAGGTAGCTACGCCCAACAGATCTGTGTGGTCTCGACAGAGACAGAGCCGTCGGGGCCACGCAGTCATTTTGACCTGCGGGGATGCACGTCGGTAAACTCCGCCCTTGGCGTGCGGGTACACGGGGATCTCAGGTCAATGTCGGTCGCCGAGACCAACCCCGCGTTGGACCAACCAGGGCCGTCGGATCGGCACCCGGGTCATACCGGGATCTAGGAACCGGGTTAAACCTGAAACGAGAGGGGTAAGCGCTGTGTCTACATACGCGCCCAAGGCGGGTGACAGCACGCGGTCGTGGTATATTATCGATGCCACGGACGTGGTGCTTGGCCGCCTTGCTGTTGTAGCGGCCAACCTGTTGCGTGGCAAGCATAAACCTACGTTCGCTCCCAATGTCGATGGCGGTGACTTCGTCATCATTATCAATGCTGACAAGGTCGCCATCAGCGGCGACAAACTGCAGCATAAGATGGCTTACTTCCACTCAGGGTATCCCGGTGGCTTGCGCAAACGCCCCATTGGTGAGTTGATGCAAAAGCACCCCGACCGTGTCGTAGAGAAAGCTATCGTCGGCATGTTGCCCAAGAACAAGCTCAGCCGCCAGGTCCAGCGAAAGCTTCGCGTCTATGCCGGGCCAGAGCATCCGCATGCCGCTCAACAACCGGTCCCATTCGAGATTAAGCAGGTGGCGCAGTGACCGAGCCTAGTAAAGCCGCGGAGATTGCGATGGAGACTTCAGCTGCCAAGCACAGTGAATCGTTCGTGTTTGAGCGACCCATCCAGACTGTCGGCCGCCGCAAAGAGGCTGTCGTGCGGGTGCGGCTGGTGCCTGGCACTGGCAAGTTCGATCTCAACGGTCGCAGCCTGGAGGACTACTTCCCGAACAAGGTGCACCAGCAGCTCATAAAGGCGCCGTTGGTGACCGTCGAGCGGACAGTGAGCTTCGACATCTTCGCTCTCCTGCACGGCGGTGGCCCATCGGGTCAGGCCGGGGCGTTGCGCTTGGGCATCGCCCGGGCGTTGATTATGGCGTCACCGGAGGACCGGCCCACCTTGAAGAAAGCCGGTTTCCTCACCCGTGATTCACGCGCCACCGAGCGCAAGAAGTACGGCTTGAAGAAGGCTCGTAAGGCGCCGCAGTACAGCAAGCGCTGATTGGTGAGTACTTTCCTGGCCGCGACTTGGAGTCCTCCGCTAGCGGAAGACCCCAAGTTCGGTTGCAACTGTGCATCGTTGTTTGCCGTTGCCGGCGTGTTGACGGCTGAGCGTACACGGTTTCGGCCAGAAAGACATGAGTACGTAGAGCTTCAGAGCCGTTAACTGTGAGAGGTTTGTCCGCATGGGTCGACTATTCGGCACCGACGGTGTTCGTGGAGTGGCCAATCGTGAGTTGACCCCTGAGCTGGCACTGGCGCTAGGCGCGGCGGCGGTACGACGCTTGGCCAGTTCGGGCGAACCGGGGCGGCGGATTGCCGTGATTGGTCGCGACCCGCGAGCCAGTGGCGAGATGCTCGAGGCTGCTGTTATCGCCGGCCTGACCAGTGAGGGTATTGACGTACTGCGGGTCGGAGTGCTCCCGACACCTGCAGTGGCGTATCTGACCGGCGCCTACGACGCCAACTTCGGGGTTATGATCTCGGCGTCCCACAACCCGATGCCCTACAACGGCATCAAGATTTTTGGACCGGGTGGCCACAAATTGGACAACGACACCGAGGACCAGATCGAAGACCTAGTTGCCGGTGGGCCCGGGTTGCGCCCGGCTGGCGCGGCGATCGGCCGTGTCATCGACGCCGAGGATGCCGTGGAACGGTACTTGTGCCACGTGGGCAAAGCCAGCACCATTCGACTCGACGGCTTGATGGTGGTCGTTGACTGTGCCCATGGCGCAGCCTCGTCGACAGCACCGCGCGCATATTGCGCCGCCGGCGCCCAGGTTATTGCGATCAATGCCGATCCCAATGGCATCAACATCAACGACCGCTGTGGCTCGACGGACCTGGATTCGTTGCGCTCTGCGGTACTTGTCCACCGCGCTGACCTAGGTCTGGCGCACGACGGAGATGCCGACCGGTGCCTTGCTGTTGATGCCAACGGTGATCTTGTCGACGGCGACGCGATTATGGTCGTGTTGGCGCTGGCGATGCACGAAGCCGGCGAACTTTCGTCCAACACGCTGGTGACTACCGTGATGAGCAACCTGGGGCTGCACCTGGCTATGCGTTCTGTCGGCGTCACTGTGCGTACCACCGGCGTTGGTGACCGCTGTGTGCTGGAAGAATTGCGTGCCGGTGACTTCAGTATTGGCGGCGAGCAGTCCGGCCATATCGTGCTGCCCGCCTTGGGCTCCACCGGCGACGGTATCGCCACGGGGCTGCGATTGATGACCCGCATGGTGCAGACCGGCTCTTCGTTGGCCGCCCTCGCGTCGGCGATGCATGCGTTACCGCAGGTGCTCATCAACGTCGAGGTTACGGACAAGGTCACCGCTGCCACTGCGCCCTCGGTGCAGAAAGCGGTCGCGGCTGCCGAGGCCGAGTTAGGAGATGCAGGTCGAATCCTGTTGCGTCCTTCAGGAACTGAGCCGATGATCCGGGTCATGGTGGAAGCGACCGAAGCGGATATCGCGCACCGAGTGGCAACGCGAGTCGCCGCAGCAGTGAGTGCTCAGGGCTAACCTCTCCGACGCTGGCACTTAGACGCGATGTCGGGCGTCAGATTAGGTATGAGACCTATGGCCGATACCAGTATCGGCATTGTGACGGTACATGCCGTCGTCGACCGGTTAAGCGCTGCGGCTGAACATATAGACGATACCATCGCCGATCATCTGACTAAGCTGGCTTTTCGCGACGCCAGCGTTGGTCGAGTGCTACTTGCCCACGGCGAGGCATTACGTGCTGGACTGGATTGACTGGCGGCGTAATTACCACAGTGGTCACGTGCAGTCGTCGAGATCGGCGTCGCTTTGCGGGCCGGTGCGGGCTGCTATGCTACGGCAAGGATCGTTTGGTCGTGGTCGAGCAGTTAGACGTCGCCGAGTGTTTCGCTGAGGGCCGGTCCGTTGACGAGCACACGTAAAGTACGTGCGCCCCTTCCAGATCCGTGACTGGCGTGACAATGAAGATGGCCTTGACCTTCGAGCGCTTGATCATGATTGTGTGTAAATGTGCTCGGCGTGCGTCGCGGTCACCGAGGTGCTGCGGATACAGTGTGCCCTGGTTGTGGAGCTGGCGGCGGTGGGAAACGGGGGGCGAGAGCGGATTTCACGTCCGGTTTCTCCCGGCCTATCGTGACGCCGGAAACACGGTGGCCACCGAAGTCCGTGTGGCTGCCCAGTTGTACGAGTCATTGCGCGACAACTTGTGGTATCTACTCGACTCGAAGGTAGTCATCGCCATAGGCGATCGCACGCTCGCGTAGTGGCTGGAATGGTTGGCCGCAGCTGACGCAGTCACGAATCGGGGTGAGGGGATCGGTTGACGACTAATCAATTAGTTTATCAATAGATTAAAGCCCTACGTGGACAACTGTGTTCGCAACTATTGGCTGACCACGATGCGTTCGACGCTGGGCCGACGTCGTGGCGTCCTACGACATGGTGACCGACAAGCTGGCCGCCCTGTCGCCCGTGTATTTCAAAGTTCCTGGGTGACCTTGGGTTGGTATGGGAACTGGTCTAGCCAGCTCCGGTGAGCACACCAACAAAGGTGGCGGTGGCCGCTCCCGCCGCTTTTCCGGCTTCCCAATTGGGTGCTGCGCCTACTTTGATCCACGTCACCACGTGGGGTCAAAGGGGCTTCTGGCAAGCTCCGGACTTCTCGGTGGACAGAGCAATCTTGGTGGGCTTGCCAGTCGGATCATTGAAGCGATGGGTGGTCTGCTGGGATTGGGAGGCTAAACAGCGGCCCAATTCGTCGGCGCTTGACGATTGGTTGGGTGAGTCTCCCTTCACCGAGGACGCCGCCAACGATGATGCTGATGACGTCCCCGATGCCAAGGTCGACGAAGGCGACGAAGCAGCTGAGGCGGACAGGGTCGAAGAGTCTTCGCCCAAGGAGGAGTCCTCGTCGGGTGGTGTACACCATTGGCCAAGAGGACTCCTAGGAGCGCCATCGGTTGATACGTCGTTGGTTGGTAATCGACTCTGCGCCTCTACCGTGAGATGGATCAACTCCGTGTGAGATCGGCTTTGGGCGAGCTTATGCAGGCAGGGTGTAGTGGCAAGTCAGGCCGGCCGTAGCTGCAGGAGTTGCTTGACGTAGCGTACGGACTCAGCGGGGTCTGCTGCCATCGGGCTAATCAACAGCGTGGTTATGCTCGCTTCAGCGAAAACGGCTAAGTGTTCGGCGATGAATCTGCGTGAGCTGACCAGCGGGATCCCGCGCATCAACTCGTCGGGCATCATGCTGACGTCCGTTCAGCTGCAGCTCCTGGATCCGTTCAGCGATCCCGTCGAACCCGTAGCGTGTTGCCAGGATGTGACAGAAGGTGCGCCCTTTGGTTCTCATTCCGTCGATGTACAGGGCTAGTAGCGGCTTGGCCCAGGTAAGTTGACCATCGACACCGTCACCGATGGCGAACGACACATGCACCATTACGTCCACAGCAGCCCCAGTGCAGGATCCCGCTTGACAGCGCCGGCCGTTAATGCTTCACTCCAGACCGACTCGGCCTTCTCCGGATAGAATGAAGACCGGCTGCCAGCTCTCGGTGATTTCGGCTGTAAGCTCAGCTTTTTCGTCTCCAGTGCTGTGATCGTGATCGGAATGTGCTTATGCACAGGGTGATTGATGGGCTGTAACGCTTTGTCTAATTCTGTTCCGCGTTCCGCGGATAATGATATCCGCTAATGTTTGCCATTGTATTGCAGTCGGTTTCGGTTCCACACTTGTCGATAGACTTCCACGATTTTGCAGGTGCGGCCCAGCGGTGCATCAAACTCGACGCCGTGAAACCCCTCCAGCACTTGCGGTCCGGATGTGCCGATACCGAGATCGGATAGGCCCTCGGACACGAAATCTAGACTCGCCGCAGTCATGGTCAGCCACGACAGCGTGCGAATGTACGGAGGAAACACCCCGGACACCAATTCTATGGTAGTTATTTTGACGGCCACGTAGCCCAGCTGGCTGACCGTGTCGAAGGAATACGCTTCGGGGCTACCCCTGCGACATCGAGGTTGGCCTTTTCAGTTCGACGATGTAGTTGGCAGCTTGGTGAAACCCACCCGAGTAATCCAGCGCAGTGCCTATTCACACCAACGACAGATAAACGACAGATATCATTATGGCAGTATCCCGCTGCTGTCGATCCGTGTTACTTTAGCAGCGCGACGATCTTCTGTTCGAGGGTGACCGGTGGCGCCTTGGGGTTCACCGGGGCTGTCTGGCGCAGATGTACGTCGGGGTCGGCGAAGTCGCGGTAGTCTTTGTTGCCGCCAAGCGCATAGAGCAGGTAACCGGTCAGTAGCGACCGAACCGCTTTTTGCGTCGCGCGGTGCGGGCCGTCCAGCCCGATGACTTTCGTCAGTTGTCGTCCCTCCACTAGACCGCCGGCTTTGGCTTTGCTGACGACGCGCAGGGTGGCACTATCCCACGCGTGGGACAGCGATAGAGCGTTTGAATTCAACGTCTTCGGATCGCTCGGTGCGGTCAAGATCAGACCCGGGACCGTGCACTTCGCTGCCAGTTGTTCGGGCGTTGGACCCGTGACTGTCGGGAAGATCGCCACCGCGCATTTGACCGGCAAGCCGGCCAAGCCAGGCAGCCTGGCTGCGGCGAACACGGCGGCCGACCCACCGAAGCCGTGTCCTACCAGGCCGAGCTTGGCGGGGTGCACGCTGATATTGCCGGGACCCAGCCGCACACCTGTTACGATGCCGAGGGCCGAACTGAGATCGAAGGCCAGATTGAGCACCGAAGGGATTAGGCCTCGTTGGGTGTCAGGAGCGCCGACCACGATGCCCCACGACGCTAGATGTTCTAATAGACCTGCGTACCGGGCGGTACCGGTAAGCCAATCGTGACCAAACGCGACGCCGGGCAAGTGCAAGCCCTTATCCGGAGTATACACTACCCCTGGTAAACCGGCAAAGGACAAGTCACCACGCAAAACTCGGTACGGGCCACGGCGGCTGAGGGCTGCGATGAGCTTGCGGGTGTGGGCCACCCATCGACGGTAGCGCACTGGTCAGCCTTGTGCATCCTCCACTGCAACGGCTGCACTACCCTCATTAGGTATGTGTGGAATTGTCGGCTATGTCGGGCAGCGTTCTGCCTGTGAGGTCGTCATGGACGCACTGCGCAGAATGGAGTACCGTGGCTACGACTCGTCGGGACTAGCGCTGATTGATGGCGCAGGCAAACTGACTGTTCGTCGTCGTGCCGGTCGGCTTTCCAATTTGGAGTCGGCGTTGGCGGAGATGGTTCCGACGTTGCTGGCAGGCAACGTCGGCCTTGGCCATACCCGGTGGGCCACCCATGGTCGCCCCACCGACCGCAATGCGCATCCGCACCGCGATGCCACCGGCAAGATCGCCGTTGTCCACAACGGCATCATCGAGAATTTCGTCTCCCTTCGTCATGAGCTGGAGAACGCCGGTGTGGAGTTTGCTAGTGACACCGACACCGAGGCTGCTGTGCATCTGGTGTCCCAGGCGTATCGCGATGGCGAGACAGCCGGTGATTTCGTCGGCTCCGTGCTGGCGGTGTTGCGCCTGCTGCAGGGCCACTTCGCCCTGGTGTTCGCCAACGCTGACGAACCCGGAACCATTGTGGCTGCGCGTCGCTCCACCCCGCTGGTGCTCGGGATCGGTGATGGTGAGATGTTCGTCGGCTCCGACGTGGCTGCGTTCATCGAATATACCCGGCATGCGGTCGAAATCGGCCAGAACCAGGCCGTGGTGATCACCGCAGACGGCTACCGGATCAGCGACTTTGACGGTAACGATGACGCCGTAAACGCCCGCACATTACGTATTGACTGGGATCTGGCAGCCGCCGAAAAGGGCGGCTATGAGTACTTCATGCTCAAGGAGATCGCCGAGCAACCTGACGCTGTAGCCGACACGCTGCTCGGGCATTTCGCTGCTGGCCGGGTCGTACTCGATGAGCAACGATTGAGTGACCAGGAGCTCCGTGAGGTCGACAAGGTGTTTGTAGTCGCCTGCGGTACCGCATATCATTCCGGGTTGTTGGCGAAATATACGATCGAGCACTGGACGCGGTTACCCGTCGAGGTGGAGCTGGCCAGCGAATTTCGCTACCGCGACCCCGTCCTGGACCGCAGCACGCTGGTGGTGGCAATTTCTCAATCCGGTGAAACCGCCGACACCTTAGAAGCGGTCCGACACGCCAAGGAGCAGAAGGCCAAGGTGCTGGCGATCTGCAACACCAACGGTTCCCAAATCCCACGCGAGTGTGATGCGGTGCTATACACCCGCGCCGGACCAGAGATCGGTGTTGCTTCAACGAAAACCTTCCTGGCCCAGGTCGCCGCAACCTATCTGCTCGGGCTGGCGTTGGCGCAGGCCCGTGGCACCAAGTATCCCGATGAGGTGCAGCGCGAGTACCGCGAGCTGGAAGCGATGCCCAACCTGGTGGCCCGGGTCATCGCGGGAATGGGGTCAGTGGCTGATTTGGCCTATCAGTTCGCCCAGTCGACGACCGTGTTGTTCCTGGGTCGCCATGTCGGTTACCCGGTGGCGTTGGAAGGTGCGCTGAAACTCAAGGAGTTAGCCTACATGCATGCCGAGGGTTTCGCCGCCGGCGAGCTCAAGCACGGCCCTATCGCGCTGATTGAAGACAACCTGCCGGTTATCGTCGTCATGCCCTCCCCCAAGGGGTCGGCAACGCTGCATGCTAAATTGCTTAACAACATCCGGGAAATCCAGACCCGCGGAGCGGTGACGATTGTGATCTCGGAAGAGGGCGACGACACGGTGCGTCCTTATGCTGATCATCTGATCGAACTCCCCGCGGTGTCAACACTTTTGCAGCCGTTGCTGTCGACCATCCCGCTACAGGTGTTTGCTGCGTCGGTGGCGCAGGCCCGCGGCTACGACGTTGACAAGCCGCGTAATCTGGCCAAGTCCGTCACCGTTGAGTAAACGGCGCTGGGCTGTTCGCGGTATCGCGATTTTATCGGCAGCGCCCTGCTGACCGTGTGCAAGGCAGAACGTTCTCCTGTCCACGACGGTCATTCAGCACCATGTCGATAAACGGCGGTGGGATGTCCTCTTCACCAGGATTGTCCTGAAAGGCTTGGACTTCACCGCGGTCAGGATCCTTATCGGTCTGTTCTGCTACACAACAGCCGTGATGCTTCGGCCTGACCGCTAGGTTCGGGTAGCGGTGGTGTAGGTCGGTGAGACCACTATCGCCGACTCATTATCGTCGTCGGCTTGCACTTAAAAACCATGGGCAGCAAAGAATTCCGCTGTACTGGCGGTGGTCGTATGACACCCGCGGTCGACCAGATAGTCGACCACTTCTGGCATGGTTACTGGTATGCCATAGATAGGCCACCTTTACGTCGATGCCATGTTCGCGTCATCAATTGGTGGCTTCGCGTGTCTGGGCGGCTATCGTCGGTACTGCACGGCCGGTGTGGGCCAGATTCTAGGTCGCCAACCGATTTCTCGACGCGCTTAGCCCAGTGGGGCTGTAGAGCAGGCTGTCTTGTGCATCGGGCAGGCAAGAACAGCATTAATCTCTATCCCCGCCGTGCTCCACGCGGCGGGTTGGGTGGAATCAAAATCGTTTCCCTTCAACGCGGTTTGCCAGTCATGGTGCAAATCGATGGTTACCGCCCACCGGTCAGCCGTGGAAGCCGCACTCAGGTCGGCCAACGTTTGAGTCTTGAACTCGATGGCCTGCGGTCGATCGAGTTCATAGACGGTGGTTCCCACTGGTCACGCTAAACCGATAGGCCCGTGCGTCCAGTCCGGAGGCCAAGGTCACCGCTTGCCTGATCCCGTCGTTGGTGGCTGCCATGAAGAAATCGTCGAAGAATCGCGTGTGCACACCCATCATGTCGCTTATTCACGCTATCCTTTCTTCTAGTTCTTATCGACCTCTTCCAGATCCAATTCGCCGCTTATCATGCGAGTGAAAAGCCCACACCGATCGCACGTAACAGCGGTTCCGCAAATAGGTCATCGAACAGTGAGTTGACTGCTCGGCTTGCCAGTGCGCGTCCCGCCGCAACACCGATTGCGATAGCTCCCATGTTGGTGGCCAAACCCCAGGTGTCGTCGTCAGTGTATGCTATAATTGCTCCCTCATCGTGTGGTCCGGTGTGATGGTTAGTATTTTAACTTAAGTTCCGGTGCAAGTGTTATGTCCTGTAATTAAACGCGCCGCTGGGCGCTAACATGGAATTCTAGTGCTTATGCGGCATTATTATTCTGTAGCAGCGATCCGTGACGCTGAGGCACCGCTGCTGGCCAGCTTGCCCGACGGTGTGTTGATGAAGCGCGCGGCCTACGGGTTCGCCAGTGTGATCGTCCGCGAATTGGTCGTCCGCACCGGCGGGGTTACCGGCCGCCGGGTGTGCGCAGTCGTCGGCTCGGGCGACAACGGTGGTGATGCCCTGTGGGCGGCGACCTTCCTGCGCCGACGCGGTGCGGCGGCCGACGCGGTGCTACTGAACCCGGTCCGTACCCACCGCAAGGCCCTGGCGGCGTTTCGGAAAGCCGGTGGTCGTATCGTCGAAAATGTTTCGACAGCAACCGATCTCGTTATCGATGGGGTGGTGGGCATATCTGGATCAGGCCCGTTGCGACCGGCGGCTGCCGAGGTGTTTGCGACTGTCACAGCTGCGGGGATTCCGGTAGCCGCCGTCGACATTCCCAGTGGGATTGACGTGGCGGCCGGGACGGTCAGCGGCCCTGCTGTGCACGCCGCGCTGACCGTCACTTTTGGCGGGCTCAAGCCTGTGCACGCGCTAGCCGACTGCGGCGACGTCACGCTGATTGATATCGGGCTCAACCTGCCAGACTCCGACATCTTGGGTTTGCAGGCCACTGACGTGGCTGCGCGCTGGCCGGTACCTGGCGCTCACGACGACAAATACACCCAAGGCGTGGTCGGCGTGCTGGCCGGCTCGTCGACCTATCCGGGTGCGGCGGTGCTGTGCACCGGTGCGGCTGTCGCGGCTACCTCCGGCATGGTCCGCTACGTTGGCAGCGCGGACACCCAGGTGCTCGCGCACTGGCCCGAGGTTATTGCGTCGCCCACTCCGGCGGCGGCTGGGCGGGTGCAGTCCTGGGTAGTCGGACCTGGGCTGGGTACCGATGCTACCGCGGCAGCGGCGCTGTGGTTCGCGCTGGACACCGACTTGCCCGTGCTCGTCGATGCTGATGGGCTGACCATGCTGGCTGCCAACCCTGACCTGGTGGTCAACCGCAACGCACCGACGGTGCTGACTCCGCACGCCGGTGAATTCGCCCGGCTGGCCGGGACTCCGCCGGGTGACGATCGGATCGACGCGTGCCGCAAACTAGCCGACTCCTTCGGTGCCACCGTGCTCCTGAAGGGCAATGTCACTGTCATCGCCGAACCCGGCGGCTCAGTGTATCTAAGTCCGGCCGGACAGTCCTGGGCGGCTACCGCCGGATCTGGCGACGTGTTGTCCGGCATGATTGGTGCGCTACTGGCTGCGGGGCTACCGGCGGCCGAGGCGGCTGCCGCCGCAGCTTTCGTGCACGCACGCGCGGCAGCGCTGTCGGCCGCTGACCCAGGGCCTGGTGGTGCGCCCACGTCGGCGTCCCGCATGGTGCCGCACATACGAGCTGCCCTGGCGGCCTTATAGCAGCAACGGTCAAACGAAAAGGAGCCGTAATGTCCTGCAGTCACCCGCCTGTCCCCGTGTACTCGATCGTTCTTGGCCTACACCGGCCGTATGTTCACGACGCCGGTGCCCGCCCTGCGGCTGCCCAAAGAATCTATAGATCCTGAGGCGGCGTACCGCTTCATCCATGACGAGCTGATGCTCGACTGCAGCGTACGGTTCAACCGGGCCACTTTCGTCACTACCTGGATGGAATCCCAAGGCCGGGAAATTGATGGTCGAGACGTTCGACAAAACATGATCGAGAAGGATAAATATCCGGTGATCGCGACCATCGAACAGCGCTGTGTATGCATGGTGGCTGACCTCATTTTTACGTCGAGGGGGTCAGCGACGATGATCCGTCCAGCGTTGCGGGGCCTCATTTTGAGGCCGTCGACGAGGACATCATCGGCGCCGCAGTTATCCTCAGCACCTACGTGCACTGACGAACTCCAATCTGTCGCGAAGATCGGTGCGGCGTTCGATAAGCTGACAGCTGATGGGGATGTGGATGCTCCAGTACACACGTCGATGCCGCCAGCGGGGGCGTCGTAGTGCCGTTCTTGCATCCAGCGCTGAAGTGAGATTTCCGGCTTTCCGGATTGATGTCGATCAACGTCAGCGGCCACAAGTATGGGCTCGCCTACCCCGGTGTGGGATTTGTGGTCTGGCGCAGCGACGAGTGCTTGCCCGATGACCTGGTCTTGCGAATCACCTATCTGGGCGGCGATATGTCGACGTTTACCTTGAACTTTTCCCGCCCGAGAAACCAGGTGGTTGGTTAGTACTACAACTTCCTGCAGCTGGGCCGCAAAGTCATGTAGGCTTTGTCGTTGGCGGCACGGTGGGTTGGGGTAGCAGTTACGCGACAGCGACCGTTTTAGGCTAACCTCATATGGTTTAGGTCATCCTGATGGTTAGCTTCCGGTTTGTCCCAGATCGAAGGCACGTCGAGTTCGTTCTCTCCTAATGAGCTCTGCATTTTCGGTTGTTAGGCACTTGCCTACATCATACTCGACAACGCCACCGACGTATTCGTGCTGCGCGTCGTAGTCCGGAAAGGGCTCTCGACCGACCTGGTATGGCATGGCACGATGATGCCCGCACCGCGTTGGCCCTTATCTGGGCAAGCTCAAGCCCGGTGGATACGGCCGTGCTTAACACTTCGCGCACTGAGCGCTCACACTGCCGAAATCCTGGGCCCGAACAGGTCTGGGACAATGGTCGCTGTGGCTGTTACACCGATATCTCTGAGGCCGGGTGTCCTGGCCGAGGCCGTGGTGGACCTGGGAGCTATCGACCACAACGTGCGAGTGCTGCGCGAGCATGCTGGCAGCGCGCAATTGATGGTTGTCCTCAAGGGTGACGCCTATGGCCATGGGGCCACTCAGGTGGCCCTCGCCTCATTGGCGGCTGGTGCGGCCGAGCTGGGGGTGGCCACTGTCGACGAAGCGCTCGCATTGCGCGCGGGCGGCATCCGCGCACCGGTGTTGGCCTGGCTGCATCCACCCGGCATCGATTTCGGACCCGCGCTGCTGGCCGACGTGCAGATCGCGGTGTCCTCGGTGCGCCAGCTCGACGAGTTGCTGGATGCGGTACGTCGGACAGGCCGTACGGCGACGGTAACCGTCAAGGCCGACACCGGGCTGAACCGCAACGGCGTCGCCTCCGACCAATACCCGGCGGTGCTGAACGCGTTGCAGCGGGCTGTCGCCGAGGGAGCTGTCCGGCTGCGCGGGTTGATGTCGCACCTGGTGTACGCCGACCAGCCCGACAATCCCAGCAATGACGTTCAGGACAGGCGTTTCGCTAACCTGCTCGCCCAGGCATGCGAACAGGGTGTGCAGTTCGAGGTGGCACATCTGTCGAATTCATCGGCCACGATGTCTCGTCCCGACCTAGCCTACGATCTGGTCCGGCCTGGCATCGCGGTGTACGGCCTTAGTCCTGTGCCTGCTCGCGGTGATATGGGGCTAATACCCGCGATGACGGTGAAATGCGCTGTCTCGCTGGTAAAGTCGGTTCGCTCTGGCGAGGGCGTGTCATACGGACACGCCTGGACTGCGCAGCGTGATACCAATTTGGCACTGCTGCCGATCGGATATGCCGATGGTGTGTTCCGGTCACTGGGCGGCCGACTGGATGTGCTGATTAACGGCAAGCGCCGGCCTGGCGTTGGACGGATTTGTATGGACCAGTTCGTCGTCGACCTGGGCCCGGGACCAATCGATGTGGTCGAAGGCGATGAGGCCATCTTGTTCGGGCCCGGAGCCAACGGCGAACCTACCGCGCAAGATTGGGCTGATCTGCTCGGAACCATCCACTATGAAGTGGTCACCAATCCACGCGGGCGGATCACTAGAACATACCGTGAGGCCCAAACCGGTGACAGGTGACAAAACCAGCAGGCGTCGGAACGGCCGGGCTTGGCTTGCGGGAGGCGCCGGGTTGACTGCGGTCGCCACTATTGTCGGAGCCTCGACGCGACGATCGATATCTGAACGCGTCAGTTCCCGCGAAGATCCTTATTTCGGAGAGGATTTCGATAGGATTGATGACGATCGTCGTTATATGGTGACCACTCCCGACGGAGTGGCGTTGGCTGTGCGCGAGGCAGGAACGATGGACGCACCGGTGACAATGGTCTTCGTCCATGGCTTCTGTTTGCGTATGGGAGCCTTTCACTTTCAGCGGAAGCGACTCAGCGAGCGATGGGGACCATGCGTGCGCATGGTCTTCTATGACCACCGCGGGCACGGCCAGTCCGATGAAGCCACCTCGGAGACTTACACGCTGACCCAACTGGGCAAGGACCTTCAAACAGTGCTGCAGACTGTCGCGCCGCATGGGGTGATCGTGTTGGTCGGCCATTCGATGGGCGGCATGACGGTGTTGTCACATGCTCGGCAGTTTCCCGAGCAGTACGGAAGCCGGATCGTCGGCGTCGCCTTGATTTCGGCTGCCGCAGAGGGAGTAACGCGATCACCACTGGGTGAGATCCGGAAAAACCCTGCGCTGGAAGTTGTTCGGCTCACTGCCCGGCTGGTGCCTAAGCTGATGCACCGTGGCCGCGCCGCGTCACAATCACTGCTTGGCCCGATTCTGCGGGCCGCGTCCTATAGTGATCTGCGGGTCAGTCAGAACCTACAAGCGTTCTCTCAACGGATGATAACCGACACACCAATCACTACTGTGGTGGGCTTCCTGCGTGCTCTGGAACTGTACGATGAAACTGCTGGTCTGTGGGCGTTGCTTAAGATCCCGACCTTGATTGTCTGCGGTGACCACGACCTGCTTACCCCGGACGAGTGTTCCAGGAAGATGGCGGCCTTGTTGCCGCTATCGGAACTGATCATTGTCACTGGGGCCAGTCATTTAGCGCTGCTGGACAAGCCTGAAGCCATCAACGACGGGCTAGTCCGACTGGTCAACCGAGCTGTTCCAGGCAAGACGGCGCTGCGGTACCGGCGATTCCGGGAACGGTTCCAGCGCCATGGCTGAGCAGAGGCAGGGGACGGCGACGCTTCCTCGCGTCGAGGACACCGTTGCGCTGGGGTCTCGGTTGGGGGCACAGTTGCGCGCGGGTGATGTGGTGGTGCTCTCCGGTCCGCTGGGTGCTGGAAAGACTGTGCTGACCAAGGGTATTGCTGCAGCAATGGATGTCGACGGCCTGGTCATCTCGCCAACCTACGTGCTGGCGCGGGTGCACCCGCCGCGACGGCCCGGCACCCCGGCGATGATTCACGTCGATGTCTACCGGCTGTTGGACCACCGCGATGCTGACCTGTTGGGTGAGTTTGATTCACTAGATCTCGACACTGATCTCGCCGAAGCGGTGGTGGTGGTGGAGTGGGGTGAGGGCCTCGCCGAACGTCTCGCCACGCGACACCTCGATATCCGTCTGGAACGGGTCAGCCACTCCGACGTGCGGATCGCGACTTGGCAGTGGGTTTGTTCGTGAGCCTGATCCTTGCCATCGACACCGCCACCCCGGCTGTCACCGCCGGCCTGGTGTGGGGCCAGGGCCCCGACTGCGTGGTGCTGACCGAGCGGATCACCGTCGGCGCCCGTGCACACGCCGAACGGCTCACTCCGAACGTGCTGGCCGCACTGGGTGATACCGCGCTGACGATGGCCGATCTCGACGCGGTCGTAGTGGGCTGTGGCCCTGGCCCGTTCACCGGTCTCCGGGTGGGCATAGCGACTGCCGCCGCTTACGGGCATGCGCTGGGCATACCGGTGCATGGCGTGTGCAGTTTGGACGCCATTGGTGTGCGAACCACCGGCGACACGCTGGTGGTCACTGATGCACGTCGCCGCGAGGTTTATTGGGCTCGATATCGAGACGGAGTTCGCACCGCGGGCCCGGCCGTCAACGCTTCCGCTGATGTCGATCCCGGCTCGGCGCGGGCGGTAGCCGGCTCGCCTGAGCATGCGGCGCTGTTCGATCTACCACGGTGTGAACCAGTCTATCCGACGCCAGCTGGTTTAGTGGCCGTGGTGTCCGACTGGTCAGTGTCTCCGGTCCCACTGGTGGCGTTGTATTTGCGTCGGGCGGATGCCAAGCTTTTGGCGGCTCACCGATGATCTGCGCAGATGACGATGAAGAGCGTAGCGACGGGAAGGAGCGGCGTTAATGACTGTCGACAATGAGCTCATCATCATTGGTGCGTTGACGCCCGCTGACGTTGACCGGTGTGCCGAGCTGGAAAGCCAGCTCTTCGACGGTGACGATCCATGGTCAGCGGTAGCGTTCGACCGCGAACTGGCCGGCTCGTATAACCGTTACGTGGGCGCACGCACCGTCAACATGCTCGTCGGTTATGCCGGCATTGCCCGCTTGGGCTGCACCTCTCCGTTTGAGTACGAAATGCACACCATCGCTGTGGACCCA
Organism: Mycobacterium uberis; assembly: GCF_003408705.1. Classification (GTDB taxonomy): domain Bacteria; phylum Actinomycetota; class Actinomycetes; order Mycobacteriales; family Mycobacteriaceae; genus Mycobacterium; species Mycobacterium uberis. The sequence goes on from NZ_QAYL01000014.1 coordinate 71,577, forward strand.
GCATACCAGGGATGCGGTATTGGCCGTCGACTGTTGGCCGAACTACTGGAATTTGCCGGTGGCGGTGCGATTTACTTGGAGGTCCGCATCGATAACCAGGCCGCCATAGCGTTGTACCGCAGTGTCGGATTCGAACAGATCGGTCTGCGCTCCCGCTACTACCGAGCCAGCGGCGCCGACGCTTACCTCATGCGGCGGGTGGGGGCACCTCCCGCTTACAAGGGAGCACAATGACGATCTCTGCTGTGCCCGGTACAATTATCTTGGCCATCGAAACCTCTTGCGATGAAACCGGGGTCGGCATTGCCCGCCTCGATACCGACGGTACTGTGACGTTGTTGTCTGATAAAGTGGCGTCCAGCGTCGACGAGCACGTTCGGTTCGGCGGTGTGGTGCCCGAGATTGCTTCACGGGCGCATCTAGAGGCGTTAGTTCCTACCATGCGCCGCGCGTTCGCAGCTGCAGGCCTGACCGGTGCGGCGAAGCCAGACGTTGTCGCCGCCACGATAGGGCCGGGGCTAGCTGGTGCTTTGCTGGTGGGGGTGGCTGCGGCTAAAGCGTATTCGGCTGCCTGGGGAGTGCCGTTCTATGCTGTGAATCACCTGGGTGGGCACTTGTCCGCCGACGTTTACGAACATGGACCGTTACCCGAGTGTGTGGCGCTACTGGTGTCTGGAGGTCATACTCATCTGTTGCATGTGCGTTCGCTCGGGACGCCCATCGTCGAGCTGGGCAGCACCGTTGACGATGCCGCCGGTGAGGCGTACGACAAGGTGGCGCGCCTACTAGGCTTGGGCTATCCAGGCGGCAAGGTACTCGACGAACTGGCTGTTACCGGCGATCGGGATGCCATTGTGTTCCCGCGCGGAATGACCGGACCGATGGACGACCCGAACACGTTCAGTTTCTCGGGGCTCAAAACTGCCGTCGCGCGATATGTGGAGAGTCATCCCGACGCGGCCACCGCCGATGTCGCCGCCGGGTTTCAGGAGGCCGTCGCCGATGTGTTGACCATGAAGGCAGTGCGTGCAGCGAGAAGGCTCGGCGTTTCGACTCTGCTGATCGCCGGGGGAGTGGCCGCCAATTCGCGGCTACGCGAGCTAGCAACGCAACGGTGCGCGGCGGCGGGATTGACGCTGAGGATCCCAAGGTCTCGGCTCTGCACTGACAACGGGGCGATGGTCGCTGCATTCGCCGCGCATCTGTTGGCTGCTGACGTGCCACCGTCACCGCTGGACGTGCCCAGCAACCCGGGTCTTCCGGTGGTGAAAGGACAGGTTAGTTGAGCTAGACGCGTTGACAGCCAGGAAGCAGTAGGCCGGCCTTGAGTGCTAGCACTCGCATGTATAGAGTGCTAGGTGGCAATCGGCCAAACCCCTGTGTCGACACCCGCGACGACGACGCGAGGGTGCGGGTGATTGCTGAATCACCTGGTAATTCGGTCGGTTCGGGGCAAGTCCTGGACCGACTGTCAAACGCGGGTCCTGGCGAGTGTCCCGGATCCGCTACCAACACAGTCCGGGGCACAGGTCCCGGGCCCGATCGAAATAGTGGAGGGCTCCAATCGTGGCGAAGGTGAAGATCAAGCCACTCGAGGACAGGATTCTCGTGCAGACCAGCGAGGCCGAGACCACGACCGCGTCCGGTCTGGTCATTCCTGACACCGCCAAGGAGAAGCCGCAGGAAGGCATCGTTGTCGCAGTCGGCCCCGGCCGGTGGGACGAGGGAGGCGCGAAGCGGATCCCGGTGGAAGTGGCGGAGGGTGACATCGTCATCTACAGCAAGTACGGCGGCACCGAGATCAAGCACAATGGCGAGGAATACCTGATCCTGTCGGCACGCGATGTGCTAGCTGTCGTGTCCAAGTAACGAACCGTGTTCCGCCCCGGAGATCCCCGTGCTCTACCCGCGGGTGATTTCCGGGGCGGCACGTGTTTTAAAGGAGCCTAATGAGCAAATGGATTGAATACAACGAAACCGCGCGTCGTGCCATGGAGGTGGGCATGAACAAGCTTGCTGACACGGTGCGGGTAACACTGGGGCCGCGCGGCCGACATGTGGTGCTGGCCAAGGCATTCGGCGGGCCCACCATCACGAACGACGGCGTCACTATTGCGCGTGAGATCGATCTTGAGGACCCATTCGAGAACCTGGGTGCACAGCTGGTGAAGTCGGTGGCCACCAAGACCAACGACGTCGCCGGCGACGGTACCACCACCGCGACCGTGTTGGCGCAAGCGCTGGTCAAGGGAGGCCTGCGCATGGTCGCTGCCGGCGCCAACCCGATCGCCGTGGGTGCTGGCATTAGCAAGGCTGCCGACGCAGTGTCCGAGGCACTGCTGGCGGTAGCCACCCCGGTGGCCGGCAAGGACGCCATTGCGCAGATTGCGACGGTCTCCTCGCGCGACGAGCAGATCGGCGTGTTGGTCGGAGAGGGGATACATAAGGTCGGCACCGACGGCGTCGTCAGTGTCGAAGAATCGTCGACGCTGAACACCGAGCTGGAGTTCACCGAGGGTGTCGGTTTCGATAAAGGTTTCCTGTCGGCGAATTTCGTGACCGACTTCGACTCGCAACAGGCTGTTCTTGACGATCCGCTGATCCTGCTGCATCAAGAGAAGATCAGTTCGTTGCCTGACCTACTGCCGATGCTCGAGAAAGTCGCCGAATTAGGCAAGCCACTACTGATCGTCGCCGAAGACATTGAGGGTGAGGCATTGGCGACGCTGGTCGTCAATTCAATTCGCAAGACGCTCAAGGCGGTTGCAGTCAAGTCGCCATTCTTTGGCGACCGACGCAAGGCTTTCCTTGAGGATCTGGCGATTGTGACAGGTGGTCAGGTGATCAACCCCGACGTCGGCTTGATGCTGCGTGAGGTGGGTACCGACGTGCTAGGTTCGGCCCGTCGTGTGGTGGTCAGTAGAGATGACACGATCATCGTCGACGGCGGCGGCTTAAACGACACGGTAGCCAAGCGGGTCAAGCAGCTGCGGGCCGAGATCGAGGCCAGTGACTCGGAATGGGATCGCGAAAAGCTGCAGGAACGTGTGGCCAAACTGGCCGGGGGCGTGGCTGTCATCAAGGTGGGGGCCGCCACCGAGACGGCGCTGAAGGAGCGCAAGGAAAGCGTCGAAGACGCCGTCGCGGCAGCGAAGGCAGCCCTCGAGGAGGGCATCATCGCAGGCGGTGGATCGGCGCTCATCCAGTCCGGTGGAGCGCTCAAGCAATTGCGTGTGTCGCTAACCGGGGACGAAGTCCTAGGTGTCGATGTATTCTCCGAAGCGCTCAAGGCGCCTCTGTACTGGATCGCCACCAACGCCGGGTTGGACGGCTCGGTTGTGATCGACAAGGTGAGTGGACTGCCGGCCGGACATGGACTGAATGCCAGCACGCTGAGTTATGGCGACTTGGCCGCTGATGGTGTCGTTGACCCGGCCAAGGTCACTAGGTCAGCGGTACTCAACGCGGCCTCGGTGGCGCGGATGGTGCTCACCACCGAGACGGCGGTAGTTGATAAGCCGGCTGCTGAGACCGGCGATCACCCCGGCCACGGTCACCATCATCACTAAGTGAGCGCATAAACGAAGCACCCCCAGCCTAATACGCTGGGGGTGCTTCGTTTTTCGGTACTAGTACATCGGGATGAGCCTTAGAGATTGAAGAGCACCCGTGATTCGTCCGGCCACTTCACGAAGACCGCCATCTTGCCTCCTGTCGCCTCGACGTATTTGCGAAGAGTGTCGACACGACTGGTGCCCAGCTCGCCATGTTCCATCTGAGAGATACGGTTCTGGCCAACACCAATAAGCCGCCGGCGAGGTTCGTCTGTGTGAAGCCTGCAGCCTCGCGAAGCTTACGGAGGCGATACGTGGGCGACCTTGCGGCCCATCTGCGCTTTGATCGCGCCGGCAGTGGTAGCTCCCTCGGCGTTGGTGGCGCGACGCAATGCGCCGGTCAAACCTCGGCGCAGCTGTTGTATTGTGGCGATCGATAAGTGATTTTGATGCGCTGGTCGTCATTGGTTAGACCCGACAGGGTACTGCATACCAGACATCCCGTGGTGCTCAGCGGGCTGGCGAACTATGCTCAGATGTGGTCGAGAAACGCATGTACGTCCGCCACACCGGCTTGGCCATAGCTCTAGCGGGGCGAACATGTCATCGGCCCATGCCAGATATCACGCCAATACTGCTTGAGGATGTCGGCCTTGGTCCCAAGGGACCGGTAAAGCGTCGAGGGGGATAGCGAGCATCTCTTCTGGCTGGTCGCGTCGTAGCATTGGCTCTAGAACAGCTAGAGCAGCTCGGTAAGCGTGCGGTTCCAGTCGAGCTGTACGGAGCCCGTCCAGGACCTCGACCTTCTCAACCGATATGCGGAGTGTGCCGTCAGTCGCGGCATGCGGCAGATACGATCAGCCGCCGGCAATTTGAGGTTCACCGAGAAGCACTTAGGGATCCCGACCGATTTTCTTATCCCTGACGGTGCAATAGTTGCGCGCAAGTGTGGCCTAACACGCCGACGCTCAATGGGCCGGCGGATGAACTTCTCAAGCGCGCCACTGAGTGACGGTCAAAGTGTTGGAAGCGTAGCTCGGTTTGGGACAACAACCCACAGTGCGTGTGGGCTGTCATTCAGCACAATGAGATGGCGTTACTTAACCAACCGCTGAAATGAGACACCCCATGGCTTTACCTGTAATAGCTGGTACAGCTATTATGATGTGTATTGGCATATTGTTTTCGGTGTGACCAACCTAGCACTGGTGTCGGTGCTGCCTAGTGAGTTCCCGCCTGTGCGTATAATGGATACAGTTTGGACCGGCACTGTCAGCGTCCAGGACGACTTGACCACTTCAGCTGCGTTGTGCTATGGGGTGGTCATCGTTGATAAGCGATAAGTTGTCGACGTTCGCGTAGACTCGCGTTGTGCAGAGCTAGTCGAGGCTAAAACTGTTATGAGACTCCACTAATCCTCAATCGGCCGCACAATCCCCGATCGCTGGTTTTGGCGATGTTGTGGCCGCGGTCAACTGGGCAGCTAAACAGCTTGCCGATGTCTAACTTGTCATCCAAGGTGGTTAGGCTCCATCCCCGACTTGTTCGGTGCCCACCTCACTGACCCACGTCGTTTTGGCCAAACTAGCGCGACTCGATCAGACATGCTCGACCGGATTCGATGCGACAAAACTGCGCGCCTGCTATGGCCCAGGGTGCGTGCTTTATTGCGTTAACTCTCCCCTAACTCTATCCAGTGGTGCTAAGAAACCTGTGGTGATCGCGTCTAGGCAGTATGACACTACCGACGAATCCACGCTGCATGTGGTGACGGGACGACGACTTAGGCAGCTGTAGCCGGAACCGGTCCAAGCCAGGTTAGGCGCTGCGAGGGATGCTGCGGGTGCGCCCGAGAGTGTCCTTGAGTAGTAGGTCGCGCTCAGATTCGGACAAACCGCCCCAAACGCCGTAGGGTTCGCCGACATCCAGCGCATGAGAACGACATTTCTCGATCACCGGACAGCGCCGGCACATCTCCTTAGCGCGCTGCTCGCGTTGCGTACGGGCGCGGCCACGCTCCCCGTCGGGATGGAAGAACATCGACGAATCAGCACCGCGACACAGGCCTTGCAGTTGCCAGTTCCAGATGTCGGCGTCGGGCCCAGGTAGTTGCTCCGGCTGTGGCATTACTTCTTCCCTCTCTGTACGGCACGCCCAAGGGGAGGGTGGGTTCGCGAACGTGCGCGCCTGTGAACATTGATTTGGAGTGGCGTCACCGATGACTACCGGACAACGTTAGACGGTAGGTGGGTTGACTAATTGCAGTCAATAGTTGTCCGCCGCGGCGAAATGTGTAAGCGTTGCGAAGAAATTAACGCCGCGTTCATCTGCGACGTTTTCGCTGAACTTAAAGCCCGTTAACGGAGGAGCCTGTCGATGCTGAGATCTTCCCGGTCATGGGCCTTTGTTTAGGTGTCAGTAATTAGGCTATGGGTGGTCCGGCGTAATATTTCGGTAACGCAGACACCACATAAATTTTACTAATGACCTCGGCTATCATTGTGGTTGAAACTGGTCACACTTCGGCCGTTGAGCTAACGCTTACTGTCGCTGCCTTTGGAAACCAGCCGGGTCGGTGGCCGTTGCCGACGGCAACCACACCCCACCAACTGTGGTTGCGAGCCGTTGCAGCTGGCGGGCAAGGTCGCTACGGCAGCGCCTACCGCGACCTGACAGTGTTACGACGTAGCGTCCAAGTTGGGCGGTTGGCCTCTCTTGCGCACAGTACGCACGGATCGTTCTTGCGCCAGCTTGGGTGGCACACGCTGGCGCGGGGCTGGGACGGTCGCGCTCTGGCGCTAGCCGGCACCGATTCCGAGGCTCGTGCCGATGCACTGATCGGGTTGGCGGCTGACGCGCTCGGTGTCGGCCGTTTGGCTGCCGCGACGACGTTGTTGACGTGGGTGGATTCGGCGCTAGCGTCGGCTCACTTGCCGGACCAGGTGGCGGATCGGCTGGCGGTGCGCCGGCGCTGGGTGGCTGCCGAATTGGCGATGGTCGCCGGTGATGGGACGACTGCTGTGCACCACGCTGAGCAAGCGGTTGAATTGGCCCGGGCTGCGCAAGCTGGGGGAGTCGTTTCGGCGCGGCACCAGGTCAAAAGTGAGGTCGTGCTGGCTGCCGCCCTGTGCAGCGCCGCTACGACTGAGCGTGCCTGCGCCGTCGCCGAGGCAGCGCTGGCGGTCACTGACCGCTTGGGGCTGATACCACTTCGCTGGGCACTGGCTTGCTTGTTAATCGATATCGGCAGTGTCACGTTGAGCCCACCGGAGTTGGCCGAGCTTCGCGATGTCTGCGCAGGCCAGGTGCGGCGCGCCGGTGGAACCTGGCGTACAGGATGAAACGGCATCTGGCCGTTATTGTCTAGCTGTGTCTTAGCCCGGTATGTGTCCGGACCGTAACGTTGGAGAGACCGTCGTCAATGACAATTGCAGGAGGATGTCTTGACGCTGTAGTGGCGGAGGCCGTGGCTGGTGATCGGAATGCACTTCGGGAGGTGCTGGAGACCATTCGCCCGATCGTCGTGCGATATTGCCGCGCACGAGTCGGTACGGTTGAGCGGGGTGGCCTGTCAGCTGACGATGTGGCACAGGAGGTTTGCTTGGCGGCTATAACCGCGCTGCCCCGCTATCGGGACCGGGGACGCTCGTTCTTGGCCTTTCTGTATGGCATCGCCGCCCACAAGGTTGCCGACGCCCGTCGGGCTGCCAGTCGCGATCTTGTCTACCCAGCCGAAGCAGTTCCCGACCGCCGGTCGGTCCATGCGAGCCCGGAGCAGCTGGTCATCGAAGCCGATTCGATCACCCGGATGAACGAACTGCTCGAGATTTTGCCTGCCAAGCAGCGCGAGATCCTTATCTTGCGTGTGGTTGTCGGCTTGTCCGCTGAAGAGACTGCCGCCGCGGTCGGCAGCAGTCCTGGAGCGGTCCGGGTGGCCCAGCATCGCGCGTTGTCGCGGTTAAAATCCGAGATTGTTGCGGCAGGTGACTATGCCTGAATTTGGCTATGCGCTTCCGGACCAGCCGGCTTTGGATGAGGTGACCCGCGTCGATCTGTTTCTCGACGCGCTCGCTGAACGGCATTCGGTCGACTTCGACGATCCCCGCGATGACATGTTGGCAGCGTTACTGGCGGACTGGCGTGACGACTTGAGGTGGCCGCCAGCCAGCGCATTAGTTTCCCCAGAGGAGGCCGTCGATGCGCTCTGCACCGGAATTGCGGGGCGCCGGCGCACTCGTCGCGGTCTGGCAGCGATCGGATCAGTGGCGGTGACGCTTTTAGTTCTGAGTGGGTTGGGTGCCGTGGTGGCCGACGCCCTTCCGGGGGAGGCATTGTACGGTCTGCATACGATGTTTTTCGACACACCGCGGGTCAACAACGATCAGATTGTGCTGTCTGCCAAAGCTGAACTGGCCAAGGTTCAACAAATGATTGTTGAAGGTCAATGGGAACAGGCGGAGAGTGAGCTGGCTGAGGTAAGTATTAGCGTGCAATCGATGGACGACGATAGCCGCAGAAATGACCTTATGAATGAGGTTAATCTGCTGAACACGAAGGTTGAGACGCACGACCCGAACGCGATGTTGCCGGAGCCTGAAACGTGGCTAACCGTGCCTGCCGTCTCATCTATGTTGACTACCACACCTCCGTCGGCGACCAGTACAATCGCCCCTACGCCGCCTGGTCAGTCTGCAAGCTAGTGGTCGATTCCACTGACAGACTAGTTGCTACGCCTTAGTCAAAGCGTCTGTCCTTAAGTCATTTAATGACGCTGGTGATAACCATCCGCGTCGGATGTCGCTTCGTTTAGTGAGGCATCGGCGTATCCCCGGCAATAATCCCACGTGACATAGGAGTCCGGTTCGGGATCATAAGCCGGTTCATGCGGACGGACGGTGCCGTCGATCAGTAGTTGCAGCAGGTTGGCGCGCAACATATCCCAGTCGTGATAATGGTCTTGCTGACACTCGTCGCAACACACCGCCAACCCACGAATTCCCTTATGAGCCAATAGCGCCTTGTAAACGGCCAGGTCGGCCAGGTCGGCTTCGACTGCAATCCGTTCCTGCTGGTTTAGCGGCCGACCAGGTTCTACATCGTCGAGGGCCGTTGAAGGGTCGCAGGGGTCGTCGGCAAACGGGTCGGGTGGCAAACCCGGCGGGAGGTGGTCACGCACTCTTCTAGCCTACGCAGGTAGGCAGTAATAACGCCAGCAGCCAAGACCGGTGTTGTTGCATCACCGGTGCAACACCCGGCCAAGCGAGCCCAGGTGATTGGCAAGCCGGTAGGATAGATCTTCTCACTCCGCATGCGTCTGGAGGGCCCCACCGATGACCCGTGGCATGTCTAACCTAAAAGAAAGTTCTGACCTCGGTGCTAGTTCGTATCTGCGTGTCGGTGGCCTGATGGACGACGCAGCCGTGACCGGTGGTGACAATCCATATAAAGTGGCTATGCTGGGATTGACATTCGACGATGTCCTGCTGTTGCCTGCGGCTTCCGACGTAGTGCCGGCCACCGCGGATACCTCCAGCCAGCTGACCAAGAAGATCAGGCTCAAGGTGCCGTTGGTCAGCTCGGCTATGGATACTGTTACCGAGGCGCGGATGTCCATCGCGATGGCACGGGCCGGTGGCATGGGTGTGCTGCACCGCAACCTGTCTGTTGACGAACAAGCCGGACAGGTCGAGACGGTGAAGCGGTCCGAGGCCGGCATGGTCACTGACCCGGTCACCTGCCGGCCGGATAACACCTTGGCCCAGGTTGACGCGCTGTGTGCCCGGTTCCGGATCTCCGGGTTGCCGGTGGTCGACGATTCCGGTGCGCTGGTTGGCATCATCACCAACCGCGACATGCGGTTTGAAGTTGACCAGTCCAAGCAGGTTGCCGAGGTGATGACCAAAGCACCGCTGATCACAGCTGCTGAGGGTGTCAGCGCCGCTGCGGCATTGGGTCTGTTACGGCGAAACAAGATCGAAAAGCTGCCCGTTGTTGACGGCCGTGGGCGGTTGACCGGGCTGATCACCGTCAAAGATTTCGTCAAAACCGAACAGCACCCGCTAGCGACCAAAGACAGTGATGGCCGGCTGCTGGTGGGTGCAGCCATCGGTGTCGGCGGAGATGCCTGGGTTCGTGCGATGATGCTGGTCGACGCCGGTGTCGACGTGTTGATCGTCGACACCGCGCATGCGCACAACCGGCAGGTGTTGGACATGGTCGGCAAACTTAAGGTCGAAATTGGCGACCGTGTCCAGGTGATTGGCGGCAATGTCGCCACCAGGTCGGCAGCGGCAGCTCTGGTGGAAGTTGGCGCCGATGCGGTGAAGGTCGGTGTAGGGCCCGGGTCAATTTGCACGACCCGCGTGGTGGCCGGTGTCGGTGCGCCGCAGATCACCGCGATCCTGGAAGCCGTAGCGGTGTGCGGACCAGCGGGTGTGCCGGTCATCGCCGACGGCGGATTGCAGTATTCTGGCGATATCGCCAAGGCGCTGGCCGCCGGCGCCTCGACGGCCATGCTGGGCTCGTTGTTGGCCGGCACTGCTGAGGCGCCAGGCGAGTTGATCTTCGTCAATGGCAAGCAGTTCAAGAGCTATCGCGGCATGGGGTCGCTGGGCGCCATGCAAGGTAGGGGCGGAGGTAAGTCGTATTCCAAGGACCGTTATTTCGCTGACGACGCCCTGTCTGAAGACAAGTTGGTTCCTGAGGGTATCGAGGGTAGGGTGCTGTTCCGTGGTCCGCTGTCATCAGTGATCCATCAGCTGATAGGCGGTCTGCGTGCCGCGATGGGTTACACCGGCTCACCCACCATCGAGGTGTTGCAGCAAGCGCAGTTTGTCCGGATCACGGCGGCCGGGCTCAAAGAAAGCCACCCACACGACGTCGCGATGACCGTCGAAGCCCCCAACTACTACGCGTGTTAACGTCCTAAATGGTTGAGATCGGGATGAGCCGCGTGGCTCGTCGGACGTATGAGCTCAGCGAGATAAGCATTGTACCGTCGCGTCGTACTCGTTCGTCGAAAGACGTGTCGACGGCGTGGCAGCTCGATGCCTACCGGTTCGAGATCCCCGTGGTGGCACACCCGACTGATGCGTTAGTGTCGCCGGAGTTCGCCATCGAGCTGGGCCGGCTCGGCGGGCTGGGTGTACTCAACGGTGAGGGACTGATCGGCCGCCATGCCGATGTTGAGGCCAAGATCGCGCAGTTGATTGAGGTTGCGGCAAAAGCGCCCGAACCCGCAGCGGCGGTCCAGTTGTTGCAGGAGCTGCATGCTGCGCCGTTGAACCCGGACCTGCTGGGTTCGGCGGTTGCCCGGATCCGTGAGACGGGAGTGACCACTGCGGTGCGGGTCAGCCCGCAAAATACCCAGGCGTTGACGCCGGTGTTACTCGCAGCCGGAATTGACCTGCTGGTCGTTCAGGGCTCTATCGTTTCGGCCGAGCGCGTGGCCAGTGACGGTGAACCGCTGAACCTGAAGACGTTCATCGCTGAGCTGGACGTTCCGGTGGTTGCCGGCGGTGTGCTCGACCACCGCACGGCGCTGCATCTGATGCGTACCGGCGCTGCCGGCGTGATCGTCGGCTACGGCTCTACCAGCGGGGTCACCACTTCCGACGAGGTGTTAGGTATCAGCGTCCCGATGGCTACTGCGATCGCCGACGCCGCCGCCGCGCGGCGCGAATACCTCGACGAAACCGGCGGCCGCTATGTGCACGTGCTGGCCGACGGTGATATACACACTTCTGGCGAATTGGCTAAAGCTATTGCCTGTGGTGCCGACGCGGTGGTGCTGGGTACCCCATTGGCCCAAAGTGCCGAGGCACTCGGCGACGGGTGGTTCTGGCCGGCCGCCGCGGCACACCCGTCGTTGCCGCGCGGGGCGTTGTTACAGACCGCTGTCGGTGAGCGACCGCCGTTGCAGCAGGTTCTGCATGGACCTTCCGACGATCCATTCGGCACTCTGAATCTGGTTGGTGGCCTGCGTCGATCCATGGCCAAAGCCGGCTATTGTGACCTCAAGGAATTCCAAAAAGTGGGCCTGACCGTCGGCATCTGAGGTTCAGCCGTCGAATGTATGGCTATCCGCAGGCTAGTGTCGGAGGCGGGCCATACTGGGGCGATGAAGCCGGATTACGATGTCCTCATCATCGGTTCAGGGTTTGGCGGCAGTGTCAGTGCGCTACGGCTCATGGAAAAGGGTTACTTGGTCGGGGTACTCGAGGCTGGCCGCCGCTTTGCCGACGACGATTTTGCCAAGACGTCTTGGGAGCTGCGTAAATTCCTCTGGGCACCGAAGCTAGGCTGCTATGGAATTCAACGTATCCATCTGCTGCGCAACGTGATGATTTTGGCTGGCGCCGGGGTGGGCGGGGGTTCGCTGAACTATGCCAACACCTTGTACGTGCCGCCGGAACCCTTCTTTGCTGATCAGCAGTGGGCGCACATCACCGATTGGCGCAGCGAGCTGGCGCCGCATTACGACCAGGCACGACGGATGTTGGGTGTGGTGTACAACCCGACCTTCACCGATGCCGACCGCATCGTTAAAGAGGTCGCTGACGAGCTGGGGTGCGGTGACACTTTCGTGCCGACGCCGGTGGGGGTGTTTTTCGGCCCTGATGGTACCCAGGCGCCGGGTAAAACCGTGGCCGACCCATATTTCGGTGGTGTGGGGCCGGCGCGCACCGGTTGCCTGGAATGCGGTTGCTGTATGACGGGTTGTCGTCACGGCGCCAAGAACACACTGGTGAAAAACTACCTAGGTCTTGCGGAATCAGCAGGTGCACAAGTGATTCCGATGACGACGGTGAAAGGATTCGAGCAGCGGACCGACGGGTTATGGGAGGTTCGTACGGTCCGCACTGGCAGTTGGCTGCGCAGGGATAGGCGCACGTATACTGCTGCACACTTGCTGTTGGCCGCCGGCACGTGGGGAACGCAGCATTTGCTGTTTAGAATGCGTGACCAAGGTAAATTGCCTCGTCTGTCGCAGCGCTTGGGTGTGTTGACTCGGACGAACTCGGAGTCGATTGTCGGCGCCGCGACCCTGGAGGTCTCGCCCGACTTGGACCTGACCCATGGGGTGGCCATCACATCGTCGATTCACCCGACGTCGGACACCCACATCGAGCCTGTCCGTTACGGCAAGGGCTCCAATGTGATGGGGTTGTTGCAGACCTTGATGACCGACGGGTCCGGCCCCGGGGGAACCGATGTGCCGCGATGGAAGCAGTTGTTGCATCAGGCCAGCAAGGATCCGCACCGCACGCTTCGGCTGATCAATCCCCGTCAGTGGAGCGAGCGCACGGTGATCGCGTTGGTGATGCAGCACTTGGGTAATTCGATCACTACGTTCACTAAGCGCGGGAAACTGGGCATCCGCTGGTACTCCAGCAGACAGGGGTATGGAGAGCCAAACCCGTCGTGGATCCCGATCGGCAACGAGGTTACCCGTCGTATCGCCGCCAAGATCGACGGCGTGGCTGGTGGCACTTGGGGCGATCTATTCAACATCCCGCTGACTGCGCACTTTCTTGGTGGTGCGGTGATTGGTGACAGTCCCGAGCACGGGGTCGTCGACCCTTATCACCGGGTCTACGGCTATCCGACACTGTACGTGGTGGACGGCGCCGCGATTTCGGCGAATCTGGGTGTCAACCCGTCGTTGTCCATTGCCGCGCAAGCTGAGCGGGCCGCCTCGCTGTGGCCCAACAAGGGGCACAGCGATCAGCGGCCGCGGCAGGGTGAGGTGTATCGTCGGCTGGCCCCGATCGCCCCGGAGTACCCGGTGGTGCCCGCCGAGGCGCCAGGAGCGCTGCGGTGGTTGCCAATTGATCCGGTCAGTGACGTTTACTGACGTCGCTCAGCTGGCGTGACTCAGTGGCGCGGCACTAACTACCCGACTGCGTTCGCCGTGTATGTTGACCGGAACATCTCCCATCCAGGTAACTCGATGTATGAGGAGCGGCTGGTTGTCGTAGTCGTCGATTGCTTGGTGCTGTGTTGCCCGGCCGTCTTAGACGGCGATGTCGCTCGGCTTCCAGTTCTTGTGGATGGTGTTCTTGAGCATGGTGCTTTGTTGCTGCATCAACTTCAGCAGCACGCGTGGTTCGCGGCTGCTCAGACTGACGAAGCCGCGCAAAAGATTTCCCAACAGCAGCATGGGCTCACCGGTCTCCGGGTGCACCCATATCACTGGGTGTTTGGTCCGGAAATCTGGGTTGTCGGAACTCCCGCTGCGCGTCAGGCATCAATTCAACCGATTTGGGAGCCATGTAGTCGTAGTGGTTGGTGTGCAATGCCAACAGGTTGTTGACCAGTAATTTGATCAGTTCGGGCAGGTCATGGTAAGCGGCCGCGGTGGAAGTCCATAGCTTCGACTCGCCCGTAATTGGGCAGGGTGACCGTGTGTAGGATCAAGGCCGCAGGGTAGTTCGCCGCGAAGGTGACATCGGTGTGCCAGCGTGCCACCTTGCCGTAGTCGGAGTTGATCGGCGTGATTGTCGGTGCATTGTGAGCGGCGAGGACAGCGGCGGCCAGGTGGCTGACTATAGAGTGCCCAGCAACTTCGCGAACGCAAGATGCTTTTGGTCGTTAAGGTGGTGTTGTCTGCGGAAGAAGATCACCCTGTAGGCTATTAGTACCTGGTGGATCTCTCCGTTGGTTAACCGTGTCAAGGTCATCGCCTAGGTGCACTCTAGTCGATTTGGCCCCCGGTCAGAATGTTCAACTTGGGGACGTTTAGCATGTGTGTAATCTCTTGCTAGCCTATGCAGTCATATGACTACACCTTTGGCAACCCACTTGTGCAAGGCACCCAACCGGACGTGAAGAGGTCGTGGCGGCAATCTTTGGAGGCCGCTACCGGCTTGTTTGCCGAGTGCGGTCCGGCCGCGACATCGATCCGCGATATCGTCACCCGATCGAAGCTCAGCCATGGCCTAATGTTTCTGTACCTGGGAAGTTAGTCGGTGCTGTGTTCGGTCACCTGGGGATGACGCTGACCGGTCTGCTTGCACTTCGTGGTGTCGGATGACGTCGTCGAGCGCACGTTTAATCGGCATATATGGGTTCTGGCCCGAACACTACTCGACGGCTATCCGGCGAGACAGCTACAGCAGCCTTTTTCCAACGTTGCGGAGCCTCTCTGTGACATGCGGCTACGCCACAGCAGCGATCGCAGCGCATGGCTGGCAGTCGCTAATGCCATTGTGCTGTAATTTGATTGCTGACAGGAATCGATGACCTGACCGACGCATAGCTGTGCACACCGAAGTAGCTCGGATGGTCGAGTCACACCGACTATCAGCGACTTCTGGCCCGTGAGTATACTAGCTTGCGGGCCGGCGGCTGTCACGAGGCAACAGGAGTAGCTTCTGGGCTCGCACTGCGATGGTCAAAGGTGAATCCGGTTTCAGTGTGAGATTTCTCCGGCATTCCGGGTGGTCAGTTCACCGCCGGGGTCGTCGTGTGAGATGTAGGTGATGTTGGCATGCCTGGCGTCCACAGTCAGCCTGAAATCGCGCCACCGCAGTCGGAATCGTAGGCACGAGATGCCATCGGGCAGTTGGGGATCGATAGACAGGATGTCCTCGTCGTTGCGCAGGCTACCGAAGCCCCCGACCGGAGCCGTCCACGCACCAGCGAGTGAGGCCATGTGCAACTCGTCACGTGTATTGCGATGCCGATCGCGCAAGTCGGTCAGCGTAGTTTCATAAGCATAGTTGTGAGCTCACTTTAGATGCCCGACCCGGTGCATATCGCCGCCTGTGCGCACGCACGCCGACATCAACGAGTCGCGCACCACGCATCGTTCGTAGTAGTCGACGTTGCGCGCCTTCTGTTCAGGTGTGAATGCATAACTCTGTCACTGCATCGCCAGCACCAAGCCGGTCTGCTTGATCACTTGCGTGTGATATAGCAGCACGTAGGTTTCGTGAAAGAGCAACGGGTATGGGGTGTTAGATTCAAAATCCCACTCCGCAAAGGTGGTGAACCCTTCACACTGCTGATGTACACTGGATTCCTTGTTGTGCGAAATGTTGGCGGCGTTGGCCGCGTAGCACCAGGCGGCCATATTCTTCGGTCGTTATATCCATTGCTTCTACCGCTTTGGGATGGCGCAGGCATCGGCGGCAGTGGTTAGATTCGTGAACACGTTGTCATGGACCACCGCTGTGTACTTGTCGGGACCGGTTACTCCATCGAGGCACCAGGCGCCATGCCGTTTGTGGTACTCAAGTGAGAGCCACAACCAGGCCGTCTCGCTGAGCACCGCAAGACCGCACTCTTCCTCCAACGGATGATCGCCGGTAACAATGCGGTACCGCTCGAAGGCCATCGCGATGTCGGCGTTAATGTGCCACGCTGTTGTCCCCGTCGGCCAGTACGCCGAGCACTCCTGCCCGTGGATGGTTCGTCAACAAAAGCTGGCACCGTCGAGCCCAAATTCGCCTGCTCGCTCCTTGGAGAGTTGCAATGTCGACGCACGCCACAGCAGCGGGTTGGCAACCACATGCGGCGCGATGTAGGTAAGTATCGGCAACACGAAACCCTCGGTATTCCGTAAAGGCGTGGCCGGTTCCGCGGTGAGTCCCTTGCTGGGGGTCGCGCGCCGTTCAACGCGCACTGGCCTGCAGCAATTAAATAACCTGAGCGAATCATGGTGTTTCGATTTAGACGCCAGCGTGGTCCTAAAAGCCGTCGAAGTAGGTCCGTTGCCAATTAGCAGTCCTGACCATCCGCTGCAACGGGTGGTGTGTAGCGCCGTGGCAGCCTGGTTACGCAGTGTCGTACGGGAGCGCAGACTGGACCAACTGTACTCTAGTTAGTTAACGATACGCAGCGTTTGCCCTGGGCGCAGCCTGCAGATCACGGTGGTCCGAACCAAGTCTGAACACGCGTCGGCGGTGATCTCGACTAGTCCGGGCACTTCCGATTTTGTGATCCATTCCGGCGGCCATCGTGAGGGAGCCGACCTAGGTCTGGGGCATAATACAGTACATTGTGCTCGATAGTTTCGTGTTTGATGGCTTCTAGCAAGTTCTCCAGAATGTCCGATATCCGCGGGTCGCCTGAGATCTCGAGTTGGTCCTTGTTAGTAACGAACTTGGATTGCACGGTCACGCGCGTGAATTCGTCCAGCACTTTGGCGATGTATTCGATAGTTGCGACACTGCGGTGTGTCAGCTATATCAAGCGGGTGGACACCACCTTGACTTGTTTGCTCGTCGGCGCGTGCCAGTTCGTGCAGCAGTCAGCGTCCCGGTGCGCAGATCGAAGACCTGCTCGTCGGATATTGCTTCGCCATAGCGGACGTCGAACGACTGAACAGACGCAAAATCTTGTCGTTAGTAGACGTCGACGACGGTCTGACTGGCCTCACGAATACCCGCATCTGGCCTCGGCGTACGGGCAGCGATCCAATTTGATATGAGGAATTCAGATAGGTGCCCGTCAGGCCGTATAGCTTGCCCTCGTCGAGGTTGCTGCGCAACCTGATGTGCCCATTGGACAAGGTTCCGATTGGGCTAGCAGGTTCAGGTCGAGCTGGGTCGAGAATTTGTCAGGGCTCGACGGGAAGAGATCCTCTTTAGTGATCGTCGGGGATGATGCTCTGCAGCATTGTGGCGGGGTCGATGACTATCATGTCGGTGCAGTGCCTCGGCCTGGCCCACCCGGTCTGTGCGATTGATATGCACCCAAGAAGTCGAAGTTACCGGACTGGTTGGCCTGCACGCCGGACAATGCGTCCTCGAAAACGGCGGTTGTGTTGGGAGCGACGTTGAGCAATCTCGCTCCGCGCAGGTACGAGTCGGAGGCCGGTGTGTCGGTGGTGTGCTCTTCACGCAGGGTGACGCTGTCCACTCACTGCTGGACAGACCGGGCTAGTCTAGTGAAGTGGTATCGGCTTTGTCAGTCAGCTAGTGTCCTGCGCCGGGAATGCGTTGAATATATGACGTTGAGGGGCTCGA